>NZ_CP083387.1:4289184-4901925 GCF_020042345.1 Arachidicoccus terrestris
GTTAGTCACCTTCTAATAATAAAGGGACTTAGGCAGCTATCTGGTCTTTTGGAGGCTGCCAGATATTGTCGAAGAAATTAGAGGCAAAAGTTACTTCCCTAATTAGGTATTCTTTTTTTACAGTAATAGCGGCTGGAGCATTTAATCGAAATACAGTGCCCGGTGCTTCGGAGGTTGCGGCGCTTGGACAACAGCTGCAAAGGCAAAACGGACTGCAATGATCATCGTGACCACATTGGTGTGTTCCGCTACTTTGACTAACCGTAAGCGCTTGTTGTGCAGTACTGGCATTAATATCCTGACAGGGCATAATGGATAATGCCATGACTGTGATACATAAAATGAATGCCATGAATTTCATTGTGCTCAAAGATAAATATAATTCGTTTTACCGGCATGTCTTTATATTCGATTTTTTGTTTTTTAGATTGCTCTTAGGAACATGGTTGCAAAAAATGCGTTTGCCTATGTCGTCAGGTATTAAACGGGCTGAACAGTTGTAAATGTGTTACTGCAATGAATTACGAAACGGGCTGCCTTGTTTAAAACCAGACACTGATTCTCAACGCAGAATAAAGGATATTATGACTTTTAATCGCTATATTTACAGCCATAACTAATTTTTTACCGCTTTTTATCAAGTACATGAAAAAACTGCTATTCGGCTTATTTATGTTGCTGGCAGGTGCATTGTCAGCACAGATTACACCGCTTTGGCTGCAGCACCCAGCCATCTCTCCCGATGGGAGGACCATCGCCTTTGGCTATAAAGGGACCTTGTATACAGTTAGCGCATCGGGTGGAACCGCGATTCCGCTAACTTTATTTGATGCACATAACATGATGCCTGTCTGGAGCCATGACGGCCGGCATATCGCCTTTGCAAGTGACAGGTATGGTAATTTTGATGTGTTTGTAATGCCAGCTAAGGGAGGAACGCCTAAAAGGCTTACTGCTTTTAGCGTAAATGATTACCCTTATGATTTTACGTCGGATAACAAACGCGTTTTATTCAGGTCTTCCAGAAATGCGCCTGCTAAAAGTGTGCGTTTCAGCTCTTCTCTTTTTTCTAATGTCTATACCGTTTCAATAAATGGCGGACGCCCGTTATTAGTGAGTGCCGCGGGGATGTCAACGGCGCATTATAACAAAAACGGCGATAAAATTGTCTTTGAGGATATTAAAGGTTATGAAAGTGATCAGCGTAAGCACGCAACTTCTGCTGTCACCAGAGACGTATGGATCATGGATATCCCGGGTAAAACATATAAAAAATTGAGCGCTTTTAAAGGCGAAGACAGGGAGCCTGTTTTTGCAGCTGACGGCAATAGTGTATATTATCTGAGTGAAAAAAGTGGTACGCAAAATATCTTCAGGCAACCGGTTAACAGCAATGCGCCACCCACTCAGCTGACAGATTTCAAAATGAATCCTGTCCGCTATTTAAGCAGGTCAGATGAAAATACGCTTTGTTTTGCCTGGAACGGTGAGATTTATACATTGCATGATGGTAATCAACCGGTTAAGTTGGCTATTAGCCTGAGTAACGATGGTGATGCCGGCATTAAAAAGGAGAAGAAGGTCAACGGAAATATCAGTGAATTTGCGCTGAGTCCAAATGGTAAAGAAATAGCCTTTGTTGCCAGGGGAGAAATTTTCGTTACGGCAGTGGAAAATGGAGAGACGAAAAGAATTACCAATACGCCTGAGCAGGAAAGGATGGTACAATGGGCACCCGACGGAAGAAGCCTGGTCTATGCAACCGAAAGAGCCAACAGTTGGGATATTTATAAATCTTCCATTATCCGTAAAGAGGAGCCTTATTTTTATGCGTCAACTGTCTTGAAGGAAGAGCCGCTGATCGCAACCTCCAAAGACGAATTCCAGCCCAAATTATCGCCTGACGGAAAGAAGATTGCTTATGTAGAGGAACGCAATATCCTAAAAGTCTATACGATTGATAACAAGAAAACCGTTACGTTACTTCCCCAGGGGCATAATCATTCCTACGCAGACGGCGATTGGGATTTTAACTGGAGTCCAGACAGCAGATGGGTAATAGCCGATGATGAGATGGGATACTTCTCTTCCAGCAATACGGCGCTGATTGCGGCAGATGGGACAGGCTCTATTGTATATCCTGTTAACAGCGGTTTTGGTGAATATAACGGTAAATGGGCGCTTGGTGGCAAAATGCTCACCTGGGAAAGCAGTAAGTTGGGCAGGAAATCTCTGGCCAGCCAGGGAAGCCAGGAAGTAGATGTTTACGGTGTTTTCTTTGATAAGGAAGCCTATGATCAGTTTATATTAAGTAAAGAAGACTATGCTTTGTTGAAAGAAAAGCAGTCCAACCCAGATTCGACAAAAGGGAAAGGCAACCCGGGCACCGATGCCCTGACTGCTCATGATCCTAATAAGGAAAAAGATTCTGTTGCTAAAGATAATAAAGATTCAATACTTAAACTTGATTTTACTGACCTGGATCAAAGACAGGTAAGGTTGACGATTAACAGCTCTTCGATTAGTGATTATGTATTGTCTAATGACGGCGCCAAATTATATTACCTGGCTGCTTTTGAGAAAGGATTTGATCTATGGGTAACGGAGCCCAGAACCCACGACACAAAAATACTGGCTAAGCTCAGCGGCACACCCAGTAATCTCGAAATGAGTAAAGATGGCAAAAGCCTGTTTCTTAGTTCTAAAGGCGGTCTTATTAAGGTAGATGTTGCTTCCGGTAAAGTCAGCCCCATCTCAATTGACGGCAGCATGGTGCTGGACGAAGCGGTTGAAAGAAGGTATATTTTTGAACACGCATGGCGGCAGGTAAAAAAGAAACTGTATGCACCTGATATGAATGGAGTGGACTGGAATACGTATAAAACTGTATACGAACGGTTCCTGCCCCATATCAATAACAATTATGATTTCGCCCTCTTGCTCAGTGAGATGCTGGGAGAGCTGAATGTCTCTCACACAGGTGGTCGTTTTTATCCCAAACATGCCAATGCGGATGAGACTGCCTCTCTGGGGCTGCTCTATGACGAGACCTATCAAGGGAAAGGCTTAAAGATAACTGAAGTGATCGCAGGTGGCCCCATAGACCGTACCAAGAGCAAAATAAAATCCGGCGATTTGCTTTTGGAGATCAACCATCAGCCCATCACCGATAGTATGGATTGGGCTATATTGTTGAATCACGAAGAGGGCAAGAATGTACTGTTAACCTTATCTGGATCTAATGGTAGGAAGTGGGAAGAAAAGATACGCCCTATTGATCTCTCAAAAGAATCGGATCTCATGTATAAGCGCTGGACCCGTATCATGGAAAAGAAAGTCGCTGAGCTGAGTGGTGGCAAGATTGGTTATGTACATGTTGAAGGAATGAATGATGGAAGTTTTAGAGAGACTTTTGATAAGGTGATGGGTAAAAACAGGGAAAAACAGGCCCTGATAGTAGATACCCGCTTCAACGGTGGAGGCTGGTTGCATGATGACCTTGTGACCTTTCTGTCAGGTAAAAACTATCTTAAATTTGCGCCGCAAGGACATATGCTCAAGGGGGGCGAGCCTATGAATAAATGGCAGAAACCAAGTTGCGTATTGATGAGTGAAAGTAATTACAGCGATGCCTTTATCTTTCCTTATGCCTATCATGAACTGGGGATTGGTAAGCTCATAGGCATGCCGGTACCTGGCACAGGTACGGCAGTGTGGTGGGAAAGGCAGATCGATCCGACTTTGATATTCGGAATTCCTATGGTGGCAACAATCGGAAAGGAAAACAGGCCGACAGAAAGGCTGCAGATCGAACCTGATATTCTTGTACCGCTTCCTTATGAGGATTTTCTCAATGGAAAGGATGATCAATTAGAGGCAGCTGTAAAAGAAATGTTGAAAGAGGCTGCGGGACTTACCCATAAATAGGCGAGCCATTATTCAAAAAAAGCGGCAGTCCTGAATCGGCGCTTGAGTTTCCGTTCAAGGCTGCCGCTTATTTTTTCCGGTATCTGAGGGATTAGTAAATACCTCCGGATACTTCAATGCGTTGCGCATTGATCCAGCCGGCCCTGGGAGAACACAGGAATGCAACAACACCTCCGATATCAGTAGGAAGCCCTACCCTGCCAAGCGGCGTATCATTTGCAATATGGAGATTGACCTCTTTATTATCTCTGACATGGCCGCCCCCAAAATCCGTTTCAATAGCACCGGGAGCGATCGTATTAGCCCTGATGCCACGGTTGCCAAGTTCTTTGGCCATATATCTGGTCAGTGTGTCCACGGCTGCTTTTGTTGCACCATAGGCGGACGAACCCGGCAAGGAAAACCTTGCCAGACCGGAGCTGACATTCACGATAGCACCATTATCGTTTAAAAAAGGTAAGGCTTTTTGCGTAAGGAAGTAAACCCCCTTGAAATGGATATTGATGATCTCATCGAACTGCTCTTCGGTAGTCTTCTCAAATGGTGCATAAAGCGCTGTGCCGCCGTTGTTGATCAGATAATCAAATTTTGCCTCCTTATAAGTTTCTTTGAGGTAGCTATTGAGTGTTTGGAAAAAGTTATCGAATGTTTCCGTTTTACGACTGTCCAGCTGCAAGGCAGTTGCCGATACTCCTTTGTCTTTTATCAGACCGACAACTTCATCAGCCTGCGTCTGATTAGTGTGATAGGTGATAATGACGTCGTTTCCATCGGATGCGAGTGCCAGGGCCATTTCTCGACCCAGCCCCCTGGAGCCCCCTGTTACTAATGCTATTTTGTTGTTATGTGTTGCCATTTTTGCATTTATTTATTTGAATAATGATTAACGATGCAAAATTCAGACAAGTCTTCCGAAGCTTTGTTGCAGGATTCAAAGTAATGATTGCGAAATTCAAATAATCACGGAATCAGTCTAGGATCTATACGAACTGGGGGCTGTTCCCGTATGTTTCCTGAAAAAATTTGAAAAATGGGCGGTTTCCTCAAATCCCAGCGCATAGGCTATTTCTGATATATTTAGCGGAGACTGCCTTAATAAGACCCTGGCTTCCTGTATTAGCCGGCTGCTAATAATATCTGTGGTAGATTTCCCGGTGAGCTCCTTAACGATTTTATTGAGGTGATTGACATGAACGGCGAGTCGGCTGGCATAATCACCGGCGGTTCTAAGTGTCAGCCGTTCAATACCAGTACTGGAGAATTGCCGTTCTAAAAGCTCGATAAAAAGGGATAATATACGTGTTGCTGCGTTCTGCGGTGCCCTGATATTTGTTTGAGGCTGTAGTTGTTGTCCGTAATGGATGAGCTCCATTACATAATTTCTGATCAGGTCATATTTATAGGGGTAATCAGCAAGGAGTTCTTTTTGCATTTTACCGAAAAGGTGAAGAATTTCCCTGGCTTTTTCCGCAGGTATTTCAAATATTGGTGTGCCAGTCGCTTTAAATATGGGCAACTCGTCTATGGATAAACCCGCTTTACCAGGTGACAGGAAATCTTCTGTGAAAACACAAAAACTGCCCGCAGGCGCTCCATTTAAGGGAATCCAGTGATATGGAACTTTTGGGGTAGCGAACAGTAAACCGTAGCGCTGAATGTCAATGATTTTATCGGCATATTCTGCTCTGTTTTTTCCTTTAATACAGCTTATTTTGTAATAGGCCCTATAGTTATAAGGCATTACCTTTTGTTCTTTTGCTTTTAGATATGTCTGGTGGATGTCGAAGACATTAAAATGGCCTACCTCCTTTTGGACATTAGGTGGTAACAGCTCATCTATTGATTGCCCGGTCAATGCGGCAATTTCTTTATAAAAGTCTTCCAGGGATGTCGGGGCTAAAATGGTCATTGAATAAATTTGGGCAGAAAATTGAATATTTGAATTTAAGCCTTAATGGCGTTGATAATCAGGCCATCTGCCATCAGTTTCTTAAAGGCGTTAATCACTCCCGGCACGACCGGTTGTTGGGAAATATATGCGTCATAAGAAAAGTATCGGATGGCTCCCACTTCTCCTGATGCTTTATAATGATCACTGGCTGGTCCAATAAAGCAGTCCTGTTCCATCAGGACGCTATTACTTTCACCAAATGCAGGTGCCGAAATATGATAGTAGGCGCTTAGATCGGTTTTGTTAAGCCGGACGTGCAGCTCCTCCTCTATTTCTCTGATCAGTGACTCAAGGGCTGTTTCTCCCGGGTCTATTTTCCCGCCCGGCAGATACCAGGCTTTCTTATTGTTACTGTAAGCTAACAGTAGTTGATTGTCTTTTATAACAATAAGCCCTGCTGTATGTAGCTTTATGGGTATGGACGCGTTGACTTTCGACATGTCTAGTGTTATCCGATGAAGAGATGTTAATGTATGCGTTATTCTCTGGCAAAAATAAGCAATCTTGTAGATTGCGGAAGGAATGGGACAGAATGTATCCAATCCTGGACACAAAGCTGCTTTAAAGAGAATAACCTAACTGAACAATTGATCTGGCATGACCTTCGCATTATACCGGGTAGAAGTGCATATTTCCCTATGGATGATTAATTGGCAGTCATGATAAATAAAGAGTATTTGAAAGGAAAGAAAGTAGCTATACTTTCTGAAACAGGATTCGAACAGTCTGAACTTACATCACCAAAAGCGGCATTGGAAGAAGCAGGGCTTATTGCGGAAGTGATTTCGCCTGAGCCTTATACCATTAGAGGATGGCAGGACGGGAATTGGGGTATAGAAATAAAAGTGGACGCTGGGTTGGATGAGGCCAAGGCTGAGGATTATATTGCACTGGTTTTACCAGGAGGTGTTATGAATCCTGACAGACTGAGAACGCATAAAAAAGCGGTCGAGTTTATTAAGAAGTTCAGTGAAGCCGGTAAGCCGGTTGCTGCTATCTGCCACGGTTCTCAAACACTTATTGAAACTGGTTTATTGGAGGGTAAAGAAATGACCTCCTATCCTTCAATTAAGACGGATTTGGTCAATGCCGGTGCCAAGTGGACGGACCGGGAGGTTGTGGTAGATGAATTTTTAATCACCAGCCGTTCACCTAAGGATTTGCCTGCTTTTAACGACAAATTGCTGGAGCAACTTTCTGAAGGCCGACAACAGGATATTAATTAAAAGAATCTATGTCTATAATTGTCCTTTGTATCGGGTTTGGGTGCAGCCTTATTCCAGTGTCCTGGATTAAGGCTGCTTTTTATTAAAGAAGTCCTTGATTCCTTTGCCTACAAGCTCAAATGCATCCAGGCTTCTGTTTAAGGGGCTAAGATTAATTTCTTCGTAATTATCCTCTCCGGCAACGAAACCTTCCTGTTTAGGATAAATGATAATTTTGCTGTTTTTCTCAAAATACCGATCGAGTTTATAATGCAAATGATCCTGTACACTCAGATATGAAACAGAACCATTCCTAGCGGCTATCAATATGAAGATATCTTCAGGCTTGACAAACCTGGTAAAAGAGGCGAAGTTATCCCAATCTTCAAAACTGTGGTGAAAATAAGAGATATTGACTCCCATTTTGTGAACCTTTTGTTTAAAGGCACTGTGTGTATGGGTATGACCGTAATGGAATATCGGTAAGCTCAATTCTTCGGCTAGGCGGAGGATTTTGCGCACCCAGAGGTCAAACCCTCTCTCTAGTTCAGCTAAGGGAGGAGATGCAATGACAATACGTTTATGGCCAACCAATGTTCCCTGGAATTGGCCGATAAACAAATTTTTATCTATTCTTTTGATTATACCTTCCATTTTCTCCCCGATAAACAGATCCAACATGCGGGCTCTGTTAGGCCAATTGGTAATGACGATATCTGCCATTGATTCTTTTGCCGCTCTGGCTATTCCGCTGGCTGTATTATGGTCGATTGTAGTGACTATATTAGCTTTGATTTCCGTGGCTGAGGCAAGGTTGATAAACTCTTGTAGTTTTTTTCGAGATTTTAGAATATTGTCTTCTGCTTCCTCATTATTAGGTACAACTGACAGTATCGTGATTGGCGTATCAGATCTTTTATCTTTTATAAGGAGGGCAAATTCGAGCAATTTATCAAAATTAAAGGCTTTTGAGGCGGAAACAATAATTTGTTCCTTTTTAGATTCCTGAGTCTCTTCTACTGGTGGTCCGTTACTTTCATCTTCTATTAGAATTTGCTTCGCGGCTTTTTCTGTCATAATTGAGGAAATTATGCAGGTTGCAAGAATTAAAATAATAGTGCCGTTGAGGATATTTTCATCCAAAATGCCGGCCTGATATCCAACCAGGATTACAGCTAAGGCAACAGCTGCCTGTGAGCCACTTAAGCCAAAGATAAGTCGTCTTTGCTGAGGCGATAATCGATACAGATGCTGCGTTATCCAAGCAGCTGACCATTTACCCGAAACGGAAACTAACGTTAATGTAGCTGCAATAATTAAGGCAGTTGGTCCAGATGCAATCACTTTGATATTTACGTGCATTCCAACAGAAAACAGAAAAAAGGGAATAAAAAGGGAGTTACCAATATATTCGATTCGATTCATTAATGCAGATGAACTGGGGATCAATTTATTGAGTGCCAGCCCTGCGACAAATGCACCAATAATCGGTTCCATGCCTATAACCTCCGCAAGAAAAGCGGCAAAAAATACAACCGCTAATACAAATATAAAATGGGAGTGTTTTTCACTTTCCATCTTCTGGAAGAACCATTTGGCGATTCGAGGAATTACCAGGAGCATAAATGCGATAAACAATGTAAGTGAGATGCCCATACTAATCCAGAATTCCTTCGAAAGGTTACCTTTTGCATTGCCCATAATAATAGCCAGTATAATTAATACAGCGGTGTCAGTAAGTATTGTTCCGCCAACTGTCATAGCGACAGCAATGTTTTTAGAAACACCCAGCTTACTGACAATTGGATATGAAACTAATGTATGGGTGGCAAACATACTTGCAGTTAAAAAACTCGCATTGAGATTATATCCTAGCAAATAATGACATACTGTGAAGCCAATTAATAATGGTAGAGAAAATGTAAATAAACCAAAAACGATACTTTTATTTCGGTGTTTTTTAAATTGTTGAAGATCCAGCTCCAAACCCGCAATAAACATAATATAGAGAATGCCAATGGTAGAAAATAAATGTATTGCAGAGTCATTGGCTATAATATCTAAACCATTCGGCCCTATTATGACTCCTGAAACGATAAGTCCAATTAGCCCAGGAAGATTTAACCTTTTCAGGATAATCGGGGCAAATAATATTATTAGTAAAATAACCGAAAAGATCAATACAGGGCTAGAAAGGGGTAATTCAAATTCTTTAATAATATGTTGAAAGAAATGCTCCATAAAGAATATTCTTTTATTTTTTGAGTGTAATCCATAGCTAAACTGAGGATTATCTATGAAGATAAAGATACATTTTCCTATAAAAGCAATACGTTTTTGCTGCTGAAATTCTCAAAAAAATCGATAAGCTTTCGTAGATATTAGAATATATTTTATTGTTTATACTAATGGAATTAGTATTAAGTCGCATTCATAATTAGAGATAGTGGTCATTTAGATTGGGGCTAATACAATTAAATATACTATCAGGATCTGTTCGGAGCATTTTTTGTTGCATCAATAGTTATTTAATGATTAAAAATACCGAAATGAAAAAAAGTATATGGTTATTGTTAATAGTGATATTCACAACTTTTGCTGCCATAAATTGCGGCAGTGGAGACAGGCGGCATTTAAATGATAATCCCAATGATCTGGGCATGCCAGATAGCGCTACTTATAGTGATAGCCCTATGCCAGGTCAGCCCAATGGTTATGCCCCTGCTGGCAGTGAGCATAAAGACAGTACGAATGACGTGGGTATAGACAGTGCGACTAAAGGATCCTTTCAATAGTTGGAGTCGGTTATAAGAAAGTGTCCCTTCCTGTTGCAACAGTGGAGAAACGTTATCTTTGATATAATAAATAGGTTTAATTTGACCTTGAGGTACGAAAAGGTCGAATTAAACCTGAATTGTGCTAAATCGGTAGAGAGACTCACTCGCTAAGATTTATGGGGATTCAATTATCCCGTTTATGGCATTGCGATGGGAATGACCTGTCTTTTTTAAAATATTCTAGATTTTCATTCATTTTCTGGCAATCAATCCTGGTAATTCCAGCCTGTTTTACTGGATTTTCTTTCTGTTTATACATAGCTCCACCAATAGCCCCCTTTAAGCTGGTTTTTAAGCCATCATTTCCAGTAAATTCGCGGTTCTTTGTCTTAGCGCTTCAACTGGTGGCCCCAATGTTTGACGGTGATCAACTTTTCGAGAGCATCCTTTGCAGCACCGGCATTTAGCGGCTACCTTATCTGATGGCAGCAGTTATGATAATAAGAAAATATTTAAGACATTAGAGAAGAAGCTGACTTATAGACAAAGGCAGCTGGCTAAAAAACAAAGAGGAGGAAAAACAGACAGTGGTGCCTTTGGTATGTATTCAGTATTTAAGGTGCGTAAGTATATATGACAAGGCTATTGTCAAAAAACGGCAATGTGATAAATGAAAACTGTGAATTATTGACTCTAAAGAGGTAATCATCTATTTTCGTTGCGAACCGTATTATCTGAATGTATGCCAAAGTAGGACGGTACCCAGAAGCAGTAAGAAAATATATACTAGTTTAAAAAAACTGGTGGTGGTAAATTTCTTGTTGAGCCATCTGCCTATATAAACAGCTATAATCGTGGGCGGGAGGGCAATTAGGAAATAGTGGAAAACAGTTGCGGTCACCATGGATTGCATAAAATATCCTAATAACGCCAGTGTGCTTGCGGGCAGAAAATAGGCCTGCAAAGTGGCCCTGAAATGTTGTGCCGACCATCCCTGCTTGTCACCATAGTATACGAGTGGGGGCCCGTTTAGGCCATAAGCTCCTCCGAGTATTCCGGATAATAAGCCGCAGACTGCTAACCAGCCCTTATGGTCTTTTGTGTTTTTTGAATGCATTTTTTTTAGTATTGAGTAGAGGGCAAACAGACAGATCAGTATACCTAATGCGGTTTTAGTGAACCCCTCTTTTAACTGTAGCATTAGATACAAGCCAATCGGGATACCGGGCAGCGCATATAAAATAAGCCATTTTGCACTTTGAATGTGAATGTGCCGATGATCTTGAATGACCACCAGCAATGCTATTGCAATGGAGAGCATTACAGCCAACGGCACGGCCACTTGTAACGGTAGAAATAATGCCAGTAAGGGGACCGCCACCAATGCTTCTCCGAATCCAAACGTAGAGCGGATAATCGAAGCCAGAAAGCTGACTAGAATGATGGATATTGAAATACTCATTATGGAATAGAACAGCCGCTTTTTGTCTGAGCAAAAAGCGGCTGTTGATGATCAAAATTATTCTTATGCTTCACAGCTTTTACAACTCACCAAATTCGTTACCATTTCTTTAGAGACACTTTGGCTACGTTGATAATAGATAGTCTTAACACCTAACTTCCATGCTTCAATAAATAATCTGTTCACTTCTTTAATAGGAAGATTAGACGGAATATTTACATTTAAGCTTTGGGACTGATCGACAAACTTCTGACGGATCGCTGCCTGTTGGATGATTTCCAGCTGGCTGATTTCCTTAAAGGTCTTGAATACTTCTTTCTCTTCTGTGCTCAGCTCTTCCAGGTGCTGCACGCTTCCGTGATTCAACATGATGCTTCTCCAGGTGTCCTCATTGTCTATACCCTTGTCTGCAAGTAATTGCTTGAGATATTTGTTCTTGCGCATGAAGTTGCCCTTTGAAAGGCCTACTTTGTAATAATTGCTGCTGAATGGTTCAATACCTGGGGAGGTTTGCCCCAAAATAGCAGAGGAAGACGTTGTTGGGGCAATCGCCATAAGTGTGGTATTTCTTAAATTATAGCCGGTCAACATATCTGGCTCTCCATAAATCCATGCAAGATCTCTGCTGGCTTTTACTGCTTTTTCGCTGATGTCTTTGAAAATAGCAGAAGTCAGTTGCTTGGCCTGCATTCCCTCAAATGGAATCATGTTTTTCTGAAGGTATGAATGCCAGCCCAATGCACCCAATCCCAGTGCACGATGCCTTTTCGCGAATTTGTGCGCTGCTTCCAGGTAGAAATTATTCTCAGACTTTACGATAAATTCCTGCAGCACTGCATCCAGGAAGAATACAGCCAGCTTAACAGCATCTGTATCTTTCCATTCATCATAGAGTTCCAGGTTCATAGAAGCCAGGCAACAGATAAAGGATTCATCTTCCGTAGAAGGTAACATGATCTCTGAACAAAGATTCGACGCGTGAATCGTGAGGTCTTTATCTTTATATACCTGTGGTCTGTTTTTATTGACATTATCAGAGAAAAACAGATAAGGCAACCCTTTTTGCTGACGACTTTCCAGAACTTTGGCCCATATTTCCCTTTTCTTGGTATCACCGTCAATCATTTCCTGCATCCAGTAATCTGGAATACAGACGCCGAAAAACAGGTTCTGGATTGGATGCCCGATATCTTTGATAGAGAGGAACTCTTCGATATCACCATGGTCGATGTCCATATAGGCAGCAAAAGCGCCTCTGCGAACACCGCCCTGAGAAATAGTGTCCATCGCTGTATCAAAAAGGCGCATAAAGCTCACTGCACCGGTACTTTTACCATTGTCGGTAATTGAACTGCCTCTTTCACGCAGGGTGCCAAAATAGGCGGAGGTGCCGCCTCCTAATTTTGTCTGCATGATCACTTCACCCAGCTTATGCGTGATTCCTTCGATATTATCCGGAATATGCACATTAAAGCAAGAGATCGGAAGACCTCTTTCTGTACCCATATTGGCCCAGATCGGTGAACTCAGACTCATCCATCCTCTTTCTACAATCTCCTTGAAGGCATCCTTAAGTTCGGGCTTGTACAGTCGCTGGGCAACAGCTGAACAAATCCTTTCAATAGCTCCTTCTACAGTCTCTCCTTTTAGCAGATAACCGCTATTGAGTATCCGCTCACTTTCCTCATTTTTCCACCAGAGCTTTTCATGTTCATAGTTCTGAATTAAGGCCGGCCTTGGCTCGGCACTCAGCGTGGCTGCTTCAAATAAATTGGTCATGTGCATTCGATTTTATGTGTACACAAATATGTTGTGAATTCTTCGGTTTAATTAGAACAGATCATTTGCTGATATGCTCTTGTCATGTTTTGTATAATCTACGGGGCGTTTTGCAAAAAAGTCATCCAGCGTGTTGGAGAACACTTCTTCTTCAAACCAGACCATTGGGGCAATTTCTTCAGCAGTGACATTAAAAATAGCGGGGATGCCGATTTTAACCAGGCTTTCATCCGCTCTTTTCTTCATGAAGTTAGCAAGGTCATGCTTGTTGATGATCTCTATCTCTCCTTCACTAAAGATCCAGTCCAGGATTCTTTCTTCGGTTTCAATAGATTTCCTGACCAGATTACTGACATGCTCTATTGTTGCATCTGTGAAAATGTCCGGATATTCTTCTCTAAGCTGATTAACCAGGTAAATACCGGCATTGGCATGGACCTGTTCATCTACCGAAGTCCAGGCAATAATGTTACTTACGTTTTTCATCAATCCTTTAAAGCGGGTAAAGGCCAGGATGACTGCAAACTGACTGAACAGGCTGACATTTTCGATCAGGATACTGAACATAATCAAAGAGGTGGCGTATTCCTTTTTGTTATCAGAACTGGCTGTCTCCAAGGCTTCAGACAGATAGGCAATACGTTCCCGCATCACCGGTACGCGAAGCAGGTTCTCAAAATGATTGGTGTATCCTAAAACTTCCAGCAACCTGGAATAGGCCTCTGAGTGCCTGAATTCACATTCTGCAAAAGTGGACCCCAGACCGTTGATCTCTGGTTTTGGGAAATGATGATAAAGATTGCCCCAGAACGATTTTACTGCTACTTCAATTTGTGCGATAGAAAGCAGACTGTTTCTGATTGCATGCTTTTCCGCTTCATTCAGGTTTGAATGAAAATCCTGGGTATCTGCCGTAAAATCTACTTCAGAGTGTACCCAAAATGAAGTATTGATCGCCTGCGTGAATTTAAGTATTTCCGGATACTCAAAAGGCTTATACGCTACTCTTTTATCAAAAAGTCCCATATTATTAAGAATTTAAGTGTGAATAAGCTTCCTGTATCATTCAGATTATGATGCAAAACAAAATAACAGATGACTAAGGGATTGAACTGATTTTTCAGAACAAAGTCAAAGTTCATGATTCACAGCAAATTTTCTAATTAAAGAAATCAACAGGTGTGCATAATAAACTTGGGTTATTATATACCATATGAATCAGATGGTTTTATATATGAAGCAAACTTTACTATTAAGATCAGATCCATAGTTTCCGGACAGAAATCAGCGCTCAAAAATTATCTTTATACATGATTCTTTTAACTCCATTCTCTTTTTGTACATAGGTTAATAAGTATTATTTTTTTTATATCTGTTAAGTTGTATATATATACATTTATTTGCTCTGTTTTTATGATCAATATCTAATCTAAAACATAAGTGCGATATTACACATCTTTATTCGAAAATTGCATTTCTATTGACATATGTGTAGCGTTTATAATTTGAATTCCGTTCAATTCAAAACTTTTGATGATGAGAAAAATTTTACTTTTGTTCGCTGCGGCCATTTTTATTATGGGTGCCTGCTCCAAGAATGAACACCCGGTTATGCCGGTAGATCCAGTTGCCAAGAATATTATCGGCAAATGGGCGCTTAGTGATATCCCTGGCCTGGAAGTTACAATGATGAGTAGCGGTCTGCATGCTAATCTTTACAGTGATACCTTAATTTACACGGCAGATATGCATTTTATTGTTATTAATCACCAGGACTCTGCAGATCGGGGTGATTTTACAGTGGGGCACGGAGAAGCCATTAACGGTTTTGGCAGAATGCAGAGTTATGATAGCATTTTGTATCACTCTTCTTCTCTGGTCTTGGACGCGGTATACCGCCCTTCGGTTTACTTTAAACTTGATCGAGACACTTTAAGGATTAGTACTGCCTATTTTAAGGACAGTGCAGAATTTAGGCTTTATGCTAATTATGTCCGTCAGTAAGTTTATCTGATCTATGCCTTTTTCTATGGCTTAGCGTTTTTTTCATTGAATTAAAGCGTTTGCTGCAATTGGATTTTAAGGATTGCAGGTTCTTGGGTATTCCGGAGCCTATGTTACTGTCCCGCAAGAACCGGTAAGCGTCAGTCATCGAGTAGATCAGGTTCTTTCCATTATTATATCTGATTGTAAAGCATATCTTTCCTTGATTTTCTTTCTGTCGGAATTTGAAATCAGAAATGTGCGTCAAAACAGTAAAAACCAACAGGGAAAGTTGCCATAATGCTGTATTCCATCCTCTTTTACGGGAATAATTTAAACGAATTCACAGTCGGCAATCTATTGCAGACCAGGAGTTTAGATTGTATTGTAACCTTCTTGCTCTTTGCGGACTCTAATTGGGTATAAACTAAAATTTAATTTAATGAATAATCAAAATGAACAAGCGCCACTAGAGCCGATCTTCAAGCTTTTGAAATTTACTTTTGTCATTGTACCTATTGTAGCCGGTGCAGATAAGTTTACAAATCTGCTGACAGACTGGGAAAATTATCTTAATCCTACAATTGCCAGTATAATCCCGTTTTCAGCACATACCTTCATGATGATCGTCGGTATCATTGAAATAATTGCAGGTCTCATTGTACTCAAAAAGGCGCAAATTGGAGGTTATATTGTGGCAGCATGGTTAGCATTAATTGCTTTAACTTTGCTGGCGAGTTTAAGTTATATTGACGTCGCTGTCAGGGACCTCGTTATGGCAATCTCGGCTTTTGCTATGGCTAGGATATCTAAAATTACGGAATAAATCATGGCAGATACTCGGAGTTACGCTGATCAGGAAATTATAGAAAGAATCTTACAGGGAGAGAAGGCGTTATTTGAAATCATCGTCAGACGGTTTAACGCAGCGCTGTATAAAGTAGGGCGAACCTACAATTATGGGTTGGAAGATACAAAGGACCTGATGCAGGAAACCTTTATCAGTGCCTATAAAAATCTTTCAAAATTTGAACAACGCTCCAGTTTTAAGACATGGATTATCCGAATTATGTTGAACAATTGTTACCGAAAGAAAAATAAGTTAAGTTTTATCAAGGAATGTGAATTAGACCTCGACCATAATAGCGCTTCTATGCTTAAGGACACAAATAATGATACGAATGCATTTATCCAGCAAAGAGAGTTAGGGCATATCATAGAAGCAGCCCTTCTGAAAATACCTTATGATTACAGAATGGTTTTTTCTCTTCGGGAAATTAACGGATTGAATGTGCTAGAAACTGCACATCTGCTAAATATCAGCGAGTCGAATGTAAAAGTCAGGTTAAACAGGGCCAAGGCCATGCTTAGAAAAGAGATCTCTAAAGTCTATGCCGCAGATGAGCTTTTCGAATTCAACCTGATTCATTGCGATGAAATTGTGGATGTGGTGATGGATTGTGTCAATAGATTATAGGCCTCCTTGAGCTCGAGGGCGCATAGTTTGCTCATTTACGGTGAATCAGAACTTTATTGCTGGAAATAAAAGCGGGATACCTGAATGGCAGCCCGCTTTTATTAGTGTTATTTTCCTTTCAGACTGGCCATGTCAATAACGAAGCGGTATTTTACATCGCTTTTTAAAAGCCGCTCATAGGCCTTATTAATATCTTGCATTCGGATTAACTCTATATCAGAAGTGATGTTATGCTTGCCGCAAAAATCAAGCATTTCCTGGGTCTCCGCAATGCCGCCTATTGCCGACCCGGAAAGGCTTTTGCGGCTTACGAGTAAGCTAAAAGCGGCTACTGGCAATGGATGTTCTGGCGCACCGACAAGAGTAAGCGCCCCGTCTCTTTTCAATAAACTCAAATATGCATTGATATCGTGCTGAGCAGATACACAATCCAGAATAAAATGCAGTTTTCCCGCATTTTCTTTCATTTGTTGCCCGTCTGTAGATAGAATGACCTCATCGGCACCCAGGCGTTTGGCGTCTTCTGTTTTGGAAGAGGAGGTTGTTATGACAACTACATGTGCACCCATTGCCTTTGCGATCTTGACGCCCATATGTCCCAAACCGCCAATACCGACGATGCCGACGTTTTTGCCAGGCCCAACCTTCCAGTGCCTTAATGGCGAATAAGTCGTTATACCAGCACACAATAAGGGAGCAGTTGCCGCAAGATCGAGATTCTCAGGAATCTTCAATACGAAATCTTCATCTACCACAACGCGTTCCGAATAGCCTCCGAAAGTTTGATGATTTAGGTGTTTGTCATGACCATTATATGTCTGAATGTTGCCTTTTTCACAATATTGCTCTAGCCCTTCTTTACAGCTCTCACATTCCCGGCAGCTATCGACCATACAACCGACGCCTACCAGATCTCCTATTTTATATTTGGAAACCCCTTCACCTATTTTGGTTACCCTACCTACTATTTCGTGGCCCGGAACGTTTGGGTAAATCGTGCCGCCCCATTCATTGCGTGCCGTATGTAGATCAGAGTGACAAACGCCGCAAAACAAAATGTCTATCTCAATGTCTTTGGCTGTGACTTCCCTCCTATCGATTTGCATTTGCTCCAAATTTGCTTCGGATGCCCTGGTGCCAAATGCTTTTACAGTAAATGTGCTCATGTTATTTGAATTTAATTATTCTAGTTTTTGAAAAGTGAATTTACGGAATTTAAAAATCATCTAAACTGTTCTATAATGCTTTGTCTGATTTTTCGATTACTTTATAGTTTTCATCCTATAGTTGATGGGCTTATCTGTATTGCTGATTGGTAACTTTTTTTAGCCAAGTGGCCTGATCTTCTCCCTGATAATTGGTAATGGCAATATGCACCATTTTGTCTGTTGAAGTCGCTCCATGCCAATGTTCTAGGTTTTCAGGGATAGCAACTACCTCACCGGGGTGTCACCCAGATCTAAGAAAGTCAGCCAAAATATTGATAAAGACATTTTTAGCAATAGAGGATGTTTTTCCCCTAATTGATATACAAAGGCGGGAAAATGACTATACTTTCATCTATTTTGGTTTCTGTGATCAGGCTTAAATAACGTCTCACCTCGGTTGGTTTCTCTGCGTTATTCATTTTGAGAAGTAATTTCCTGGTAGCAGAGGATGTCTCCCTTAGTTTATAGCCATCCTGGTCATCACCGTTGATCCGCTCTCCATTTTTTAACCTTTTGAAAATATTTGTTGTTGCCATTTCTGTAGTTTTCTGCTATGTTCACTGGCAAAATTAAGAAGAAGGCTTTATATCAACTTTGCTGAAGAGCTCAATTGTCTTTGCTGTAGGGCTCAATTATTTTCTTTTCAATCAGTTAATTGTGAATATTCCCTTCCCTCCAATATGCGTTCCTATTTGTGCATAAGCTTCATTAACATGCCTTAGCGGCTCATGTCAAGATATCGCCTTTTATTAGTGTTACGCCTGTAGAGGCCTTGACGGCTGATTTCTGACATAAAGTGTCAGCCATTTGCCTAATCTGCATGCAAGCATGACCATCAATAGTACACCAATGGTAAAAGCCAGTATTTTAAAAATGGCCCTATCCGTTAAAAGAAGGCTCTGGATGGACATATCCCGGTGTAAGAATAGATGGGACAATCCCATTGCCTGGTCTGCAAAATACCCTTTTGAGGTCAGCATGGAAGATATCTTTGCCAGCTGGCTGTTGTAAAGGTGGTCTATAGGCGTGAAATGATTTAAAAAATTGGTATTATATGATTGGCTATAAAATTGCTGCAAACCATAAAAGCCGGCTGAAGCATTTAGAAGGCCGATAAATCTTGCCACAGCAGCTAAAGTAATGCCGGTAAATCCTGTATAGGAAGGAACGGATTCCAGGGCAAATATTGCCAGGGGGACAAAAAGTCCGCCTGAGGCGGCGCCTTGCAGCAGAACCGGGCCAATAAGAGCTTGAAAAGATAAATCATGGCCAATGATTAGATACATCCAAAAATTAAAAATGAATAAGCAAAGAAACCCACCCAGAAAAAGCAGCCGCATATATTGACGCTTCCGTGTTAAGATATAAGCAGATAAAGCCATAGTCAAGACCATGGCACTTACATTGGCCAGGCCCAGCTGCGCAATGTCCTGATTATTCCAATGGAGAACCATTCCGGTATAACCATAAATTAAATTGATACTGTCCTTTATCCCATAGTAGAAACCGAGAAGGGCCAGTGCGAGGATAAAACGTCGGCTCTTAAATACATGCAAATGAAGATAAGGTCTTTTTAACATACCTTGACGTACGACTAATAAGCATAAACATACCACAGTAGTAATGGTGGCAAAAAGACATTTGTCATTCGACAGCCAATCGTATTTTGGACCATAAATAAAAAGAAAAGCAAAGGCAGAGAATGTAGCTATAGACAATACAAAACTTTGCCAGTCAATTTGATAGAGCGGATATTTTTTGAAAGCCGCTTTGGCTTTTAGGGTTAAGAGTATGACGAGTATGGTTATAGCATTATAGGATATAAGATAGATGTAACTGCATTGCCAAGGCATATTATCTGCTATCCACGCACTAAATAAACCGACAATAACGACACTGGCCAAAACCGAACCATAAAAGATTGTAGACCCGATAACCAGTGCATATTGTTTTTTTAGGTGGCCGAATAGTATGGTTAATGAACGGCCAACGATGGAGCAGGCAATAAATCCAGACAATAATCGCAGAGCTAAAAATATATAAAAATCAGTAGTGATCAGACTCATGAAATTAACAGCAATGGCAACGAGCAAAACGACCAACAGGTATGGCTTCGGCTCAAAATACCTGATTAGTCTAAACTGAATAGGCAGATAGGCCAAAATGCCAACGTAGCTGATTTGAATGCTGAAAGTAACGTCTTCCGGCTCAATACCGAAATAAGACATTACATGATTTTTATTTAATGCAAATATGCCAAATTGGAACAGCCCTGAGAGCATAATGACGACTAATGCCAATATAATGAAAAAGCTTTTTGTATGCAGCCAATCTCTGAAATAGGGGGAATTGTGATGATTCATTTGTTACTTTTTAATGGTGACGCTGGCATTCATACCGACTCTTACTTTACGCAGATCCTTGTCAGTAAAACGTATTTTGACAGGTATACGCTGGGTAATTCTAACGAAGTTCCCCGTAGAATTATCAGCAGGCAATAATGAAAAGCTGGAACCGGTAGCTCCGGATATGGACTCGATGACGCCATGGAATAGATGGTTTGGCAGCCCGTCAATGGAGATGTTTACGGCTTGGCCTATTTGCATGCCAGCCACCTGCGTCTCCTTAAAATTGGCTGTTATCCATTTATTGTCTTCTTGAATGATATTGACCAAAGGCTGCCCGGGTTTTATCTGCATTCCTTCATTGATTTGACGTCTGCCTACCCTGCCATTGTACGGCGCAAGAATGGCGGTGTAAGAAAGATTCAAATGAGCGAATTTTAATTGCGTCTGTTTGTCTTTTATGACCGCTTCCAATATGGCAGATTTAGAGGTAAGTTCGTGGATTTGCGCAAAAGAGGTTGCTAGGGCGTTTTTGCTGGCACTGTAGTCACTATTGGCTATATCATATTTTGCTTTAACCTGTTCATATTGCTGTCCTGTAACTGCTTCTTCGGTCAAAAGTTTTCTATACCGGTCTATGTCCTGTTGCTGTTGCCAGAGCCGTGTTTTAGCCGCGTCAATATGATCCTTGCTGACTTCTGTTCCTGCCCTTGCTGTTTTGATAGCAGCATTGAGCGACGCTAACTGTGCTTCCGCATTATTAAGACCAGCTTCTGCTTCCTTGATTTTTAGTCTGTATTCTCGATCATCAAGTATTAATAACGTATCGCCTTTATTTACAACCTGATTTTCCTCAAACCGGATTGACTGAATATAGCCACCGGCACGTGCTGATACAGGGTTAATATATGCACTTACCTGAGCATCATTTGTCTGCTCGCTAGCGACTCTTTTGGAGAAAAAACTATAAAGGAAGATCGACACGATAACCATTATTGCTATTGTTACAATAGTAATTGAAAAATTCACAACTTTATGATTTGTTTGTTTCATAACTTATTATTTTATTGTAAGTGGATCAAATATTGAATATTGTCCTTAGAGCTTTCCAAGTGTGTAGCCAATTTTATAATACAGTAGCTTGCGGTCCATTTTGGCTTTTACCAGATCATAAGTCGAGGTAACCAATAGCTTATCTGCTTCCAGTAAATCTGTTAGAAGTGCGAGTTGATTGAAATATTTAAGTGAGACAATTTTGAGGTTGACATTAGCCTGTTGTATACTATGTATTGCGACTTGGATCCTTTCGCTGGATTCCTGATATTTTATGTTAAGCGCTTTGAGTTTTTCAGAAAGTTGCTGTTTAAAATTGGCCTTGTCAAGCGCTATGCTCATTAGTTTTATCTGTTCTGCTTTTACTATGTGTTTGTTGTGGAACAACGCAGAAATATCATACCCTGCCCTTATTCCGATAAAACCCACGGAATACCATCTGGCAATCGGTGGCGTGAATAATTGATTCGGGTATTGCAGCCCGTATGCACTGTATAATTGCAGTGACGGGAGGTAATCAGTTTTGGAGAAATGAATTCTGGCTGCCTGCAATTCCATGTTTTTATTGTATCTGCGAATGCCATAGGCATTATTCGTTCCTGAAAACAGATCATCAGCTGTTATGGGCACACCATCGGAAATAATAGCCGGGAAATCTTCTTCGACAGGTATAATAATAGTGCTATCGGGGAGCCCAATTAATATATTCAACTGCTGGTTGGCGATTTTTAAGTCGTTTTGTGCCTGTTTTAGGGACAGCTTACTGGAGGATAACCCCACTTCAGCCCTTAGCAAATCGCTTTTTGTGACGACTTGGTTTTTGTATAACGCCCGAATATTTTTTAGCCTGACGCCGGCCCTGTTGACCTCTTCGAGCAGTACGGTATCTAGCTGGGTTAACAGAATCATATCTAGATAATGAAAAATTGCCTGAAGTGTGATATCGCCTGTTAACTGCTGTGTGCCAAGAATATCCAGATCGCGATGTAGCTCGCTGAAACGAATATTTAATTTTTGTTTCCCTCCGTTGTAAATATTGAATGAAGCCTCTGCTCCCAAAGAGACGCTGTTCTGGTCAGGGTAGCGATCTACGCTGTGGGCGTCTGTCAATCCATCCTCATAAAGTGTAAGCCTGGAAAACCGTTGATAACTGGCCTTTATATTTAAGTGGGGTAAGGTATTATCCTTCGCGGCTTGCAGTAGGGCGGAACTGGCATATATCCTTTGCCGACTGGCCTGAATACTCAGATTTTCATTTTTCAGGCGCTCAATGACAGTTCTCAGTTTGAGTTTTATTCGTTGGGCGGTGTCTGGAGAAACCGGATACTGCTGAGCGTTTAACGTGTTGTTTAATGGATTAAAAATAGCAGTAATAAATATAATTAAAACTATTTTGAGAGAAGCTGGCAGTTTACGAATGCCAAAAAACAAGGCAATGCTTCTCTGCACGCGATAACTTGATTTATGGTTATGCATAATATAAATGATTTGCCTGAACGCTTGTTTTACATTCAGTGGTGTTAAAAAAGTCAGTCCGCTTTTATACGTTGACTAATGACTTGGAACTTATTATGACTTTCAATCGAAAGAAAGCGTTCCAGCTTGCTTGAATGGCGCAACGCCGGATGTACACTATAGAGTAGTTGAAAGTATAATTGAAACTGCTCTCCTGATCGGTATTCTGTCCAGTGCTTATCGATTGTTTCGGTATGGGAGATGGTGGATAATGTCTGCTTGAGAAATCGTAGTATACTGAATTTACAAACTGAATATGGTAAGATGGATAACTCTCTGAAAAACAGTTTCATGAAGTCTTGCTTCCCTGCCTCAAATCTGATCAGGGCATGCGCTATTAATTCTAGATAAGCCAATGTCGATATGTCAGGATCCGCTTTAACAGCGTTTAATCGCTTGTTCAGTTGGGAAAGTCGCCTGGCAAATATGCATTTATATAACCGCTCTTTAGTGCCATAATAGTGATTAATGGCTGCCACATTAACTTGAGCCGCTTCTGCCAGGAGGCGGATAGTAGTCTTCTGATAACCGTAACCGCAAAACTGCTTTTCCGCACAACGCAGTATTTTTCTTTTTGTTTCGTTGGCCTTACTCATTGTTCGTTCATTTATGTTCTATTGGCAAAACTTCAGTTTCATTCCCACAAGGCAAAATTCCAGCTATCCCGGTAGTTATTATCGACGATATCGCCTGTTGTTTCGTCAATCTTTCCTAATTTAGCATCGAGCGATCTGTGATCCCGAAGGCCACCGACCTGGATTCTTTCCTCAAACATAATTCTATGGACCCTCGAAAGCATATACCTCAATATAAACTGGAAAACCTTCAGCATTTTTTTGGCCAGATATCCAGCAAGAGGGACTATTTTTATATTGAAGCATCCGAAAGGATCTTCTTTGATCCGTTGCCTTTTAGAACAGAGACTTATGGATTGGGTTATCTCCAGAAAGGAAGTTTGGTATTGCAGACGGGGCTGGAAAGGGCCGTATTGACAGCGCCGACTGTGTTGGCCATGGGCCCCAGTGTTATCCGTAGCTTTGAGCCGTTCGGTAAGGCTCCTACCCTAAAGGTTATTTTTTTTACTGAGAATTTTTTTACGCAGAATCTGGCCGATGTCTTCTTTTTGAGCAGGTTTAGATATTTTGAGAATAATGAACGTCATGTTTTCGAATTGAATCCACAACAGAATAAACAGTTCCATGCTCAGTTTGAACAAGTGGAACATCTGTTATATCGCAAACATATGCATGAAACAATGATGCTCAGGGGGCACTTGTTGATCCTGATTCACGAATTAGATGGTATTTTTAATCAATTGGAAGCACTGTCTCCCTTTTCCAAGTCGGCTCATCTGAATTTGTTACAGTCCTTTAAGCAGATTCTTGCCAAGGATTTTAAAAAGCAGCATGCGGTAGAGTACTTTGCGGAACGGTTACACGTTACACCCAAATATTTATCAGAATATTTAAAGAAACATACTGGAAAAACAGCAGGTCAATGGATCATTCAGACACTTGTTTTGGAGGCAAAAGTTCTTTTATTACAAAAGGAATTAACGGTCGCAGAAGTGAGTAATGAATTAGAGTTTTCTGATCAGTCTGTATTTGGTAAATTTTTCAAAGTAAACACAGGGTATACACCGTTAGGATTTCGGAAAGCCTACTAGCCTGCAGGATTTTGGCGTATTTATGAAGAATATTTTATCAATTAGTTGTGAGATGTAGGCTGTATTATGGCCTTTCTATTTATATTTATCGTTCAAGCCTTTTCCTTCTTCTATCATCGGTTTTATTTTTTCCAGACGTTTCAGTTTGGTTTGTTCCAGTTTTGCATCATTGATATACATAATGTATTCCTTTTGCTTGCCCGGGGTGAGCATTTCAAATCCGGCCTTCAGCACTTTGTTTTTTTTCAGCTCGTTGAGAAGCAGGCCCGGAATGGGCAATGGCTTAAATTTTTCGGGTTGAATCTTCAGGCCTTTTTTCTCTATTTCTATGGCTTCCTTTATGTAAGCGGAAATTTTCGTTTCGTTAATTTCGCCTTTTGATGTGAAACGCCACTGCCGCAATGATTTGGTTTTTCCCTCCTGTGCGTTGATCAATACCTGGTATTTATCCTTAAGGAAGACGCCATTATAGAACCACAATGTAAAATGATGTTTAAAGCCGCCATAGCTGACCACGTTTCTCCCGTTATAGGTGAAAACCTCTGCCCCCCATTTGATCGTTTTCTCTAAGGGGTGTTTTGAAATAATGATTGCCAATATTTCTAACTCCTCTGTCCATTTTTTGCTATTTTGCATGATAGTTAGTTTGATGAATTAAGACTGTATTTTCTGACAGCCTGGCGGTGTTAAATCTGAAGTACTGGCTTTTATTCCTTTGTTTTATAAGGAATTGTCTGACGGCACGTCTATAACCTGAGATTAGCCTTAGTGCTTTCATAATGAATTCATTTTCATTTGTTTGAGTTTATAAGTTTCTAGCTTTTCCTCAGCGTGGAGATAAATTTCGTAAATTATACGTTATCCGCAAATTTTATAATTGTAGGAAGGCTTTACACATACCTTTTGAAAGTCTTTCTCATATATTGAAGTTGCAGATTTTGTACTTGTAAGAGGAAAATATAAGGGAGCCTAATGGCCAATACTTGGTAGACAATGAGTTCGTTTTGAGCATATATAGCCTGGGCGTCAGTAATAGTGTTTCTAAGAAGTCAAAATGGGAAATATGGAGCAGAAGTCCTAACTTTAAGCTAAATTAATGCGATATGAAATGTCTTTTCTTGGCGCTGATGGCGGTTGGGCTCTCAGCCTGCAATCAGCAAAATGACAATACAGCGTATTTGCAATCTCAGATAGACAGCTTACGGGTAAATAGTTATAAACCTGGATTTGGTGAATTTATGAGTAGTATACAGATCCATCATGATAAACTCTGGTTTGCTGGTCAGAATATGAATTGGGAGCTGGCTGACTTTGAGATGAGTGAAATTAGGGAGAGTTTGGATGATATTAAAAAATATTGTACTGACAGGCCTGAAGCGAATTCTATAGATATGATAGAACAACCCTTGCAAAATTTGGATAACGCTATCTTACATAAGGACAAGGAAGCATTTGTAAAGCACTATAGAGTACTTACGGCTACCTGTAATAGTTGTCATCAAAAAACGGCCCATGGATTTAACGTAATAACTATACCAACCGCTCCTCCGTTTACGAATCAGCTTTTCAAAATGCAAAATGAAAAATAGAATCTTACAAACGTCGCCAGTTCCAACAATGATTCCACGTTTGATTGTTGGTTTAATTTTTCTTTCTGAAGGGGTACAAAAGTTTATTTTGCCCGCAATAGTGGGGGCAGGCCGCTTTGAGAAGATCGGCTTTGTTTCTCCTGAATTTTGGGCCGGCTTCACGGGTATATTTGAGATTTTTTGCGGCATCTTGATCTTGCTGGGCGTATTTACGCGCCTGGCGGTCGTTCCTTTGCTGGTTGTTATGGGGGTCGCGTTCATCAGAACAAAAATTCCAGTTCTGGTGCATAAAGGTTTTTGGGCCATGGCACACGAATACCGGACTGATTTTGCATTGACATTATTGCTTTTATTTTTGCTGTATTTCGGTGGGGGGCGTTTTTCTTTGGATAGAAAGTATTTCGGTGGCAAACCATAATGCTTATCTGGTCTTACCCGGAGCCTTGAAGATTAAGAATGCAGCATGATCCCTTATTGGCGCCTTTTGGAATGGGATAGGATGGTATAAATACGATTGGGAAAATTAAAAAACCGCCTAAATTTTAATATTTAGACGGTTTTAGATCAACTTGAGTCCTACTCTTGCGGTGAGGGCGGGATTCGAACCCGCGGTACAGTTTAACCCGTACGGCAGTTTAGCAAACTACTGATTTCAGCCACTCATCCACCTCACCGGTTTTGCTGAAAACTCCATTCGTTGAATGGGAGGCAAAAGTAATTCGTGGTGATCTTATTTCCAAATTTTATTCGGTAAATTTTTACATCGACGCCAGTTGAACTTTCTGGGTGAGTTCCAGGACATTTTCCTTAAATATACTGTCTGTATCCATCAGATCTTTGACCGTCTGACAGCTATGAATGACTGTCGTATGGTCCCTGCCTCCAAAGTGCTCCCCTATCGTTTTTAGGGAGTTTTTGGTAAAGTTTTTCGACAGATACATAGTGATCTGCCTGGCCTGGACAATTTCTCTTTTTCTGGTTTTCTCAAGCAACCTGTTATATGGCACATCAAAATACTCACAAACCAGCCGCTGAATCGTATCTATGGTTACCTCCTTGTTGCTTGTCTTAATAATGTTTCTAAGTACCCTTTTGGCCAGATCAATGTCAATTTCTCTTTTATTAAGAGACGACTGAGCTAACAGAGAAATTAAGGCTCCCCTCAGTTCGCGGACATTGGTATTGATATTATAGGCGACATACTTGACAACTTCTGGTGACATAACAAGCCCTTCGTCGCGCATTTTCTGTTCAAAGATCTCAATTCTGGTCTCATAATCCGGCACTTGAATGTCGGCACTCAATCCCCAGCGGAAACGGCTCAGCAATCTGTCCTGTAGTCCGTCCAGATCTTTCGGGGATTTATCAGAGGTCAAAATCAGCTGTTTGCCGCTCTGCTGCAGGTGATTGAAAATCGCAAAAAAGGCATCCTGGCTCTTTTCAGCCCGATTAAAAAACTGAACATCATCAATCATTAATACATCTACCAATTGATAGAAATTAATAAAATCATTAATTTGATTATTACGACTGTGGTATTGAAACTGATTGATAAACTTCTCACTACTTACATATAAAACGACTTTATTGTGATGCAGCCGTTTTACTTCATTACCGATAGCGTGCAATAAATGAGTTTTCCCCAAACCGGAGCCTCCATAAATAAACAAAGGATTGAATGAATTATTGCCCGGTTTTTCTGCAACGGTTTTACCTGCCCTTCTGGCAACCCTGTTACAGTCTCCTTCCACAAACTTATCAAAAGTGTCCTCGCTGTTTAGCTGAGGATCGATCTGCATTTTTTTGATACCCGGAATTGCAAACGGATTCAGCTCGCTATTGCGGTTGATGCGCATGGGCAATTCAAGGGTATTGGATACATCTGACTTGGTTTGTGTAGAAGCCAGGTCCATATGTCCTCTACCGTTTGTATTGCCACTATCGATCATGATACGGTATTCCAGTTTTGCGTCCTTCCCCAACTGTCTTTTCAGCGTTTTAGCCAGTAATGTAACATAATGTTGCTCTAGGTATTCATAGAAGAAATTGCTGGGCACCTGAATCAACAAAATATTCCCTTTAAGCTCAATAGGAACAATCGGCTCAAACCAAGTTTTAAAGTGCTGCCATTCGACAATATCCTTGATGATATCAAGACAGTTCGCCCAAACAGATTCTGCCGTTTTATTCATAGTTACTTAAAAGTATTTATATGTTATTACCAATTTTAAGGGGGTAGAGGATTACAGAAATTCCTGCACAATCATCGTATCTTATTCCCGTAATTGTGTACGAAAGTGGGACAATAATGTTGAAAAAAAAAGTTTTTATTTTTAATTTTTTTGTGCATAGAATATTAATTAAATTCCTTCCAAATAAATTATTGATAAATTCGATTTTTCCCTTATCGGACGGGACTTCTACTCTACTTTTCTCTCTATTTTAATCAAAGTATAAATTTTGTTCATGCAAATTTTACAGGTAGATTAATTTCCCTCTTTTCACACCTCTGTTCGCGTCCTTGCTGCCGGTTTTCTGTCTGGCACCTCTTTCCGTTTGAATACTCTGACGGATGCAATTCTCATACCTATTTGCCCGCCGTACAAAAAATTACCAATGTCGACAACTTGCCGACCCGTTTGTGTAAGGAGAGTCGTCTATGTGACTATGCTTACACAAACGGGTATCTGGTAAATAGCGATAAAAAAGTATTAAAAAAATCCAGATGCAGAATCACTTCTCTGGCGCACATTTATTCTGGATGTTCTGCATCTTGCCATTTGCAAAGGGCAATCATGAATCGCTTTTTGCATCAACAGGGTCCACATTCGTGCCTGGCTCTCGTTAGGTCTTCTTATATTTAAAACAGCTGGCATTTTCTGGTGTTTCTAGTCTCTGTTATGTTTAAAGATAATCCAATTTAGGCCGATATAAATGCAGCTAACAAGATACGATTATTTTTTATAATTGATCAAAGCTTTTTCCATTTCTGTAAAAACTTTTTCTTTTAACGCAGCTACCTGCTTCAGGTCATAACCCGTGATGTCAATTTCCGGTAAATATAAAGTGCGACACTTTCCGGGAGACATCCTAAAAAGGCTCTTTTGCGGGATTCTGTTAGCAGTATCCAGAAATAAAATTGGTTTGATGGCTGTCTGGGTTTCAATGGCCATTTTAAAGGCGCCGTCATAAAAACGGGCCAGCGGTTGTTGAGTTTCATTAAAGCCCCCCTCCGGGAATATAAATATAGAGATTCCTTCTTTAAGAACCTTTCTTAAACGGAGCATGCTCGCCACTTTACTTTGTATAGAGTCTCGGTGGACAGAGACCACTGCAGCCCTATAGATAATGCCAAAGAGCGGTATTTTGGATAGTTCCGCTTTACCCAATACGCGAACTGGTTGATGCATGCAACGCATGAGTTGCGGGATATCCAAATAGGAACTGTGATTGGCCACAAATATATAGGGCTTTTTTTTGTCATGTGTTCCTAAATACGATTCCTTATAACGGAATCCCAGCAGTGTATACCACAATATTGCCCATACTTTACAGGCTCCGTAAATTAATATACCTCCTTTGCGATTATCTAATAAGGCAGTGATTAAGGCAAAAGGAATGACAAACAGCATTAACAGGCTAAACATTAACATGGCATAGACCGTGTATAAAATCTGCAAAATCCTGATGAGTCCCTTCATTTAAAATTTGATTAATTTACCGCCGTTTCCGTATATCTTTGAGCGGTTAAAAATAGTACTTTCCGGTAGAATTAGTGAAGCCATAAGCTTAAATTAATTTGTCTTTTCTGATAATTGCAGGAACTTTGCCTCTACTCCATAACGAAAGAAAAGAGACGACCAGATGAAAATGCAGAAAGCCTCAAGTAAAATAGTTATCATCCTATTATTTGCGCTCTGTTTTGCAAATGGCCCTTACGAAGTGTTGGCACAGGATACGACCCAACAGATTGTGCCAGGCAGAGCTAACAAACTCAATCAACAGGCAAAACCCTATGTGGTCTTGATCTCGATAGATGGTTTCCGATGGGATCTGGCGGATAAGTATAATGCCAGTTTTCTAAAAAAAATGCGTGCCAAGGGGGTTCAGGCCCGTTCTATGAGGCCTGGTTATCCCAGCCTTACTTTCCCCAACCACTATGCAATTATAACAGGCCTTTATCCTGCCCATCATGGTCTGGTAGATAACTATTTTTATGACCCTCATAGAAGTGCTAGTTATAAGGTCAGTGATAAAAGAGCAGTAGCCGATGGGAGCTGGTATGGTGGAGAACCATTATGGGTATTAGCAGAGAAAGCCGGCATGCTGACCGCGAGCTTTTACTGGGTGGGTTCTGAAGCTGCCATTGACGGAGTTCGCCCTACCTATTATTATAATTACAATGAGAAGATCCCTATTGAGCGAAGGATCAGTACTGTGAAAAGCTGGCTGGAACTGCCAGAGGCAAAAAGACCCCATCTGCTTACTTTTTACCTTCCGGAAGTAGATCATATGGAACATCTCTATGGCGTAGATTCTAAGCAAACGGCTGAGGCGGTCGCTTTTGTAGACAGTAGTATCCGGCAACTTTATGACAGCCTTATGACTACCAGACTGCCGATTAATTTTATTGTATTATCGGACCACGGGTTTGCCAATTTGGATTCTAATAAGTATCTCGGTGTTCCCAAATTAGATACGGGGCATTATCTGATACGTGGCGGAAGCGCATTGGTTCATATATATGCGAAAGATAAAACTGCCAAGAAAAGTTTAAACAAGCTCTATAAACAGTTAAAATCCAGTGCAGATCATTATAAGGTGTTTAAAGCGAGCAAAACACCGCCAAGCTGGCATTATCGATCTAAAGGCAATACTGCTGGCAGAATAGGCGATATCCTTTTGGTACCTTATCCCCCCTATTCCTTCTATTTTGGTGGTAGAAAACTTCTTGGAGCTCATGGGTTCGATAATCGTCTGCAGGATATGCAGGCTACTTTTTATGCGTGGGGACCTGCCTTTAAGCAGCATTTTAAAATCGGGAACTTTCCCAATGTAGCAGTCTACCCTATGATCGCAAAAATATTAGGCTTATCCATCCGGCACAAAATTGATGGCAAAGAAAAGACGTTAGCGCCGATCTTGCAAAAACAGCTAAGACAGGTCGAGTAGGCTGGTCAAATAGTAACTGCATGTTGCTTTTTTATCAAACCGGGCCTTCTATTGTTCTTGACATAGAGAAAATAGAAAGCCCGATTCAAATATAATCATATTTCGGCGGAGCCTAAATCCGACTGAGGGGTTACCCCATATTGTGGAAAACCTTATTCACGTCATCATCTTGCTCCAGCCTGTCGATCAACTTGCTGATATCTTCTGCCTGCTCATCTGTTACCGGAACGGTGACCGTTGGAATCCATTCAGTCTCGGCGCTCAGTGGCGTTATATTTTTATCTTCCAGGCCTTTTTGCAGATTGCCAAAATCGACAAATGCACAACGAAGCACCAGAATAGGCTTTTCATGATCATCCACAGAGTCTCCCATTTCCTCAAGCCCTGCATCAATAAGTTCTAATTCCAGTTCATCAGGATCCAGGCCTTCAGGATTTAGTTTAAATACCCCCATCTTCTTAAACTGGAAACTAACTGAACCATGCGTACCCAATGATCCACCTCCCTTATTAAAGTGGGAACGGACATTGGCGACAGTTCTTGTATTATTATTGGTTGCCGTTTCTACCAGAATCGCTACTCCATGGGGCGCATACCCTTCATACAGATGTTCTTCATAATTTTCTGTATCGTTGCCTAATGCTTTTTTGATCGCCGCCTCTACTCTGTCTTTCGGCATATTGACACTCTTAGCATTCTGTATGCAGCGCCTGAGTGCTGCATTTGTTTCAGGGCTTCCGCCACCTGCCTTAACGGCTATATTAATTTCCTTGCCTATGCGCGTAAACTGCTTGGACATTTTGTCCCACCTGGCAAACATGGTCGCTTTTCTGACTTCAAAAATTCTACCCATAAATTTAAATTGATGCGCAAAAATAACGGTTATTATTGAATTTTGAAAGCCTTGATGGCGCAGTTATTGAGGAAATCAGGCAAAATATTTGAGGATTTGGAGTAACTTCGTCATCTGTTTATTAAATTAAGAAAAGAAAGAACTACGTGGACATTATCAGGAAATTGCCGGACAACATTGCCAATCAGATCGCTGCAGGCGAAGTGATTCAGAGACCGGCCAGTGCGGTAAAGGAGTTAATGGAGAATGCGATAGATGCCGGGGCGACCCAAGTACACCTGGTGATCCAGGATGCGGGCAAAGCATTGGTACAGGTCATCGATAATGGCAAGGGCATGAGCGAGGCAGATGCCGTTTTATCGTTGCAGCGCCATGCCACCAGCAAGATCCAGAAAATAGAGGACCTCTTTGAGATAAAGACCATGGGATTCAGGGGTGAGGCATTGGCTTCTATCGCGGCGGTGGCCGAGGTAGAAATAAAAACCCGGCAGGGTGACCAGGAATTGGGTGTTTTTATCGAAGCCTCTCATAGCTCTATTCAAAAAAAGGAACCTTGTGCATCGCCCCAAGGAACGAGCTTTAGCATGAAAAACCTGTTTTTCAATGTACCTGCCAGAAGGAATTTCCTCAAGAGCAATGCAGCGGAACTCCGGCATATTATTGAAGAATTTACTCGCGTGGCTCTGGCCTTCCCGGATATTTTCTTTTCCCTGACCAGTAACGGACAGGAAATGTTTCATCTTGATATTGGTCCTTTAAAAGCTCGCATTGTCCAGTTGCTGGGGAGTAACTTAAAGTCCCAGCTGGTCAGTGTCAATGATGAAACGGATTATATTAATATCCATGGGTTTATCGGTAAGCCCGAAGTTTCCAAGAAAACCAGGGGGGATCAGTATTTCTTTGTCAACAATCGGTTTATCAAAAGTGCTTATCTGAATCACGCCATTACTACTGCCTTTAATGAATTGATTCCTAAAGAGAACTATCCGTTATATGTACTTTTTATTGATATAGATCCGACACAGGTAGATATTAATGTCCATCCGACAAAACAGGAGATTAAATTTGAAGATGAGAAGATTATATATGCGTTTGTCAAGGCGGCGATCAAGCATTCTCTGGTGCAGTCCAGTGTAGCGCCTTCGCTGGACTTTTCCCTCAATGCTGAGATTCAACGCCTGGATGCGATCAACAAGCCTTTTAACGAGCAAAATAAAGAAGCAGCATCTGCCGGTGATTTGTACAAAACTTTTACCCAGAAAAATCAGGCGCATTTTATTGACGGCTCCGATAAGGGAGCTTTAAAAAATTGGCAGGACTTCTATAAACCCGCTAAAGCGGGTTCAAATGAAAATTCCGGTATCGAGAAAACGAATCTGGATACAGAAGCCAAAAGAATCGCTGATTTTCTGCAGTCAAACCCGGATCACGACACCGAAAGCCATATACCTGACACACCCTCCCGTAGTATAGATGATCGCCAAGACAATAAAAGTATGGGTGATTTAGACTGGAACCTGCATCTGGATCAGACAGAAGAGGGTTACCGGTTGCCGGAAGATCCGGACGGCTTTTACTCCTTGCCTACTGACCTGCCGGCGTCGGGATTTGCAGCAAAAAATACAAATGATGGAACTGGTGGTGATAATGACATAGATTACGGCCCCGTTAGTGAAGCTAGCCTTGATTATTTTGCGCTGGCAGGCGGGGGGACCGGTTTCGGCCTGGGAGTGTCGAAGCCCCAGAAAACGATAGAATTGCAGGAAGGAGCTCCTTTATTACAAATTCAGCAAACGTATATCATTGCGCCTACCTCAAGGGGTTATGTGCTGGTACACCAACAGCTGGCCCACGAGCGGATTCTGTATGAGCAATTTAGCAAGAGGTTACATAAAAGTTCAGGTGCTTCTCAGAAGCTATTGATACCCAGTGAATTGAATATATCTACTTCGGATGGCATTTTATTGGAAGAATTGAAAGATACTATTCAGACCCTGGGTTATTACATAGAAAAGGGGGACGATCAAAAATATGCGGTGATAGCTGTACCCGCCGATATGCCAAGTGGCGGGGAAGGCCGGGCTATCGAATTGTTACTGGAGCAGTTCAAGCATTTTAATAGTGAAATCCGCTTTTCCAAAAAAGAAAAAGTTATCCGCTGTATGGCCAGACAGCAAGCAGTGAAGGCTGGAAAATTGCTGACCCAGCCAGAGATGCTCCGGTTGGTGGAAGATCTTTTCGCCTGTGATATTTCTGCGCTGACTGCTGCCGGTGACAGCCCCACGTATATAGAATTCAAGGAAGATTATCTGGATGGTTTATTTGGTCTGGGCAAATAACATCCCGACAGTCTAGTATTTATATTTGTCTTTCCATAATTCTTTCAGATACTTTCTGAGTTCATTCTCCCTGGGCGTCTGTCCAGGTTCATAGAATTTTGTACCGGCAATCCTCTCAGGGAGATATTCTTGCCCCGCAAAGTGCCCTTCATAATCATGGGCATACTGATAATCCTTGCCATAGCCCATGGACTTCATTAGCTTTGTGGGCGCATTACGCAAATGAAGCGGCACCGGGAGGTCGCCGCTTTGTTGGACTGCGCGCTGCGCCTCGCCGATGGCCAGATAACTGGCGTTGCTTTTAGGGCAGCTGGCTAAATAGGTAACACATTGGGATAAGATAATTCTGGATTCGGGATAGCCAATCTTATGCACCGCATCAAAAGTAGACGTGGCGAGCAGTAATGCATTGGGATTTGCATTGCCGATATCTTCGCTGGCGAAAATCACGAGTCTGCGGGCGATGAACTTTACATCTTCCCCTCCCTCAATCATGCGGGCCAACCAATATACCGCTGCATTGGGATCACTTCCCCGCATGCTTTTGATAAATGCCGAGATAATATCATAATGTTGCTCCCCTTTTTTATCGTATAAAGCTACTTTCTGATGAGCTACCTGCAAAACTGCCTCGTCGGTCACGGTAATCTTTTTCTGCCCCTGATTCACCAGATTCTGTACCGTCAGCTCGAGTAAGTTCAATATTTTACGTCCATCACCACCGGATATTCTGATCAGGGCTTCGATGTCCTTTAACTCAACGTTCAGGCCCGATAACCAGTTGTCTTTTGAAAGTGAAAGTTCCAGTAATTCTCTTAATTCATTTTTATCCAACGATTTAAGATTATATACTTGGCACCGGCTGAGCAATGCTGCGTTCACCTCAAAAGACGGATTTTCCGTTGTCGCACCGATAAGTGTAATTGTTCCTTTCTCAACCGCTCCCAGTAAAGCATCTTGTTGGCTTTTATTAAAGCGGTGGATCTCGTCAATAAAGAGAATAGCTCCGACTTGTTTTTTGGCCAGGTCAAGAATCTCACGGATATCTTTCACCCCACTGCTGATGGCACTGAGTTCATAAAAAGGAGCCTGGATAGATGCGGCAATAATATGGGCGATGGTCGTTTTGCCGACACCGGGAGGTCCCCATAGTATCATGGAAGGAACACGGCCACTTTCTATGGCCTTCTGTAAGATAGAGTTTTCCTGGGTCAGGTGCTTCTGCCCCACCAGATCTTTCAACGAGGAAGGGCGCATACGCTCTGCCAGAGGTGTCATCGTGCTTGCCATAATACAAAAGTAACTAAACTGCAGGGTATTTAGGCTTTTTTCGGGTGGTGGATAGTGTCAAAGTTTGTAACTTTGGTGCCTATTAAAATGATGATATGGAGTTAAGTAAGTTATATCAGAAAGCGCTGGGGCTGGAAAGCTTAACAGTAGAGGAAGGTGTATATCTTTATCACCATGCGCCCTTAGCCGAGCTGATGCAGGTGGCCGATATTCTACGTAAAAAACAAGTGCCTCATGGAAAGGTCACCTGGCAGATAGACCGAAATGTCAATACCACTAATGTTTGTATCGCCAACTGTAAATTCTGTAATTTTTTCCGGGTACCCGGCCATAAGGATGCCTACATAACGGATATGGCAACTTACCGAAAGAAGATTACTGAAACGCTGCGACTTGGTGGTGATCAGTTACTGTTACAGGGCGGACATCATCCGGATCTGGGTCTGCAATTTTATATTGATACCTTTAGCGCGATCAAAAATGAATTTCCGCAGATCAAATTACATACACTAGGCCCCCCTGAAGTTGCCCATATATGTAAACTCGAAGGTATGAGTCACCGTGATGTCCTGGCTGCTTTAAAAGATGCTGGCATGGATTCCCTACCTGGTGCAGGCGCAGAAATACTGATTGATCGGGTACGCCGGTTAATCAGTAAAGGTAAGTGTGGTTCTGATGAGTGGCTGGAGATCATGCGTCAGGCACATCAGCTGCATATTACGACTAGTGCCACAATGATGTTCGGTCATGTAGAAACCATTGAAGAAAGGTTTATTCATCTGGTGAAAATAAGGGAAGTTCAGGCGCAAAAACCAGCAGATGCCCATGGCTTCCTGGCTTTTATTCCCTGGACCTTTCAGGATGTGGATACGCTACTGACAAGAATTCGCGGCGTACATAACCTAACGACCGCTGATGAATATATCCGTATGATTGCTCTGTCCAGAATCATGCTGCCGAATATCAAAAATATTCAGGCCAGCTGGCTGACAGTTGGCAAGGCTACTGCACAGGTTTGCCTCCATGGTGGTGCCAATGATTTTGGAAGTATTATGATCGAGGAAAATGTTGTGAGCGCTGCCGGTGCACCGCATCGCTTTACCTATAAAACCATACAGGAAGCTATTAGAGCGGCGGGGTTTGAACCGCAGTTGCGCAATCAACAATATGGATGGCGGGAGATTCCGGAAACAATTGAGGAGCAGCTAATCAATTATTAAAACAAGACAACTGCTGCTAGCCTGCGGCGAAGAAGCAAAACAAGCGACCTAAACGACAAATGGGCGACTTATTCCTAAGAATAATCGCCCATTTGCGCTCTAAACAGCCATATTGAATCGTTAGAGGCCGGCAATTTTAAAATTTCCCACACCAATGCGGGCGCCGTTATCCATATCGGTACTGGTGCTGATATAAAAATATTTTTTTTCTGGTGTTCTGGCAAACATATCAGTATCCAGCACCTTATGTTTATCCAGATACACCTGCATATGCAGTCCTTTTACAGTGATGGAAACATGCATTTTACCAATGGCGTATTCTTCCAGTGGATATTCAATTGTATTATATTTTTTGTTGTCACTGCTCGAATTGATGATCTCTTTGTTCCAGTAATGGATTTCTGTATGTGTGATAGCACCTTCGTTATAGGCATCTCCGATATAACTGCTGATGGCATTGTTATGCGCAAAACCAAAGGAAAGGCTTTCCAGATCTTTGGCTTCATCCTTACTCATTGTCACAATGTCAAATTCAAGGGTAAAATTCTCTGGCAGGGGGACATCACTCTTGAGTTTATAGGAGGTAAATTCATTTAAAAATAACCATTTGCCTGCAAATTGATCTGAAGTACCAATAGACCCACTTCCATGGGTCTTCCAGTGACTGGCCATATCTCCTACTTTTTCTGTTGCAAAACCGTCAAAATAGACACTGTCCTTTCCCTGGATAAAATTATAAGGACCTTCCAGTCCAATCGTGTTAGCGGCCTGATCGACTTTGTCCGTGTTTTTGCCGGCATCAGACTTTTTGGAAGAGTCACCATCCAGGATCTTATCTACTTTGCCTTCAATTTTGTCAGAGACTTTGTCTTTTAATTTTTTAAAAATTTGTGCGTTGCTTTGGGAAACAGACAGAAAGGTGGCGGCAAGCCCCATGCCCAGGCATAAACATAAGTGCGTTCTTTTCATAGTTTTTGATTTGCGATGTTGTGTTGTATAACCGCAAAATAACGATTTTTTTGCAAACCCGATCTGTAATAAAGGCTATTTGCCTCCACCACGGCCCGTTGTGGCTGCCATGTTATATTTGTGGTTGACTTCAATGGTGGCCTTTAAGGCGTCTTTTGCGCCGGCAAACTTAGATAATTCCAGTCTGAAACGACCGGGTTCGACAACCTGTTCACCCTGGACGTTCCAGAGACTGAGGGCAGACTGATCCAGTCGGATACGCTGTATAACAGAAGCACCCGGTGCTAAATGGCAGCGGGTGAATCCAACTAAATGGCGGATCGGAGTCACCACCGAACTGGTTTCATCAGTGACATAAAGTTGTTGAACATCCCCTGAAGGCCTATCTCCTGTGTTAGTCACCTTAAAGGAAACGTCTATCTGAACAGCAGCATCTGTTTCGGATTTTTTAATCTGTAAATCACTATAGGTAAAGCTTGAATAACTAAGCCCGAATCCGAACGGATAGAGCGGCTGCCCATCTCCTTCTACATAATGACCTCCCGAACCCTTGGGTTGACTATAATAGACAGGTAATTGCCCGACAGATTTTGGGAAGCTGATAGGCAGTCTGCCTGTTGGCGCATAGTCACCAAAGAGGATATCTGCGATCGCCTTGCCCCCTTCTGCGCCCGGGTACCAGGTTTCCAGGATATCGCCAGCCAGCTTTGCCTCATTTTCGATAGCAACGGGCCGCCCGTTAATAAGTACCAATATGATCGGTTTACCGGTAGCGGCCAGCTTTTCCAGAAGCTCAGATTGGCGGCCTAATAACTTCAGGGTATTGCGGTCATTGCCTTCTCCGTTTTCCATATCACTGACGGTGGTTTCGTTTGCAATGGCGGCACCGGTAGATTGATATTTTGTTTCAAAATCCCTGGCGCTAGATCCGCCGAGTACAACCACCACAGCGTCCGACTGCCGGGCGATAGATATAGCATCTGAAAAGCCAGCGGTAGAGCTATCCCGGATGGCACAACCCCTTGCATAACGCACTATGGTTTGCTTACCGACCAGAGACTGAATGCCTTCAAGGACAGTGGTCACGGTTTCGGGATTTTGCGGTGCAGTGTAGTCGCCCAGCTGGTTATAGGTATTATTGGCATTCGGCCCGATCACGGCGATCGATTGAATATTTTTCGAGAGTGGCAGATTCGATTTTTTGAGCAGGACCACTGATTCTCTGGCGACATCCAGGTTTAACTTTTGATGTCGGTCATTATGGACGATGCTCAGTCCTGTAGTAGACCTATAAGGGTGTTCAAATAAGCCGAGCGCGAATTTTAACATGAGTATCCTCTGAACAGCACTATCGAGCGTTGCTTCGCTAACCTGACCGGTCTTGATGGCTGCTGCCAGATATTTGCCATAACCATACCCCCCCAAATCACTGTCTACGCCAGCATTAATCGCCGCTGCCGCCGCCGCTGTGTCAGTGGCGGCGATATGGCTCGACGCGTGCAGTCCGCTAATGCTACCTAAGTCTGATACAACAAAGCCTTTAAACCCCCATTGTTTTCTTAAAATTTCCTGAATCAGGACAGGATTGGCTGTGCAAGGCACTCCGTCAATAGAATTGTAGGCCGTCATTACGGAAAGCACTCCGCCTTTTTTAATGGCATTTTCAAATGGAGGCAGGTAGTCTGTATATAATAGTCTGTCACCAACTACCGCCGGGCTGCCGTTATGCCCTCCTATGGGGACACCATAGGCCAGAAAATGTTTTAAGGTTGAGATAACATGCAAGCTGTCGGCTTTTTCAAACAATAGCTGATGGTTCTGAAGTCCGTTCACAAAATGGGTGCCCATCTCTGACACGAGATAGGTATCTTCTCCGTAAGTCTCTTCTACCCTTGACCATCGTGGTTCGCGGGCCAGATCCAAAATAGGCCCGTAGGCAATATGACTACCCATGACCCTGGTTTCTGCGGCGATGCTACCTGCAACTCTTTGGATGAGCGCCGGATCCCAGGTGCTTGCCTGGCCGATAGCTGTTGGATAAACAGTGGTACCGATAGCCATCAGGCCATGGGCACATTCTTCTGCCAGAAGCAGGGGAATGCCCCAACGGCTATGCTTTATGGCATAGGCTTGAATTTTATTGGTTGCCTTTACCGCATCTGCCGGCTGCAACCCATTGGTCAGGGTTTTCTTGGTCCAGGGGTCAGCTCTGAGCGTTCCCCATAGCATCCCGATATGTTCAGTGTCAATAGCCCTTTTTAATTTCTCCGTGACTTCAAGCTGGCCGGTGCTGTCCTTCTGGTACATTTCCCAGCCAAACAAGGTAGAGAGCTGGCCGATCTTTTCGTCTGTTGACATCCTGCGGACCAGATCCCAGGCCCTGGCCTGCGCAGATAAATTTTTATTTCGGTAAGCCGGGTGATCGATATGGATATGCTGGCCGACTGGTGGCTGCCCCATTAGATCAACCCCAAAAAATAAAAATAATAAGAAGAGAAAAATGAGTAATGCGAATTTGGATCTGTGGCAGATTTGCATAAAGATATTGGACAGGTTTGAATCTGGAAAAATATAGTGCTAAGTGATGACAACGATTGCTGAAGATGCGAAAATAAGAAAAAATCGGTTCATTAACCGGCCGGTTACTTTATTTAAGCGCTCCTAAATATCCGCAATTATTTTTCCCTGGTAGTAAATAAAAAGTTAATTGAAAATCAATTATTTCTTAATAAAATTGCCATTTATATTACTAAATTCAAAAAATATTCATAAATGATTTTAAAAAAAATAAAAAGAAATATTACCTTCATTAAAATTAAGTCAAAAAATATATCAATCACTTAAAAAAATAGAAGTGATGGCTATAAAGAACATTACATACAAAAGAAGCATTATCAAAGCGTTGTATTTTTCTGAAACTTTATCCTGTACCGAGATTAGTTTGCAGATCGGAAAAAGCTATACACTGGTAGTCAAAACGATCGACGAAATGATGAAGGAAGGTTTGGTCATGGAAAATGGCTACGCTTTATCCAGTGGCGGCCGTCGTTCTATGAATTACTGTTTACCAGCTGATTCCTTTTATACAGTTGCCGTGGCCATGGATCAGTTTGTAACCAGAATAGCCATTCTTAATGCCGTTCGGCAACCGGTTTCACAGATTCATAAGATTGAGTTACTACTGGAGCATAATAAAGATGCACTAGAGAAATTGGCAGATGCCATCAAAATGGCCATTGAAAGTGCACCTGTCAATCACAACAAGATTATTGGAATCGGTATCGCCATGCCGGGATTTATTAATAGCCATAATGGCTCCAATTATACTTTTCTTGGAGAAGGCGTCAGCGATTATGTATATGCCAAGACCGAGATTCCGGTTTTCATCGAAAATGATTCTACGGCCATCGGTCTTGCGGAATACCGGTTCGGAAAAGCGCGCCAAAAGAAAAATGCCATGGTGATCAATTTAAGCTGGGGTATCGGGTTGGGTATGATCGTCGATGGAAGCATATTCAGAGGGGAAAACGGCTTTGCCGGAGAGTTTAGCCATATCCCGGTTTTTAGAAATGGTAAGCTATGCAGTTGTGGAAAAACGGGTTGTCTGGAAACGGAAACCTCGCTGCTTTTTATGATAAAAAAAGCCCTTCAGGAAATGAAAGAAGGAAGAGCTTCACTATTGAATGCATCTATTTTAGAAGATCGTGACTTTGAGCAAAAAAGCAGTCATTTTCTGGAGACGGCCAAGTTGGGTGATTCGCTGGCTATTGAAATCATTTCAGATGTAGCTTATAATATTGGAAGAGGAATCGCTATTCTGATTCATTTGTTCAATCCACAAACAGTCATCTTAAGTGGCCGTTGTTCTGTTTGTAGCGGGCTTTGGCCACCGCCAATCAGAAGAGCGCTGAATGAATTCTGCATTCCCCGCCTCCTGCACCACACAGCTATCGAAATCTCGGAGTTAAACCATAAAGCGGAATTAATTGGTGCTTCTATTTTAGTTATAGAAAAGATCAGCGATCTGGCGCTTGGAAAAATCCTTCCCACAGATGGCAAAACCACATTAAGAAAAGAGCTACGCTCCTAATCGGGCTTGGGCATTGTTTATAAATTTTCTCACTTCGAAAATAGGATTATGAAAAGACTCAATTTATCTCTGTTGAAGGCTGTAATGTTGATCATTGTCGCCTTAAGTATGCAAAACAGCAGTTTTGCACAAACCCTCCAGACTGTTACCGGACATATATCGGACAGTCTGGGGACTGCCTTGGGCGGCGTTACTGTGTCCGCCGAAAACGGCAAGGCAAATGCCATATCCGGTGCCGATGGTAATTACTCAATTAAGGTGCAAACAGGCGCCACCCTGGTTTTTAAATACGTGGGCTATGCCACCAAACAGATAGTGGTACAATCGGGCGTTGTGAATGTGGTACTGTCAGCCCAAACGAGCACAGCCGGTAGTGACGTGGTAGTGACTGCGTTCGGTATGCAGCGCTCTGAAAGGTCACTGGGCTTTGCAGCCACTACCGTTAAATCGGATGACATCACCCGTACAGGAACCACTAATTTTGCTACTGCCTTATATGGTAAGGTGCCAGGTCTTCAGATCGCAGCGGCACCGGGTGGTTCAACTTCTGGGGTATATATGCAACTAAGAGGGGTAAACTCCATGCTTGGCAAAACAACCCCGCTAATCATTATGGATGGAGTACCTATTAGAGATGGTGGGTTTAATAGTGGCAATTACTGGGGAGATCAAAGAGCCCGCAACAACGGCGTGGTAGACATTAATCCGGAAGATATTGAGAACATCACCGTCCTAAAAGGTGCCGCTGCTGCAGCGCTTTACGGATCTGAAGGCGTTAACGGCGTAGTAATTATTACCACTAAGAGCGGTAAGAACAATAAAAAGGGATTTGCCGTAGACGTCTATGCCAATTATTTCCAGGACCGGGTGGCCTATCTACCCAGGTTCCAGAATGTAAGGGGAACAGGTTTTCCCAGCCAGGTACCTGGTTATTATACCTCTGATGAGAACGGATTTAATGTGGACAAATTTGCGGATGCATCAGGTACCATGTATAGAGCACTCGTACAGGGGTCTCTGAACTTCGGGCCTGTATTTGACGGACAGCCGATCATTGCCTGGGATGGCGTGGTACGTCCCTACTCTGCACAACCGGACAGATACAAAAATCTCTTCCAAAAAGCGAATAACGCGACCCAGACTGTTGCTCTTTCAACTAATTCTGACGTACAGTCCACCCGGTTTTCTGTGACCAATCAGCATACCGAGGGTCTGAGTATTGGCAGCAGGAATGATAAATTGTCTTTCAGTTTGAACAGTATTTTTAAATTGGGTAAAAGCAATGAGTTACAAGTCATAGCCAATTATTATAATTTACATGTACACAACCGGCCTTATCTGATTGACAGAATGATTAATAACTTTACGGGTATGATGCCTGTATTTGATAATGGAGAGTGGTATCGCAATAAATACCAAACTAGCCTTGGGTATAAATATGTGCTCAATACAACGCAGAGCCTGACCCCGGACGAGAATATTCATATTCCTAACTATATGACTGATATTCTGGATTATATGTGGAACGTCAATAAAGATATGTATGATGAATATGAAGACCGGTTGATCGCCAGTATTACTGACAGCTGGACCATCACTAAAGGGCTTAAATTGAGAGGCAGGGTTTCAACGGACTATACAAATACGAACATCTATACGAAAAATAACTCTACACAACCTATTGTGTACGGTCCGTCCGGGCAATATGGGGTTCAGAACAATTTTTATAAAATGCTGCATGGTGATATCATGTTAGAGTATACGGCTCCTTTATCAAAAGACCTGAGCTTAAGAGCTACCGGCTTTTATACAGCGGACAAGGAAAAGGGGAAAACTACGGGCATTTTCACCAATGGCGGGCTGAGTTCAGAAAACTGGTTTGACCTGGCCGCTACCGCCAACCCGATCAGTAATCCAAGTGTTGTGAATACCACCCTCGTAAAAGACGCGCTGATCGGTACGGTAAACCTTAATTACCGCAGTTACCTCTATGCAGAAGGTACGGTCAGAAAAGACCGGACTTCCACCATGAACCCGGATAATAATTCATTTGTCTACCCTTCCGCCAATGCAGGCTTTATACTCTCGGACGCCTTTAAGATGCCGGATGTATTTAATTATCTGAAGTTACGGGCCTCCTGGGGTATTGTAGGTAACTACCCACAGCAGTATTTAGCCAATGTGGCCTATCAGCCGGCCAACTGGGGTACTCAGGCACCTGGCACGAGCTCTGTTTTAACGACCTATACCAATTTTAATACCTATGGCAATCTGAATATCCGGCCCGAGAAGAAAAGTGAATGGGAATTTGGTCTGGAAGCCAGAATGTTTCAAAACAGAGTTGGCTTTGACGCGACTTTCTTTACCAATAAAATCAATGACCAGATCTTAACCATGGCACTGCCCTACAGCAGCGGTGCGGCCGGGCAGTTAAATAACGTCGGTTCACTCTCCAATAAGGGTTTTGAATTAAGCATTAATGCAACACCAATAGATCTGAAGGATTTCAGATGGGATTTTGTCTTCAACTATGCGACATACGCTAATAAAGTTCTTTCCATTTCTGACAATTCCAACAGTATCATTTACGGGGATTATGATGGTAATGCCTACCAGATCGTAGCAAGAGTCGGACATCCTGCCGGAGAGATCATGGCGCATCCACTGCTTAAAGATGAGAATGGGGTGCCAATTGTAGATGATGCAGGATTATATGAACAGGACCCTGATAAAATGGTGTCTTATGGCTCCATTCAGTCTAAAGGCTCAGGAGGACTTATTAATACCGTCACATATAAGAATTTTGCGCTGAATTTTAGTATAGATTATAGATATGGCGGTGTAGTCATTCCAACAGGTATCAACTGGATGAACAGCCGTGGCATTACGGAGGCCAGCCTTTATCATATGGATAAAGCACATGGCGGTCTGAGTTACTATTTAGATGCCAACGGCAAAGGGGTACAGACCAACGGTGCGACAGGTCCTAACGGCGAGACCGTCTATCATGATGGTATGTTGCTGGATGGCATGACTAAAGCCGGTGACGCCAATACAAATGTAATCTCACAAGCTTTTTATTTTAATAATGTATATAATTGGGGCGGCCCTCAATATTCACCGAATGCATTATATAACTACTTTATTAAAAAGAATAATTATATTAAAATGAGGGAGGTTGCAATTACCTATAATTTTTCCGATAAGATCGCTTCAAAATTAAAAGCCAACCACTTAGCGATATCCCTAATCGGCAGAAATCTGTTTTATTTCTACCGGACCTTGAAGGATCTGGATGCTGAACAGTTGACTGTTTCCAACAATTTCTTCAGTAATGCCAATAATGCAGGCAGCCAACCTGCTTCACGTACGTATGGTATTACGCTTAGAGCCAATTTTTAAACTGAACCTTTTAAATTCTGAATATGAAAAAGTATATCTTATGGCTGATTCTTGGTACATCGGTTGGGCTGATTTCCTGCTCTAAAAGTGATTTTGAGGATGCCTATGCCCAGCCCAATACCTTAAATGAGACTACGCTTGAAAAGCAATTCGCAGGGGTATTAACGTCCAATCTGGATTATACAATGTACCGGTACGGTAATTATTTTATTACGCTGCAAAATACCTGTCTGCCCTGGACGCAGGCGGTGGGGGTCATCAATACCAATGGCAGATATGTACCCGGCGCCGCTGCGATTGGTGGCAGATGGCAAAACTATTATACGTTTGTCGCTCAGTATAAGGATCTCTTGAGGGTCTACAATACCTTAAGTCCTGAGGAGCAGGCAGCTAAAAAGATCTATATTATTGCGGCGACGATATTCTATTATGACCAAAGTCAGAAGCAAGTTGATTTACATGGTGATATCCCCTGGTCTCAGGCCGGCCTGTTGAGTACCAATGATGGAAATTACCAGGCTTCCTATGCTAAATACGACAGAGCGGATTCTATTTATACTAAAATGCTGGATGACTTAAAAGGTTATGCAGATGAATTAAACGCCATGGTCATTGATCCGGCTGTCGCCACTATTTTGAAGAGCCAGGATTTTATTAATAATGGTAATATTGAATTATGGAAAAAGTATTGTAACTCTTTAAGATTGAGAATGCTTATGCGTGTTTCCGGTGTGGCTGCTTTCCAGTCAAGAGTAAGTCAGGAAATTTCTGCGATCCTGTCTGATCCTTCCAAGTATCCATTGATCTTAACCAATGATGACAATGCGCTGATCCGCGTGTATAACCTCAACAGTGTAAATGTCGGAGGCGGCACCGTTTCCGGAATTAACAATGGTACGGATGTCGGTGTAAATGCCTCCTTCTATAGGGGACTCTATGGCTGGGGCGGTGGTGATGTACCCAGTAAGGCAATGATCGATTTGATGAACACCAGCCAGGATCCACGTTTAAGGGTCATGTTTCAGCCCGGTGACAGCACTAAGGGGAAGTATGTCGGATTAGATCCAACACAAAATCAAACTGTTCAGCAAAATACCTATAATGCTGCTAAAGTATCCAGATATAATTATTCGACACTTACATACAATCTGAACCTGCCCGGCATCCTGATTGATGCTTCGGAAGTCAACTTTCTACTGGCCGAATATTATCTGAATGCAGGTAATGACAGCAAGGCAAAATCTGCTTATGAAAATGGCGTCCGGCAGTCCATTGCTTATTATTACTGGCTTCGTGCCAACAGCAGTGACAATTCTCAGGGGGCAGTGGCCAGTGCTACAGCCAGTGAAATTGCCAATTATTTAGCTGACGCGCATATCAGCTGGGGGGCCGCAACCAGCCGGCAGGCAAAACTCAGCCTGATCGCTACACAAAAATGGATCAATTATAGTGTGCTGGAACCCATTGAGAGTTGGACTGAACAGCGCAGGCTGAAATTACCCGAATTGACATTTTTGCCGGATAATGCCAATTCTTTACAGAAGTTACCGCCCAACAGGTGGACCTACCCGACTAATGAAAGCAGTTTCAATACAAAAAATTATGATGAAGTGAAGGATAAGGATAACCTGACAACGAAGATCTTCTGGGATGTAAAGTAGTATGTAAGCGATGCAATGCTGCAAGTACGCTGTAAGTAAAAAGAGGTTGCTTTAACAGGCAACCTCTTATCGTATCAAGCATGTAAAGGCCCGATTTTACTAACTCAATGAGAGAATATTGGATTAAGCGAAAATTGGGCTTTGTTTGTTGGCTCTGAATGTAAAAAAATAAGCCCCTATGGAAATAGGGGCCGCAACCAAAACTAACTGCTTATGAGAAAATTTAAATATGTTGAATAGGTAAATCAGGTTTTTCGGACACAGATTTCCTTTTTTAATTCGATTTATAATGGTGTTCTAATCCAGCTATTGATTCTTATTAAATACGCTTTTTTCTTCGTTCTTATTTTCAAATACTGTGCCAAAGGTCGAAACAAAATGAAATCATTTGTAAAAAATACCTTTAATTTTTTTAATGCACCGGCTTATTTGCTCAGGTGCATACTTCTCTCTTTATACAGCTTCCTGAAATAAGGATCTCTAAGATCTTTAATGAATCGGATTGCTTCCCCGGTGCTCTTCATTTCCGGGCCTAATTCTTTGTTGACATGTGGAAACTTATTGAAACTGAAGACAGGTTCTTTAATGGCAAATCCTTCCAGTTTTTTGTCGATCTTAAAGTCTTTCAGCTTCTTTTCTCCCAGCATCACTTTTGTGGCGATATTCAGGAAAGGCACACCGTATGCTTTCGCTATAAACGGAGTGGTTCGGCTGGCGCGGGGGTTCGCTTCAATAACATATACCGTTCCGTCCTTTATGGCAAACTGTATATTGATCAGGCCGCGGATATTTAAAGCACGGGCGATCTTTTCCCCGTAATGCTCCATAGTCGTTACTTCCAGTGGAGACAGATTAAAAGCAGGTAAAACCGCGTTACTATCGCCGCTATGAATACCGGCAGGTTCGATATGTTCCATTACACCCATGACATGGAAGTCCTCCCCGTCAAAAATACCATCAATCTCAGCTTCCTGGCAACGGTCCAGAAAATGATCAATCAGGATTTTATTGTCAGGAATGTGTTTGAGCAGACTAACGACTGCTTTTTCCAGGTCTTCGTCATTGAGTACAATCCGCATACGCTGTCCGCCCAATACATAGCTGGGGCGTACCAGCACGGGAAACCCGACTTTCTGCGCTACTTCAATGGCTTCTTCCGCATTAAAGGCAGTACCGTACTGGGGATAAGGAATCTCCAGTTCTTTGAGAAGGTCACTGAATCTTCCGCGGTCTTCAGCGATATCCATATCGTCAAACGAAGTGCCGAATATGCGGATGCCACGTTCATGCAAACGTTTAGCCAGTTTAAGGGCAGTCTGCCCGCCCAATTGAACGATAACCCCCTCAGGTTTTTCCAATTCGATGATTTCCCAGAGATGTTCCCAGAATACGGGCTCAAAATAGAGCTTGTCAGCAATATCAAAATCTGTGGAAACGGTTTCCGGATTGCAGTTGACCATAATGGCTTCATAACCACATTCTTTGATAGCCAGCAGGCCATGTACACAACAATAGTCAAATTCTATTCCTTGTCCGATTCTATTGGGGCCGCTACCCAATACGATGATTTTTTTCTTTGCGGAGGGAATGGATTCGTTGGATGAGATTGTATGATTCATATTTTTTAGGAATTGCGCAAAGGTAGTAAATCGTCATCAAAGCAGAAAAGGGAAGGCCTAAAACTTTAGCACAACTGTTTAGAAATTTTTCCGGCGATGCCCGGGCCTTCATAAATAAAGCCTGTCCATACCTGGACGAGCCGGGCACCGGCTTTGAGCCGCATACGGGCGTCATCAGGTGTGAAAATACCACCGGAAGCCACTACCGGAATGGATTCCGGTAAACGCCGGACGAGATAATCCATGACTTGTGTCGCTTTTTGTTTCACCGGACGGCCGCTCAGCCCCCCTGCCCCAATGGCTTCTACCTCCGCAACGTCGGTAGTAAGTCCTGACCTTGCAATAGTTGTATTGGTAGCCACAAGCCCACTTAGGTTAATCTCTGTTGCCAATGAGAGAATGTCTTCGAGCTGCGCTTCGTTGAGATCGGGAGCGATCTTAAGTAGCACCGGCTTAGGCCGGATCCTGCCCTGATTGATATTTTCGATCTCCGAGAAGATCTTTCTCAGGCTTTCTTTATCCTGCAGCGCTCTGAGCCCCGGTGTATTGGGAGAACTTACATTAACGGTAAAATAATCGACCAAATCAAAGAGTTGCTGAAAACATATTACATAATCTTTCCATGCATCTTCATTTTCGGTAATTTTATTTTTGCCGATATTTCCACCGATAATAAAGCCGTTTTGCAGGTCTTGCTTTTCCCGCCAGTTTGCCAACCGCGCCCGGATAGCGGCAGCACCGTCATTATTAAAACCCATACGGTTAATAAGTGCTTTGTCGGCTGGTAGTCTGAAGAGTCGAGGCTGTGGATTGCCGGGCTGTCCTATTGGCGTGACCGTTCCGATCTCAACACTGCCAAAGCCCAGTGCTTCCAATTCTCTTAAATATCGCGCGTTTTTATCGAAACCAGCGCCCAGGCCGACAGGATTTCTAAACTGAAGCCCAAAGACCTTGGTTTTTAGTTTGGGATCCTGATGGGCGCAGAGTCTGTTGATTATTGACCTGCCGCCCGGCAGGCTGCAGATGTTCTTCAGCCGGTTCATAGCAAAATAATGCGCTTTTTCGGGCGGCATGGTAAAAAAAGCTTTACGTAAAATCGGGTAAATCATGGCGCAAATATAAATTAGTTATCATTGGAAGCAGGGCTTTCTTTTAAAATCATGGAATAATTGCAAAAAATCGTCCCACCCGGATAATAATCAAATATTTATTACGTTTAGTTAAAAACTATGGGTGCTTGCTTAAGCATACCATTTTTATAAAAAGCTTAAGAAACCTAAATATGAGATTCAACTGGAAAAAATCAGCCATCCTGGCTAGCGCTTTATTGGGAACAGGAGCCATTGCTCAAGCTCAGACCTCTCCTATCAACATCGTTACAACTGCAACTCCTTTTTTAAGAATTTCTCCTGATGCCCGGGCGGGCGGTATGGGGGAAGCGGGTATTGCACTTTCGCCAGACGCGAATGCCACCTTCTGGAATAATGCCAAAGTACCTTTCGCCAGCTCTAACGGGCAGATAGGTGTCACTTATACACCTTGGCTTAAGGATGTAGCCAGCGATGTATACTTGGTGACACTGGGCGGTTATTATAAAATAGATGATCAGCAGGCTATTAGCGGTGGTGTCCGCTATTTTAACCTGGGTAGTATTCAGTTTGCCGATGAGAACGGAGCATTACAGGGAAGCTCTAATCCTAAAGAATTCTCCATTGAAGCTGGTTACTCCCGTAAACTCAGTGAACGCTTCGGCATAGGGTTGACAGCCCGTTATATAAATTCTAGCCTGGGAAATGGAACGGAAAGCAGTGACATGAAGTCTGGTAGCGCTTTTGCGGTCGACCTGTCTGGCTACTATAACGGCCTTGATGAATCCGGTCAGGGTTTAACGGCTGGCCTGACACTCTCTAATCTGGGAACCAAGATCAGCTATACTAATGATCCTGATGCCAAACAGTTCATTCCGGCTAACCTGGGCCTGGGCGGCGCCTACCACGCCGTATTGGACGAAGATAACAAACTGACCTTCGCTTTGGATGTCAATCATCTGCTGGTGCCCAAAACACCAGATTTTGAAGGTACTGAAGAAGATGTCAGCCAGGAAATGGCTGATTACTATAATACAGGAGTATTTGAAAGCTGGGGAAAATCCTTCAGTAACAGCGCCTACTCCGGATCCCTGGGTGCAGAATACGGTTATAATGATCAGTTCTTCTTAAGAGCCGGTTATTATGTAGAATCTGCCGGTGCCGGCGACCGTCATTATTTTACGGCCGGTGCAGGTATTAAATACAACGTATTTAATTTCAATTTTGCTTATTTAGCACCTTCCGGTAGTAGTGTTAACCGTAATCCCTTGTCAAATACCTTGCGCTTCTCCCTGATTTTTGATCTGGGACAGCCTAAAAACTATTAATGAAGTATTTGGGAAATGGATAACTGCCTGAAAGTGTACTGACATTGTACCCAAGAAAAGGCGGGAATTTAAAAAGCGAAGGTTACCTTCGCTTTTTTTATGCACAAGGGCTGAATGGCCGCTTAAAAGTTGGTACTTTTAGCGAACTTATATTGTAATATAATAATATGAACAATCATTATGCGTATTAGAATCGGTCAGGGAATAGACTTTCATCAGTTAGTATCGGACAGAGACCTCTGGATCGGAGGTATTAAAATTGAACATGAGAAAGGGGCACTGGGGCACAGTGATGCCGATGTACTCTTACATGCTATCTGTGACGCCCTGCTGGGCGCGCTAAGCCTGGGCGATATCGGCACTCATTTTCCTGATACCAGTGTCGATTTTAAAGACATTGATAGTAAGATACTCCTTGAGCGCAGTTACAGACTGATCCGTGAAAAGGGCTATAAGGTCGTTAATATTGATTCAACGCTTTTATTGGAAAAGCCAAAGATTAAACCCTATGTGCCGGCAATGAGAGAGGTTATTGCCCGTATTTTGGAACTTCCGCAGGACGCTGTTTCTATTAAAGCAACGACAATGGAAACAATGGGCTTTGTGGGGCGCGGGGAAGGACTTTCCGCGCACGCTGTCGTACTGCTGCAATCTACTGAATAACTGGTGGAAAAAAGAAACAATTCTTTAGCAGCAAATCTTTTTTTTACAAGTATTTTCGCAGCAGACTACAAAAATAACATAGTATGATAAATAATGATATAATAGTCCCTATTGTCAATAAGTCCGCCTTCCCTCTACCCTCCTATGCTACAGAGGGCTCATCTGGTATGGATCTGAGAGCAAACATAACTGAACCGCTTACTCTGGGTTCATTGGAAAGAATCTTAGTGCCAACAGGGATTTTTATTGAATTACCAGTAGGACATGAGGCGCAGATCAGACCGAGGAGTGGCCTGGCGGTCAAGCAGGGCCTGACATGCCTGAATACACCGGGAACCATTGATGCCGATTACCGGGGTGAGATCAAGGTGATCCTGGTCAATCTTTCCGGCCAGCCACAGACCATACAGGCGGGTGACCGCATTGCTCAGATGGTGATCCAGCAGATAGAACAAATCCAGTGGCGCGAGACAGATAGTCTCTCAGAAACTGTTCGTGGCGCCGGTGGTTTTGGACATACGGGTAAAAATTAATATAGTGACCTTTAAGCATTACATGAATAAACATATTTCCATTGGGATAGCAGCCGGTCTATGTGCTGTTTTGCTGTTTTCCTGTTCGGCCTCAAGAAAGGCACAGCATATTCAGAAAAAGCTCCAGCAAAATGACTCTTCCAGGGTTGTAAAAGTGACACCGGGCATGCAAAGCGCCGAATTGGACAGCCTGCGCAGCGTACTGGAAGGTCTGGATAGCCAGCGAATCAGCCGGTTCAGTACACTGAAGGCCAAAGTAAAGCTGGATTATAGTACGGATGACCAGAGCGCTGGTGCTACAGCCAGCATCCGGCTGAAAAAAGATAGTGTGATCTGGATATCGCTTACAGGTCCTTTTGCCATTGAAGGGTATAGAATTATGATTCGGCCAGATTCGCTGATACTGATGGATAAGCTGAAACACACGATAACCAGAAGACCTGTTAGTTACCTGGAGGAGATCGCCCGCATGCCGATTAACTTTGGCGATATGCAAAATATTATTCTGGGTAATCCGATTTTCACCAAGGGAGAGATTCGATCCTACCGCCATAACCGCAATCGGTGGTATGCGGCTTTGCAGGGTAGCGTATTTAAAAGTTTTATTGCAGTGATCAGCAACCCGCATAGGCTGATGCTTAAAAGCAATAAGATCGAGCAGATCGAAAACGGTGTTAAACGCAGCTGCACCCTGGGATATAACAATTACGAGACTGTGGACTCGATTCAAATGGCGATGGATCGTAAGATCAAATTACAGGATAAGAAGACCACTAATATTAAATTACAGTTCAAAGAGGCACAGTTTAATCGACCACTCAGTTTTCCTTTCAGTATTCCTAAAAGTTACGAAGAGTTATAAGATTATCAACTGAGTTGATTAACTTTAAATCTTTATAAAAAGCAGAAAAATAAGCATTATGTTGAAGAAATTGTTTGTATGCATCATACTTCTGGGCACCTTACAGGTGTATAGCTATGGGCAGCAAACAAGGACGGAGATCCAGCAGGAACAAAAGAGCCTCCAAAAAGAATTGGATGAACTCAATGAAACACTCTCCCAGGTGCGCAAAACCAGAAAATTATCGCTTAGAGAGCTCAACTTGCTGGAAAAGAAAATAAAGGCGCGCCAATCGCTGATCGAATCCATCAATGAGGAGATGGAGGACCTGAATAGAAAAATTAAAAAATATAATGCTGAGGTAGAAAGTAAAAAAAAGCAGCTGGATACACTGACCTCTAACTATGCGCAGAGTCTGGTCTTTGCCTATAAGAATCGGGGTAAGTACAATTATATTAATTTTCTTTTTTCTTCTAATTCTTTTAATGAGGCCATCAGACGGGTGGCTTATCTGAAAAGTTATCGAGCCTACAGGGAAACCCAGGCGGATAATATTAAGAAGGCCCAGGCAGTACTCAGAGCCAATATTGCAAAGCTGGAAGACACTAAATCAGAAAAACGAATTGCTGCGGGCCAACAAAATAACCAATTAGCAGCCCTGCAGTCGGATCGCAATGAAAAAGACAGTGCCATCGTGGATCTAAAATCCAGAGAGGGGGAAATCGGCAAAGAGATTGCCGCCAATGCTGCCAAAAGAAGAAAATTACAGGAAGTCCTGCGTCAGGTAATCCGCAGGGAAATTCAAGAAGCAGAAAGAAAAGAAAGAGAAAGGCAAGCGCGTATAGCTAAAGCCAGGGAAGAGGAAGCCCGCCGGGCTAGAATCGCCGAACAGCAGCGGGTTTTAAAAGAGCGTCAGGAGCAACTTGCCAGACAAAAAGCGGCTGCTGCGGCGCAAAAAGACAATGCAGGAAACGACGTGGTGACGACCCATCCCTCCGAGCAGGGAGCAGGTACAGATAAAGAGACTGCAGCTGCAACAGATGCACCCAAAAAGTTACGTGAGGAGCAAAAAGATGATGTAGATGCGCAGCGTATTGGGCGGTCCTATAACGTATTGGAATCCACTGAAAAGACATTAACACAATCCCTGGATTTTGAAAAGAATCGCGGGGAGCTTCCCTGGCCTGTAACAGGAGGATTTGTTTCCGGTGCCTACGGGGTACATTCCATACCCGGCACGAGCCTCAAAGAAGAGAACGACGGCATTGAACTGACTGCTACCGGTGGAAATACGACTGTTAAATCTGTCGCCTCAGGTACCGTGTCTGTCGTTATCAGTGATGAAACCTATGCTGTCATCGTCCGTCATGGCAAGTATTTTACCACTTATAGTAACTTAAAAGATGTTGCCGTCCAAAAAGGTGATGAAGTAAAAGCTGGTACAATTCTGGGGCATATGTCAACAGGGTTATCGGGTGTGGCTTCCGTCTTCTTTATGGTCACTGACAGCCAGGGGAATCCACTGAACCCAATGACCTGGATCAAAGGGCGATAAGGGAATGGACTGGTGAATCCTCGCCAAATATCTTTAATTTTACCACTTCAAATCCTGAAGCAGATAAGAATTATACAAGAAAAAACGCAAAAATAATATTGACATGAACAGAGGTCCGATTTCTACATTTATCGAACATCATTACAGACACTTTAATGCAGCTGCCTTAATGGACGCTGCAAAAGGATATGAAAAGCATCTTCAGGACGGCGGTAAAATGCTGGTTTCCCTGGCAGGTGCCATGAGTACAGCCGAACTGGGCATTTCTCTGGCAGAAATGATCCGGCAGGATAAGATCGCAATTATTAGCTGTACAGGTGCCAACCTGGAAGAAGATGTGATGAATCTGGTAGCGCACTCCCATTATAAAAGAGTTCCGGAATATCGGGACCTGACCCCGGCACAGGAAAGAGAACTGCTGGACAACCACTATAATCGCGTTACCGATACCTGTATTCCGGAAGAAGAAGCATTCAGGCGTTTACAGACACATCTGGTGGATGTCTGGAAGGCCGCAGAAGCTAAAGGAGAAAGGTATTTTCCACATGAGTTCCTTTATCAGGTCGTCTTGAGCGGTGTCCTGGAGCCTTACTATGAGATTGACCCCAGGAATAGCTGGATACTGGCTGCTGCGGAAAAAAATATACCGATTATTGTACCAGGATGGGAAGACAGCACCACGGGTAATATTTTTGCCAGCTATGTCATCAAAAAAGAATTAAACGTCCATACCGTTAAAACCGGTATTGAGTATATGATCTATCTGACTGAGTGGTACAGAGCTAACAGTGGAGGAAAAGGTGTTGGCTTCTTTCAGATTGGCGGAGGTATTGCCGGGGACTTCCCTATCTGTGTTGTCCCAATGATGTATCAGGATCTGGAGTGGGAAGACGTTCCTTTCTGGAGCTATTTCTGTCAGATATCAGATAGTACAACTTCTTATGGCTCCTATTCCGGTGCAGTTCCCAACGAGAAAATAACTTGGGGTAAACTAGATATAGATACGCCTAAATATATAGTAGAGAGTGACGCTACGATTGTTGCGCCACTCATTTTTGCCTGGATTTTGGGGCAGTAAACATAGTCTCCAAACGAAGGTCAAACAAACTAGCCACCCCTTTTCTGAAGGAAAGTCGGTGGCTAGTTTGTTATTGACGCAAAATACTTGCGCAAGGCATTGAAAAATAGAATAACTTTAAGGATAACAAATATTTTAATTATGTATGTAACGGTTCAGTTTATTATTCTGGAAATTCTGCTCGGACTCATCTTTTTAGTGATTCTGTATTTTATGGTACGTGAGCTGTTAAAGAAGATTATCAGAAAGGAGATCCGGGAAATTATGGAGCCTTTACAGGTGCTTGCCAATTATTTAGTCGACCAATCTCAGCAGGAAGGGCCCGATGATCCTGATGACAATGATGGCGATGGCAGGCAATCCACCCATTCTGGGCGACCAGGTACAGGCCCCCTACCTGCTACCAGTCCGGAAAAGCTACCGGAAGAGCCAGTAGATATCGCCGATGAATTCGTGCAGTTAAAAAACACCAATCGAATCAGCGCCTATAATATCCGGGTACAGAAGATCTGGGATCTATACAAACAAAAAAAGATCACATTACACCAGTATAAAGATGAACTGCTCCGGCTAAAAAAGGAATTCGGTATTGAAACGGGTGAGCAAGAAGCTGCGTCCGGAAACGAGCCCCTAAAAACGGCTTCCGGGGCCAGGCTGAAACCGCTAACCCCTACCCCTTCAGCTGCACCTAAAGAGAAGGCCAAAAACCTGAAGACCGATCCCCGAAAAGACGATGCCGGCGACGATGGCGAAAAGGACCCTGATAAAGGAAACAAAGCTGCCAATCTGGACAATGTTCTGTGACTACAGTTTACTGACGATGTAGATAAGTGTCTCCCCATATGGCACCTGGAGCAAATTCCTGGTTCAACTGGACTAGCTCTTCCCCGGTAAACCGAATATTCATCGCTTCTAAGGTCTCTTCGACTCTGGAAACCGTATTCATACTGATCAGCGGCATAATATTATTATGTTGAGTATTCACCCACGCGATGGCGAGTTGGGCAGTACTGCAATTTTTAGCCGATGCCATGTCAGTTAAGAATTGCACTTTTTTCAGATTGTGGATTAGATTTTCTCCCTGAAAGCGGCTAAAATGATTCCTGTAATCATTTTTTGCCAATGGGCGGCTCAGGTGGCTGGTCAACAGCCCTTCTGCGGTGCTCGCAAAAGCGACAACGGTAATACCCAGTTGTTCTGCCAAAGGAAGAAGCACAGTTTCCAAAGTACGATCTGCCAGTGAATAGCCATACTCCAGCGCCGCAACCGGGTAGATATTGTGTGCTTTTTGCAACTGTGTGGCCGTGATCTCTGACAAGCCCAGCTGTCTGACTTTACCTGCCTGTATGAGGTCGCCAATTGTGCCGATAATGTCTTCCAACAGATGGTCTTCATCGATACGGCAGGGTTGATACAGATCAATATAATCCACTCCCAGCCGCACTAAGGAGTAATTGATGAAATTACGAATAGAATTGGGCCTGAGATCTAACCCAAGCATATGCCCGTCAAAGACTGCCCCGAATTTTACGCTGATATAGGCCTGGTCTCTTCTATCCTTAATAGCTTTGCCCACTAATAATTCGTTATGGCCGGCACCATAGAAGTCTCCTGTATTTAGAAACTGTACACCGTGATCCAGTGCGCAATGTATGGCTGCAATACTTTCTTTTTCGGGCCTTGCCGCATTGTTCCATACCGGTGACATGCGCATGCAGCCCATCCCTAATTTGCCTGTTTGGGGGCCTGCCTTTCCAATGTTTATTTTTTGCATGATTCTTTTCTGATGTTTATGTTAATGACCTGGCAAAATTAGGGCTGTTCTCCATTCGGTACTATGTTAAAGAGCTCAATTATACTTTGTTAAGCGGCTCAGAAGTAATTAAAAAGATAATCGGTTTTGCCATTTGTGAGCTGTATTCCATGATAGTCGGTAACCACCTTCAGTCTAGGCTTTTAGTCTACAAAAAGATCTTATCTTTGCAGCCATCAATTTTAATGTTATTGCAGCGGAGAGCCGAAAACTGTTAATTCCCTTCGATACAGTGCATTGAAAAAGAAAGATATTTTAATCTTCCTGTATATTTACGAATCATTTTATTAAAAATAAATTCATGAGCGAAAAAGTACATTGTTTGATTATCGGTTCTGGCCCCGCAGGGTATACAGCTGCTATCTATGCTGCACGTGCTGGGATGAAGCCTGTTCTATATCAGGGAATCCAGCCCGGTGGTCAATTGACTATCACGACGGAAGTAGAAAACTATCCCGGTTATCCGGAAGGTATTCAAGGCCCCGAAATGATGGTAGATTTTGAAAACCAGGCCAAGAAAATGGGTACGGATATTCGTTATGGCCTGGCCACAAAAGTTGATTTTACAGGGCCTGTACATAAAGTACAGATCGATGAAAAAGATTGGATCGATGCAGATACGGTCATTATCTCTACAGGGGCCTCTGCCAAATGGCTGAATCTGGAAAGTGAACAACGATTGAATGGATATGGCGTTAGTGCCTGTGCCGTTTGTGACGGGTTTTTCTTCCGGGGCAAAGAAGTCGCTATTGTTGGTGCCGGTGATACTGCCTGTGAAGAAGCTGTATACCTTTCTAAACTGGCTTCGACCGTTCATATGATCGTCAGAAAAGGAGAAGACGGCATGCGTGCCAGCAAGGTTATGCAAGACAGGGTTAAAAATACGGCAAATATCAAAGTTTATTGGAATAGTGAAACCGATGAGGTATTGGGGGATAAAAAAGTAGAGGCGGTTCGTATTAAGAACACACAATCCGGCGCTACAGAAGAAATTCCTGTAAGCGCGTTCTTTGTAGCTATCGGACACCAGCCTAATAGCGCTATTTTTGCGGAATATCTGGATATGGATGATGCCGGTTATATTAAAACTATTCCCGGAAGTTCAAAAACCAATGTCGATGGCGTCTTTGCTGCCGGTGATGTGCAGGATAAGATCTATCGCCAGGCGGTCACTGCCGCGGGTAGTGGCTGTATGGCAGCCCTGGATGCAGAGCGTTACCTGACCGAAAAAGGGCTAGCCTAGGCTAGAAAATTAAGCTTCTGGAACAGCGAACATAACAGCAAATATGCTTAAAATAGAATTACTGGATCTTTGGTTCAGAGCCCGTCACGGTCTTTATGAAGAAGAAAAGCAGCTTGGTGGTGATTTTAAGCTCGATGTAGAGTTATATTATCTCCCTAGAGCCACGCCTTATCATATTCATGAAACCATCGATTATTCTGAGGTCTACGCCTTGATCCGCCGGCATATGCAAAAGCCGGAGCCCTTACTGGAAACACTTGTCATTAATATCGGTAACGATATATTGAGAAGTTTCCAGTTGGCGGAAGAAGTGCGGGTATCTATTAAAAAGATCAATCCGCCTATTATTAGCTTTACGGGATCTATGAGTGTTGCCTATCAACAAACCAGAGACAATTTATTGGGAGGACAGGGATTGCTTAAATAGCATCTGTATATCATTCAAACATTGGGCGGCATATCCGTTAAGGTAGCTATGCCGCCCAATGTTTTTTAACCTGAGGCTCCTTTCCTCAACTGAAAATGCGACAGATCTGATCTTTCCATTGGTCAATATCGGCTGAGCCGGCCCGATCCGCCTTTTCAAAGAAAAAGTGCTGCTTTCGGGTAAACCCACAATAATTATATATGCCGGTATCTGAGGTAAGGGACAGCGCCTTGTCCATGCCTATGCTTTGGTAATGTTTACTTGATTTACCCTGGGTGTTGATTATGACCGCCTGTTTTCCTTTCAGCAGGCCTTTTTGCACGCCCTGGTCGTAACGGTAGGCGAAGCCGTAACTGAAAACACGGTCGATATAACCCTTCGCAATAGCGGGCAGCCCTGTCCACCATATGGGATGAATAAAGGTAACGCAGTCGGCCCATGTGATATAGCGTTGCTCTTGTTGAACATCATCTGCAACCAGCCCTTTTCTTTGTCCCTCTATATCTTGCCGGGAGAGCACAGGGTTAAAATTTAATGCATAAAGATCGCGGATAATTACCTCATGGTTATGCTGACGTAAATGCACTTCTAAGGTTTGTTTAAGCTGCGCATTCAGGCTCCCCGGATTGGGATGCGCATAAATGATTAAATGCTTCATGATTGTATTTGTTGTTGATAAGGCAAAAGTAGACGGCTAATCACAGGTAAAATTGTAAGAAAACGAAAACCAGGTTCACCAGCGTAAAAAGCAATAAATAAGCTGTAAAAGACGGTAAGTAAGTATACCAACCCGTATTCGAAGACATAATCATAGCCGGAATAAGCTACTCAGTTATAAGATACCGCAGATGCTTCGCTGCATCTCTATGTATTTAACGGGGCTTAGATGGATGTAGTACTTAAAGTCCTTTATAAGCTGACTTTGGTCATAATAGCCGCACTGGTCAATAATGTCAAACCAGTTTTCTTTTGTCGCTTTCATCGCTTTGTCCTGTATCATTTTGATGGCCTTCATAAAGCGGTCATATCTTGCTAATTCTTTGGCTGAATACCCCAGATATTTTTTATGGTGCAGTTGAATAGAGCGCTCGCTCTGATGCGTATCGGCAGCGATTTTTTTAATTGGGTTAATGACCGAACCACGAAGGGACAGCAATTGTTGTGCGGCAAGAGGCTGCACTTTCAGGTAAGGCGTACAGAAATGTAAAATGTGCCGGATTCGCTTGGCGGGGCCATTCATAAATTGCATACTTTCCCAAAGTCTGGTAAAACAATTGTCGGATACAAGAATATTAGGATCCAAGGGAAGCCTATCTGCATCGGCAGAGGTGCCAAAAAAGCGATAAAAAGCGTCATCCTTGAAGCTAAGGACCAGTAATTGTGTATTAGTCAGAAGGGTATAATCAAAAGCTCTTTTTACCGGCCCCAAAACGATACACTTTTCGATGGCAGTCTTTTCTATGGCAGGACCCTGGATAAAGACCCTTCCGTCGCTGCCAAAGATGAAGATCATGAACATTTGATAGGACGGAACGAGGGTTCTAGTGACGGAGTGTTCAGTGTTATTCTCAGCGTAATAAAACTGGGAGAATACATCCCTAAAAGCTTCGGGCACCGTTATTTTATGCTCTACGTAACTCATATTTCCGCTAATAGACAAATCATTGAACTTGCCAATAAAACAGCCGCCTTAAGAGGATCTTAATCCTTTTCGGCGGCCATTTTTAGAAATCTCGTTTTTTGTTTTCCAGCTTACTAATTAAGAAGTCTCCGATCGTTTATTGAAAATCGGCCTCTGTGACACCCTCATTGATTTTGTAATCGGTAAAGGTAAATGCCATTTCCTGGCTTCCCTGCCCGGTAGAGACGGTCATCGCCTGACTGTAATTCATCATCAAGTTTCCCACCTTTTTATAGTCTCCGTAATCCGTGCGAATCTGAATGGATTGGCCATTGACATCCGAACTTATTTCTGACCGGAGTAACAGCCCTGTGTTAACATCATAATACTCTACTGAAGATTTGCCGGAGGGACCTGTTACCGTTAATTGATTAGCATCCTTGCCGTTAATTTTAACCACCTTGCCCGGCACCAGCTTGTAATCACTTTCCAGATAATGTAATTGTGGGATCAGGCTTTTCGAGTCTTTATACCTTTCCAGTTGATCGGCGGATAAGTCTTTTTTCTGGCCCATTTGCATTTGATATCCGGTCGTTCCGTTAAATACCGACTTACTGACAACTTTTCCATTCATACTCATTTCCATGGCTTCTTTATTAGGGGCCATACGTTTCATGGTGACGGGCAAATCCATCCCCTGTATTTTCATTGAACCAGTCACTGCAATAGAAGTTAATTTTGATACGCTCTCCTTACCACCGATGGCCTGCAAATAATGGGTTATCACTTCTTTGCCAGAAGCTGCTGGCTTATTAGCCGCTGCTGCAGCTTCGGCAGTAACAGGATTAGCGTCCTTATCATACATCTTCACCGGGTAGCCCAGTTTTTCGAGACCGGCCTTGATAGAATCTGCTTTACCGGCAATGACGATTCTGCTATTGGCATAATTGAAATATTTGCGGGCGACTCTTTGAACATCTCCTGCGGTAACCGCATTAATCTTTTGCAGATAAGTACGGTAGTAATCTTTGGGAAGATTATAGATCATGATATTTCTGGCAAAGCTGGCGATGCGGGCTTTATTTTCAGTGCCGAGCGCAAAATTGCCGTTAAATGCCGCTTTGGTATCTTTGAGCAGATCTGCCGGAACTTTCTGATCTCTGATTTTCTGGATATTCTGCATAAAAAGCACCACCGAACTGTCCGTAACTTCGTTACGTACGGCGGCATTGGCGTTAAACCTTGTCTGATGTATATTGCCGCTAACGGAGCTGTAGGCGCCATAGGTAAAGCCATGCTTTTCTCTAAGATCTTTAAATAAGTAGGCATCTGCTCCCCCACCCAGAATCTGATTGGCGATCAGTGTCGGAAAATAATCCGGATGGTCAATGGGGAGTGAAATGACATTTGTCACATTAATGACAGACTGAACAGCCGAAGGTACGTCTATCAGATCAATTTCTGTCGTCGCCGGATTGGCAACCTCCGGTATCTTGGCTACTTCTACTTTAGCACCCGTCCAGTCACCAAAGTATTTTTCAGCCAGGTTCCGGGCTTCCTCCGGTTTAATGTCACCAACGATGGTCAGATAGCCATTTGAAGGTGTGATGTATTTTTTATAATAATCCTTTACGTCGGCCAGCTGAATTTTTTCGACCGACTCGGTTGTCTCAAATTCTCCGAGCGGGCTTTCTTTACCATAAGCCAGAGCACCGGTTACATTACCCGCAATAGCATTAATAGATTTTTCCTGGCTTTTAAGGCCATTTAATTCCTGGGTTTTGAGTTTGTCAAAGGAGCTCTGCTGCATAGCCGGATAACGTAAAGCATCTGCTAACAACCCTAATCCTTTATCAAAATAACGATCCAGGGCCGCGACGGAGCCACCATTATTATTTAGTGAAATCGACGTCCCGTCCTGTTCAGCCGCCAGGTCAAATTCAGCTTTGCTCATGTGTTGGGTACCTTCGTTAAGCATACCGCCCATAAGTCCCATTGCACCCGCTTTTTCTCCCTCTTTTACCGGACCGGTATATATATAATAAGAAGCACTGATACTGGGGACTTTGTGATCCTCAACAACAAGGACTTTAATGCCGTTTTTGAGGGTATAGACGGCAGGATCTTTTAGTTTGATCACAGGGGCCGGGCCAGCCTTTGGGGCATGGGATCTGTCGATATTTTGTGCAAAAACGCCAGAGATCATAAGGGTGCCGACGGCTATAAAGAATATTTTTCGCATAATAGAAGTTTCTAAAAAATTATAGGAAATGGTTATTTCTCTTCATTATTTGGCTTTAGGCAAATAGTAAAGAACCAGACGTTGATTCTTATTCAGATATTTTCGGGCAACATCCCGGATCTGTTCGCGGGTCACAGATCTGATTTCCTTTAATTGTTCGTTGATATGATTGGTATTTTTATTAAAGAATGTGTAACCATTCGCCAGGTTCTCTGCGACTCCCAGATTAGAGTTGCTGCTGTTGACAAAACTCATTTCTGCCTGATTGAGCAACTTTTGGTAATCCTGCTCACTGATGAGGTTGGTCTGGATATCTTTAATATTTGCATCAATATCTTTTAACAAACTATCCAGTGGAGTCGTGCCATTGGGAATTGCCAACGTCAGATAAGCGCCATAATCTTCTAAGGAATAGTTGAAACAAGCTACCTGCAATGCAGTTTTTTTATCATCCACCAGTTCTTTATAAAGTCTGGAACTGGCGCCTCCGGAAAGTATGGAAGAGATCATGCCTAATGTCACTGCATCCTTTGAATTCTCTGCCGGTGTTCTATAGGCTGTAAGAATAGCTGGCAGTTGTATGTTGGCATCATAAGCCGTATCAATGATCTCCTGGGTGATAGGCATTTCTGCTATAGAAGGCTGCACGACTTCAGGGCCACCGGGGATCGGCCCAAAATAGGATTGGATCAGCTTTTTGGTTGAATCAATATCCAGATCTCCTGAAATACTCAATACAGCATTGCCCGGTACGTAGAATTTTTTAAAGAAAGCCTGAAATTCACTTAGTTTCGCCCGGTTGATATCCTCCATGGAACCAATAGGTACCCAATGATAAGGGTGTTTAACAAAAAGGTTTTTAAAGACTTCTTCCATCAGGTGACCATATGGCCGGTTATCAACTCGCATTCTTTTCTCTTCCTTGACGACTTCCCTTTGGGTATTTACCCCTACCTCATTGATAACGGGATGCATCATGCGTTCGCTTTCCAGCCAAAGACCGAGCTTGAGCTGATTGGAAGGAAACTCTTCATAATAAAAGGTTCTGTCCTGTGTGGTATTGGCATTATTGCTTCCACCGTTGGCAGAAACAATTTTCATAAACTCACCTCTTTTAATATTCTTACTGCCTTCAAATAAGAGGTGCTCAAAGAAATGAGCAAATCCTGTTAATCCAGGTGTCTCATTTTTAGACCCCACGTGATACATGACTGATACGGCCACGACGGGCGAAGTATTGTCCTGGTGCAATATAACATGCAAGCCATTGTCCAGGTCATATTCCGTAAACTTTACTTTTTGGGCAGACGAGGCCATGGATAGAAACAGCGCTCCTGCAATCAGGATGCTGCCTTTTGATCTTAAACGCATAAGTAAATAGTTTTCACATTAATTGTGCAGCAATTTAAGCAAAATTTGCTCCTACGCCTTAGTTTTTGGGTTAAATGGAGTGTTTACAGGATAAATGGGTATAATTTCTACCCCACTGGTAAAATTTAAAACTCTCTACAAAAGTGGTTGACTAACAATAGGTTGTCTATTATTATGGTAGACTATTGATGCGTCTGCCGGGTGGTAAAGGTCTGTCTTCTACCTGGCCACTTCAATCCTGACTTTTTTATTTTTTAAACGCTGGTCTTTGACAGAAGCTAGCATTTTGGAGGCTTTGTGCCGGTTGATGGCAGCGAAGGCACTGTAGTCTTTGACTTCAATCAGACCAATATCTTCTTTCTTAAGACCTCCAGTCTTTGTCAAAAAGCCTACGATATCAATTTTGCCCACTTTATTTTTTTTGCCGGCGGCTATATATAAGGTGATCCATTTTGATTTTACAGGCAATGGTGCTCCCGGGATTAGTTCGATCTTTTCCATTTCCGGATCCATGTAAGATGGCAGATACTGATCAGGGCCCAGCATAACAATAGCTGCCCCTGATTTATCCATTCTGGCGGTGCGTCCATTACGATGGATAAAGACTTGTTCCGTTTCTGGAAGCTGATAATGAATGATATACCGGATATGAGCAATATCCAATCCTCTGGAAGCCAGATCAGTAGTGATGAGTATATTGACCGTACCATTTCTGAATCGGTTGAGCGCTGTGTCGCGATCTCTTTGTTCCATAGCACCATGATAATATACCACTTCCAGTCCCTGGTCTCTAAGATAGTCGTATAATGATTCCACATGGTCGCGCTGGTTACAGAATAGAATGCTACTACGACCTCCCAGTGTACAGATCAGTTCGAAGGCAGCCTGCTGTCTGGAGACAGCAGTGCCAAAAACCAGAAGCTTATATTCAAGGCGGCCTTGCTCATTATCTTCGGCCGCTGTCCTGAAATCAAGGACCTTTGCTTGCGCCAGCGAAAAACCTTCGGGGCGCTGATCTGGCAATGTCGCAGAAATCATCCATTTTCTGGTCAGTGCATTTAAAGTGTCATGGATGAATGTGATTTCTGCCGTGAATCCAAGCTCCAGACATTTATCAAATTCATCAAGGACTAAAGTCTGGATGCCGGCCGGATCAATATTGCCCCTACGCAGGTGATCGGCCAGCCTTCCCGGTGTTCCAATAATAAGAGCCGGGCAGGCACTGAGGTTGTTTTCTTCAATCTCCCTTTTATGACCTCCATAGCAGCAAGTCACGGAAAGGCCGGATTGCAGTCCTCTGAACACATTCTCGATTTGCAGGGCGAGTTCTCTGGATGGGGCAATAATCATAGCCTGATTTTGCCTAAGCGTGTGATTCAGATCTCTAACCAGCGGCAAAAGAAAGGCCAGCGTCTTACCGGAGCCGGTTACAGATAACAAGGTGATGTCTCCCTCCTGCCCTGTTGTCGCTTCCAACATGGATTGCTGTAATAGATTTAGAGATTTAATGTCCAGATTACTGAGCAGAGTTTCTATATTTTTCTCCATCCGGCAAAAATAAGCCAATTGACAGGATTAATGGATGTTGTAACGCGTAAATTAATAATCAAGGTGATAGAAATTATCTAAGTAGTGATAATCAAAAAAAACAATATGTTAATCAATATACAAAAAAGCCAATATTCTGTTTCGGGGTTAAACCTAGAATATCAGTACAGGTCTTAGAAGAGAATCTCTTGTTTTTAATGATTTTTTTTTCAAGCAGCAGGGTTAAATATAGGAAGGCGGATCATTCATTTGGTTCGCCTTTTCTTATCTCCGGAAATTATCAGTTTTTTTGTTGATGTGTATATTTGTTCGAAACGCGTTTCATAACTCATAAGGGTGTTTGGGTGCATCGTTTTGATCCAAAAAAATAAAAATGCTTGCTTTATGAGGTTGTGTTTCCCCAAAAGCAAGCATTTTATAAGTGAGGCCGGTGTCTCTATCTCATGGACCTGCCGTTTGCAGTAATTAACTGCTTTAGCTCCTTGTTAAAGTCTTTTAATTCCAGCAATTGTTCTAATGTTACAGGCATCCGGTAACGCCAGTATTGATCAGGGTTCTCCGGATGATTGATCTGCTCAAGGTCGACCTCTGCAACATGCAGGCTGTCCTGGATATTCAGTAAATCCTGGATCAGGAAAATGCTCCACATCGCAGGGGATGCGAGGTTTTGTTCGACGATTAATTTATTTAGCCATCCCGGGAGATCATGCCCTGCAGGCGCATCTCCTTTCTGAAGGAGTACCTGTCGGTAATAAATTCCCTGTTGCTGGTGGCTGAGCCCCAGCCACCAGCCTCTAAGGCTACTGGTATCATGAGTGGAAGGCGAAACAACACTTAAGTAGGGAACTTTTGACAGGTCTTCTGCCATCTGCCCCATGATTTTAGGCATTCTTTGAACATAAAGGCCTAACAGGCCCAGATTACGCATGACTTCAGGAACAGAGCTGGGCGTGAAGCCCAGATCCTCCCCGCAGATCAACATGTTCGAGGCATTTTTAATCACTGGCAATTTTTCCATTGCCTCTTTTTTCCAGAGTTCATTTTGTCTCGAAAAAAAGTAATGATGGTATAGTTCCGTTAACCGGTTTTGTAAGGATTCATGTAAGGTTCTAAAGCTTGCTGTAAACTGCATATTGAACCTGAAATGAAATCCATTTTCCTGTGTTAAGTCCTTTATTAATACCAGATCGGTATGCAAACCCAGCAAAGCCTGTCGTAACCATTTATGATAGGTATCGGCCGGCAACTTTTTAAAATAGTTGTCTATCTTCCGCTGGGTGTCAAACAGTTCTTTAAACCGAAAAAAACCTTCTTCTTCCGCAACGAGAAATTCGTCAGCTACTTTTTGATAAGAGTCTGAAAAGATCTTTTTCAGTTCCCGAATATGGATATAGGGTTGATAGAGTCTTTCCAATGGAAAGTGAACACCGGCTTGTCTTAATTCTTCTTCTGTTACCGGTATCGCCGGCTGAAAATAACCTAATATCCCTTCTACAGCTGTTACAGGGATGCTCCAGATTCTGAAAAAACCCAGAATGTGATCAATACGGGTGGCATCGAAATATCCTTCCATATGTTTAAGGCGACTTTTCCACCAACGATAGTTATCTGCCTTCATACGTGGCCAGTTATAGGTCGGGAACCCCCAATTTTGTCCACTTACCGTAAAATCATCCGGCGGCGCACCGGCCTGAGCCTCCACATGGAACAGTTCAGCGTGTTGCCAGACATCTACACTGTTTTTAAAGACGCCAATGGCGATATCTCCTTTCAGGACACAGCCATGTTCGTGAGAGAACCGGGCGACGTCCGACAATTGCTTATGGAGGTGATATTGTACAAAGTAATGTATACAAAGTGCGTCTTCATCCAGCTTCGTTAACAGCATAGGAATATGCTGCTGATAGTTACTTTCAGACCAGGTAGAAAAATCAGCTGTGCCATATTTATCCCTCAACACAGAAAAGCAACCATAAGGCTCCAGCCACTCTTTGTTGGACGCAAAGAATGCCAGATAATCTTTTGACGCAAATAGCTGCTGCTTTTCAAGCGGGTAAATGGCTTTTATAATCTGCCATTTAGCCCTGAGGACAGCTTCATAATCTACACTCTCCGCTTCGTTGAGCTGCTGCCGTAACGGCTCCATAGATGTAAGGAGTTTTTCTGCCTGATCTTGCTGACTCAACTTTGTAACATCCAGATAAAGAGGATGCAGCGCAAATACCGATATCGAGGCATAAGGATAGCTATCCCGCCAGGTATGCGTTGCCGTGGTGTCATGAATCGGTAATAGCTGTATTAATTGCTGACCGGTAGCCTCGGCCCACAAAACAGCTTTTTTCAGATCGGAGAAATCTCCAACACCGAAGCTGTTGTCCGAACGCAGACTAAAGACGGGCACAATAAACCCTGCCCCCCTGATATTCCTTCAGTTGGTCCGGATAAAGCCATTTTGCAAGATCAGCAGTGAAGCATTTGACGGGTCGCTTTCCAATATTCTATTATCCCCCGATTCAAAACTTTCCAATTGGCCGGTAGCCAGGTCATAGATGCCGTATTTATAGGCGATACCCGATGTTGTTGGCTTAAGTGCAAGGGAAATGTCTATGCGCCATCTGCCCGCTTCTTCGTTGTTCATTAGAAGGGCTTTTGCCGCCTCCCAGCCACCTAGTGAGGCATCTTCTCCGATCAGGCAAACCGCTTTACCGGCTTCGAGTACAGGGGCGGTAATAATAAACCTATGTGTGTATTTTTTTCTGGAGCTGGTTGGCTTTTGAGCTGACTGAAGGTCGCCAGCCTGAATCGCCTGAAGGGCATCGGTTCCAAAAATATTCTCCACAAAGCCGGGTGCATTCCAGGCATCCCGAATGGTAATGGAAGTCACTGCTGGCGGAATGTCTAACTGATACGGTGCAGAAAGCGCAAGTGTGCCATCTGCATAACGAACCAAATAAGTGTATTTCAGCTGCCCGTTTTTAATAGAAGACTTATCAATCTCTAACTGAACGGCCCATTTTTGGTCATCAATATATTCCATGAGCGGCGCCTGATCTGTCGACTCAGCTCCCAAAGCCGGGTGAGCTCCGGAAATCAGCATGGCCTCACCGAATTGTGTCGAAAAAAATATTTCAAAGCGTAGATTAAGTTTGCCGGAGGACTTAATGCGCTTACTGTTACCGGTGGCGGCTTTTTGGGTTGCTGTTGAAGCAGGTTTTGCTGTTTTAGCAGCTTTAGCCACTTTTTTAGGAGTTGCTTTCGAAACAGCTTTCTTTGCTGTAGTGGCTTTTTTTGGCGCGGCTTTGACGGCCGTTTTCTTGCTAGTCGGAGTCATACCGTTTTGGGTCATTTTGTCTGATTGCATACCGGGGAGTTTAAGGGTTATATTAAATTAAAAAATTAGTTAATTTAAAAATAATTACGATGTAAAGGTAGTACAATTCTGACAAACAGCTGGTCGTCAGTTGGCCGTTACTTTTTCCTTAATTTTTGAGACAGCAGAAGCAGGTAAAGCTTGGCCGTTATAGTCAACAGTGCCCTTCATGTCAAGAGTGATGTCGCGGGATTTGACCAGTAATGTTTGTTGATCCACATACATTTTTCCTTTCTGTGTACCGGTAAAATGAGTTTTAAAGGTCGCGCCATCGCTGTTAATGACGCCGCTCTGACTGACATTCCCCGAAATCGTAACCAGCATATCTCCGTCTAATATACTCTGTATGGTATAGGTCGTGATCCTGGTATTGCTACCATGATTAACGGAGTCTGACCACTGCTGCCCAATTTCTGCAGGGCCGGATTTGCTCATCAGCAGTCCGAAATTACTGCCGACTTCAAAATCGCCTCCGGAAAGTGAGAGACCGCTAAGCACAGTATTGACTTGCCTGCCGAGTGCTGTATTGTCGACCTCTGTGATTTTCCCGGTACTATCCACTTCTAAATAGGTCTTTTTCCCTACGATGTCAAACAATGGTTTGGCAAAAGTTGAGGTACTGTCGGTTTTTTGGTTAGAATCATATTTTAACTGTACTCCCATGGTCTCGACTTCAGTATTCAGTCTTACAACTGATACATCAAAATGAAATTGCCCGTCTTTTTGACCTGTTCTTTGATATTGTGTGGTAAAATCTGCGCTGGTTTTATAGTCGACGTTTTGCTGGAGGATTGTCAGGCTGGTGGTAGAGCTGATCTGTGTTTCTTTGTCAAAAGCTCTATAAGGCTGAAATAGCTCAGTAAAGGGCGTGTTTTGAGGTTGAGGTAGACTATCTGCTATCTGGTGGGTGATTGAATTATCACTAATTGCTCCGTTGAATTTTTGAATTTCTTCCCCTTGTTTAGGACGCATCGCCGAATCGGGCAGCTGTTCTGCCGGGCGTTCCTGCACAGATGTCTTCGCTTGAGTAGGTTCTTGTTTGTTTTCTTGCTGTCGATTCAAGGCAGTAGTGTCCTGTGAAATTCCTAAGGTGTCTATAGGTAAATTATCAGCAGATTCCTTATCTTTCGAATGGCCGGGCTTATTGTCTGTTTTGTTTTCTACCCGACGGACTGGCTGCTCATTTTGGCTGGCCTGTGCTGAACTGTCTTCAGTTACTTCGAAGATATCCTCTAAATCTGTACTGTCGACTCTGTTATTTGCCGGCCTGCCGCTCGGGACATTAGGAACATTCACCGGCTCCGAAGCTATCTTTTCTGTATCGGATGCCGGAGTGACGGAGGGCTTAGGCAGTGTAAAGATACTTTGAATCGTATCTTTTTTAATGATATCGATTGTGTCATTTGCAGCCATTAAATCACTGCTGTCTGCTGTGCTCGGTGGTGTTTTAATAGAACCATCTTCTTGAGCACCCTTGTTATTCTGATGAATACTATCTTTTTTTTCGTTTAACCCGATCTGTCCTTCTGTCTCCTGTTTTTTTTCTTCTGCTTGTTCGTTTTTAATGGACTTGTCCTGCTGCTCGCGGGCTTTTTGCATTTCCTCAAAAATATCTACGATTTTACCGGTATCGCTGTTATTGAAGGTGTCAGAGACATTTTCATCCGAGCTATCCTTGCGTGTCGGGGGCACACCGGAAGGCAAAGAGTCTTCGTCGGCGTTGCGGTGGGTTTGGTCCGCCGGGAGAGCCTGTCTTGTTCGCTGAGTACTGTCCGTCTTTCCGGCTGCGGGTAACGTATCCTGGTTGGAGGCTATCGCCTTATAGGCAGTGGAATCTCCAATGCTATCTGTTACCGGGTGCGTTATCACTGGCTGAGCCGTGTCTGGTGTTGGAGCTTTTATGGTGTCCTGTGCATGGGCCGGTAGGGCTATAAACACGGATAGGGACAACCCTATGCACAGTAAAAATAATTTCATTCCTTTGTTCGTTTTTTAGGTATCATCCGAAGTGATACTTTGCATGTCGCAAAAATGGGCTGTTGTCTGTTTTTTCTTTGGGTGAAACAATTGCGTTTAAGCCACTACTCCACTGTTGTCCTTAAGTACATTATTCTTGCCAAAGGTAGTACCAGGTGCTAAAATTTTCCTAAGGATGATCATTAATTCGCTGCTAAAATTGATTTTTCAAGACGAACGGATGTTTTATAAGAACAATTCGCCGTGAAAAAGCTGTGGAAGCTTGATTACGGCGAATTATACAGATAGATATAGGCGGATGATATATTGACAATGTCGATTTATCCGATGGCCTGGTTCAGATCAGCAATCAAATCATCTGCATCTTCTATTCCTACACTTAAACGGATTAGCCCGTCGTTCAATCCGTTTTTAATACGTTCTTCTCTGGGAATGGATGCATGTGTCATGGTAGCCGGATGGTTGATCAGCGATTCCACGCCGCCCAATGATTCCGCCAGCGTGATGATCTTCGTACTGGTTACAACACGGTTAACTTCTTCGATAGATTCATTTTTAAGTTCAAAGCTTAACATGCCACCAAAATTACGCATCTGCTTTTTAGCGACGGCATAACCCGGATGATCTTCAAAACCACACCAGTGAACAATCGCTACTTTAGGATTCTGGCGTAGTGCATGGGCAACTTTTGCGCCGTTCTCGCCATGACGGTCCATTCTGACATGGAGTGTCTTAATCCCTCTGAGTACTAGGAAACAATCCTGTGGTCCCGGCACAGCTCCACTGCTTTTTTGGATAAAATACAGTCTTTCATAAAGCGCTTTATCCTTTACGATAATTGCTCCAAGGACCACATCACTATGTCCACCTAAGTACTTCGTTGCAGAGTGCACAACGATGTCTGCTCCAAAATTAAGCGGGTTCTGAAGATAGGGAGAGGCAAAGGTATTATCTACACAAAGCAGTGCTCCCGCTTTTTTAGCGATATCGGCGACCGCTTCAATATCGGTGATATTGATCAGTGGATTGGTTGGTGTTTCTGTCCAGATAAGTTTGGTATTGGAGTTTACCTTGGCTGTAATATTGGCCGGGTCTTTCATGTCGACATAATGAAAATGGATCCCGAACTTTTCAAATATTTGGGCAAATAAACGATAAGTACCTCCATACATATCAGTAGCTGCAATAACCTCATCACCCGGTGAAAGTAATTTAATGACGGCATCTGTAGCAGCTACACCACTGCTGAATGCCAGCCCGTACTTACCATTTTCAATGGCCGCGAGAGAGGCTTCCAGTGCTTGTCTGGTTGGGTTCCCTGCCCGGGAATAATCGTACCCTTTGGTTACGCCTGGCGAACTTTGTTTAAAAGTGGATGTTTGGTATATTGGAGTCATGATTGCACCGGTCAGGCTGTCTGGCTCTGCTCCGGCATGTATCAGCTTGGTGCCGATTCCCTGGTTATTTAATTCACTTGCCATATAGATACAATTTATAAATTTAGCTGCGAAGGTAGGTAATTTATTGCTTCAAAAGTCTACTAAAATAGTAGATATTTGCTTGTTATTGATGAATCTTTAGCAGTTCCGTGGCTTTCCCGAGTGCATAAGCTTGTAGTTGGGGGAAAAATCTCTGATAGACTTTCTCGAGATAAGGCAGCTGCAGCTCAAATGCGGTTAATACAGCTGATTGTTTATCTATCAACCCCACCCTTTTGAGTAAATTGGTTATAGCATTTTCAATGAAGGACAGTTCTCCGTAATGAACAAACCAGTTTTCATATTGCAGATAGGGAAAGTACCGTCGGAATCCTCCAACATGCCAACCGCGGCCTTCCGCGAGGCTCTTATAGGCCCAGGTGGCAAAACTGTGCCATTCACCTGCTGTTTTGATCGTGGTGTCATTGGCCAGAAAATAATCCATTGTAATGTCCATGATAGGCCCGGCGTATAAGCGGGCTGCCGGCCGGTAGATTTTTTTGGCTTCACTGATCAGTCGATGCTGGTCAGTAAAGCTATCTATGTAACGGTGTAACTGTATACCGGCCCTGACAGCCGGTGGGTATAATCCGATCTGCATTCCCTTTACATCATCACCGATCATATTACCTAATAAGATTTTGGGATGATTATGACTCAGATATGCATGGGCTAGGAGATTCATGGAATGCCGTTGATTAATTGAAGGATGAAGGTAGACGAATTCCTAATTTTTCCGCGATCACGCTTGCGATTTTGGCACCGTCCATGGCTGCACTGATAATACCGCCGGCATAGCCGGCTCCTTCTGCAGCGGGATAGAGATTAGTGATCTGCGGATGGTGAAGACCGGTTTCATCTCTAGGTATCCTGACTGGTGAAGACGTCCTGCTTTCCGTGGCAATCAATAAGGATTCATTCGTATAGTAACCTTTCATCCTACGCCCAAATTCTTTGAAACCACCAGACAGTGTCTGCGTAATAAATGCTGGTAATAATTGATCCAGCCGTTGACTGTCGGTCCCCGGTATATAACTGCATCTGGGCAGGTGACTTGATTTTTTACCGGCAACAAAATCCGTTAACCGTTGGGCTGGGGCGCAGAATTGCCCCCCTCCTGCCTGATACATAACTTTTTCTATTTTGCGCTGAAATTCCATCAGCATTAACGGATCCTTGGCATCTTGTTGCACCCCCTGGTGCTTTAGATAACTATAAGCAGCTTTTTCATCAACCTGGACCACCATGCCACTATTGGTGAAAGGGTTATTGCGCTTACTGGGACTCCAGCCATTGACCACGAGCTCGTCTGGGTCGGTCGCAGCCGGCGCGATGATACCACCCGGGCACATGCAGAAACTAAACACACCCCGATCTCCAACTTGTGCGACAAGGCTATAAGATGCCGGAGGCAGTTTCTGTTCCTCAATCTGCTCAACAGAACATTTATATTGAATTTCGTTGATGAGTTGTTGTGGGTGCTCTACCCTGACGCCCAGGGCAAAGGGTTTGTTTTCTATCTGGATATTTTTCTGTTTTAGTAACCGGTAGATATCCCTGGCCGAGTGGCCTGTAGCTAATATCACGTGATTGGCGAAGATCGTGTCACCGTTAGATGTCGTGATGGATCGTATTCGTCCGCTTTTCAGGTTGAGATCAGTGAGTTTTCGGTCAAAATAGATTTTACCGCCTGCCGCTTCAATTGTTTGACGCATAGCCGTAATGATGGCGGGCAATTTATTGGTACCGATGTGGGGGTGGGCCTCATACAGAATGGCAGGGTCTGCACCAAACCGCACAAAGGTTTCCAGGGCCTTCTGGATGCTTCCTCTCTTTTTACTGCGGGTATAAAGCTTGCCATCGCTATAAGTCCCGGCACCACCCTCGCCAAAACAGTAATTGCTTTCCGGATTGACCTGCCCTTTTTTATTAAGATCCGCCAAATCTCTTCTGCGGGCCTGTACATCTTTACCTCTCTCAATTATAATCGGACGGATGCCATGCTCCAGGCAGCTGATGGCAGCAAACAAACCCGCCGGACCTGCGCCAATAATTAAAACCTCGTGGCTGGCATGTTGGACATCCCGATAAGGAGCGTCAGGTAAGGTAACAGGTATAAATGTCTCTTGAATAAATACCTGCAAGGTCAGATTATAATAGATCTGCCTTTGACGTGCGTCCATAGATTTTTTAAGGATCTGATAGCCGGAAATCTGGTCAGCTTCGACCTGTAGCAACGCTGCTACTTGTTTTGTAAGTGCCTTCTGATTGGAAAAGTCCTGCGCCGTAACGCGTATCCGGAGTGCAGTTTGCATGAAAATGGATTGAGGTTAGGTAGTTATCCTAAATTTACCGAAAATCTATACATATGTCTAATGCCGACTTGATATATAGGGTAACAAAGTTACGGTTTTCAGGAAGAAATATCATATAGACGGTTTTTGAGGCTAAATCTAATTTTGAGGTGCCAGCCGACTAGGAGAAATATCCTGCCAGTCTAAAAAAGAAGAAACTTCGGTCTCTGATTCCAAAATTGTTGGCCATGAATCTCTGTATTTTACCGTTCATGTTTTCGGCTTTTGCATTTGTCTGACCTGTCTTGAAATAGTTGACGATGTCATCAAAATGCTTCTCAAACATTTTCCGAATAGCCGTGAATGCGGGGATCCTGGCGATCACCACGTCATCCAGCCAGTCGTATAAATCTCTTTCCACAAAGTCTAAATCTTTCCCTATATGCTTTTTGTCATACCAGTTTCTGATTTTTTCAGTTAGACATAATGCCGTTCGCAGTATGGGGTAACGATCTGATAAGTAATTCATTACGGCCTGCTCTTCCTCATCCCAATGCATCATCCTTTTAAATATGATGTACCGTGATCGTTCAATATATTCCAGTTCGCTGAGGCCTTTAATCGGAGCCTGATCTGCCTGACTATCTTCCTGACCCTGGTTTATGACCTGAGTTTTTATTAGCTTCCGGACTTGTTGCAGTGCATCAAGTACATGGGTAATTACATGAAATTTGTCTACTACAACGCAGGCATTGGGGAAGAGTTCTTTGCTAATCCTTTTGTAGGTGGCATTCATATCACTGCTAACCGATTTGACATCCTGTAACCTTTCTGAAAAATAGGCATTTATAGCCTGCTTTATTTCGTCCCCATTTTAAGTTTGTGCAACCAGTGCGATCTTTCCGGTTGTAAGATTTGTCATCACTGTGTACATTTTCTTGCCAATCATTTTTTCATCGATTGTCATCTTTTCACCGACGTTCTCTGATTTGGCTATATAGACAGGCTTCTCCTTAACCACTTCTCCCGTCGCCGGATCTGCTATTTTTATAGACTTTTCGCCCCAGCTTCCCGCCTTTAACTTCTCGGGGTAGCCACTGAACTGAAATTTATACCAGTTGTACAACGTACGGGGCTTTATGCCAAACATATGAGCCACACAACTGATATTGATCGGATGTGCTTCGATTCTATCTTTTAAAAAAGCCAGCCATTTCGTTTGTTAATTTCGCTGGATGGTCGGTGATCCCATATTCATTACTGAAATGCTCATCGGTTCCCGCCACCTTCCAGCGACGACGACGCAGAATCAAATACACCGGTTTTAAACTAAAGCCGTGACTTAGGATCGTCTTCGGATTGCAAAAACCATCTAAGACAACATCTGCTTTGCCTGACAACGCAGCAGGAACTAACTGTTTTTTCTCTTCAAGGGTGATCTGCCATTCTGAATTAAGTTCCTTGATCGATGCTATCTCAAAGAATTCCAGCATATCCTGAGGTACCATCATCCTGGATAACCCAAAAAGAATGGACTCCTTCGTGTTTTCCTGATTTTTCATGGTAGGACTTTTCTACCCTAAAGTTACAACTTTAGTCGGCTGGCACCTCAAAATTAGATTTAGCCGTTTTTGACCAGTTACTATTAAAAAACCGGAAAACTGGTGCAATTGCAACAGTCTCCCGGTAAGGTTTGCTTCCAGATATTTTGTATGATTGGCGGATTCCTTAGAATCGTACACCCGCGGTAATGAAAAAGGCATTGTTGCGAATGGCGACGTTGGCCACCGATCCGTCATCGTAATAATATCCGTGTTTATTAATATTTAAAAATCCAAACTGGTATCTGGCAGAAAGCCCGAATTGGGTGCCTCCGCTACCATCGTTAGGGAAATAGTATTCCAACCCAACTACACCTGAAAAATCACTTCTTTTATAATCGGCTGTTACGTCTCCTTTTCCAAAATCGCCTTTAAAAGAACCTGAAGGCTGCGTATTGGCACTTAAAAGATAACTGTACTGTGGTCCGAATAGCACCCCGAAACCGGTAAATGGCTGACTGTAGCGGAATAAAATAGGCAGATTCAAGTAGTTCATATTCAGGTTTATATTGCCTTGAAAGTCATCCGACGTATAGTCATCATAATAATTTGTCCCCATGCCGGTATAACTTAATTCCGGCTGAACAAACCACCCATAGCTGATCGGCACGCTGACTGAAACGCCGCCAATGAAACCCGCTTTAGAATTGTCTGAATAGGCATAATCAGAATATTGGTCAGAGGTTATCTGGTTGGCGATGGACAGTCCGCCAAATACACCGATTCTGGTGCGCTCAATAATTGTATTACCGCTGCGGATCTGCGAAAAACCTGCGGTAGTTGCCAAACTGAATAAAACAACGAATAGCTTTTTCATGTATTAAATTTTAATAATGTTCAATGTCCGCCATTATGCTGGCCTTAAATTAATGTTTCTAGTCTCAGCTACAACACTTCCAGATATTAGCATTATTTCTACTCCGTAAATATAAGGGAAACGCCGCCAATTTCTTAGATATATAATTCTGTTTTAGGTTTAATCTAACAAGTACTGCTTTAACGTTTAGTTGTTCTTAACCGGCTACCAATAGACTGCACCCCCTCAAGTCACTATGGTCCAACCGCCCCCAAATCTCAAAGTGATCCGGATAAATCCAGCCCACATCATCGGTAGCAATAAAGCTGCAACTATGGATATTCGCCAGATCAATGACATTGATTAACCCCTTGCCTGTATTTTTGAGTTCGAATGGGTCATTTTCATCTCTGATCAATAGTTGCATCCACGGCGGGCAATGGTATTGTCCATTGCCTTTGGAATATGCCTGACTGAGCAGCTCTGTCATGCCGTATTCAGAATGTATCGCTTCCACACCCAGTCTGGATTTTAAATATTCATGCACCTCTTCTCTCGTCATTTCTTTTTTTCGGCCTTTCATCCCTCCTGTATCCATAATAACGGTATGTGTCAGCGAATAGCTACAGTTTTGACTTTGCTTTAACAGGAGAAACCGGTCTGCGAAATCCATCAGTGCAAAAGTCACACCCAAAAGCAAGACCTTTTGCCCTTGTTTTTCCAGATTCAGGATTAATTTACCCAACCTGTCAAAGTCATACAGGTAAAACCCGCTTTCCGGATGTTTACTTAGTTCTATCAGCCCGTGTACCATTTTTACAAGAGAAGAATGGCCTTTTTCGAGGTAGTTTGGCAATAAGCCGATAATACAATAATCCTTAGGATTACCATAAAATAGTTCAAAGGTCTTCACAAAGCTTGTATGGTATACGGATGCATCCCGTATTAAATGGCGGCTGCTGATCATTTGGGTGGTGCCACTGCTCTCAAAAGTGAGCTCGGGATCAAATTCTCCTGTTTTCACCGCTCTGGATTTAAAAAATGAAATCGGTAAGAAGGGAATCTGCGTTATATCCTGAACAGCCTGAACACCAGTTCCAATTATATCACACCATTGCCTGTATACACAGCAGTGTGCATATTGGTAGCGGAAGACTTCCAGTGCCAGGGCAGGATCAAAATATGATTGTTGGAAGATCCTATCAGTAGATATTTCAGGTTCAGCTTTCATAAATAGCTGCAAAATTAAGCAATTGTCCCGGAGTTGTATACCAACGGCCAGAAATTAATGCGCCTCAAAAAGTGGCAGTCGGGACTGAGGGAAACCTGCTTTTAAGAAGGAATATACCAACAACCATGTTCGGACATGAAGGACATATGGTTTGGGTACCGATTTTCCGGTTTTCGATGAAAATGAAAAATGTGCATTGTTGGTAGGAGATGTAGCAGTCATAACTGCTGATGAGCCTGGTCATCCCGAACACCATTAAGACTGCTTTTCCCGGCCGCATATTCGGCGCAAGACCTGAATTCTGTATATTTAAGTTGTTCAGCAGTCTCTTATTACTGACGAACAGCTTGTTCTATGACGGTGTCAGCCAATTCCCATGGCCGTTATACTGGAGTTGATTTCATTCAAAAAGGCACTCATTTTTTTTTAATGAGTTGACCGGTAGATGATATTAGCTCATTGCTTCTGGCGATTTGCTTATCCCCCCACTCTTTTAGATAACTGATAAATGGTATTAACTCCTTGCCAATTTCTGTTAATGCATATTCTACTTTGGGAGGCACTTCCTGATAGACTTTTCTGGATATCAGTCCATCTAGCTCAAGCTCTCTTAAGCTTTGTGTCAACATTTTAGTTGTGATGTCCGGAAGGGTTCTTCTTAATTCTCCATAGCGGAGAATCTCATGTTCATGCAAATACCAAAGAATCCTTCCTTTATATTTTCCTCCGATTCTTTTAAAGGCGTAATCAACAGAACAGGTTACTGTTTCTGGACAAATCTTTTCCCTTTTTTTCATTTTATCTTATTGATTAATAGGTTACAATACTTTTAGTATATAGGGTACAAAAATGTACATACTTGTGACAAAGGTATATATAATCTAGTTTTGCCAAACATTAAAAATAAAACACAATGAATTTAAAATTAAATGGCAAAGTTGCAGTCGTAACCGGTGCCTCAAAAGGCATAGGCGCCGCTATTGCAAAGCAATTTGGAGGTCAGGGGGCAAAAGTGGTAGTCAATTATGTGTCTAGCAAAGTTGACGCTGATAAAGTAGTGGATGAGATTGTTAACTCCGGTGGCGCTGCTATCGCGATTCAGGCTGATATCTCAAAAGTTGATCATATAAAGCGCCTATTTGAAGCAACGATAAGTCAATTTGGCAAATTGGATATACTGGTCAACAATGCAGGCGTATTTAAGATTGAATTGCTTGACGGTATTACGGAGGAAAGCTTCCATTTACAAGTTAACACGCATTTGATGGGGCCTGTTTTTAGTATTCAGCAGGCCGTGCCACTATTTGGAGACAGGGGCGGCAGTATTATTAATGTGAGTTCTACGGTAAGCCAGAATCCTGTTGCCGGAGTGATGGTTTATTCTGCGGCAAAAGCGGGCATAGACAATATCACTAAAGCATTGGCTAAAGAATTAGGACCTAAAGGAATTCGGGTAAACGCCATTGCTCCTGGTGTGACAGAGACAGAGGGAAACCATAAAATGGGGATTATCGGTGGTGATATTGAAAAGCAAATGCTGCCTTTGACGCCATTAGGGCGAATTGGCCAGCCCAATGATATTGCTCAGGTGGCCACGTTTCTGGCTTCTGATGAATCGGCCTGGATAACAGGTGAAAGAATTACCGTTTCTGGAGGCCTTCTTTAAGATTGGTATGCATAAAGGCATAAAGTGTCGCCTGTCGTATGGTTGGACGGCACTTTATGCCTTTTCTCTATTCAATTGTCAGGTTGGAATAAAAGATCAGAAATCCCTGAAGTCCCAGCCGCCTCTATATGGTCTGCCCACCATTACATTCGCATATTCACTATCGAATTTTTCTGTTACCGGGTCCCACTGTATATCTTTTTGTAATTGATAGGCGATATTAACCGCATTGCAGACCGTGGCAGACCTGTGCCCTGTTTCTACGTCACAAATAGGCTTTGACCTTTTCTGTATCGCAGATACCCAGTCCTGATAATGGTTGTCACTATAATACAGGCGTTTGTCACTTTCCTTGAATTTGAATCCCGCCAGGTTGTCCGGTGTTGTCCTTAAAAAGCCCCTGCTTACCTCAACCTTGCCTTTTTCTCCAATAAATTGAATGGCATTGCCTTCGCCCCAGTTTTTATGGTTGACCCGGACGCCATTGTCATAAACAAAATATAGCCCTTCCTTAGCGCCGGACTGTTTAGGGGGGATAAATTTAACCGGACCAGAGCTGTCCATACCCAGCGCCCACTGTACAATATCAAACATATGTGCACCCCAGTCAGTAACGTAGCCGCCTCCAAAATCACGATAGCCGCGCCACCATGCCCAATCCTTTGCTTCCAGCGGGGGCGCAAGAATGGCATTATAGCCCCTGAACAGAGAGGGGCCTACCCATAGATCCCAGTCCAGATTGTCTGGAACGGGTTCTGTCGGCAAATCGCATTGAACCACCGGCCCGCCCACTGAGACATTGATTTCTGTGATCTTTCCTATATAGCCGTTATACACCAGTTCCGCTGCCTGTCTGAAATTATAGGAGGATCTTTGCATACTGCCTGTCTGAAATACCCGTTTATATTTTCTGGTCGCCTCTACCATGGCCCTGCCTTCTGCAATGGTCAGCGATAATGGTTTTTCACAGTAAATATCCTTACCGGCCTTTGCGGCATCAATTGCCACCTGCGCATGCCAGTGATCCGGTGTGGCAATGACAACAGCATCGATGTCTTTTCTTTCCAAGAGCTCCCGATAATGCTTGTACCCTTTTATATCGACATCGATATGCTTTTTAGTATTTTGTTTTTTGGCTAGTTCGATAAAATGGCCCAGTTTACGGGAATCTACATCTGATGCGGCTCTTATTTGGGTTTCGCGGGGACCGCTCAGATAGCTGACCAGACCATGGGATTGTTTTCCGTTACCGATGAAGCCCAGATTGATTCTATCACTGGGCGCAACATAACCTTTGCCACCCAGTACGAAACGTGGGACAATCGTAAGCGCTATGGCACTTAAAGTGGTCTGATGAATGAATTTTCGTCTTTGCATGAATATTGATGTTTAGCGTATGAACTAGAGATGGATTTGAAAATTAAATATAAGCAAAATATCTTATGTCGATGAGGCTTAACGAAAATTGTTTTAGCGTTTTTCATTGGAAGAGGCCTATTTAGATGACATCATATAGGATTCGTGAAGGACAATATATTAAAGAAGTCTTATGTATTTTGATTAATTTTAACCGCAAAACAGTTGGAAGGCTTTGACTTCTGCCTGTATATCTGGTATGGATGCTTTTTAGACAAATCAACATTTTGAGAAAGAAGATAACAGAGTTTGTATTTTTTGGCAACTATTTTTATGCATTGTGTACGGTGGCCTTGTCTATGGAAGCCTCTCTCCAGCAAGGTGTGCCACTGAATACGCCAGCCTATTATGTTTTACTGGTGGCGGGCACTATTGTTTATTACACCTATGCCTATATGGGCGAGCTGCATCTTTTTAACGCCTTTAGTAAAAAGATTGGGCTACCCAGAACGGCGGCCACCACCAATAGTTACTATAACCGAAGAACCCATTGGTACACCCGCAATTACAGAACGATAACTATTACGCAGTTTGTTTATACACTTATCGCCATAACGGCTGCGCTTTATCTGGCGATAAAGGAATTTCATGAAATATTTAGTCTTCATGCTGATGAATGGCTGATGTTGTTACTGGTACCAATGGTCGCATTCTTTTATTATGGTAATGACTACTTTCCTTTTATTAAGATCAATTTGCGCAATTCCGGATGGCTAAAACCCTTTATTATTGGCTTTGTATGGGCTGGAGCTGTCACTATTTATCCCGTGATGTTTTATAAATGGCAAATCAATCAACATTATGAGATTTCTGTAATGTCTATCTGGTTGCTGATAAAAAACTGGATGTATATTTCCGTACTGTGTATCATGTTTGATATCAAGGATTATGCAGATGATTATAATCGTCATTTGAAAACCTTTGTGGTCAGGGTCGGGTTGAGAAGGACGATTTTCAGTATTCTGTTACCTCTAATCGCTATCGGGTTGATGGCGCTCTGGGGGTTTGCGTCCAATCAACATTTTGATGGCCCCAGGACCCTGATCAATACGCTACCCTTTATCGCGCTACTATCTGTCGCTTATTCGATGCATAAAAGAAAACCAATCCTGTTTTATCTGATCGTTATTGATGGGTTGATGTTACTCAAAGGGATCTGCGGGGTCATCGGCTATTTGCTATTTCCCTAAATTGTTTATTTTTGGTCTCTAAATAGTTTTTTCATGGCAAAATCAAAGAAGCAAAAAGAGCATCCGCAAAAAGTGGGTAAGAAAGACTGGGAATTTTTAACCGGCTATATAAATAACGCCTCTCCTGTAGGGTTTGAACATAGTGGACAGAATATCTGGCTGGATTATATAAAACCCTATGTTGACACTGTCTTTACAGATCCTTATGGAACAGCAGTGGGTGTCATTAATCCAGAGCATCCATTTAAGGTCGTCATTGAAGCACATGCGGATGAGATCTCATGGTTTGTGAATTATATTACTGATCAGGGTTTTATCTATCTTAAACGAAATGGTGGAGTGGATCATCAGATTGCACCAGCCATGCGTGTCTGGATACACGGCAAAAAAGGACCTGTAAAAGCTGTGTTTGGCTGGCCAGCCATCCATACCAGGCATAATCCGGACCAGAAAGAGCCCACTCCTAAAGTGGATAACCTGTTTTTGGACTGTGGCGCCCGTTCTAAAAAAGAAGTGGAAGAACTGGGTATTCATGTAGGCGCCGTTGTGACATATCAGGATGGTTTTGATGAACTGGCAAATGACTATCTGATCGGTCGGGCTTTTGACAACCGTATCGGTGGCTTTATGATTGCACAGGTTGCTCGACAGCTCAAAGAAAATAAGAAGAAATTGCCTTTTGGACTATATATCGTCAATGCTGTCCAGGAAGAAATCGGCTTACGCGGAGCAGAAATGATTGCCAGGAGGATTAAACCGGATGTAGCGTTTATTACGGATGTTACGCACGACACGCAGACACCTTTTATCAATAAAAATATTGAGGGGGACACCGCTTGTGGAAAGGGGCCTGCATTGACATATGGTCCTGCTGTGCAGAATAAACTTTTGCAGTTTGTACAGGATGTTGCAGAAAAAAATAAGATAGATGTACAACTAAGGGTGACCAGTCGAAGTACAGGAACAGATACGGATAGTTTTGCCTATGCCAATGATGGCTGCCCGTCTGTTTTGATTTCTATACCCTTACGATATATGCATACCACCGTTGAAATGCTCCACCGTTCAGACATTGAATCTACCATTGAACTCATGTATCAGTCATTAGCCGCATTGACGCCCAAGACCAATTTGAGTTACTTTTCTAATTAGGAGGTTGATGTAAATTATCAAAAAGGTTGCTTTTACCGAAATTTTCGGCAAGAGCAACCTTTTTGATATTATGAATTACCTGGTAGCAAACCAAGCGATATGCTATGGATGTCGTTCCATAATTTTTACTTCATATAATCCGTTGAAGAGATATTGCTTTCCTGAAGGATAGGCCGTGCAGAGAAAACGGGTACGCAACTTTTTTTCCATTTTATAGATCTTATTATCTCTGGTCACAAACCATTGGCCTGGTTGTACCTCCTCCACTAAGTGAAGCCCAATGGCGTCATTGTCGTATTTTTTGAGTACCCGCATCAGCCCCGGTTCGGAACAACTGCTGGCACCGAGATTATGGAGGGACCTGTTTAGCTCTTGAGCTATATCTTCCGGGAATACTTTCTTTTGCAGGAACACCTTCAGAATACCCGCATAATTATCTTTCCATTCTCTGCCGTGCGGCTGAACTCTGTGGCGGTGCGCCTCAAAAGTGACCAGGTGGGCGAGCTCATGCAGTAACGTTATCAAAAATCCGTAGGGGTTGAGATTGCCGTTTACTGAAATCCTGTGATTTTGCTCTCCATGGGCATTCCGATAGTCTCCCAGAATGCTGCGCCTGGCTCTGGTGATTGTTAATTTCACCCTATACTTTTGCAAATAAGCGACTACGTCCTCAAATGTTTTTTCGGGGAGGTAGTTGTTGAGTTCTGATAAGGGATGGCGTTGTGATTTAGCCATAAATAAGAACGAGATACTTGATTTATTGCGTGTTAGATTTGTTTTTGTTCATTCGGTAAGCGGCACTCACTTCCATGATCGCATAAAGAATATATAACACAAGAGAAATAATGATGGCGGGGACATTCCTTTCTTCTTTTGCTGTAAATACATAGATGAGAGCGGCTGCTACCAGAACAAAGAATTTCAGGACGGTCATGCCCATAATAGATCGAATAAATACGTTGGGATTCTTATTCTCTAATGCTTTTGCATGGCGATAAGAACCCAGAAGGGCCAGTAAAAAGAGAATCAAATTGGCTATAACAACTACATATACGTCCACAAAAAAACTCAGGTGGATTGAGCCATTCCTGTAAAAAAGGCATGCTGTATTGATTATCAGGAATAAAAGGAGTAAATTGATATAATTCCGCTGTAGCCTAAATTTCTTCATGTTTTTAGTTTGAACTGCGAAAATAACGAATAATTCGGGGTATAATCGTCAGGAACGACTCCCTATTAATTTTTAGAAATATTATTGTTATTTTATTTTACCTCAGCCCGGATTAAATGCCTGTTAATCCAGACTATGACTTGCAAATAAATATAAAACCGATTTTTTGCGGACAGAGGGTGGCCTCCAGCGGGTGTACATCAAGATTTTTTGTCTGAATCCCGGTCTTGTTTTGTTTTAGAAAAATCTTTGACCAGCTTAACCAGCATATATACGAGCAATATTGTCGGTAAAACCCATATAAGCAACGGAATGGGTAGGTCAAGTGCGTTGTCGGCCCAGTAGCCCAAGTACAACCCAATACCAATCGTGGCCATAAGCTGGATGCCGTAGCTCAAATAACGCATCCAGTTGCGATTATTTCTATTAGAAGTGTTTGGACTTTTGGAAGTGATCATTTCTAAAAATACAAAAAAATTGGGAATTATTTACGAACAATATTCTAAATTAATTAGTATTTTTGATATTTAATGAATAAAAAATTTATATTATGGAGGGCGAATTTGCCAAAAAAGGTGTTTATCAAAAGGGGCAGGGTGCCCAATCAAGTCCTCATAACCGATTCCTGCAAAACAGTTACGGTAAATTCGAGATAGAAGGTATTGATGAATGGGAACAAGTTGAACAAAGCCGCCCTACTCAGTTTATATTTGGCAATGCAAAAACTATTGTCAATAAAGTGAGTAGTGGAGATGTTGGCATGCAGTTTTCCCTCAATCCTTATCAAGGGTGTGAACACGGATGCATATACTGTTATGCACGAAATTCACATGAATATTGGGGCTTTAGTGCAGGAATAGATTTTGAGAGAAACATTATCGTCAAAAAAAATACGCCTCAACTTTTTCAGTCTTTTCTGCAAAAGAAGACTTGGGTGCCGAGCCCTATTTCGCTTTCAGGAAATACCGACTGTTATCAACCGGCTGAAAGAAAGTTTAGACTGACCCGGAAGGTTCTGGAAATAGCCTTGGATTACCGGCAGCCCATTAGTATGATTACCAAAAACGCCCTTATTATACGCGATCTGGATTTATTAAAGGAAATGGCTTCGATGAATCTTTGCTGCGTATTTGTATCCATTAACAGTCTTAATGAGTCGCTTCGCCAAAAATTGGAGCCGAGAACAACTACAGCTACACAGCGACTTAAGATCATAGAACAACTGTCCGGTGCCGGAGTTCCGGTAGGCATTATGGAAGCTCCCATTATTCCGGGGCTAAATGATACAGAGATTCCCCAGGTACTAAAAACGGTGGCTTCGGCCGGTGCTAAATGGGCTGGCTTCACTGTTGTCCGGCTGAATGGTCAAATCGGCGGTATCTTTAAGGACTGGTTGCATAAAACATTTCCTGACAGAGCCGATAAGGTTTGGCATAGCATAGAAGCCTGCCATCAAGGTAGAGTCAATGATAGTGAATTTGGTCGCAGAATGCGGGGAGAAGGGCACCTTGCTGAGCTGATCAGGCAGACTTTTAAGCTGCATACCCGGCTTAATCGCCTGAATATGGAATCTCTGGAATTGGACTGTTCATTGTTTAGAAGGCCCGGAGAAGGCCGGCAACTGTCTTTGTTTGATTAATGAATGCTTTCATTGTAAAATCGGTCTGCCTGACCTGTCGTATACTTTTTCGCCGCCAACAAATGTCATTAATATTCTGGTTCTCAGTATGTCTTTCATTTCTGCCTGCATAAGGTCTTTGTCGGTGACGACAAAATCGGCCCATTTACCCACTTCAATACTCCCCTTCTCTTTATCTTCGAAGCTGGCCTTTGCGGCCCAAATGGTTATCCCTTTTAACGCTTCTTGTCTGGTAAGGGCATTTTCCATTTGGAACCCTTTTTTTGGCAAACCGCTGGCATCTCTGCGAAAAACAGCTGCGTAAAAGGTCTTAACAGGCGAAATATCTTCTACCGGGAAGTCAGTCCCCAAAGGGATAAATCCGTTTTGCCCCAAAAGCTCTTTATTGATATAGGCATTCTTGATTCTTTCAGGCCCTAACCGCTGCTCAGCCCAGTACATGTCAGAAGTAGCATGAGTCGGTTGTACGGAAGGGATAATCTTATAGTCCTTAAAATAGTGCAAGTCTTCTGGCGCTACAATTTGTGCATGTTCTATCCGCCAGCGCCGGTCATTCGGGCCTTTAAGATACTTGGCATAGACTTTTAGTATGGTACGAACAGCAGAGTCACCAATGGCGTGCGTTGCGATCTGAAAATTATGTTTATAAATAAACTGTGTAACAGAATCATAATGTCTGAGGGGACTCAGCAAAAAACCGTAATCAGTAGAGTCATCTGCATATGGCTGCAACAGGCAGGCACCTCTGGATCCCAGAGCGCCGTCTGCAAACACTTTGAAACCCGGTATGTGCAGTCTATCTGTTTTTATCTTTCCGTGCTTCAATAAAAAATCGAAATTAGATTTTTTGTCGCTGAGCAAAACATAGAGCCTTATTTTGAGTGCCCCTGTATTTTGCAGGCTATCTAACAAAGGAATCAATAGGGAATCTTCTGCCATGTCTTCTATACTCGTAAGTCCAGCAGCAAAACAGTTTTGTTCCGCCGCCTGTAATGCTTGGGTCGCTTCTTTAACAGTCGGCATGGGAATCTGATTATATACCAGGCTAGTGGCATTATCTATCAGTACACCAGTCAGCATACTGTCTTTGGACAGGATCTGTCCACCAGCAATGCTGTCTCCGGGTTGAATCCCTGCGCGGTCCAGTGCTTTCTGATTGGCGATCACTGCGTGGCCATCAATGCGGGACAATAAAACCGGATTATCTGGAAATAACGAATCTAAACCCGATTTTTCAGGGAATTCCTTTACTGCCCAGTCATTTTGGTCCCATCCTGCGCCAATGATCCAGCCCGTGTCGTTTGCAGCTCTCTTGTTTTTGTAATCGAGAAGTTTTTTTAAAATGGCATTCCAGCTTTTAGTGCCCTCTAAATTTACCTGCTTAAGGTTTTGCCCATAGGCCAGAAAATGGGCGTGTGCATCAATAAAGCCGGGATAGATAAATTTCCCCTGGGCATTTATGTTTTTAGCGCCTACATATGCATGCTGGAGCTCTTTGCTGTCGCCCACGGCCAGGATCTTACCATCTTTAATAGCAATAGCAGATACTTTGGAAAAATTGCTGTCAACGGTATATATGGTGGCATTATAAATTAGTAAATCTACCGATGTCTTGGTATGACAGGAAGCCAATAGGCCAAAGAAAAATAAAGTCAAGAGAAAGCGCATAAAAGTCTGATTTAGGAAACCTTGGTATGATGTTCCGGGTCTAATATACCAAAGATTCTCCGATCTTCCATGAATAAAACCCTAAAATAGACTGGCAGGCTGCCGTACACCTCATGGAATTGTTATAGGCAGGCCAATTAAGTCCAATATATCTACCTTGCGGAGTGTACATCTGGTCGGGTGAGATGCTTTCAGATTGGTATAATTCATACTGTCGGGATATGTTAATTGTTGCCAAGTTCCCAAAAATGGTCCTTAAAATCGTCACCTACAGCCGGCCCGTTCTTAATGGCGGCGGCAACGGCTTCCAGCTGTACCTGTGTAAGGCTTTCCTCCAGATAAGGGAATAGTTGCCTTTCTTCAAAGCGAACATGGCGATCAACGATTTCAGCCAGGGATTCAAGATCAGCATAGCCCACCCTAGGGGGCGCTGCTTTTATAGTCGCAATCATAGAGAGAATGTGACGGTGTTCGTCTAATGCCTGTTGTACAAAAGGGCTGTCGCTATAAATAAACAGAGAGGTCTCCTCTTCTTTAAAATGGGGAATCAACATATGTTGTTCAAAATACCGGATATAATCAATCATGCGACCCACTTCTACCCCATGGCTGATACCTTGGCGAAGCTTCCAGCCAAATAGCAGACTGTAATGATGTTCCCTGGAAAGCGGTTTAAGGTATTCACTCCTTTTAATGGGTGCCATAACTTTACTTTTTAAGGGTGGACATGAGGACTTCTTTTAAGACAACAGCATCGTTATGCGCCTCATCTCTCGCGCCGTAGACTAATGTGACCAAAGGATGTCTTTGAACAGTTTCCAGCAAAGAAGCCATCGTGACTTTGTTGTTTTTTAATTCCTGTTTGTATTTTTTCTTGAATTCCGGCCATTTATCGACTTCATGATTGAACCATTTTCGTAGCTCACTTGAAGGGGCAATTTCCTTGCACCAGTCATTTATATTTGCTTCTTCTTTTTTGATACCTCTGGGCCATAGTCTGTCAACTAATATACGCCAGCCATCCTTGTCGGAGGCTGGGATATAGGCCCGTTTTATCTGAATATTTGGAGTAGACATGATTATGAGTATGGATCTGTTCGCAATTAAAGTTACGAAAGTTCACCAATATATCATTCACCGTTTGGGATTTTAACTTACTACCGCGGGTTCCAGCTCAATGGCTTTTGGAAACAAAATATTGTTCTCGATATGAATGTGTTGATGAAGATCTTTTTCGAAGTCATGTAATAGCTGGAATGTCAGACGATAAGTATTGCAGGCATCTTCGGGCGCTATATAATCGTTACAAAGAGACCGGATTTTAGCTGAGCGCTCCCCTTCAGCTTCGTGGTCCGCTAACATGGCATTGACAGGATTGGCGATGCTACCGAAAGGTGGCGGAGCGGCTTTTGCACCACTTAGGGAGGCTATTGTTATTTTGCGTATGAACGGGAAAAGCATCAATTCTTCCTTTTTCATGTGCATCGCCAGTTCTCCAGCCGTCTGTTGGAATATAGATCTGATCTCTTCCAGTTCAGGGTGACGCATGCCATGAACCTGAACGATTTTATCGAGATAGTTTTTGATCACGGGTGTCTGCCTGGTGACATACCGGTGGTGCATTTTTTCCACGTAATCTGCCATAAGATCCAAAGGCCAGTCTTTCAGACTTGTCGGTACCCGCGTACTTTCATCCTTGTTACTGTTTGTCCCGCCCAGTACGTGCTGTAGCTCAGTTGTTATCTTTTCCATATCCAGGTTTGCAGCCTGGCAGACTTCTGCGAGGCTACGGGAGCCATGGCAGCAAAAGTCCAGTTGGTATTTCTCCAGAATGACAGCCGTTTGATAACTTTCGGCAACAATATCTCCCAGTGTAGTTTGCTTATTTATTTGCATGATTTAATTTTTGATGCTTTTTGACTAAATAGATACCTAGTAGAACCAGCATAATGAGTTTTACGACTTCCATAGAGACATAAATAATATGCAGGGCAGGCTGACTATCTATACCGCCAGCGATGATCTGGTCAGCGATCCGGTCCAGTGCCGGTAGCCCCCAGAAGGTTTCCAGGATTGTCATCAAAGCGGCGATGATAAACAATAAATTTCGATAACTGTATATTTTCTGTGGAACGAAAAATAAGTTGGCTGCGGTAATAATAATGAGCGCCCACTCTACTTTATTTAAAGCTCCAAAAACCAGTTTCCCGATTCCCAGACCAATTGAAATCGTAACACCGGGTGCTCGGAATTTCAGCCATGCTTCCATGAAACTGATAGCCAATAGAAATCCCAACCATAAAAAAATAGCAGGTAATGCGTATGGATAACGCTCTTGCGCGTTTGCGTTCATCTTAATATTGTTCTAAAAGTTGTCTAGAGTAAAAGATCTTTTTGTCTTTTCATTAAGTTAAAATAAAGGTCTGGCCTGGTTATTCTTATAATATTGGATCTTGAAATTGAACATTTCTGCCATTTTATTGGCGCGCCACCTGGCTTCCGTAGCTTTGTCTCCGGTGAAGTGTTCATCAATAGTTTGATTGAATAGTTCCAGCCATTTCTCAAAATGGTGCCAGTCTACCGGCAGGTTTGCATGTGGTGGAAAAGGGCTCCCAAAATACGTATGATCCTCTAAAAGTACTGTCTGCCAGAACCGATACATCTTTTCCAGATGCTCTGGCCATTTGTCCCGGATGATCCCGTCGAAAATGGGGCCGATCAAAGGGTCTTTACGGACTTTATCATAGAAGTTATCGACTAATACCTTGCAATCCTCTAGTGTAAGTATATCTTTTTTATGTTCCATAATACTATTGTGGCCTCAAATGTAAGTAAGAAATTAAATAATACATCGCCCAACCAAAAAAACCAATGATGATCATCCAGACCCAAGAGGGAATGCTTCTCGGGGACTCGCTGCCGACAATATGAAAATTCTGCGAATTTCCTTTACCGTAAGCATTGATCATGAGTGGAAGTACGCCGTCTACAATAGCGTTTTCCTTGATGCCCTCAATGGCAATTGCGGGTCCGTTCTGTACTTCAAACGGTATCAGGCGGATCCCTTCCCTTCCATCCGGGTCCCGGCTTATAATTTTAAGTGTGTGTTTGCCATCCACTAGTTTCGTCGTATCGAGCTCAAAATTCACCGGCGAAATAAAGTCAGCGACCGGTTTAGGCTCATCATCGACGAAAATGAGCACACTGCTTCTGGCTTCGGTGGCTCCTGTTTTGTTTAATATCATTTCCATGTTACTCGTCATTTAAAATCAATCTTTTAATATGTACGCTATTTTTTTCCCCGGGGCGTACCAGCCATTTTACGGAGTAATATAAGGTCGCCATTGTAATAGCAACCATGATCCATATGATAATATAGTCAAAATTGCCCTCCGGTCCCGCTCCGTGCGTAATCCCCCGAAGAATTTTAGGTTGCTGTTTTTCACAGACACTACAGGCAAATGCTGTTTTGCCGATGGCGCTCATCCAAATCAAAAAAAGTGCGATGATTGCGGTTGCTTTACATCTCCGGCCACTGCTTTTTTTCATTGTCTTATGTTTATTAGGTTATTTTAATGTAATGGTTATCTTTTTTTTTGGAATGAGTGGCCGATTTTTGATGAAACATATACAGAGATTCATCCCTGACTGCTGCATTAAAATGCCGGAACTAAAGGCCCCGGTCATTATCCTTCATGAATTCTTAGCTTTTTCATGATAACAGAGCTGTCCCTGTCTTCATAAAGACCATATCCATTTACAAGAATCCCTTTCTCGTCTCCTTTTCTGGAAGAAATGGCATAGATGATCATTTCATCACCCGGATCTGTCATTCCCTCAAATCGGTATACCTCATCAATTTCAAACTCATCAGGAGATAAAGAGAGAACTTCTCCGCAAACCAGGCAATCTTCTCCCAGATTAAAGTCATGGGTATAGCCCCTTTTGTTTAAATCATTGACGGCTTCAGAAACTGTTTCGTAATTTTTCATTGTATAACATTTTATGGTTTTAAAATTTGGATAGAGATGGTGTTGATTTTTTAATAAAGAGCCAGGGTGTCACGGGTTCTTTTCACATCGTTGTTTCAGACCCCGGCCCTTTTGTAGCCTTCTTTATCCTCTAATTTAAAACTTATTTTTAAGTTAGGCTGTTAAAAAATTACATTGTTAATATTAATGATTGAATAATGTATTACTGACCAGCTGACAGCTTGGCGGCATCCATAAATGTTTTCACATCTTCTACTTTTACCTCTGATGCGCTATTGCCCCAACTTGTACGCTCATGGTTGATAATGGCCGTTACTTCCTCAGGTGTTAGCCCGGCTGTAGTACCGATATTGGGCATAGGGCCAAAGCCTTCTTTTTCTCTGCCTGTATAACCATTCATAATAATGCCTACATAAAGTTCCAGGTTATCTCCGGTAACAACACTACTGCCTTTCAGGGGAGGAAAGGCGCCTGGCAAACCCTCTCCGTTGGCCTGATGGCAGCTTTGACAGTTGGCTGTATATAAGGCTGCACCATCGGTCGTAGCCCCACCGCTTGCCTCCTCAGCTTTGATAGCAGCTCTTTTATACAGAAACGCTGGGGAAACAGTCCCGTCAGGTAGTTCTACCTGCTTGAGAGACTGTAGATAGGCCAATAGATACATGGCTTTCTTGGTAGCTACGTATTTTCCAGGTTTTCCATCCATAAACGCTGCCGGAACATTGACAACGATATCGGTCTTTTTGGGTTTATCTCTATATATAAACAACCATGGATAGGCCGGCATAACGGATTCTTTGACGACAGCCCTCGGATTAAATAAGTGGACTAAGTTCCAGTCCTTACTGGGTTGGCGATTACCGATATTGGTCAGATCAGGGCCTGTTCTTTCCGAACCCATAAGCGTTGCAGTATTGTGCCATATATCTGGTCTTCTATCCAAGGCATAGTCTGCTGCGACGCTGGGCCGGGACCCCCAGGTCTTATCCATATCCAGATTTCTGACCTGCTGCGTATGGCAGGCGATGCAGCCATTGGCCACATAAATGGCCTTACCTTTTCGGGCAGCCGGGCTTAACTTAGTGGCACCTGGCAGGGGTTGATTGATTCTATCGGTCTGCCATGCAGGGATTACAGCTACCAAAAGCGTCAGGCCGATAAAAAACGCAGCGGCTGTAAAGAATAGCTTTTTATGATTATCAAAAAATTCCATGACGGGTGTATTTCTGTGTTTTACAATTATTTACTCATTGAAAGATTCAGTTTTTCGATGGCAGTCTTGGCCACATTGACTTCTTCTCTTTTAACAACCATGCGATAGAAATTGTAGGCGAAGAAAAGGTGGGACAGCCACATCAGAGAGCCACCAACAGCTCGCCAGACCCAGTAGGGAGCCATCATGACGACACCTTCGATAAAGGGTTTTCCCTGCATCCAGAGCATCCCTTTTAACGTGCTTCCATACATCAGCGGCACTGTATAAAACATAAGCCCGATGAGTGCCAGCCAGAAATGGGCGCCCACCAGGATCTGGGGAGGTTCTTTGCCAGTCAGGCGGGGCACCAGTGCATAAATGCCCGCCCACATAAAGAAGCAAATAATACCATACATCGTTAAGTGCGAGTGTGCAACAGTGAAGTCCGTAAAGTGCCAGTAAAGATTGGTTGTCCGAAAGGCCTCTGCAGTTCCCTGCATGGATCCGGTAAAATAGAAGATAATACCGACAATGAAAAATGGTAAAGTATAACTGCCGGAGACTTTATGCCAGCCGCCCTTGAAGGTCATCAGGAAATTAGTTGTGCCAGCGATTACAGGGATAGCCATCCCCATGCTGCCAACGATGGCGACAGTCTGTAACCACCAGGGAATCGGACTGAAAATAAAATGGTGGGTGCCTATCAGAGTATAAAACAATATTTGCGTCCAGAAGGCCAGTATTCCTAAACTATAGGAGTAAATGGGCTTATTGAGTTGCTGCGGCAAGAAGTAATATACTACGCCCAGTGTAAAGAGCATAAACCACATGCCTACTCCCTGGTGCATATAATATCCCTGAGCAATTGTTTCCCCCAGACCATTTTGCCACCAGGGCAAATAAGCTACCAGCGCGATGACAATGGTAAAGATAATTGCGGCTATAATATACCAGTTGGCGATATAGATTTCCGTAGTTTTTCGCTGCGCCACAGTGTTGAGGAAATTGATCAGGGAAAGAACCAGCGCAATAGCAAAAGGCAACATAACGGGCCAGATATATTCCCTGTATTCGCCTCCTGCATTATTGATGCCTCCCATCAGGCAAAGCGATCCGGCGACAACCGTGATGTTAATCAGTATCAGGGACCACCAGCCCATTTTGATACTGGCCAGTTTTGTATTGCCCACGCGGGGTACTACATAAGTGGCCAGCCCCAACATGGCCAAGGAGGCCCAGCCCCAGAAAACCGCGTTCGTATGTACAGGCCTTAGTCTGCCGAAACTCAGCCAAGGCGATGCATCAGCGTCCGGGGCAACAAATTTAATGCCCAGATACTCTCCCACGGTTGTGCCCAATAGTAGCCAGAACGTTGCACAGCCCAGATACCAAAGTACCAGCCGGGTTAGCTTAGGGTCTACTTTAGGGCGTTTAACGGCTTTCTTTTTGGCTTCAACGACTGGCAAACCTGCATTGGACTTAATGTTAATCAGTCCCCGGTTATCTTCGGGATCCAAATTACCCGAAAGCTCTGTCCTGTGAAGACTATAATCAAGTGCCGATTTTCTTTTCTCCAAGGTAGCCATCAGTTCAGGGTTATCTGTTTCTGTAAGAATTTCCGCCAGCCGCTCCGCTTCCTTGAGGCGACGGCGGTTGGCCAACTGCCTGAGGATATTAGATGTTTTAATCACCATCAGGATCAGCCCCACTAATACAGGAATCAAGATTAGAACAATGGTAATTATAATTCCGGTATCGCTAAAGAGCCCGCCAGTTTCCTTAACAGGTGTTGTGTCCTGGGCCAGTATCGAACTGGCGGGAAGCAGCATCAGAAATGTGGCAATTAAAAACGTGGGTGTGCCGGGTCCCTTTTTGGTAGTTGATTTGAATTTTAAGAATGCATCGATTTCTTCGCTATCCATATTTTTAATGTAAGTACTCATTTTTTCTTCCTTTACAGGGGCATCGTAATTTTTGGTTTCCTGATTGATCCGACCCTGCCTGGTTTTAAGCCAGACAGCCAGAAAGACAATGCCAGTGGTAATCAGGGCAATAAAAAGCAGTACCCCTAATGCAGGATGTGTTTTTTCAAAAACGCCAGCCTGCTCTTGTCCGAAGGCCGATTCAAAGGCGCCCAGTATGTAGCTTAGAATGAAAAGCCGGGTAAATAAAACAAAGCACTTGTTTTTCATGTGATGCGATTTAAATAATAGATATAAATACCTTTTTATCTTTTATTGTGTTAAAAAAATAGAATTTTAATTTCTTATTTTTCTTTCTTTTTAAACCTTAACGGGTCTTAGCTTTTCATTATTTTATTTTCAGAAAGGTCTCATTAAATTCTACCTGTTCACTGATCTGACCGATTCTGGAACAACGGAAAAGTTCTATGATCTCTTTTCTGGTATGTTTGTATTGATTATGCAGTGGGCAGGGTTTTGTTTCCGAGCATTGTTTAAGCCCAAGAACACATTTTGTAAACAAACTGTCTCCGTCAATTAACAGAACGATATCGGAAATAGTTGTTTTCAGGTTCTTTTTATCCATGTAAAAGCCCCCGTTGGGTCCTTTTACAGAGTTGATAAACCCCTTCTTACTCAGGTTTTGTAAGATTTTTGCGATAAAATGTTCAGGAGAATCGATCCCTCTGGCGATCTCCTTAATGGCAACCTTTTTGTCTTCTCCAGACTGTTGCGCTATATAAATACAGGCCCTGATTGCGTATTCGCAAGTTTTTGAAAATAACATATACTTAATTGCCCGACAAAGGTAAAATGAAAAACATTAATAAAAGAGTTTTTTATCTTTTATTTTTCGGGAAAAATAAAAAAAACCGATCAATCAAAATGATCGGTTTTTTTTGTATTGAATATTAAGCAGTTAAAAGGTGTAACGTAAACCTAACTGAAGGCTCCAGGTACTGGAGGAAGAAACATTAACGTCTGTTGAACTGTTAACGAGATCTCCGTTGTATTCTGACAGGTTGTAATAAATCTCTTTGGTACTGCCATCAACCTTGAACTGAAGCGGGTTAGTCAGTGACATTTTTCTTCTATATCCCCAGTTGGCCCATTTACTACTGATCAGGTTAGGCAGATTAAATATATCTGCAGTAAACTGAAGTTGGTGCAGTGTTCTGCCGCTAGTAGATTCAATCGAAAACAAGGTTTGGGTCAGCTTAAAGTCCAATTCATTAAACCAAGGCGTGGCGGCGCCATAGCGGCTAACATACTCTCCCTTATGCTTAGAAAGATATTTACTGGAAGAGATAAACTGATCATAGGCTTTTTGCTGCTGAGCTACTGTGTAGGTTTTGCCCGCCTTAGTTGTGTAATCTCTAAAGGCAATATCGCTTCCCTTGGCATATACATACATAAGCTCTGCGTTACCATCCCCTACAATAGAGCCATTCAACACATAGCTGTTCATACTTTGTGCACTACCCTGATAGAATAACGATAATGTTGTTGGGAAGCGTTTAGAGAAGCCATGATTAAATGTGTAAGAAAAATTACCCACTACGCGATGTGGCACAGCGTATTGGGAGTTATCCAATACCTGATCGTTTGGTCCGTTTACGTTCGCTATAGACTGCCAGGCTGAAGTGGCCCTGGATCCCGGGTTCGGGCTGACTTCTTTTGCCATAGAATAAGTATAGGCCAGAGAACCATAAAAGCCGCCTACCCTTCTAGAAATCTGTGCCGTCCCGGAGAAAGAATAGCCTTTATGTGTGTTTTCCAACACAATCGGCGTACCCACCAAATGTTCGTCATAATAGAACTTTTCGGCGCCAGCAGGATAATAAGGGCGATTATCCTCTCCATCATAATTAGCGGTCGGAGCCTTTAAGTTGGGGTTCCGCATTACCACCGCATTAAGGTCCTTGGTAAACATGAGGTCAACTGTGGCGGTCCAGCCATTGCCGAATCTTTTGTCCGCACCGACATTTGTCCGCCAGACCTGCGGAAATTTGAAATTTGGGTCGATCAATACAAAGTTCTGAGGAGGTGTTGTTGTCTGTGCTTTTTTCGGGAATTTAGGAGAGTTGGCATATGCGTTGATATCGGGGTCAAACTTGATCACACCGGCTTCATTCAGATCGGCTGTATTGTTTAAGAAAACTGCATTTTGATACACACCGCTGTTGGAAGGCATATTGGTCAGGAAAACGAAGGGAATCCGGCCCGAGAAAACTCCGGAACCGCCTCTGACAATCAATGACTTATCTCCCATTACGTCCCAGTTAAATCCGATTCTTGGTGAAAAAAGTGGTGTATTTTTCGGCCATGCTCCTGTATTATAATGCCTCATATTGCCATTTCTGTCAGGGAACTCTAATGCATCAATAGTGGGGTTATCGATCGGTTTTTTGCCGTAAATTGGCATATCCATTCTTAAACCGTAAGTGAGTTTAAAGTTAGGGTTAACCTTATACTCATCTTGCAGATAAATACCCAATTGACTCATAATCAGTTCCGCAGAAAATACGGCAGGCTGGCCTTCTACTAATGAATACGTATAGCCATAATAGGCAGGTTGCTGTTCTGTAAGGAAATCTTCCAGAGAGTTAAATACATAATGACCCTGAGAGCCTCCCATAAACATGTTGCCTACTTTTTGGCGTTCGAAGGTAACGCCGCCTGTCAAGGTGTGATTGCCTGCATATAGTGTGATATTATCCGTGAAATTCAGGATATTGTTCAACAGTTGATTATTGTTGGTGAACGGATCAGTACCGAGACTGATGTAGTTCTGCCCTGCCCCGTTAAAGATATCAACTGTGGGAAATACCTTGCCGCCTAAAGGTTCTCTGATGTCACTGACATGGGTATAGGTAGCGAGAAATTGATTATTTAACGAATTATTGATCCGGCTGTTTAATTCGAGTGATCCAGTCTGTACAATATGATTCGTTCTGTAATTCGAATTGCTAAAGGCCATGGACTTCTCGCTAAAACGATTATTGGGTAATCTTTTAACGCCATTTGTTTGTCCCGTTACAAATATAGTCCCATTTTGAGGAACGCTCGATCCGTTCATTGGAAAGATATCGTACCCACTGTAAGAGGTGTATTTCGCGGTTAATTTATTCGCGTTGTCAATATTCCAGTCAATTTTAGCCAGAAACTTAGTGTTCTGGGACTCAAAATTAGGAAAATTGTCATAAGCACCTACATCGTAGCCATATTTATCCAGTACAAAGTCATGTACTGTTTTCAGGTCTTCTATAGTCGTAGAGGACTTATTGCCGCTATTTTTAGAGCCGGCTGCTACATAGGTAATGCCGGGCATTGAACTCTTTTCCTTTTCGAAGTTGGCAAAGAAGAACAGTTTGTTTTTGATGATCGGGCCTCCTAAAGAAGCACCATAGATGGTGTTTTTATTCGGTGTTTTTGCCAGGTCTTGCCCGTCGACTTTATAGCCATAAAAATCCTGATTTCTGTAAAACCCATAGGCAGTTCCGTGGAATTCATTGGTGCCGCTTTTAGTGACGACGTTGATACCGGCACCGGTAAACCCGGACTGGCGAACATCATAGGGTGCTATATTGACTGATACTTCACTTAAGGCATCCAGAGAAATAGGTGAGCCACCCCCTGGCGTCAGGTCCGAACTTAATCCAAAGTTATTATTGAGGTTGGCTCCGTCTACCTGAAGATTGTTATAGCGTCCGTCCCTTCCGGCAAAGCCATTACCGTTTGCCTGTGGTGTTAGACGGGTAAAATCAGTAATTGAACGGCTGATACTGGGCAGCTCACTTAATTGCTGGGTAGTAATAATTGTTCCGGCTCCGGTTTTGAGGCTGGCGCCTTTTCTGACTTGTGCATGTACGGTGACGTCCGTGTTGTTATCAGATGATGCGTCCTGCATATCGATTTTCAGGTCATAAGTTTCTCCAAGTCTCAAGGTAATATCTTCCACCTTTTGGGGGACCATACCTACATAAGTGACATCCAATACATAGGGCCCGCCAACTCGCAGCCCCTGGAGGTCAAATAGCCCGTTCTCACGGGAAATGGTATTGTACACTGTTCCGGAAGGCATATGGACAACTTTAATAGAAGCACCTTCCAGAGGAGCCCCCGTTGCTGTCACCACCTTACCGCTAATGGCACTGGTTGTTACCTGCGCCATTGCAAAGACAGGTAGCAATATGATTACCAATAATTGTAAAGTTTTTCTCAATAACATAATTTTGAATTTTACTGCAAAAGAAATAAAATCTTACATGAATAGGTTGTTCAGGTAAATCGTTAATGATAAATTAATAATGCAAAGAACGTGTTAACTCAGTATATATTCAACAAATGGACATAAAATGATATATACAAGTTAATCACATTTTGCTTTTACATATTAATTAAAAAAATATTCATTAATAGTCTTGTTTTTTAGTAGAGTAATAATATATTTGCACCATTAAATGCTTTTATCATTTTTAAATATTTAATATTATGTCTATAAAATTAGGTGATACTGCTCCTAACTTTCAGGCGAAGACTTCTATAGGTGATATAGATTTCTATGAGTTCCTTGGCGATAGCTGGGGCGTCTTATTTTCTCACCCTGCAGACTATACACCTGTATGTACAACTGAACTGGGTGCAACTGCAGCTTTCCAGTCAGAATTTGAAAAGCGTAATGTGAAAGTTCTGGCATTGAGTGTGGATGGCGTAGAAAGCCATAAAGGCTGGATCAAAGATATTAATGAGACCCAGAATGTAGATGTTCAATACCCAATTATTGCAGATGAGGACCGCAAAGTGTCTAACCTGTATGATTTTATCCATCCGAACGCTATCGCTACAGCAACTGTACGCTCTTTGTTAGTAATCGGACCAGATAAAAAAGTAAAACTGATCATCACCTACCCTGCTTCTACCGGCAGAAACTTTCATGAGATCATCCGCGTAATCGACTCGCTGCAGTTGACTGCCAATCAAGGTTTCTCTACTCCGGCCAATTGGAAACCAGGTGAAGATGTGGTGATCTCACCGGCAATTTCTACTGAAGATGCAAAACAAAAATTCCCTAAGGGTGTTAGAGAAGTAAAGCCTTATCTTCGCTTTACGCCTGCTCCTTAGCAAAAATATGACATATATAGATATTTTATCATGAAATACGTATATGTATAAATTTTTCTTAGTTAGTTATTACATTGTACTTGCGGCCCCAATGTCTATTGGGGCTTTTTGCTGCCATCAAGAGACAGATATCCAAGTTTCTCTTAATAAAACCCTATTAAGCAGCCAATTGTTTGGGGGCGCTTATCAATTACATTAAGTTTGCTGCTTCTTGAGGGAGTTCCACTTTCCCCTCTTTGTCTGAACGGACATAAAATACTAAGAGTCTCAAAACTAATATCGATTTAGTTTTTCTAATTATTTTCCTGACCCAAAAAAAGTAATTGATTTGTACAATGAATTTATTTGAAACAAACACCACCACTGCAACAAATATTTTTAAAGGATTAGACGAGTGGATCAGCCATCATCTGCATTTAAGTTCGTCAGCAATACCCTATGTGAAAATTCCCTTTTTGGTGCTTTGCCTTATTATCTTATGCTGTTTGGTATGGTGGGTAGCCAGAAAGATTTGTATTATGGCTGTTCACCGTTTTGTCAATAAGACCAAAGCAACCTGGGATGACCTATTGATAGAGAGAAAGGTTTTTCTGAAAATATCGGCATTATTGCCTGTTTTTATAATCAAGGCGGCAGCTCCGGTAATTTTTGCTAGCTATCCGAAGACGGCCCGTATTATTCTGGAGCTGTCTGATATATTGATTATTGGCGTCTTTGTTGTCTTAATTGTTGCGGTTTTAAATACGATTGCAGCAGTGCTGTCCAAAATGCCGTCATTAAAAGAAAAGCCCATCTTCAGCTATATTCAGGTGATTAATATTTTTGTGTATTTGGTGGGCGGTATCCTGATCCTCTCTGTTCTTTTAGGGAAAAGTCCGCTATACTTTTTGGGTGCCATGGGAGCCATGACAGCCGTTTTAATGTTAATCTTTAAAGATACCATACTTGGCTTTGTGGCCAGTATTCAAATTTCGGCTTATGATATGATTAGAGTGGGCGACTGGATAGAGATGCCAGACTATAATACAGATGGAGACGTGATTTCAATTAACCTGAATACGGTGAAAGTAAAGAACTGGGATAAAACGGTTTCTTCTGTCCCAACTGCCGGCTTTCTTACGTCTTCTTTTAAAAACTGGCGCGGCATGACTGATACTGGAGGGCGTAGGATTAAAAGACCCATCTATCTTAAAATGAGCAGCTTTAAATTTTGTGATGCGGCCATGATTGACAAATTTAAAAGATACCATTTGCTACATGACTATATAATAGGAAAAGAAAAAGAATTAGCCGACTATAATGCTGCTCTTGGTAATGAAGCCCATATTGATGCCAATACCCGCAGGTTGACCAATGTAGGACTGTATAGAATTTATGCCAAGAATTATCTGGATGCTAATCCCAGGCTCAACCATAACTTGACAACGATTGTACGACAGTTGGATCCGACATCGGAAGGGCTGCCTCTTCAGCTTTGGTGCTTTACTGCGGATGTAAGATGGGGACCTTATGAAGATACGATGAGTGATATTTTTGATCACTTATTGACCATTGCTCCGGAGTTTGGACTGGAGGTGTTTGAATCGCCTACTGGAAAGGATTTAATGAATGCAATGGCGGAAGTAAATTTAACAAGTGGTACGACCAGATAAAAAGTACTGCCGTCTGCCAGCGTAGGATGCTGATTGGTCTGGATTACAAAAAAGGACACCCACGGATTGTCTACAAACAACCAGGTGGGTGTCCTTTCGAATAAAATATTGAACTGGCTTAGTCCAAATCTGCTGTATTAACTCTGCTAGGGGTATCCGTGCCATTTACAATCGTTCTGGCACTTAAAGCAATGCAGCGGATGATACGGTTCATATTGGCCAGATCCAATGTGCTAATCTCATCAGAGACTTTATGATAATTAGGCTCGGCATCCATTTTGGAAGTAGAGATCGTATGGGCTGGTACACCTTGTCTGGCGAGTGTGGCATTGTCTGAACGGTAGAACAAATGTTGATCGGTATACGGGTCCGGATAGAAGGTGAAGCCGGTCCCTTCCAGATTTTTCTGCAAAAGTTCTCCCATATTGGTTTTGTCATAGCCGGTAATATAAGCTGAGTTTTCTCCCCATTTGCTTTGCGTGCCAATCATTTCTATATTAAACATGGCCATCACTTTGGCTGGGTCGAACTGATGGGAGAAAAAAGTAGAACCAAAGCCACCGGCTTCCTCTGCCGTAAAAGCAGCAAAGACCAGCGTCCTGGCGTTATTTCCGGATTTGGCATAATACTTCGCTAACTGCATAACGGCTGTTGTCCCCGAAGCATCGTCATTGGCACCGTTATAAATGCTGTCTTGTTTGTTGCTGGGATCAGTTCCCAGATGGTCATAATGGCCGGAAAAAATAACCAACTCCTCTGGTTTTGATTTGCCAGGTAGTATGCCGACTATATTAGCCAAATGCATTGCTGAAAGCTGGTTGCCGGCTTTGATATCAAAACTTTTGACAGCTTCGTCTGAAGCGATAAAAATTGTTGTAAAATCTGACTGGAATTGATGCTGTTGTAATCTAGGCATCATTTTTAAAACGCGTAAAAACTTCTTGGGTAGAATAACCAGCGCATTGGATGATGGGTGACGGCGCTGCCCCAATAACTTGATAAGTTCATGTTGGTTTCCTGGCTGTAAAATTTCATATCCGGATTGCTGATCTGCCTGGATCCTCGGCTGTGTACTGATAATCGCGGAAAGACTGTCCGCTATCTGCACGCCATTTATTTTTATTTCCTTATTTATTATGTGACTGTTGTATATAGCGAAATTCTGGTAATACCCGCTGTCTCCTTTCGCAGGTTGCAGGCCGGCTTCTTTAAATTGTTGGGCGATCACCGCGGCTGCTTTCCGAATGCCGGGTGTGCCATACTTTCTGCCCTCCATATTATCAGCAGACAATGTTGTCAGCAAGGTTGTTGTTTGCTTTTGGTTAATCGTCTTATCCAGCAATTTGTCCGCCTTATTATTTTGAGCATGCAAGACAGCGCTATTGCCTAATAGTAGCCCAGCTATCAGAATGAGTAGGTTTTTTGACTGCATAGTATTAAATTTTCCAGCTTTGTATTACATTAATGACTACAATGATAGGCCATTTTTTTAACCCTGCAAAAAACCAGATGGCCGGCGACTATTCCATAACGGGGCGCAGCCATTTTTGGGCATACTCATCTGACCATCCTTGCCTTGATTTATAATCCTCGTACTGGTCTTCCATGATTTTGCCGATGCCGAAGTATTGGCTCTGTGGATGAGAAAAATACCATCCGCAGACACTGGAAGCAGGATGCATTGCCAGAGATTCAGTGAGATCAATACCTATGTTATCGGTCACCGACATCAAATCAAATAATTTGATTTTTTCCGTATGATCCGGACAGGCCGGGTACCCCGGAGCGGGCCTGATTCCTGTATATTTTTCATGGATCAGATCATCCGCGCTTAGACGTTCGTCTTTATCATAACCCCAGAGCTCAGTTCTGGTTTTTTGATGCAGCATTTCCGCAAAAGCCTCAACCAATCTGTCTGAGAGTGCCTGTACCATGATCTTGTTATAATCGTCATGATCTTCAATAAACCGCTTTAAATGTGGCTCAATTCCGTGAATGGTGACAGCGAAACTTCCCAGATAGTCTTTACCATAACTGGCCGGCCGCAAGAAATCAGAAAGAGAAATATTAGGTTGGCCCGACGCTTTTTTGACCTGTTGACGAATAAATTGCAAAGTCGACTTTTTATCTCCCAGACTAACATTTACTGTGTCCGGCCCGGTTTTTTCAGCCTCCATAAAGGCGACCATTCCGTCTGCACGCAACCATCTTTCTTTGATAATGGTGTCCAGCATATCATTGGCATCATTATACACCTTGGTGGCTTCAATACCCACCACTTCGTCTGTCAGGATATCGGGAAAATTGCCATGAAGCTCCCAGCTGATAAAAAAAGGCTTCCAGTCGATAAAACTTCGAATTTCACGTAAATCATAGTCTTTGAAGAGTTTTGTTCCTATAAAAGACGGTATGGGCGGGGTATAGTTCGCCCAGTCTATTGCAACCGGATTTGCCTGGGCCTCAGCGAACGGAATGTATTTTTTTACCGGTTTTTTGTTTTCGAACTGATGCTTAAGTTTGATATAATCTTCTTTTGTCTTTAAGAGAAAATCTTCTTTTAGTTCGGGGTTAAAGAGTTGCCCGACCACCGTTACACAACGTGAGGCATCTAGTGTATGTATGACGCCGTGGTCATATTCCGGAGCGATCTTGACAGCCGTGTGAATACGTGAAGTGGTAGCACCGCCAATCAATAATGGAATGGTCATATTTCTACGCTTCATCTCTCTGGCAACCCCGACCATTTCATCCAGAGAAGGCGTAATAAGTCCGCTGACACCAACGATATCTACATTTTCTTTAATGGCTGTATCCAGCAATTTATCTGTCGGTACCATAACGCCAAGGTCCTGAACCTGATAACCATTGCATCCTAATACGACGCCGACAATATTTTTCCCGATGTCGTGCACATCCCCTTTTACGGTTGCAAGTAAAATCTTTGCGGCTCCCTGTTTTTTCCCTCCTTGCTCTTCAGCAGCCTTTAACTTCGCTGCCAATTGATCGATTTGTTCCAGCTTCTTTATGATAGCGGTTTCAATGCGTTCCGGGGTTTCTATCAGGTCTGTCTCGCTGAGGTGTAATAAATGGTAGCCACTGGTTTCTAATTGCTCCTCAATATGGCTTTCTATGTCTGTTTCTGCGTCTGATGTCTGGCTACTGTCCGCTGCAGGGTGTTCTGCTGAACCGGTTTTGATAATTAATGTCAGTTGAAATTTGATGGATACTGCATCAACAACGACTCCTGCAATATTTTGATGGATAAGAAAGTTCGCAGCGGCAAATTCGGGACTTGCAAGCAGTGAGGTCAATTTCTGCTGGACACCATTGATAGCAGTCGCTTCGGCTTTTGGCTCAGCCGGCTTGATCGTCAGTATATGATTAATCTTTTTTTCCTTTTCAATGAAGGGAAACAGATATGCCACACTTTTTTTCATTACGCGCGCACTTTTTACAACCTGTGGCAGGAACATCTTACCTGAACCAAACAGATCTCCGACGATATCCATTCCTACCATGAGCGGTCCTTCAATCACTTCCAGCGGGCGTGCATATTGTAGTCTGGCCTCTTCCGTGTCCTCGTCAATATAATCGGTAATCCCGTTGACTAGTGCATGGCTAAGTCTGTCCTGGACAGAAGTTTTTCGCCAGGCATCATCTTTTTTAATAACCTTACCTTTTGCTTTGACGGTTTCGGCAAAATTGATCAGTTTCTCGGTGGCACCATTGTCTTCATTATGTTGATTCAGGATGACTTGTTCTGCCAAGTCTCTGAGTACAGGTTCAATCTGATCATATACCACTAGCTGACCTGCATTGACAATACCCATATCCATTCCAGCCTTTACTGCATAGTACAAGAATACACTGTGCATGGCTTCCCTGACCGTTTCATTCCCTCTGAAAGAAAAAGACAGATTGCTGACACCCCCGCTTATTTTAGCCAGCGGGAATTTATGCTTAAGGATCCTGGTAGCCTCAATAAAATCAACCGCATAGTTATTGTGTTCTTCCAGGCCGGTGGCAATGGCGAATATATTCAGATCGAATATGATGTCCTGTGGCGGGAATCCGACTTGCTCAGTTAAGATCTGATAGGCCTTGGAACTAATCTCGACTTTTCTTTCCATAGTATCTGCCTGGCCCTGCTCATCAAATGCCATGACAACAACGGCGGCTCCAAAATTTCTACAAATACGGGCTTCCCGGATAAACTTCTCCACGCCTTCTTTCATGGAAATAGAGTTGACTATACATTTACCCTGTACGCATTTTAAGCCGGCTTCAATGATCTCAAATTTAGAGGAATCGATCATGATCGGGATCTTAGCAATCTCAGGTTCTGCCTGTACCAGATTTAAGAAAGTTGTCATAGCCGTCAGACTGTCCAAGAGTGCATCATCCATATTAATATCGATGACCTGGGCGCCATTTTCTACTTGATCCCTGGCGACGCTTAATGCCTCTTCAAAATTTCCCGCCCGGATGAGCCTCGCAAATTTTTTGGATCCTGTGACATTCGTTCTTTCGCCGATGTTGACAAAATTGGTTTCCGGGCGTATGGATAAGGGTTCTAGACCGCTGAGCTGTAAATAAGGTTTGAGCATGATGTATAGAAAACTAATTAGCGTAAAATGGGTGAAACTGCTTTGGCGCAGGCTTTGAAATCTTATTACAAAGTTGTCGCCACTTCCGGTTTTTTGCGTGGCTGAATTTCTCGAACAACGTCAGCAATATGCTTAATATGATCAGGAGTGGTTCCGCAGCATCCTCCTACGATGTTAACAAAACCTCCAGCCGCCCAGTGTTCAAGAAAATGTGCGGTTTCATGGGGTGTCTCATCATATTCTCCCATTGCATTGGGCAATCCCGCATTGGGATAGGCGGACGTATAACAGGCGGCGATTTGACTGAGTTCTTGAACATAAGGCCGCATTTCTGCCGCACCCAATGCACAGTTCAACCCGACACTCAGTGGATTGGCATGGCTGACAGAGATATAAAAGGCTTCCAGCGTCTGGCCACTTAATGTCCTGCCACTGGCGTCAGTAATGGTGCCGGATATCATAATCGGGAGTTCTTTGCGACCATCCTTTTGATAGAAATTCTTAATTGCATAGATCGCTGCCTTACAATTAAGCGTGTCAAATATAGTCTCTATTAATAGTAAGTCCACGCCTCCATCTGCGAGTCCCCTGATCTGCTCTTCATAAGCAGCTGCCACTTCGTCGAAACTGACGGCACGGTAACCGGGATTGTTCACATCCGGAGAGAGTGAAAGTGTCTTGTTTAATGGCCCGATAGCACCTGCAACATACACCTGGCCTTTACTTTTGCCTTCAGGCGTTTGTAGATATGTATTTACCGCGTTCCTGGCACATGTGGCCGCAGCCACATTGAGTTCGTAAGCGAGGCCACTCATGTCATAGTCAGCCTGCGCAATACTTGTGCTGCTGAACGTGTTGGTTTCGAGGATATCAGCGCCCGCATGGAGATACTGCAGATGAATCTCTTCAATAATGTCCGGACGTGTGATGCTGAGCAGATCATTGTTCCCTTTCACATCCAGATGCCACTCCTTAAACCTTTCTCCTCTAAAGTCTCCTTCACTGAGTTTATACCGTTGGATCATAGTGCCCATTGCACCGTCAATCACCAGAATCCTTTTTTTTAACGCATCTTCAATTAACATTTTAATCTTCTCTTTTTTATTGTGATAGCCAGCCACCCTCAACGCAACGTGTTAATGAATACTGGCTGCAAACAGATTTACTGTTGAAGCTATTGGAATCTAATAAAACGTTTGGGGTATTTTCTGTAAGAAGTGGAAGTACTCAACGTTTATTAGTTCTTTTATTCAGGCTGAACAATAAACAAATCTGCCTTAATCTATTTACCAGGATGGCATTTCTACAAAAAAAGTGACATCCAAGCTTATTTCTATGATGCAAAATTACGGAATGTCACTGAATAAATAAAATGGAAAATAGAAGCCTGTTTAAAAATATATTTCTTTGATCGTTAATAACTTAAGTAGCCTGTAGTGCGTTATTTTACATAGTTTTCAACCGGTAACCGGTTCATCATACTGCGGCCAAGGGTCATTTCATCGGCATACTCCAATTCTCCACCAAAAGCCACTCCCCTGGAGATGGTGGTGATTTTACAGGGGAGATGACGTAGTTTCTTCTGAATGTAGAATATGGTGGTATCTCCCTGGATATTGGGATTTAAGGCAAAAACAAGTTCTTCCACATCTTCCTGCTCCACTCTGTTAATCAACGAATCAATTGTCAGGCTATCGGGACCGACGCCATCCAGTGGTGAGATCACACCGCCAAGAACATGGTAAAGCCCGCTGAATTGTTGGGTGTTTTCTATGGCAATTACATCCTTAATAGACTCTACGACGCATACCAGTCTTTGATTACGCAGTTTGTTTTCACAGATCGCGCAAAGATCGTGATCACTTAGGTTATGGCAGCGACTACAAAACTTGATATCGCTACGCATTTTGGCGAGGGTTTCAGAAAACTGCCTGACCTGGCCTTCCTCCTGTTTCAAGAGATGGAGGACCAGCCTGAGTGCGGTCTTTTTACCGATGCCTGGAAGACCTGCAAAGGCATTGACGGCGTTTTCTAGTAAGGAAGATGGTAGCTGCATAATGATAATACGAAAGTACAAAGATACTGAATACCTATATTAACTAAACTAGTAGTGATGCAATTGGTAAGGGTCATCAGGATCCGGTTGGTTAGGGTCTTTCTTAAGGTAGATATCCCATTGGTTTTCTGTATCTGCGATAAATTTAAAGCTTCTTTTAATTGTAATACCTAATTCCGGCTGTCTCCGAAGCTGATAATTACCAGGTGTCCATTGCAAATCGCCATTGGTATCGTATAAAACTCTTAGGGTATAATCACCTGGCTCAAACCGTTCAATTCTGACTTGCCTGTTATCTCCAATGACTGCTGAATCTACAATTTTTTTATCCGATAAAATAAGTAGTACCGGATGCTTCGTGGTATCTACATCTGGGAACTTTAACTGTAGTGTAGCGTAATCGTGTTCGGTTTTAACCGTGAATTTAACCGTGTCTGCTTTGGCTAATTGCACTTTGAAACTGTCCGTCGCGGCCTCGATAGGAAGGATTAATGCAAATTCTTTTCCTTGGGAGGTATCCCAGGTTCGATTCATGATAAATCGACTATTTGTGGAATCCGTTGAATCTGGGACAATGGTAAAATTGTTGACGGGTACGAAATTGGTATCCGTCAGTTGAATCAACTCCGGTTTAAAGCTTTCCAAGGGCTTACTGAATTGCAGGGTTAATGGTTTTAACAGGCTTTGTTTGCCTTCTTCCAGATTCAAAGCTACCGTAAGCGGCTTTTTTGCGTCCTGCTCTTTTCTCTTTTCCCTTTGTTTTTCAGAAAGCTGAGCCGGTCTCTTACCCTCCTGCTCTTTTGGAAATGCTCTGAATGCGTATAAAGTAATACCGTTGTTGACAGAATCATTTTTAGTGGAGACAACACTGTCCATAAATGCAAAAACAGCGGTAGAGTCTCCATAGTTCTTCATGTATGAATTCTCTACTGCAAATAAATGATAATTTTCTTTAGGAAGAAAATGGAAAGCGAAACGGCCTAGACTGTCCAGACGCGCGTAATACCGCGGGCTATTCTTGAGGACAGCTGTATCCGACAGGTCTCTGTATAAAACCACCATCAAAGTACTGTCAATGGCACCATCTTCCGCCATAACGACCTTACCGGTTATTGAATCTGTATCCAGATGGTCTCCTGTACTGAATACATAAGTGAAGTTTCTAAGGGGGTTATTTTCATTCACATCCTGTATAGCATTGCCGAAATTATAAGAATAAGTTGTATTAGGTTCGAGGGTGTCTTTGATCTCAATGGTAACTTCTCTGAGTTTACCCTTTACATTCGGAATATTCTTGGCAACCGGCGAGACAATCAGGTTATTAAAAATATCCTGTACCTGTACATATTCATCAAAAGTTAAGACGATCGATTTTGCCTTGAAATTCAAGGTCGAATCCGCAGGTGTGGCAGACAGAAGTATGGGAGAAAGCGTATCTCTGGGTCCACCACCTGGGGGAACGATCACAGCGCAGCTATTGAGCTGCATGAGTATCCCTATCAGGATAAAAAAAGAAAAAATAACGGCTAATACTTTATTCATCTGTTTTAGAAGGGCTTTTGCCTAGTGACAAAAGTACCTCATTGACCGAACTTTAAAAAGGATTTAAAGCAAATTTGTGAACCAATCAGTGACCAGCAGAAAAGAAAAAAGTCAGCTTTTGGAAAATTGGTGCTGCCGATAACTTTTTTGGTCCAATATGCCTACTTCAATATAGGATGGATGATGTTTATCATGAAAAATTTTAATATTTGACGGCCTGAAGTCGCCCGCTTTTGCCTTATAAATATCTTCGAATACCTGTGGATTTCTGTCTACCAATGGAAACCAGGAACTTTGCACCTGAATCATTATTCGATGGCCCTTTTTAAAGGTATAAAGGATATCTGGCAGCGTGTATGATACCTCGGTAAGCTCGCCCGGAATAAACGCAACCGGCTCGGAGAAGCTTTTTCTGTATTTACCCCGCATTACTTCTGCCCTGACCAGAGATTGATAACCACTCATTTTCCCGTGGGCGCTATCGGGATAAACATCGATGATTTTGACGACAAAGTCAGCATCCGTTGTGCTGATACTGACACTTAGGTGTGCTTTTACCGGCCCAGCCAGGGTGGTATTTTGATTCAATACTGATGTCGTAAAGCTTAATACATCTTTTCTGTTAGTTGCAAAACGCTGATCATCAATCATATAAGTGATACCTCTATTTTTGCGCACCCCTCCTTGATAAGGTACTGGATGAGCCGGATCGGATGTATAGGATGAGTAACTGTTTGCTATATTGGGCGCCTGAGTGGTAATTTGCTTATCGGTATTAAGGTAAAGCTTGGTATTTTTTGCCGACTTGGTCGGCCAGGTTTCGAATGCATCCCAGCGATTAATGCCCACATCATAGAGAACAGCCTCCGGTAATTTGGGTTTAGGTCCGTCTTTTAGATAATATAGAAAAAACGGTAACTCGATATTTTGCTGGAACCAGGCACTTGTATTCGTGCCGAAGGCTATATCACCTAAATGATTCATCTCGGGACCCGCCCATCCCCCATGGTTCCATGGGCCCATGACAATTGTATTTGCATGACCCGGATTATTGTGTTCAATGGTCCTATAGGTCTCCAGGGTACCCCAGAGATCCTCGGCATCATACCACCCGCCTACTAATAATGTTGCCGGTTGTACGTTACGCATATGCTTTCTGATATCCCTGGCCTGCCACCAGCTATCATAGTTGGGATGCATCAGGACGGTGTCCCAGAATGGTACCCGATGTTGATAGTATTGTTTATTGACCTGGCTAATTGTGCCCAGCTTGAGGTAAAAGTCATAGACATCTTTTATCGGTAGCTTCAAGTCTGGTAGGTTATTCTTATTGGGTCCGTTGGTTGAATTGGCAAACCAGTAGTCAAAACCCATTTCATCCATAAGAAAAAAAGCACCTTTATGGTGGGTATCGTCTCCTAAAAACCAGTTGGTGACGGGTGCCTGAGGGGAAACGGCTTTGATGGCCGGGTGCCCTGCAAGGGCCGCATTGGTAGCAAAAAAGCCTGGATATGAAATCCCCCAGACTCCTACCCGGCCGTTGTTATGTGTCACATTATGAATCAACCAGTCCACAGCATCATAGGTGTCAGAGGATTCATCGTGTTGTAATCCCGTTTTATTTTCAATGAAAGGGGTAATCTCTGTCCAGTTGCCTTCACTTTGATATTTTCCACGGACATCCTGATAGACGAAGATAAATCCTTCTTTGGTAAAATCGGGTGAAGGCCCTAATCTGGAGGGAAACTTATTTTTACCATAGGGTCCGGCGGAATAGCAGGTTCTGTTCATCATGATGGGATAGGCTTTAGAGGTATCCTTTGGCGTATATACGGCGGTGTACAATTTTACACCATCACGCATAGGAATCATATACTCCGCTTTTGTATAATGACTGACTATATAGGTTTTGCCCACATCCGTTTGTCCCCATGTTAGTATGCTGGAAAAGGAGAGCGTAACCAGAAGTATGAGTTTATTATAAAGGTTTTTCATAATGATGAATTAAATGATAAAGTACAATTGCTGGTAATTTCCAAAAAGATCGATCAGTCTTTCGCTAATATTTCCTGGATTTTTTCACTGCTGACACCATTTGCAATGGCGATTTCCGCCAATAGCTTTGTCTGTTTAAATTCAAAATCAGTTCCTGAATTCCGTTCTCTAAAGGCATCTCTGATGCCAGCCTGAACAGCGGATTTGATAAGATAAAACAGGATGGCGATGAGTCCTATAGATAATAAAACTGTCCAAAGGATACGGCTAAGACTAAAGAATGAAGAAGACATAAGTTTGGTTTGAAGTTGAAATAAAGAGAATGCACAAGTCTCTGAAAGACAGATCAAATATAATGATTTGTGTTGAGATTGACGTCTGCATGGAAATAAAATAAGGCGTCAAGCAGTGATGCCGGCGCCTCATTTTAAATATGTTTCTGTCATTATAAACAACTAACCTGGTACCCTGGAGATGTATTTTTGAATCTCTTTGATCTGTGATACGACTTCCGGTGTCGTAGGGTTGCAGGCCTTTGCTTTACGAAAATAATCCTTTGCGGCCCGGAATTCCCTTTTATTCATCATAATCTGGCACATTCCCAGGTTTGCCACAGCTTTGCTTTCGTTATCCGGGATACCCATTTTTAAGGCGGCCCGCAGATATCCTTCGCCGGAACGCATATCTCCGCGCTGCATGGCCATCATCCCTAACTGTAATTTATTGGCACCTTCTGCTTCCGGCATCGCTGAACCAATGGAAGAAGACTTTTTGAGGTGCTTTTCTGCCTCGTCATAATCTTTATTCATCATGGCCAGATTGCCTTTTAGAGTAAAGTAGGTAGAACGTACAGGTTTGATCAACATTCCCGGAAACCATACAGAGTCAATAATTTTTTGCACCTCTTCCAGATTACCCTCTTCCATAGGCTTCTGCACCAGGCGAAGCGGCCCGATAAGGAAATGGCTTAATAATCCAATAAAACCTATAAAATAAAGGGGGAACATAGCCCAGAAGCCTACCTGGCCGGTGGCATTCAGGATAATGCCCACAGCAATCAGTAAAAGGCTTAACCAAAAACGATATTTTATTATTAAGTTATAAAATTTCATAAAGTGTTTTAATTGAGTTGCAAAGATAGGTTGTTTAATTTTGACCTCCGAATAATTCGAGATTTTTCCGTCTAATTTAAATAATTATTGATTTAGAACCCTTACATTTGCCCAACTTTTTTAGGTCTCGTAGTTCAATGGATAGAATAGGAGTTTCCTAAACTCTAGATACAGGTTCGATCCCTGTCGAGACCACTTTTACCGTTTTATTAGCTGAAATACCCACTATTGCTTCGGTTTGACTTCTCTACAACTAGTAAATTCATCCCCGAATAATCCGCAAATTCCCGAATAAGTGTTTTGGATCTTATACTCTATCAATAGAGTGTGTAATTATTGGCCCTTGCTCGACTTATCCATGCAAGCAGTTGGGCCAGTAAAATAAAAAACAGGGTAATACCAGCCACATACATCATAACCACGCCTCCTTCTCCCCCGTCTTCGTTGGATCCAGGAAAGGATAAGGATCCAGCCAATGACAGATGCTCTGATAAAGGTGTAAGTCGTCCAGAGAACCGGAAATATAAGCCACAATTGCGAATTACGGGAGCTGACGGAAAGCCTGAATAAACACCACATAATATAGGTGATAGCCGCAATGAAGTTGCTTTGTACAGTAAAATAACTGAATCTATTCCAGCCATCGCCGTGGGCGGTCAGGTCTCCCTTCCGCGCTCCAAAGCTCGATTGCTGGAACAGTAAATATTGCCATTACAATTAAAACAGCAGCATTTAACCATTTTATGTGTTGAGGGAGTGCTGTGTTTGTCATCGGTGTTGTGGAATTCGAATAACCAAATTTAAATCAAAAATTTCTGATATTTCCCCAAATCGTTTAGAAATGGAGGAATCGAACGCTTATTATATTGACAGACGATAGACAAGTCGAAACAGGGCGATTTACCTGTGAGGTTATTCATTTGCTTTGCCCCTGGGCTCCATTATATAGAAAATTTAATTATTATTTAATTATAAAATCAAAATATTTGATGATATTTATGCTCCGATTTGGTGTTTTATAACTGTTTATGGCGTTAAATAACCAATAATTATTGTATATTTAAGCGCATACCCTAGCTAAAATTGTTAACAAACATGGAAACCAGGAAAAACATACTTCCGGGTGTGAGGCCGATAAATGATAATAAGCGTATCAAGCAGCTGGCTACTATTGTTCATAATACCGGCAGATGGATGGATGTTCTTTATCATGAATGTAACGGTCTGTTTGGTAACATGAATTGGGTATCCAGAATCATGCAGGAAGAAGCGGAAGATCAGGACGTATTAGTCAAAGAAACCTTCGCAGAATTAAACCGACTCACCCAAAAAAACATCTATACCCTAAAGACAATTCATAGCTATATCGATATTATGAATACGGTAGCGAACACAAACGTGTCTTCAGGCGATTTGGTGATTCTAAGTGAAGCTATACTACTGACCTCAGTACCCGGGATGAAGCAGCTTGATATTCAATGTAGTGGATTGCCGTTGAAAGTTACCCGCACATTTGCAAAAGTTGTGGCGTTTTTATTGAATAAGGTGCTTGAGATATCTGAGCAGGCCGGATTTGACGGAGGAAGTATTAAAATAGTGTTTAACGATCAGAAACGGGCTTACCTATGTATCTGTATTTCAAGCTCAGCGTTATTTTGGCATCATGAATTATGGGAGCAGAACCTTTTATCTCCTTTACATGAGTTGCCGTCAGATCCTTCTAAATGGTCCGGACAAATATTTTATGAAATGCTGGCGCTTGTTGAGGGCAAAGTCGTGAGCGGCTGTACGCAACAACGAAATTTTACAACTGTGGGTCGTAAACCTCGGCTGGCTACAGAATTGATTCAAAGAGAGATCAGCCCACAGCATTTGGAGTTTTTGATCCCTTTCGGGCTGGGAAGGGCGTAAATTAAAAATAGGCAGATGGAGGAAAGGATATTGGTAGCTGATGACCACGGTATTGTGAGATATGGGCTGAGCATGATGATTCGGAAGCTCCGGCCTGGTGCTATAGTCGAAGACGCCTCAGATTATGCAAAAGTGATTGACATGGCGAAGAAAAATCCTTACGATTTATATATATTGGATGTGACGATGCCTAACGGTAATTTTTTAAATGCTTATAACTCACTTAAAAGAATTTCACCTGATTGTAAGATTTTGATCTTTTCTTCATTAGACGAAGAGGTTTATGCCATGCGATACATTGAATCCGGAGCGGATGGATTCTTAAATAAGCTGGCAACGGAGGGTGAAATGAAAGTCGCGCTGGAGAAAATTTTCAGCAATGGTAAGTATGTCAGCGACGCGGTAAAAGACTCCTTGGTATTTTATAAATCATCAAAGGGAAAATCCCGGCCATTGGATCAGCTGTCCAACCGGGAAATTGCCATTGCTAATATGTTGGTAATTGGAAAGAGTTTAAAGGAAATCTCCCAGGAGTTACATTTGCATGTATCGACTGTAAGTACCTATAAAACTAGAATATTTGAAAAGCTACAAATCCAAAACATACCGGATTTAATAAAGGTGTTGGATTTCAAATAGCTGATAATCAATATATTTATTGCCTTTTCGTAGTAAATTTACTACACAATAATTCAAGATTATCTACATCATATTGTAACTGAACCCTATATTTTTGCATTGGAAATGATTGAATGGAGCATTTTTGGCTTAAAAAGGCCGATAATCTAGTACCGGGTGAAGGACAACCAATATGATGTAAATACGCTAGACCCTTTCCCGATCCCGGTACTTTATTATTTAAAATGAAGGGTATAATGATAAAAAACAAACTCATTAACAATCAGGGGTACGGTTTTATAACAGTTATATTTTTAGTCTTGGCTCTTTCCTGTCTTTCCATTCTGGCCTTTGTTAGCCAGCGTGATTCGGATAAATTGGGCAAGACTGTAGAAGATCTTGCGCAAACCCGGTCAAGCATTGACCGGGTTGATGTAGCCATACAACTTTTATATGCAGCTGAGAACAATTGCAGAATGTATATTATCCAAAAGGATTCCACCTACGCTAAGGCTTATAAAGGGCAATTAATGGAAGTATCTGGTATTCTCGATTCCATTTCTGAGACGATAGGTGAAGGTCCGGGAAGCGTCGATATGGAACATTTGGTCGCTGATAAGACCCGAAGGACCAGTCAATATATTAATGCCCGTTTGTTGTTGGATTCATTGATACAGCTTGCCGGTAGCAAAGAAATGGCCAGCCGGTCACAAATCACGGAAACCAGATCGTTCAAAGCGCCTGCTCCAAAGGTGTCACTGGATACAATGGTGGAGCGCATAGCCAAGCCACAGGCTCCTAAAAGGAAGTTATTCAGAAGGATCGGTGATGCCATCTCTAATAAACAGAAAGATAACGAATCGGAATTATTGATAATCAGGCAGCATCAGCTTGACTCCGTTTATCAGAATAACCAGCGGACCATCATTAGAGCGTCAGCAGAGGCTTTGCAGGAGCAAGCCAGTTACTTTAAATCTTTGAAGGCTAAAGAACAGGCATTACTGACCGCCAATCACAATTTGTTGCAAGGGCTTCAATCAATTTTAACCTCACTTAAGTCTTCTATTTTACAACAGCAGTCTGAACGAAAAATGCTGTTAAGTCATAACGCATTTTCCATCACTAAAGATATTAAATTTGGCAATACGCTTTTGATCGTTTTTGGCCTTCTGTTGACCTTGATTATTATTTGGATATTGCAACGTCTGTTTGCAAATAGTAAGGCATTAAAAAAAGCTAAGGAAGAGGCTGAGGAATTTGCCCGGCTGAAAACTGAATTTGCCGAGACCATGAGCCACGAGATTCGTACGCCGTTGCATTCCATTACCAGTTTTGCAAATGAACTGTCTACAGATCATCAAAATGGCGACCAGTCAGAAGTAATCGATGCCATCAAGTTATCTTCCGGTATGCTGCTGTCCGTTGTGAATAATATCCTGGACTATACCAAGATGGAGAAGGGCAGGTTTAAACTGGCTGAGAGTCCCTTCAATCCAATGCTGGTCATTAAGGAAATCCTGTCTGGATTACGACTACAGGCTAAAAAGAAGAATATTCTTTTGGAGCAATATCTGGATCAGGCTATAGATACAGTGCTTATTGGAGACGCTTTTCAGTTAAGGCAATTACTTATAAATTTATTAAGTAACGCTATTAAGTATACTGATAAAGGCTCTATCCGGATAACCGCTTGCTTAAATCGGAAAGGTGCTGATAACTGCGTATTGGAGCTGGCCATTAAAGACACGGGAATTGGCATTGATGGGCCGGTCGACTATAAATCTGGCAGTTCTGTATTTGATGCTTATGTAACAGCGATTCATAGAAAGGAAATAAAAGAAGGAAGTACCGGGTTAGGATTAAGCATCGTTAAAAAAGTAGTAGAATTACATAAAGGTAAGATCGATGTCGAAAGTGTTGTTGGCAAGGGCACTACTTTCTATATCGATCTTACTTATAAAGCAAGCCGGACTGCTAAACCAAAAAAACATACGCCCCCTAGGGAAAGTGCCGTTGATATGCCCATTCTTCCTTCAGAAACTGAAATAAGAATAAGTCATAAAAGCATACCGGCAGAAAAAAGAATTCAACAAGATCAGTTGGCTTCGAGATCAAGGGTTCTGGTGGTTGACAATGATCTGCTCAACCGAACTTATATTACAATGCTGTTAAAAAGAAAAGGCTTTAATGTAACGGAGGCGGATAGTGCAATAGTTGCGCTTGAAAAGTATGAACATCACGTGTTTGATTTGATTATAACTGATATATCGATGCCTGAAATGAGCGGTTATGCACTAGCAGAGGCTATTCGAAGACATTCCGGAACCGGCTGTTCGACCCCGATCATTGGTGTCAGCGGACAAAAGCCACGTATCACCGGTAATGGCCAGCCTAGTGTTGAGAATTTCAACGGTTGGCTTATAAAACCTTTTGAACCTAAAGAGCTTTACGAACTGGTAAATGAATTAATTGATGGCACAAAGTAAGGCAAATTTGGCTAGTTATCTATAAAATACTTCAATCAATCCAACCCTAACAACCGATCTTTTAATCTTTAAACCAACATGCTACCGGACAGGTCTTTCCGGCCAAAACGAAGATGAGCGTATCATCTTAGAGAAAACACTACTCAATAATGAATTAGTCGGCTACGTGTTTACCCTTCACTTTTCAGACTAATGACCGGTTTATCAGAATATTAATATGGGCCGATAGTGTCGCCGGCAGCATGTATAGCATGCTGCATGCGGATGCTTTATGCCTTAGAACAACAACAACAACAACATGAAAAAAAAATCTACTTCTACTTCAAGAAAGGTGCCTAATTATGGCCGAATTCTTGCCCGGGTCCTTGCTTTCGGGATGCTACTGACGTACCTAAACTCGCGGGCACAGTTTACCATTAAAAATAACCTGAAAGGCAGTAGTGCCGGAACTGATATTATTTTTGGCGGGTCACCGGCCGCTTATCTGACCTCCGGAATAGATGACCCCATTGACAATGGTTGGCTCAGAGTAACTAAAGCTGCTTATCAACAAAAAGGATACGCCTATATCAATAAGAGTTTCCCCTCCTCTTTGGGCGTTTTTATAGATTTTGAATACACGTCCTGGAGAAATGCCCAGGCGCAATATGGAGGCGCGGATGGCTTTTCCGTTTTCCTGTTTGATGCAAAATATGGCCCCGGCAGTTTTGAATTGGGCGGGTACGGCGGATCACTCGGGTACGCCAATTATAAAAAATCAGGAGAATCTTCCATTGGGGGGCTGAAAGGTGGCTATCTGGGTGTAGGGATTGACGAATATGGCAATTTCTCCAACCCCACCGAAGGACGTGTTGGAGGTGTTGGGTTTAAGCCGAATTCGATTGTGTTAAGAGGGCCGACTACCAATGACAGTAAGACAACCAACAGATACCTGTCAGGAACACAGCTGAACAATGACAGGCGTGTCGACTATGGTACAATCGTAAGTAAGCGACCCGCTTCCAGTAGTTTTTATAGAAGAGTGCAAATTCAGATAGATCCTACCAGTGATGGAAAGTACAGGATTCAGGTTCGCTGGGCTACCTCCAACGGCGGCGCATTCACCAAGCTATTGGATTATGTGACCACAGACGCACCTCCCGCAAGTATGAAAGTAGGGTTTGCTGCTTCCACCGGGCAAGGATTTAATTATCATGAAATCCGTAATTTAATGGTAACCACTCCTGGAGGTGTACGGCTCGATAAACAGGTAAATAAAACCAGTGTAGCGGTAGGAGAACAATTAAGGTATTCTGTGAATATCTACAACGCCACGACGGCTGATTTAAACGATTTAATACTGACTGATACCCTGCGTGACGGGGCAGGTAATTTCCTGCCGCAGGATGCATATACGCTGGACAGCATCGTCTTTGATGCACGCAACAATACCAAAAATGTGCTTATCTCCAGCACGACAGATGGTGCCACACTAAAGGCGCATCTGAATATGGGGGCCGCAACTTTGGATAACAGCACTGAGGCCACACTGACTGCTTATGTTACCGTTAAGAAAAGGCCTGCAGGTGGCATCATTACAAATTCGGCTTATATTGATGCGAGCAAATCAGGTATTACGGATGAAGACCTGACGAATAATTATGCTGTGGTCAGTTCAAGAGTTATCAGCACCAATCTTAGTGTTGAAGCAGATCATCAGGATATATTTTATCAGGGAGATGCAGTTGATGAAATTTACCTGAATGTGAAAAATAATGGCCCGGACGCTACAGGCACAACAACAGAGATTACTGACACGCTGCCCGCCGGCTTGCAATTTGTCGGTGCTGAAGGAGACGGATGGGTCATTACAGAAGATAATGGTATTGTAAAAGCAATATATAACGGATCGGTTGATGCGGCAGGCGTATACCCTCGATTGACACTTAAGGTAAATGTGGCAGAGGATGTGGCTGGTAGCCAGATACATAAGGGGTGTGTGCGCATTTCTACCGATCTGGACACTGCAGACAATAAATACATTGACCCGATTAATATTAACAGGTTTACCACCGGAGAAGTTGGAAATGACCAGACGATTAGTGCCGGTACCGTGCCTGATCAGCTTTCAGAAATTATGCCCGCTAGTACGACTACGAATGCGCCCATTACGCATCAATGGCAAAGCAGCATGGATGGCGTTAACTGGCAGAATATAGACGGGGCGATTAATGCGTCTTATCAGCCAACATCTTCGCTTACGGCCACGACCTACTACCGTAGACTGGATAATGTCAGTGATCGGAAGCAGGCGCCTGTCCCGTCTAATATCACTACGGTAACTGTTAAAGAAACGACACTGGCTATAGTATTGAAGCGCTTTGAAGGCAGCAGCAACAATGGCGTCAATCTGCTGGATTGGACTACTGCCTCTGAAGTAGATAATAAAGGTTTTGAGATCTACCGAAGTACGGATATGGGTGTTCACTGGAGTAAAGTTGGATTTATTGAGAGCAAAGGACCTTCCACCCATAGTACAGTTTACCATTATGAAGAACCGGCGCCCGTGGGTCTATTTGAAACTCAGTACAAGCTCAATGTGGTGAATAATGATGGGAAGGGTGTCTGGAGCGGGATTGTTTCTATTAGATCTGCGAAGGATGCAGCCGTGAAGCTTTATCCGAATCCTGCTCATGATTATATCTATATAGGTGGCATTACAGGAACAGCAACTGTGTTTGATTTTGCTGGCAGACAGGTATTAAGAACGAATATAACCAGCGATGATCAAACTGTAAAAGTACCGATCCAGAATCTGGCAAAAGGTATTTATTTTGTTCGGATTGGCGGTCGGCAATTTAAATTTATTAAACAGTAAAGACTTATTACCCTGTTGTTTTTGCCGCGCCATAACGCATGATTTTGAGGAAGGAGCATCCCTGCAAAGAGTGATTTGCGGGGATGCTTTCATCTGGGCTTGTATTGTATTGCCAAAGTGGCCTGAATAATGATTATTTTGTTACAGTAATGCGTATCTTTGATTGGTATATATTTCCCTCAAATCAAATCCTCCAGTTCATGCTTAACAATACGACGGGCGATCCTAATCAAAGACCTATGGAACAAGCTGCTATCCAGAAAGGGTTTCAGCTTGTCAACGGCCTGAATATGTATTATGAAATACATGATGCACGTCCGGATCAAAACAAAGGAGTGCCGCTTGTCTTAATTCACGGAGGAGGCTCTACAATTGATTCATCCTTTGGCCGGATATTACCCAAACTTGCTATAACCAGGAAGGTAATCGCTTTGGAATTGCAGGCTCATGGTCGAACAGGGGATAGAAACAAGTCACTTAGTTTTGAACAGGATGCTGCTGACGTCGCTGAATTGCTTTGTGCGCTGGATATTGCCAAAGCCGATTTATTCGGGTATAGCAACGGCGGTCAGACAGCTTTACAGATAGCATTAAGTTATCCTGACCTTGTTCACAAACTCATACTGGCTTCTATCTTCTATAAGCGAAGTGCGGCATCGGACGATTTCTGGGACGGGTTTAATGGCGCGACACTGGAAACGATGCCCCTTACATTGAGAGAGGCGTTCTTAAACGTGAACCCTGATAGCCAGGCACTTCAAAACATGTTTGATAAGGATGTCAGCCGCATGAAGCATTTTAAAGAATGGTCAGATGATCAAGTCCGGATGATTCGCGCAAAGACCCTGATCGTTCAGGGCAATGTTGATGTTGGAAGTCTGGATCATGCCCTGGAGATGCACCGCAACATTATAAACAGCGAGCTCGTTATATTACCAGGTGCTCACGGTAATTATATGGGGGCCATCGAGTTCTTAGCTGAAGGCAGATGGACTATGCCCTACTTTGCCGATTTGTTAATAGAATTTCTGGATCGAACCTGATAAAACTCAGTAACAATGTCTGTTTCTAACTGACTCTCTTTCCTTCCAGCAATAATTCCAACGCATGCTCAAACGTCCCGGCTGCTGTAATTTCACCAGCGTTAACAAAAAAGATTTCATCTGCGTTTTCAATGGTATTGAGCCGGTGTGCAATGATGATCCTGGTCGTACTACCGGGTAATTTCCTTAAGATATCACTGAGTAGCTGCTCTGTAACGGTGTCGATATTAGCCGTAGCTTCATCAAGAATCAATATTTCAGGTTGCCTGATCACAGCTCTGATAAAGGCGATCAGCTGTTTCTGCCCTAAACTAATATCATCTCCTGCGCCGTTAAGTGTTGTATCTAACCCCTTTTCAAAACGCATCAGGAGCCCAGACAGCCCCATCCTTTCCATAAGCCTGGTCAGTTCAATGTTATCCAGGTTTTTATATTGGTCATTACCATATAGAATATTGTCTCTCAGTGTTCCGGAAAATAAAAAAGGCTCCTGTAGGATAAAGCCGATCTTGGCGGTCCGTTGATTTGCTGTATAACTGCGAATGTCTCTCCCGTTTAAAAGTACAAGGCCAGAGGTGGGGTCATAGAGCCTTGCGATCAGAGAAGCCGTGGTGGTTTTGCCACCGCCGGTTGGGCCCACCAGTGCATAGGTCTTACCCTGCTCCATAGAAAAATTAATATGATGCAGTACTTTCTTGCCGCCCGGATATTCAAAATCCACATCCTTAAAGTTAATAACAGGAGTTCCTGCTATGGATATGTCGCTACCGGTGGCCGCCTGCGTTTCATTTAGTTCAATTAAATCGGGTTCCAGCTCCAAGATGACCGATATTCTATCCCAGGCAGCCATCGCAGTCTGAAAGCTGGCCCAGAGCGCTGCCAGCTGACGAAGTGGTTGATAAAAGTTCTGGGCATAGGCGATAAAACTGATTAGCAGGCCAATGGTAAATTGTCCCTGGGCAATCAGGTAGATGCCAAAGGTTAATACAATTAACTGCGCCAGGTTTGAAAACAGGGCAAAAACCGGGACAAAGACGCTATTGGCTAGTCCGGCATGCAAGGCCGCCTGGTAGTTTTCATGGTTCGCTTTCTGAAAGCGCCGGCGAAAATAATCTCTCCTGTTAAAGGCAATAATGGTCTTAAAATTATGCAGGCTTTCCTGGATTTCTCCGCTTAATCCGCCAGAGCGGTTCAGGCTTTTAGCGTTCTTTCTTTTGACCCAGGGAGAGACCAGTAGTACAAACACTAAAATGAATACACCCGGTATCAGTGTCGCACCTCCCAGCTCGGGGTTGATACTTAGCAGAAAGATCATTGCGCCTGTCATCGCAAAGACACTATCCACAAAACGCATCAGGGATTGTGAAAAGAATTGATTGACTTTATCTGTATCACTATTGATTCGGGCAATCAGGTCCCCTGATTTATTTTGATTAAAAAAGCTTACGGGAAGTGCCTGTAGTTTACCGAAGACCTCATTGCGAAGACTATACAGCATACGTTGCCCGATGCTGCCCATGACTTCTGTCTGCAGATACTCTGTCCAGGCCCAGATCAGATACAGTATAAATAGGATACCGCAATAAACCATTAATCCGTGATATTGACCCGTCTGTATATAATGATCAATCGTATAACCAATCAGGTAAGGTGTGAGCATGGTAATCCCGGAATTCAGGAGCATGACCAGCAAAGCTTTAACCAGCTGCTTGCGTTCGGGCCGGAGAAACTGTAGCATTTTCTTTAAAGCAGCCTTGGTAGAGCTCTTGGGTGCCTGACTTAAATCGTAATTCATGTATCAAAAATTAAATAGCTTCAATAGATAATAATACCCAACGCCTGTACCCCGAGTTTTAGGAAACCGGTTCGTAGGCATTAAGGCTTTGTTGAGACCGGAAAATCTGTACATATTCCGGTGAGGATTTCATGAGCTGTGCATGGGTGCCCTTGCCAATTACCTCTCCTTCCATTAAGAGGACGATTTGCTCATAATCCATAATGGGTGCCAGGTTCTGAGTAATGGATACCAAGGTGATACCCGGGTATGCCCGGGTGACATTGTTCCAGATTTTCTGCTCCGTCTGTTTATCGACTCTGGCTGTAAATTCGTCAAGGAGTAGGATTTTTGGGCCGCCTGCCAGTGCCCTTGCCAGCATCACTCTTTGTTTCTGCCCCCCCGAAAGACTGCCCCCTCTTTCAGAAACAATGGTATCTAATCCTTCAGGAAGTGATTGAATAAAATCACCCAGTTCCGCAACTTCAATTGCTTTTCGCATTTCCTCTGGAGTAACGTCTGCATTAAAGGCGATGTTTTCCCTGAGGCTCATATTGAAAATAACCGCATCCTGAAACACCAGTCCGATCTGTCTGAGCAGCACTTCCTGATCATACTGTTCAATTGCAACACCATCATAAAGAATCCTACCGTTATCCGGATGGATCAGTGTTGTGAGGGCATATAGCAGCTGGGTTTTTCCAGCCGCTGTTGGTCCGATGATAGCCGTTCTGGAGCCTGCCTTAATCGATATGGAAACATCTTTTAGTGCTTTTTTGTCCCCGAAGTTCAAGGAAAGGTGCTGAATATCGATATTTCCTTCGAGTGTTTTATTATAATTACCACCTTCTTTTTCCTCGGGTGCTTCGAGTATCTGTATGATTCTGCCATAAGATGCTGATGCTCTGGCAATGATATTACTCATAAATCCGATGATCAGAATAGGGAAGATTAAAATAGCGATATAACTGTTAAATGCAGCAAATTCCCCGAGTGTCATCGTTTGGGAAATCACAAAGTGCCCCCCCATCCCCAATACAATTAGCCTGGCCATATTAGCTGTAAACACGATAACAGGGATGAGCAGTGCAAAAAGCCTTAGAATGGACAAGCCCAGATTTTTTGCTTCGCCACTCGCTTCGGTAAACTTGTAATATTCCGGCAACTGGGCATTCAGTACGCGAATAAGGGCAGAGCCGAGGATCGCCTCACTGATGACTCGGTTAAGTTTATCCAACACCTCCTGAGAGCGTTTAAACAACGCTTTTACTTTTTTGAATACCAGAAAAAAAGCGCCCCCGATGATCGGAATCACCAGTAGTACCAAAAGCCCCAGTTTCCAGTTGATATTGATCAGCAGGATAGCTGCTCCGATGATCAGTACCAGAGAAGATACAATAGAAACGATCGCTTGTGATACAAAAGTTTTGACCGCATCCACGTCTGATGTCAGGTTGGTCAGAATCTTGCTGGGCGTGACGGCCTGAATCTGCTTATATGAATGACGGGAGACTTTGTCTGCCAACTGCCGCCTGAGGTCCCGGGCCACCTTCTCGGAGGCATAGGTTTGGATGATGCTCTGCAGGTAGCTAAAAATAAAAATACTCACAGTAGCTGTCAGAAAGACCGCGAGTATATCTGAAAGCTGATAGGTGTGATGGGTGAAGTTGTCAATACCTTTTTCAATTATTTTAGGTATAACCAGGTTGAGCATATTACTGAGCAGGGCAAAAATCAGCAGCCCTGCAAGTAGACCTTTGTAGGGCTTTAATACCTTGAATATATTTGCTTTGGGCTGGCCGTTTTGAGAACGACCCCTAGGAGAGGATGTTTGCTTTTTCATCGTAGGGGCAAAAGTACAGGAAATGGAGGCTATTTTCTGCCTGGTTTTCGACAAACCGGGGCAGGTAGTCGGTAAAGCTCTGAATCAGCAGCCGACAAGCATAAATTCGGTGTTTTTAGCAGTCTGATCCTTAGGGAGTGTTGCCATGACGATAATTTTTAGTTTTGACTGAAAACCAATCGACCATTCACTGTTGATTTCTGGAATTTATTACTATATTTGCGTCTCAAATTTTAATATCGTGGCTACAAATACTCAATTTTCGAAGGAAACCTATTTGTATTGGTATGAACTGATGCAACTTATCCGCCAGTTTGAGCTTAAAGCGGAGGAAAAGTATAAAATGGCAGGGAAAATCCGCGGATTTTTTCATGCCTATGTGGGACAGGAAGCAATTGCTGCAGGCTGTATGACAGCTACTCGCCCCGAGGATCCATTTATTACGGCTTATCGTGATCATGGCCTGGGTATGGCTAAAGGTATTACACCTAATGAAGCCATGGCTGAATTGTATGGTAAAGCTACAGGTTGTGCTAAAGGGAAGGGAGGTAGTATGCACTTTTTCAGTAAAGAACATCATTTCTTTGGCGGCCACGGAATCGTAGGTGGTCAAATTGGTGTTGGTGCGGGATTAGCATTTGCTGAACAATACCGTGGTACCGATAATGTTGTACTTTGTTTCTTTGGAGACGGTGCAGCCAGACAAGGTGTTCTACATGAGACTTTTAACCTGGCTATGTTATGGAATCTACCGGTTATTTTTATTTGTGAGAACAACCACTATGCCATGGGTACTTCCGTGGAAAGAACATCTAATGTGCTGGATATCTATAAATTAGCAGATGGGTTTGAAATGCCAGGTGATTCTGTTGATGGTATGAATCCCGAAAATGTCCATGAAGCGGTTTCCAGAGCTGTAAAACGTGCCCGTGAAAAAGGTGGTCCTACCCTCTTGGAAATCAAGACTTACCGATATAAAGGACACTCAATTTCAGATCCGGGAAAATACCGCACAAAAGAGGAACTGGAAGAATATAAATCCAAGGATCCGATTTTGCTTATTTTGCATAAAATCCGGGAAAAAGCAATTGCCACAGACGAGGAGATCGCAGCTATCGACAAACGTATTGAAGATGTCGTAGAAGCAGCCGTGAAGTTTGCTGAAGAGAGCCCGTTCCCAGATGCCAGTGAAGTACTGAAAGATGTTTATGCGGATCCTAATTATGAATTCATAACAGACTAACATCATATTAAAAATCAAGACAATTTATGGCTTACAATCAGGCAAAAAGCAGTACGGATCTGACTTCGTTTTGGTATAAAAACCAAAAAACGATATTGACGGTCGTTGCGATTATTATTATTGCCATTTTGGGCGTGATTGCCTACAAGGCCTTTATCCAGGGGCCAAAGGAGGATCGCGCTAATGAGCAGTTATCAACTGTACAGGCTACTTTTCAACAGGCCGCTTTCTCGCCGACGTTGGATACGGCTGCCTATAAGGCCGTGCTCAATGGTAATGGTAAAGGTGGCGGAGCATTAGGGATCATAAAAAGTTACAGTGGTACCCCTGCCGGTAACCTGGCAAAGTATTATGCCGGAGCAGCTTATTTGCACATTGGGGACTTCCAGAGCGCTGTAAAATATCTGAAAGATTTCAAAACGGAGCAGAAACAAATCCAAATGATGGCTTATGGCGCTTTGGGTGATGCTTATAGCGAGTTGAAGCAAAACAATGCAGCTATTGACAGTTATAAGAAAGCGGCTTCAACGTTTGAAGATGACGCTGTCAACGCTTCTGAATATCTTTTCAGGGCAGGTCTTTTAAGTGAACTGGCGGGCCAGAAAAATGACGCCATCACTATTTATAAAAAATTAAAGGATGAATTCCCGAACACGGTTAAAGGTACCCAGGCTGAAAAGTACCTGAACCGTTTGGAGTTACAGCCTACAAACTAATAGACGATTATGGCCAGTACTGGAAATAACGTATTGACAAAAGGCATCCCTGAACTAGCGGATGCCTTTGTCGTCCTGGTAAAGACGGAGTGGAATGCTCATTTAGTCGACCGATTGGAAGAAGGGTGTATTCAGGTATTGACGGCAGCAGGTGCCTCCTATAAGACGCTGGTTGTTCCTGGTGCCGTTGAACTGCCTTTCGCCGTGCAGCGCTATCAAAACGGTGCATCTAGAAAGGCGGATGCCTTTATTACACTGGGTACCGTCATTCAAGGCGGAACGCCCCATTTTGAATACGTATGTCAAATGGTTTCAGATGGAGTAACAGCATTGAATTTGACACTTCCTGTTCCGGTCATTTTCGGTGTACTAACCTTAAATAATGAACAAGAGGCAATTGATCGCACAGGCGGAGTGCATGGTCATAAAGGAGAAGAGGCGGCGATTACAGCCCTCAAGATGATCGCTCTGAATCGCAGTCTTGATTAACCAGGTAGTAACGGCAGGCACAAATATTAACTGCTTTGTGTTATTTTTGTTTTTAGCAAGGTTTTTGGTTATACAGAAAAGAAGCGAATTGAGCTTCTTTTAAAACATTACTACTATTCAAGTGATATGGATGTTCAACTATTTATACCCTGTTTTATAGATCAGCTCTATCCTTCTGTTGCATTTAATATGGTGAAGGTATTGAAAAAAGCAGGCTGTAATGTTAAATATAATACGAACCAGACCTGTTGTGGACAACCCGCTTTTAATGCAGGTTTTTTTGAAGAGGCGAAGTCTGTCTGTAAAAAGTTTCTGGAAGACTTTAAAACGGAAGACTATATCGTAGCCCCTAGTGCCAGTTGCACGGGGTTTGTCAAAAACTATTACGGCAAATTGTTTGAAAATTCTTCTCTCGTCCACGATGTCAGATCTATTGGAGAGCGCATTTTTGAATTCTCCGATTTTATGGTCAATGTGCTGAAAGTGGAAGATGTAGGTGCCAGATTTGAAGGGCGTGCAACTTATCATGACAGCTGCGCCGGTTTGAGAGAATGTCAGATCAAAGAAGAACCTCGCAGGCTACTCTCGCACGTTAAGGGGCTGGAACTGGTCGAAATGGAGGATACGGCTACCTGTTGCGGTTTTGGTGGAACCTTTGCGGTTAAATTTAACCCCATCAGTGTTGCGATGGCTGATCAGAAAATCAGGCATGCTGAAGAGACAAAGGCAGATTATTTGATTTCCACAGATATGAGTTGCCTGATGCATATTGGTGGTTATGCCGGCAAAAAAGGAACCAATATCAAGAGCCTGCATTTGGCTGATGTACTGGCCAGCGGCTGGGAATAAAACTCAAAAAATGACGATATTTTTTAATTAAAAGCGCTAGGCAATATATGGCAAATAATTATTGGCTCGTCAAATCAGAACCCTTCAAATATAGTTGGGAACAATTTAAAAAGGATAAGAAAACCTTTTGGGATGGTGTACGCAATTATCAGGCGCGTAACAACCTGAAGTCTATGAAAAAAGGCGATCAGGTGTTTTTTTATCACAGTAATGAAGGTATGGAGATCGTAGGAATTGCTCAGGTCGTCAAAGAATTTTATCAAGACCCTACCACCGATGATGAACGCTGGGTGGCAGTTGACTTAAAGCCTGTACGGGCATTGAAAGCACCGGTAGATTTGCAGCAAATGAAAGCCGAAAAGCGGTTACAGGATCTAGGACTTGTCCGGCAGGGACGACTTTCTGTTTGTCCGGTAACACAAGAGCAGTGGGAAGTTATTTTGGAACTTTCTGATCGTAATGCAAAGGACGGTGGGAAGAAATAAAGGATATGCGTGAATAAGCACTTGATCTGTTATCCACTGAAGATAAAATTGACCCGGTAGTAAACCCCTGGCGATGCAAGGGCTGACTGCCGGGTCTTTATGTTGACTGATCCTTGGTTTGGGTTTCTATAGGTTAACAACAGCCCAGTTAAAACGGCTTCGGTTTCAAAACCAGGTTATAATCCCAGTTTAATGCGGAGGCCGCCATCAGTCATCCTGATATTCTGGTTGAATAAATGATTGCTCATAGGTATACTGATAAAGGGTTCAATGGAGAGTGATTTGCTTTTATTGAGGGGTTGTTTAAATCCAAAAGAAAAATTAATAAAACCTGCAAAATCCTTAGATCCGACCTGATCTTCAGGGAGTACTTCTTTTGTCCTGATATCTGATGCGATGCTTTGCATCGCATCAGGCTTGAGAGGTTGACCATTTTTTGCTTCGAAAGCGGAGGTCTGCATTTCAGCAATGGCGTATTTACGTTCTACCTTGTCGGAGAGGACAGCCAAGGCAGATACCCCGGTACCGATATAAATTTTCTGGCTGATATGATAGCGAAGCTCCAATGGAACATTGAGGCCAGTTGCCGTAGCGTCAATTGAAGACAGCGTTCGTCCGGATGAAACAATCGTTGCCTGCTGGTCCGCATCTTTAGATCCGCTAAGCTCTGTATAGGCCAGACCCGAATTGATTGAAAGGCGGTTACTTAGTCTGTAACCGACGCTGACGCCATAACCCATATTAAGTTTTGCAGCATTACTTACTGCCGGTATAACCACCACACCCATGTTCCATTTCCTTGCAGACTGATTATCATCCAGGTTAAAATAACCTTTGTCATCAAAATATGCGTCCTTATTCATGACTGCAGCAGATTTATCAGCCTCATTTGAGTGTGAGACTACAGTGGCTACCCGTTGTTCATCAGCCTGGGCGGCAGGTGTTTCTATATAAGTATATACAGGCCCCACCGGAGGTATTCTGAGCCCTGGAATATTGCGCTGACGATTTGTATTGATGGACACCAAGCCATCCTCATAAATATGTGCAGCAGCGGTCCGGTCGTTTTGTCCAAAGGGATTGCCAAGCGGGATGATGCCTGTCTGTTCAATTAAATAAGGAAAATTAAATAACCGGCCTGATGGCATATGCACATCTGGTTGACCGATGGGCGTACTACCAAGGCCAACGCTGTTTTGTAAAGACGCAAGTGCTCTCTCGTGCCCCGTTTTGCCAATGTCACTACTGATCTGATCATTGGTAGGTAGTGACCGACCGTTGTTGTTATTATCCCTGTTCTGGCTTTGCGGTGTCTCTAGCTGTTCGGATGTTGTAGATGTTATTTGACCGGCAGGCCTGCTATTTGCGGGCTGAGCATTCCTGTGATTAGCCAGGTAAAGCCATCCTGCCCCAGCGGCCAATACCAGGGCAGCTGCAATGCCTATCCATGGTCGTAACAGGGACCGGATCCGAGTGCCGGCGTGGTCCCCCGATTCACTAATGCCAGTGACCGTGTTGGCCTTGGCCTCCATTGCGGCAAAGCGTTCCCAGGCGCCCTCTTTATAAGGAAGTTCGCTGTCTCTTAGCTTATCTGCCAACTGGCGAATAATATCTTTTTCTTCGTTGTCCATGCTAAGCGCTTACCTGGTTGTTAAAAATTATTTTCATTTATTCTCTATTATTTTATAAGCCTCCTACCCTTCAACATGCGCTAAACTTAGTGGTGTACAATGCTCTTAATTTGCTTTTGGCCCTGGTTAAAAACACCCTGGAGCTGCTCACGGGTATATCCAGCATTTTTGCAATTTCATCATGAGAGTATCCTTCCACTTCGTAAAGATTAAACACCAGTTTATGTGTATCGGGCAATTGGTTGAGTAACGACATAATGTCCGCAATATCCATATCCATGGAAACTGGTGCGCTGGCCAAATAGGCTCCTGCCTTTTCAATTTCGCTGGTGTTAAAATTGCTTTTTTGCTTACGGATATGGTCAATGGCCGTTCTGGACGCAATCTTGGCAATCCAGCCTCTGAACGATTTACCATAACTTTCAGGTTCGTCAGGTCCTGAAAATCCCTCAATATGTTTAAAGATCTTCATGAAGGAGTCATTAACCAATTCTTCTGCGTCATCTGATAAACGTACATAGCGCAAAATGACCCCCATTAAATAGCCATAAAAAGTCCGGTACATCTTCTCCTTAGAAGATGCATCATTGTTTTGACAGTCCTGGACAAGGCTTTTAATGCTGGGTGCGTCGCTTTTCATCAATATGACCCTGACTTTTGTTCGTTTGGGATGCTTGAGTCCTTTTTTTGATTTGAATGTAATGGTATCGTCAATCATATTAGTTCCGATAACTATATCACTGTCAACGATTACTCAAATGTAATCATTATTCAAATAACGGGGTACTAAGGAAAAGTTTCCATTATGCCCCGGCTCGCCCATTAATTTTCCATGAGTCTCAGACCCAGCTTTGTTTTACTGTCTGAACTTCCAAAGACTCCTCTGGCCCAAACAGTGTAAATATGCCCCTTTTTAAACTTTACTTCAGATTTAGTCGCCAACACTTTTTGCGTCTCACTGTTGATGAGTTTTAGCGTGTAATTGTCAGATGGAGAGATCGCCTCGAATTCCGTAGCTTTTGAATATGCGATATCTGCCAGATCAGGACTGCTGCCACCACTTAATTCCAGGCTAAGCTTGGGCGCATCGGCACTCATGTTGGCAAAACGAATGGCTGCTTTAGTCGTATCCATATTGCTTAGGCTATCTTGCAGCATAACCAACTTAATATCGCCGATGGTATCGGTCACAAATAATGAGTAAGCCACCCCCGGTTCCAGAGAAAATTGCTGGGAACCAAGCAGCTCATTGGAGTTATGAAGTGTTACTCCAAATACTCTAAAACCCGGATAGGCGCTCCTGTATGAAAGAACCGTATCATAGCCAAATAATGTCGGAAGACTGTTTACCTTGTTTTCTGAGATGAAATCCAGCGGCCCTGAGCCTGGAGCTGCATTAATTAGGGCTACGCCTGCCGCCTGAACACTGTAGTTATTATCGTCCTTCAGACAGGAAGTGATACTAAAAGCTGCAATTGCCAGTATCAGCCATACACGCATTTTGATTGCTTTTTCAATCATCTTTTTCATGGTCGTTTTTATTATGTGTTTTTTGCTGATTGGCCAGTTGAGAAAGGCCGTTTCAGTTATTTGCTTTATTGATTATACAAACGCCTGAGCGAGGAAAAACGCTACACAGAATTGTAATTATTGTTTAAATAGAAACAGGGCGAATCTATCCCCGTTGCGACATTTAAACGGCCAACCGATGTTAGTAACAGATTTATTGTATAGCTTGACCTGATAAGAGGCAAATGAATGTTTTACACTACCTGAAATCCGGTATATTATTTTTTTTCATGGTTTTGGCTTAGATTTTGTATTTCCTTGTGAAATAAACAATTGCAAATTAAAAAAATGAGTATGAAGAAAATTCTCCTAGCGTTTACTGCTCTGCTGCTTATTGGAGCCGCACAGCAGCTGCAGGCACAATCCTATCGCACTGCAGGTGGATTATTCATTGATTTTGGTAATGGTGCTACACTTGTAGGTCCTCATGTGAAGCATTTCGTCAATAATCATGATGCGATACAGGGTATGGTACTATTTGGCAATGGGCTAACTCTTTTAGGAGCAGAATATTCTTATAACGAGGCGATTCGTAATGCACCAGGATTGATGTGGAATATAGGTGTTGGCCCACAGGCGGCTTTTGGAGATGGGAGTACAGATTTTCTGGTCCGCCCGGCCCTGGGGATTGAGTATAAAGTACCAAGTGCACCGATCAATTTTGGCTTTGACTGGAGACCTATGTGGGTTTTAACCCACGGATCTAATTTCGAAGCTGGCCGTTTCGGGATTGCATTTAGGTATGTATTTCATTGATGATAAGGTAATTGCATAAATGTTGAAGTGATGTACTTCTTCATTTGACCTCAGATAAAGCGCCTTTTTGACGTTGGTATATTTCTTTTTCCAATAAAGAAAGCAGCCGGCGGCGGAAAGGCGTTTTCTATTTTCACTTTAGTGCATAAAAAGCGACAACAAATTGTTTTATTATGCAGAATCTTTTCTACTTTCACAGGATTAATGTGGCTTTTAGCCGAAGTTTCTTATAATAAAATAACATTATGTCTAAGACTATTATAAAATATTGACTAAGTTGATTAGTTTTATTGAAAAAGATATTGTATTTTTGAATTTCTGAATAATCTAACTTAAAAACTCTCTTATAGCATGAGTAATGTAAATGCGGAAAAATTAAAAGCGTTAAAGCTAACGATTGATAAAATTGACAAAGATTTTGGGAAAGGCAGCGTCATGATGATGAACGAAAAGCCTAATAGTGTAATAGACTCAATATCAACCGGCTCAATTGGTCTTGATACTGCGTTGGGTATTGGTGGATTACCAAGAGGACGTGTCGTTGAAATATACGGACCGGAATCTTCGGGTAAAACCACTTTAGCGACCCATGTCATCGCTGAAGCACAGAAAAGAGGGGGCATGTGTGCCATCGTAGATGCGGAACATGCCTTTGACAGCAGCTATGCCCGCAAATTGGGGGTAGATGTTGATAATTTATTAATCTCCCAGCCTGATTATGGCGAACAGGCGCTGGAAATCACAGACCGTTTGATACTTTCAGGTGCCTTAGATGTAGTTGTTGTAGACTCAGTAGCGGCCTTGGTGCCTAAAGGAGAACTGGAAGGAGAAATGGGTGATTCTAAAATGGGCTTGCAGGCGCGTCTGATGAGTCAGGCATTGCGTAAACTGACAGCGACTATCAGTAAGACCAATACTATTTGTATTTTTATCAATCAGTTACGTGAAAAGATCGGTGTAATGTTCGGCAACCCTGAAACAACTACCGGTGGCAATGCGCTTAAATTTTACGCTTCTGTACGTCTGGACATCCGTCGCGCTGCACAGATTAAAGATGGTGATGTACCTATTGGTAACCGTGTAAAAGTTAAAGTTGTAAAAAACAAAGTGGCTCCTCCGTTTCGCAATACTGAATTTGATATTATTTTTGGACAGGGAATTAGCAAAATCGGGGAAATCATCGATATGGGTGTCGAATTGGGCATCGTTGGTAAAAGCGGCAGCTGGTTCAGCTATGAAGGTAGTAAATTAGGTCAGGGCCGTGATGCGGTGAAAAGCTTATTATCTGATAATCCAGATCTAGCTAATGAAATTGAAGGAAAGATCAGAGCAAAACTTTCTGATCAACAGGCACCCGAAGATACGGCAGCTGCAGTAGACGAGGCCGCCGAAGCTGCAGAGAAAAAAGCGGCAAAAAAATAAAAAGAAAATGTGTTAGTAAATTTGCATATACGGATAGCCTCGGCTATCCGTTTTGCATTAGAGGAATTCTCTGATACCGCCTGATACGTGCGTGGTTCCTCCAAAGAAAATCCTCAGCAGAATCTCCATTCCTACTGAGGATCTAATATATATAATGTGAGATCTACGGGAGGGCTTAGAATCTTTCCAGTCTGGAGAAGAAGAAATTTCCTTCGATCTGTGCATTTTCGTCACTGTCACTGCCATGAACCGCATTTTCACCGATTGAGGCAGCAAACTGCTTACGGATGGTACCTTCAGCAGCTTCTGCTGGATTAGTAGAACCAATCAGGGTTCTGAAATCAGCGACTGCATTGTCTTTTTCTAAAATAGCGGCTACGATCTGCCCACTGCTCATGAAATCAACCAGTTCACCATAGAAAGGGCGCTCTTTGTGTACTTCATAGAAAGCACCAGCCTGCTCTTTGGTCAGTTTGGTCCATTTCATGGCTTTGATAGTAAAGCCAGCTTTAATGATCTGATCTAAGATAGCACCGGTGTGGCCTTTGGCCGTAGCATCCGGTTTAATCATGGTAAAAGTTGTATTGCTCATATTTTTTAAGATTGGCCGCAAAAGTAAAACTTTTTAACCAATAAACAGATGGTAGTTTTTTCCTCCTGTTGCCTTGTAGTAGATATCCAGCTGTTATATCCATGTTTGACCCTCCAGGGCTCATTTTCCCCTACTTTTGCTAACCGCATAAAATCAGTTATTTTTGCGCCTGCTGGATTTTGGCATTGAACGGCAATTATTGAAATTAAACCTCCTGTTTCATTGAGATCAGGACTTTTGATCACTGAAAAATTATACATGAAACCGATAACTGAATTTTATACTTTGCTGAATGATACGATCATTTCCAAAAAAGTAGTGATTACCATGCATCAAAAGCCGGATGGAGATGCAATGGGCTCAACCCTCGCACTTTATCATCTACTGGTCAAATTGGGCCACCAGGTACAGGTCATCTCCCCTACTAACTGGTCATCTTTTCTGGACTGGATGCCCGGAGCTGATCTTGTCTGGGATTATGAAAAAAGCCGGATGGAGAGTGAAGCCTGTATCAATGCTGCTGAGTGGATTTTCTGCCTGGATTTTAATGTTTTATATAGAACAAAAAATATGGAACAGGTATTAACTGAAGCTAAGGCAGTTAAAATACTGATCGATCACCACGAACAGCCTCAGACAGAGGCCTTTGATTATGGTATCAGTATTACCGCTAAAAGCTCCACCTGTGAAATGATTTATGATTTTATCATTGCCAGCGGACATCGTGATCTGATTGATCCGGACCTGGCTAGCTGCATCTATACAGGTCTTATGACTGATACGGGTTCATTCAGGTTTCCTTCTACCACTGCTTCCGTTCATTTAGCTATTGCTGACCTGAAGAATTTGGGACTGAATCACAGCCTGGTACACGAACATATCTATGATTCCAATTCAGAGGAGCGGCTTCGCTTTCTCGGTAATGCCTTATTAAAGCGTATGGAAGTGCTTTATGAATACAATACGGCAATTATGACGATTCCGAAATCCGATTTACTGACATTCCACACAAAGACCGGTGATACGGAAGGGTTGGTCAATTATTTACTGTCGCTGGATGGCATCCGCTTCGGGGCAATCGTTATTGACCGGGATGAAGAGCGTAAATGGAGTTTCAGAAGCAAAGGTGATTTTGATGTAAATCTGTTTGCCCGTAAGCATTTTAATGGCGGAGGACATAAAAATGCTTCAGGAGGCAATTCCCCGGATTCGCTGGCGGAAACTGTCCAAAAATTTAAAACGGTTTTATTAGATTATAAGTCTGCTTTGAATTAATATTGCGAATCCAAATAATTAAAGATCTCATAAATTTAAAATGAAAAAACTCTTTTTTGCATTTTCAGCCGCTGCAATCCTGGGCCTGGCAGCATGTAATGTTAATTACAAGACCACGCCATCCGGCATGAAATATAAAATCCTCTCAGGTAAAGTGATAGGTGCAGATACTATGGGTGTGAAAGCCGCCGCTGGTGATATCATTAAATTTAAATTCAAATTCTCGATTCCGGAATTAAATGATAGTGTATGGCGCAATTCATATGACAAAATGCCACAGTACACGAAGGTGGATACCAGTGAAAGGACAAAGATGACCTTCCTTGAGATCTTTCCGCAGCTCAAATCGGGAGACAGTGCGGAGGTGATTATCAGTATTGACAGTATTATTAAACAAGGCGGCCCAAACCAGGGATTGCCTCCGTTTATGACGAAGGGGCGCCATGTCAAGGCAACTGTCAGTATACTTAATGTCTTTAAAGATGAAGCCGCAGCGCAGGCCGATGTAACGAAAGAACGTGCTAAACAGCAAGTCATTTCAGAAAAAAAGCTGAAACAGGCAACGGCTGATCTGGATAAATATATTAAAGATAAAGGCCTTAAGGCGGTTAAGACAAAGAGCGGTGCCTATGTCGTGATCGACGAACCTGGCGATATCAGCAAAAAAGCAGATTCCGGCATGACGGCTACCATTAAATATACAGGTAGCCAGCTCTCTGACGGTAAAGCTTTTGACTCCAACATCGATTCTACCATCGCCGGTCATACGGACCCATTACCTATCGCAATTGGTCAGCACCGTTCTATCGTTGGTATGGATGAAGGTCTTCGTTTGTTTGGCAAAGGCGCTAAAGGGACCATCTATATTCCAGCTGAACTTGGTTATGGAGATAGGGATCAACCAGGTAAAATTCCAGCCTATAGTAACCTTAAGTTTTACATAGAGGTACTGGACGTAACCCCTTCGGATTCTACAGGTAAATAGTCCTTTATTTATAGCATTTTTTCATGGCTGGTATAGTGCAAATGGTCACTATGCCAGCCATTTTGTTTCGGTTCCGCCTGATTATTGAGACAGACAAGAATTGCCTATATTTGACCAAATAGACGACTTTCATGGCTTTCAGACGAAGTTTATTTTTTGTATTATGGATATATATATTTTCCGGCTCATTCAGATTTCTTTATGGGCAAGTTGCTGTGCGTCCGGAAATTATCAATTACCCGAATTCGGTTTATCAGGCTCAGAGCCAGAATTGGTCAGTTACGCAAAATGAGGAAGGCTTGTTGTTTTTTGCCAATAATGAGGGATTACTGACTTATGACGGAGCGAGCTGGCATCATTATTCTCTACCGGAAAATCAAATATTGCGAACGGTCGCGGCCGATGGCAAAGGGCGGGTATATGGCGGAGGGTTTGGCGTATTCGGTTATTGGCAGAAAAATGGCTATAACGGGTTTCAATTTCATAATCTGAGCGATCTTGTCAAGGACTCCATGTTTGGCGCCGAAGAGATATGGAAAGTTATTCCCGCCAGTAACTTTGTTTTATTTCAATCTTTTTCCAGGATCCATTTATTACATAACAATCAGGTCAAAACCATTGTTGCCCCGGGCACTATTTTATATACTTACCAGATCAGGGATCATTTCTATGTCCAGGTTTTGGAAAAAGGATTGTATCGGATCAGCGAAAATGAAACCCTGGAACCGGTAAGCAACGCTCCTATTCTAATTAATAAGCGGATTACATTGATGCTACCCTATGGAACTCGTGAGATACTTATGGGAACGGAACGGGATGGGCTATGGCTTATGGATCCGATGACTGGTCAGGTAAAAGCATTCCAGACGACAGTCGACCATATACTCAAAGGCGGGGAGATTAATGCAGGTCTGAAACTTGGAGACGACCTGTATGCTATCGGCACGATCGGCGAAGGAGTCATCTTTATCAATGCCCGTGGGAGCATGCAGGCTGTTGTCAATAAAAATACCGGCCTGCTGAATAATACTATTTTGGGGATGTATCCTGATAAGGAAGGGAACCTATGGCTTGCGATGGATAAAGGGAATGCTCAGTTGGTACTTAAATCTAACGTTGCTTATTTCAAGGACTTGCAGGGGAGGATCGGCACTGTATATGCAGTTGCAATATACAACCATCAGCTGTTTGTGGGATCCAATCATGGGCTTTTTCAGGCACCCTACGATAGGATGGCATCTTTCGAACTTTCCAGTTTAAAAGAAGTTGCCGGTATCACCGGACAGGTCTGGGATCTTAAAGTGATTGATGGAACCCTTTTTTGCGGAAATAATACGGGTACCTATACGATTACTGCTGGTGGTGTGCATAAAATATCCAGCCTGCCTGGCGGATGGGATTTGGAACCGGTATCAGATCCTGTTAATGGAGGCATACTAAAGCTTCTACAGGGCACTTATAATGGAATAGTTGTCTATCAAAAACAAAATGGTCTCTGGCAGTTAACACAAGTATTAAAAGGTACAGAAAATATGGCTGTGAGTAAAATGGTCATAGACAGTACAGGTTGCATATGGGCTATGCATGCCTATAAAGGTGTTTATCTGTTAAAACCAGATTCTAGTTGTACCCATCTTCTATCTTCCAGGATGCTGCCTCTAAAAACGCTTGGCCCTACAACACTTAGATGGAGTATGTTTTCATATAAAGGAGGAGTTCGCCTTGCTGGCGGGGCTGGCATTTTTAAATGGCTGCCTGAACAAGATAGCCTGTTACATGACAAATCTTTAGAGGGTTATTTTGCCCCCTATAGCAAGCCTGTCGGGGTTTTCTCAGATAGCGGGCGGGGGTATTGGGTGATCGATGCGCAAAGTCAATTGCACTATAAGGCAGGTGCCGGACAATGGACCCGCTTCGCACTGAACACGCATCTTTTTAACTTGGTCAGAGGATATGAGTCTATTGTATCTGTTGATGAAGCGCAGAGTCTGCTTACCGGCGAAGATGGGTTTGTGGTCTTGCATAAAACCGAGCATACCCTGCCAGTCAATTTGCCTGCACCTGACTTTCGCCAGATATTTCTGATGCAGGATGGAAAGCCTTCAGCGCTGGAGGCTAAGTATCTACAGTCAGACGGGAGCCTTAAGTTGCCCTACAGTAAGAATAACCTTTTAATCTCCTATTCTCTTGCCTATTATGAACAGCCGGTAACTTATCGTTTCCGGCTGAAAGGCAGTGGACAAAATAACTGGAGTGTTCCGTCCACCTTGGGGCAGAAGGAATTGAATAATCTTCCGGCCGGTCATTATATCTTCGAGATAAAGTCCTCGTTGTCTGACAATGTTTCCAGTTTGGCTATTTGGGTGCTCAACCCCTGGTATTATTCTCTGGTGGCCAGATGCCTTTATGCCCTTTTGTTGATTGCTATCGCATTATTATTATGGCGTTGGCATAAGCATCGTCTTAAACTGCAGCGCCAGGCTATGACGTTTAAAATGCGGGAAGCGCTGCAGTTACAACGGGAAAAAAATGCCAACCAATTATTGCTTTTAGAACAGAAAAAACTGTCAGAAGAAGTCATTCATAAAAGCGAGGATCTCGCCAAACTGGCGATGGAACTCATTAAAAAGAAAAAGATCCTTAAGCGTCTTAAAGAGGAACTTGACCATATGAAATCACAGAAGGGCCAGGATGCGCAAGCTGTAGATGGAAAGATCCAAAAACTATCCAAATCCTTGAATAAATATATCCAGGATGAAGAAACAGACTGGCAGTTATTTGATAACGGGTTTAGTAAGGTACATGAAGTTTTTTTTGAGAAGCTCGTTCAGGCCTATCCGGATCTTACTTCTCAGGATCTGCGACTTGCGGCCTACCTGAAAATGAATCTAAGTACAAAGGAGATTGCACCATTACTTAATATTTCTGTACGCGGCGTGGAGATCAAAAGGTATCGGCTACGCAAAAAGCTGCAGCTGGATTCACATGATAACCTTAGTGATTTTATGCTGCGCTTTTGATCTACCGGTGCCTTTCAGTCTTCCGTTATTTACTCCTTTCCGGGATGTAACACCGCATAGAAGGCTGCCTCTGGCGTGCTAACGGATGTTATTTTATGAGCTCTTTACTATTTTTTGCAAAGTGCTGTTTGATAGCAAATAATATATTTATATTTTTTTTAATGATGTATTCTTGAGCAACCAATTTATCGGAAGATAAAGACGGTGATGTAGCCTAGATGTGTTAATGATTTCGTAAGGAGGGGTGCCTGTGTGTTAAATTTGGGAGATCAATTGCGGTGATTGCATGATCATCTGCTTAGGCTTTTATAGCCTTCTCACCATTTTTAAAATACAAGCATTATGAAAAAAATCCTGACTTTTTTTGCATTTGTTACTGCTTTCCCCTGCCTGGGCATCAGTCAGCAAATCTATAGCGGACAGGTAACAGATTCAGTAACAGGCGCCCCGCTATCCAGCGCTTCTATTACCCTACTGAGCACCGGAAAAGGAGCTATCTCGGATTCTTTAGGACAGTTTTCGATAGAGGGAAAGGCTGGCGATCAACTCTCTGTTTCGTCCATTGGCTATAGTGGGACGACCCTCAGGTTAGGTGATCAATCCCATCTTTTAATACGCCTCAGCCCCTCTGCCGGCACATTGGACGAAGTCGTTATTATTGGTTATGGCACGGCCAGAAGAAGTCAGGTGGTCGGCTCCGTGGCACAGGTGGACGGCGAAGAAATTGCTGCCCGGCCCGTGCTAAGTGCTGCCCAGGGAATTCAGGGCAAAGTGCCCGGGGTACAAATCACAGCCTCGGGGGCTCCTGGATCACAACCCCAGGTCAGGGTACGCGGTGTGGGATCTGTACTCGGGAATGCCAACCCCATTTATGTCGTTGATGGGGTGATTACGGACGATATTACAAATATCAACAACAATGATATCGCTTCAGTTCAGGTGTTGAAAGACGCCTCTGCTCAGGCTATATACGGTTCGCGTGCAGGTAATGGAGTGGTGATCGTTACGACCAAGAGCGGCAGGTCCGGTAAAATGCGGATATCTTTGAATGCCTACACCGGGTTTAAGACACCTACTTCAAAAGTGGCCCTGGCGGACGCCAGAACTTATGCTGCTTTTACCAATGCTGCCAGAACCTATGATAATAAGCCGCTTGCATTTGATTTGGATACGATAGGTGCCACCACGAATTGGTTTGACAAGATCACCCGTAAAGGCCTTATCCAAAATTATGAACTCAATGTCAGCGGCGGCTCTGAGAAAGTTACATATTATTTTGGCGGATCCGTCTTCAAGGACCAGGGCATTATTCCCGGTGAAGATTATACCAGGGCCGCTTTTAGAATCAATAACGAATATCGGTTAGCTCCCTTCTTTAAATTAGGCCACAACCTGAATGTCAGCGCCTACAATATGAACAATAAGCCTACTGAGTTTGATGATGCTTACAGAATGGCTCCCACCGTGCCAGTCAGGTTTGCCAACGGGAATTATGGGTTTACAGATCTGTTAAATGTGGGCAATCCCGTTGCAAAACTGGATCTCACGCATGACCGCTCCAAACAATTAAGGCTGCAGGGAAATGTGTTTGCCGAATTAACGCCGGTAAATGGCCTGACACTGAGAAGCAGTTATAATTTTGATTATCATAATAACAATCAGAAAATATATGTCCCGGTCTATAACATATGGAGTGGTATGAAAAATGATGTCTCCAACCTAACACAAAATAATGACAATAGCTTCTATTATATTATTGACAATAATGCTACCTATAATAAAACTTTCAACGGTGTACATGAGATCAATGCCACAATAGGCTACTCCTCTGAAAAAGTCAGAGATAACAGCTGGATGGGAACAATTCAGAATGTACCTGCAGATCCCAATCTCTGGTATCTGGATCAGGGAGATAATAATGCAGATGTACATTCTTCCGGTGCGATCCTGACCCGGGCATCTGCCTATAGCCGTTTGATCTATACGTATGACAGGCGGTATATTTTCAACGGATCACTGAGAAGAGACGGTTCCAGCTCTTTCCCAACGGAAAACCAATACGGAACTTTTTATTCTATCGGAGGCGCCTGGGTGGTGTCTGAGGAAAAATTCATGGAAAACCAGCATCTTTTTAATTCCTTAAAACTGAGAGCAGGCTATGGAAAAGTGGGCAATGATATTACCATCGCCAATCTCAGGATCTTAAATGAGATCTCTCTTCAAAAGAAATACTACGGTTTTGGCGGACCAGATGACCCGGCGCAGCAGGCATGGACTTTTGATCAGATCAAAGACGCCGCTGTGAGTTGGGAAACGACTACCGGGACGGATCTCGGCCTGGAGTTCTCTATGCTGCAAAACAAATTAAGCGGTGATGTCAGCTATTATAATAAGCTGACGCATGCCTTCATCCCGGTTACTGTTCCGACCACTTACGGAGATGCAGACAAAACCGTTTATTCCCAGGCTGCGGACGTGCGCAACAAAGGGATAGAATTTGACCTGAATTGGAAAGATCATATAAACAAGGATTTTAGCTATCATCTGGGATTCAATATGACATTCAATAAGAATGTTGTAGATCATGTGGATGGCTCTTTGCAACTTAAGGGCGGTAGTCTTGGTAACGGAGAGATCGTTACTTATACAGTCGAAGGGCAACCTATTGGCAGCTTCTGGGTATTGCAGACAGACGGAATTTATAAAAGTCAGGATCAGATCGACGGATCTGCGCATATTGAAGGTACACAGCCTGGAGATTTTCGGTATGTGGATCAAAATGGCGATGGGCTTATCAATGATAATGACCGGATTTTTGCCGGTTCCTATCAGCCGAAGTTTTACTATGGCGTGAATGGCGGCCTTAACTGGAAAGGGCTGGATTTCTCTTTTGACCTGTATGGCAATAATGGCAATAAGATCTATAACGGTAAAAAAGCGGTTCGTTTTGGCAATGAGCAGATCGAGGCTAGCCGGGCGCGTGATATGTGGTCAGCAGATAACCCTGACGGCACACAGCCCCGGGCTTCTAACGCTGTGCCCAAGCCTTCGACTTATTTTGTTGAATCGGGTAATTTCCTTCGTGTCAATAATATAACGCTGGGGTATACAGTTCCCCATACAGAACGATGGCATATTAAATCTCTAAGGGTTTTCGCCAGTGCGGATAATCCGGTGATCTGGAAAAAATATAGCGGCTATACACCGGAGCTTCCCGGTAATGCACTGAGTTCGGGTATAGAGCTTAGTATCTATCCAGTCACAGCTACCTATTTGCTGGGCGTAAATATTGGATTATAGACATTCAAGAAGGACAAAAAAATAATATCATGAAAAAAATAATATTTGTAACAATCGTTTCAATTGCAGCGGTTATGCTGTATAGTTCCTGCTCTAAAAGTTATCTCAATCCAGCACCGCAGAATACTGTGCAGCAAAACGACTCTATCTATACCGATCCTAAAGGAGCGGCTAAGTTTCTGGCTGCTTGTTACACGAACCTCCTACAATGGAATGAATCTTCTTTTTCCTGGCTGGGGCTCACTTCCATTACCTCTGATGATGCGGACAAAGGGAGCGATCCGGGCGATCTAGGCGGAGATAAGGATCAACTCGATGCGATTACTTACAGTGCCACAACGGGCAGTATCGCGGAAGGCTGGGCCGGCAATTATAATGGGGTATCCAATTGTAACCAGGCTATCTTAAACATAGGGCTATACGCGAATCTGAACCAGGGGCTTAAGGAGCGTTACATAGGAGAAGCAAAGTTTTTAAGAGCCTATTATTATTTTAACCTGGTACGTATGTTTGGTGATGTACCTTTGGTAGATACCGTGTTGAACTCTGAAGACCCGGCGGATGTAGTGAAGGCCGCAACCCGGGTACCCGAGGCGGATATCTATGCATTTATTGAGCTGGACCTCAAAGCTGCGATGGCTGTGCTTCCAACCAATGATCAGCAGGCGGCGTCGGATGTGGGCCACGCGACCAAAGGTGCAGCGGCTGGCCTTTTGGCCAAAGTGTCTTTATATGAAAAGAAATGGCAACAGGCATTTGATCTCAGTCAAGGCATTATGCAGGGCAAGTATGGCACATACGGTTTAGTGAGTGATTATAGCACGATCTGGAGAGAAATTGGTGAGAATTCGAAAGAGTCCCTGTTCGAAGTACAAAGTAAGATCGGCGTACCGGATGCCGGCGTGCAGCAATACACAGCGGTACAAGGCATTCGTGCTGCAACTTTTAAGAAGGTTGGGCAAACAGGCACGGTTAGCGCTTATTCGGGTTGGGGTTTTAATGTGCCTAGTGAAGATCTGGATAAGGCTTATGAGCCGGGTGATAAAAGGAGGAAGGCCACCATTATTCATATCGGGGATACACTTTTTGATGGGGTGATCCTGACTTCCGCAGCGAATCCCCGCTATAACTACAAGGCTTACGTCAGCGTTTTTGATGAAACCTATGACGGAGACGGCGATAACACCAATAAGAATGTTCGCTTACTCAGAATGGGTGACATCGTTCTGATTAATGCAGAGGCGGCTAATGAACTGGGTAATGCCGGAGTGGCTACAGCTTCTCTTAACCTGATCCGGCACAGAGCCGGACTGAATCCGACGACTGCTTCTGGTCAGGATGGTTTGCGAGCCGCCATATGGAAAGAAAGAAGAGTGGAGTTAGCGATGGAATGTGACCGTTTTTTTGATCTCATCCGTCAGGGACGGGCAGCGGAGGTATTAAATGCGCTGGGTAAGAAGTTTACCAAAGGGAAGAACGAACATTTTCCTGTACCGCAGGTTGAAATAGATGCGACCGATGGTAAGATGCAACAGAATCCCGGATATAATTAATCTGACATTCAGAGACTCACTGATAAAAACAAAAAAAATACGTATTATGACCTGCGAGAAGAACACAGCAGTAGAACATAACAACATAACGAAATTAAGTCTGGCGGGCGCCTCTAAACGTATTCCGGCGTATCTTTTCTGCCTGCTGGTCTTCACGCTGTCTTGCAAACAGTCGCCTCTTACGAAGGATTCAGATAAGGACACCGGAACCGGTGTTGTAGCAGATACCACCAGCCGGCTTTCTGATAGCGCTCTTTTTAATCTTATAGAGCAGCGCAGTTTTCAGTATTTTTATGAAGGTGCTGAAGCCAACAGTAAGATGGCACCGGAGCGCATCCACATTGATGGAGATTATCCTGAACATGATCAGACGGTAGTGACAACCGGAGGCAGCGGATTTGGTATTATGGCATTGATTGTCGGCATAGAAAGACACTTTATTTCAAGAGAACAAGGTATACAGCGACTCGCTGCTATTGTCAGCTTTCTGGAGAGGGCAGACCGTTATCATGGAGCCTATTCTCACTGGTATGAAGGGACGACTGGTAAGACAAAGCCATTTGGGGTAAAAGACAACGGCGGAGATCTTGTGGAAACATCATTTTTAATGCAGGGCCTGCTGACCGCGCGTCAATATCTTTTACCGGGAGACAGTGTCGAGAAAAGCCTTGCAGCCCGTATCGATAAGCTCTGGCGGGAAGTAGACTATAATTGGTATACCAAAGGCGGCCAAAAAGTGCTTTACTGGCACTGGAGCCCTACGTATGGCTGGCAGATGAACTTTCCTGTACATGGATATAATGAATGTCTGATCATGTATGTATTGGGGGCCTCCTCTCCTACACATGCGATTGATAAAGCAACCTATGACAATGGCTGGGCCATGAATGGTAAGATCAAAAGAGCCAGTAATTATAATGGCATTTCATTACAATTTTTCCATCAGGGGGACTTGCCCAATGGAGGGCCGCTCTTCTGGTCTGAATATTCTTATCTGGGACTGGACCCCAGGGGACTTAAAGATGGTTATGGCAATTACGGAGAAGAGAATGTGCACCAGGCGTTGATTAACTATCAATGGTGTGTTGACAATCCTAAAGGCTACAAAGGATATGGGCCGCATTGCTGGGGACTGACAGCCAGTTATTCAACAGCAGGTTATGCTGCGCATGCGCCGAATATGAACAGTGATCTGGGGGTAATCAGCCCGACAGCTGCACTTTCTAGCTTTCCCTACACACCAGAGAAATCCATGGCCGCCATGCGCTATTTTTATGACAGCCTTGGCAATAAACTATTGGGTAAATACGGATTCTATGATGCTTTTAGTGAAACCGATAACTGGTTTCCGAAACGTTACTTGGCCATTGACCAAGGCCCCATCGTCGTTATGATGGAAAATTATCGTTCTGGGCTTTTGTGGCGGCTTTTTATGAGTGCACCCGAAGTAAGAGCTGGGTTAAAGAAACTGGGATTTACCCTTGGAAAGCAGGCTGAAGGAACAGCTTCAAGGCTACCTTCGCCGTCTTTAAACTAATATAGTATCTGAAGTGAACTACTCACCCACGCTAAAGCGATGAATGGACTTCGTGCTTCACAGCGACTTGCTTACAGCCCAAATGGGTTAGAAGTCTTATTATCGCTCCACACGTGTACTCGCAAGTCCCTTACGAGGTTTTTAAGTCTTTTACTGACAAAACGAAGGTAAATGTACTTTGTAAAACAGCCAAATACTTGTGTGCCTTACAGCCCACCCACACTACGTGATGAATGGGTTTTACGGCACGTTCTATAAAAATGTAATTAAAAAATATTAGACGAGGCCGGTTATTTTATTGGATCTTTGAGTCGTGAATACACTTTATTTTATCTTAGGAACGCCAAGTAAAAAAACCGAATGCCGGCTAATATTACCGCTTACATACCAATTTAAAACTTAAAACAATCATGTATCAAAAACCAGTTACTCCTACAAAGCGTTTTTGTAACAAACTGAAGCAGATAGCTACTTTGTTTGTGCTGATGGCAACTGCTATTTTATTGAGCCATGCGTCTGGCCAGGCACAGCAAGCGGCGCTCATAAAGACTCCCCCAGCTTTGACCGGCATTCATAAAACCCCGTCAGATAAAGAACTACCCAGGGAAAAATTTATAGATGCGCTGATGGCCAAGATGACACTTGAAGAAAAACTCGGTCAGCTTAATTTACCCAGTGCCGGAGATTTCACGACAGGGGAAGCAAAGAACTCAGATATTGCTGCCAGCATCCGCCAGGGGAAGGTAGGCGGTTTGTTTAACATTAAATCTGAGAAGAAGATCAGGGCCATTCAGGAAATCGCTGTCAAGCAAAGCAGGCTGCGCATCCCACTGATATTTGGCATGGATGTGATCCATGGCTATGAAACCATATTTCCGATTCCTCTTGGCCTCTCTACGAGCTGGGACATGGAACTGATTCGTCAGAGCGCTAAGGCTGCTGCTAAGGAGGCAAGCGCAGATGGTATTTGCTGGACATTCAGCCCCATGGTAGATATCTCCAGAGATCCCCGTTGGGGAAGAGTCTCTGAGGGAAACGGGGAAGACCCGTATTTAGGCAGCCAGATTGCAAAGGCCATGGTGGAGGGCTATCAGGGAGACTTAAGTTCCAATGAAAATATATTGGCTTGTGTTAAGCATTTTGCACTATATGGTGCCGTTGAAGCCGGTAGGGATTATAATACGGTCGACATGAGCCACCTGCAAATGTTTAATGATTATTTCCCTCCTTATAAAGCAGCTGTGGATGCAGGTGTCGGATCCGTCATGGCCAGTTTCAACCTGGTAGATGGCATTCCGGCGTCCGGTAATAAATGGCTCTTGACAGATGTCCTTCGAAAAAGATGGGGCTTTAAAGGGTTTGTCGTGTCGGATTATACCGGTATTCCAGAAATGATGGCCCACGGCATGGGTGATTATCAGGATGTATCCGCATTATCGCTCAATGCTGGTCTGGATATGGATATGGTAGGGGAAGGCTTTTTAAAGACTCTGGCGGCATCTTTGAAGGAAGGAAAAGTGGCCGAGGAGCAGATAAATGCTGCCTGCAGGAGAATCCTGGAAGCCAAATACGACTTGGGACTGTTTAAGGATCCCTTTAAGTATTGTGATGCCGTCAGAGCCGAAACGCAAGTGTTTACGAAGGCGAATAAAGATTTTGCCAGAAAAGTCGCCGCGGCATCGATGGTACTCTTAAAAAATGAAAACAAAACCTTACCTCTTAAGAAAAATACCCGTATTGCACTGATCGGTCCACTGGCCGATGCAGCTAATCAAATGACCGGTACCTGGAGTGTGGCTGCCAATAATACCGGAGTTCTTTCATTGTTACAGGCAATGAAACTAGCTGTTACAGACAGCAGCCAGATCTTATATGCGCCTGGATCAAATCTGACAACTGACAGTATGCTGCAAAAGAACGCTACTCTCTTTGGTAAAACCCTGCCCCGTTATCAAAAATTGCCGGAGGTGCTAAGAACAGAAGCCGTTAAGACGGCTCAAAGGGCAGATGTAATTGTAGCGGCTCTGGGCGAAAGCGCAGAGTTTTCAGGCGAAGCTTCCAGCAGGACAGATATTGGCTTGCCGGATGTACAAAAAGATCTGTTACAGGCATTGGTGGCTACCGGCAAGCCGGTAATACTTGTTTTGTTTAATGGCCGTCCATTGACATTATCATGGGAAGCGAAACATGTAACGTCGATATTGGATACTTGGTTTGGCGGTACGATGGCTGCCCCCGCTATTACAGATATCTTGTTTGGTGTTGTAAATCCCAGTGCCAAACTGACCATGACCTTCCCACAAAATGTAGGTCAGATTCCGCTGTATTATAACCATATGAATACGGGCCGACCTTTACCCAAAGGTGAGTGGTTCCAGAAATTCCGTTCTAATTATCTGGATGTGTCCAATCTGCCGGTTTATCCTTTTGGCTATGGATTAAGCTATACTGATTTCTCATATGGGAAGATGCGTTTAAGCGACAGTACGCTACAAGGAAATGCCAAACTGGAAGTGACCGTCCCCGTGACCAATAATGGAGACAGAGATGGTCAGGAAATTGTTCAGCTGTATATACGAGACATGATAGGTTCTGTCAGCAGACCGGTACAACAATTGAAAGGGTTTAAAAAAATAATGATCCCCAAAGGCCAGACGGTGGACGTGCATTTTACGGTTGGAGTAGATGATCTTAAATTCTATAACAGCCAGCTGGACTATAACTGGGAAGCAGGAGATTTTGAAATCATGGCCGGTCCGAACAGCCAGGATGTACAAATACAGAAAGTTCACTGGGATAAGTAGCAGTGCAATAATCCGGGATGCCACTTGCCCGGCCACCAGGATTGTGTTTTACATATAAATTCAACCCTGCTTTGTCTTTTAACCTGTGTTTTTTAATGTTCGGTCTTTTGGTTAATTTTGCCAAGTGTCCCACTTTTCTCATTTATCACTGATCCAGTTCAGGAATTACAGGCAAGCTGCTTTTGATTTTAAGCAGCGCATCATCGGCATTGCGGGCCCTAATGGAAGTGGAAAGACGAATCTTTTGGATGCGCTCTATTATCTTTGTTTTACCCGTAGTTATTTTTCCCGGCCAGACAGTAAAAATGCACTGCATGGTACAGAAGGTTTTCGGTTGGAAGGATGCATCTCCATGAAAGGAGATTTTATACTGCCTGATAGCAGCGGTCAAGTACCTATTGTCTGCATTGTACGCCCGGGCGATAAAAAAGAATTTCTCTATAATCAGATGGCCTATGAGCGGTTTTCAGAACATATGGGTAGGATGCCGGCCGTTATGATCGCTCCCGATGATAGCTCGCTGATCACCGGCGGTAGTGAGGAACGAAGAAAATTCGTAGACACGATCCTGTCTCAGACCGACCCATCCTATCTGCAAAACCTGATTCAGTATAATAAGATTTTGCAGCAACGTAATGCCTTGCTTAAATCCGGTCTGGGACAGGGAGCTGCACAGGAAGTACTCTCTGTATTGGACCAACAGCTTTGTCAGAAAGCAGAACCGATATATGAAGCCCGAAAAGTTTTTTTTGAGGATTTTATACCATCCGTATTGGAAGGCTATACTTCCATTGCAGGTGCAGGGGAAAGTGTAGGCCTTTCTTATGAATCTTCCCTATTACGCGATAACATGGGAAATCTTCTACGGCAGAGTCGGGAAAGGGACTTTATGCTCCAAAGGACAACCAAGGGGATTCACAGGGATGATCTGATGATGACGCTGGAAGACTTTCCATTTAAGTCACTGGCTTCTCAGGGACAGCGCAAAAGTATGCTGTTCGCCTTAAAATTAGCCTCCTATTATTATATTGCCGCCAGGAAGAATACCCCGCCTGTTCTCTTGCTGGATGACGTCTTTGAGAAACTGGACGCAGACAGGATGTTAAATCTGTTGAAACAAGTTGTGGAACAATTACAGGGGCAGGTGTTTATTACTGATACGCATAGTGAAAGGCTTAAGGCTGCATTTGAAGCGTTGGGGCAAACTTATCAGTTAATTGAGCTGACAACCAATGGAGAGCAGATTTTTAATGAGCAGGCCGACACCTGACAGATTTCACAGTATAATAGCAATCAATCAGTAAAAAATCCCTTATTTTCGCGAAAAATAATATATATAATTAATATAGAAAATTATGTCAACAGCCGCTAGTACATCTACAGGAATAGAAAAAATTGATTTTAACCTTCCTTATAAGGTCGCAGATATTCATTTGGCCGAATGGGGCCGTAAAGAAATAAGGCTGGCTGAGGCAGAAATGCCTGGCCTTATGAGCCTTCGTGAAGAATATGGTGCTTCCCAACCGCTGAAAGGTGCCAGAATTGCCGGATGTCTGCATATGACGATTCAGACTGCGGTCTTAATTGAGACGCTTACGGCTCTAGGTGCTGAAGTAAGATGGAGCTCGTGTAACATCTTCTCCACACAAGATCACGCTGCGGCTGCTATTGCCGCTACTGGCGTGCCGGTATTTGCCTGGAAAGGAGAAACCCAGCAGGAAGCAGACTGGTGTATTGAGCAAACCCTGTTTTTCGGCAGCAAGGACAAGCCCCTGAACTTAATCCTTGATGACGGCGGCGATCTGACCAATATTGTGTTGGATCAATATCCTGAATTGGTGGCTGGCATTAAAGGTTTGTCTGAAGAGACAACCACCGGCGTACACAGATTATATGAAAGAATGGCCAAGGGCACGCTGCCGATGCCTGCCATTAATGTTAACGACTCTGTCACGAAATCGAAATTTGATAATAAATACGGTTGTAGAGAATCCTGTGTAGATGCGATTCGCCGCGCTACTGACGTGATGATCGCCGGTAAAGTGGCGGTTGTGGCAGGTTATGGTGATGTTGGTAAAGGGTCTGCAGAATCGCTGCGTGGTGCAGGTGCCCGCGTTATCGTTACTGAGATCGATCCGATCTGTGCTTTACAGGCAGCAATGGAAGGTTTTGAAGTAAAAAGAATGGAAGACGCTGTTAAAGAAGCAGATATCATTGTTACGACGACTGGTTGCAGAGATATTATTACAGAGCGTGAATTCCGCGCGATGAAAGACAAGGCTATTGTTTGTAACATCGGGCATTTCGATATTGAAATCGATATGAAATGGCTGAATGAAACTTACGGGCAGACTAAAAACACGATCAAGCCACAGGTAGATCTGTATACGATTGATGGCAAGGATGTCATTGTACTGGCGGAAGGCAGGCTCGTGAATCTGGGTTGTGCTACCGGGCACCCATCCTTTGTGATGAGTAACTCCTTCACGAACCAGACACTCGCTCAGATCGAACTTTGGAATCATCCGGAAAATTACGAAAACAAGGTATATGTGTTACCTAAGCATCTGGATGAAAAAGTGGCACGCCTTCACCTGGCCAAAATCGGCGTAACGCTGGACGAGCTCTCCGATGCGCAGTCTGCCTATCTGGGCATTCCTAAAGAAGGGCCATTCAAACCTGAACACTATCGCTATTAATGAATCGGGCGTTTAGTATAACAAAAAGCGTATTTGTTGTTTATCAGGCAATTGATACGCTTTTTCTGTGAAGTATCTTTAAGAAATCTTTCATGCTTACACTTATTCACAGGCAGAGCTGCTCCAAAAGCCAATGTCTCTATCAGTATCTGACAGACCAACAGATTCCATTTGTCATACGGGATTATATGATTGAACCACTCTCCCGAGCTGAATTAAATATACTGCTGGAACAATTGGAACTGCCGGCGTCAGCGATCATCCGGAAAGAAGATCCTGCATTCGAGTCCTTTCACACAGGCATCGATCTAACGAATCAGCAGCAGGTGATTGATCTGCTCAGCCAGTATCCTGCCCTGTTGCAAAGGCCTATTCTGACAGATGGCCGCTGCGCAGTAATTGGCCGCCCTTTTGAACATGCGGTTGATTTTTTGCTTAAAAAGGGCTATGATCGCTGAATCTTAGATGCTAAACCCCTGTTAATGCTGCCGGAGTCCAGTTTTAGAGTTGTCATATGACAAACTTTAATTACCTTTGCCACTCTAAAAAAAGTTCTTATTCCATATCCTTATGATCAGCAGAAGAAATATCCGGGTTAAAGTGATGCAACTTTTATATGCCGTAGATGTAATGAAACCCGAAAAGCCGACCTCTGCAGGCGGAAATCTCCCAAAAACACTGCTCCGGCAAATTGATCAGACCCGGGCACTTGTGGTCTATTTATTGGACAACCTGGTCCATATCGCTGGTTACGCAGAAAAACATGCCCGTCAATTAGCTTCCAAACATATCGTAACAGCAGAAGACCTAGCGTTTAATATTAAGCTGGCAGGTAATGAGGTCATCTGGAAAATTAAAGAAGATACTGGTTTTCAGCAGGTCATTGTAGCTGAAAAGATCGAGGGCCAAATCGATGAAGATCTGATTAAAAAGATCTTTCTGGAACTGATTACCACGGCCACTTATCACCAATATATTCAAGAACCCTCCCGAGATAAAAAGGGCGAAGCAGCCATGATCTCTTTCATATTCACTAATTTGTTATTAACACATGAAGGGTTTGTATCCCGGCTTGAAGAACTTTACCCCAATCTTGATGATGACGCAGAAATGGCAGAACAGATGGTCATGCAATATCTGCATAAGCCCGGCTCCATGCACCTGGAGCATTCTGTAGCGCCAGATAAGTGGCAATATGCCAAACAGCTTCTGGAAACCGTTTTGGACAAAGAAGACTACCTGATGGAGCTGATCCGCCCTAAACTAAAAAACTGGGATTCAGACCGTATTGCACTCATAGATATGGTCTTGCTTAAAATGGGCATCAGTGAGCTGTTATATTTCGAGACGATTCCGACTAAAGTGACTATTAACGAATATATTGATATTGCTAAAGACTACTCCACCGCGCAGAGCGGACAATTTGTAAATGGAATTTTAGATTCTATTCATAAAGAGCTAATTTCGCAAAGTAAGATCCAAAAGGTCGATTTTAGAAAACAATAATATGTCTTTATGCGCAAATTATGGTTAACAGGGATTTGCCTTATGGCGGTATCAGCGGGAATTATTTCCTGCCAGGATAGTACAGGCAGCAATATAAAAGCGCCTGCAAATGCCCAGAGCGATACGGCTAATTTTACCACTATCCGCTGGATCGACTCCCTAAAGGATTTTGGGACCGCCGCCATGGGTGATAAGGTTAAAATAGTCTACCAATTTGAAAATACAGGAGATAAGCCTTTGTTCATTACGCAGGTAAGACCTACCTGTGGTTGCACAGTTGCAGATTATACAAAAACAGCGGTTATGCCAGGTAAAGAAGGTACGGTGACCGCGGCATTCGACACCAATCACGGAGGGCCAGGCAGCGTGAGAAAGAGCATCGTTGTCAGCTCTAATACAACAAATAATACCCATTTTGTTTTGGCTTTCACCGGTAAGGTGACCCCTTCAAAATAGTATTGTTTTTCATTATTCAGCAAACATTCAATTTTACATCAAAAAACAAACAATTCAATGAGTACGCTTAATTCAGTATTACTTATGGCCGGCCAGGGTGGACAACCAGGTGGTGGTTCAGCGCAGCTGATCATTATGATCGGTATCATTGTGGTGTTCTATTTCTTTATGATCAGACCACAGACCAAAAAGGCCAAGGAGCAGAAAAATTTTATCAATGACTTGCAAAAAGGTGACAAAGTGGTTACCATTGCCGGAATCCATGGTACAATTAATAAAGTGAATGAAGACGGAACCACCATTATGCTGGAAACCAGCCCAGGTAGCTACGTCAAACTGGAGAAGTCCGCTATTTCACTGGATTGGACCAAGGGCCTGCAAGGCGGAGCTAAGGCTGGAAAATAAAGCCTTAAAAAATCGAATTACTTTTTTTAGCAACAGCCGGAATTATTTGGGTAATTTTGGTTGTTGCTTTTTTTATATCCAATCGAAGTCTATGTTGAAACTTGGAATCACAGGAGGTATTGGTAGCGGCAAATCTGTTGTCAGTAGATTATTTGCCCAGTTGGGTATACCTGTATTCGACAGTGACAAAGTGGCTAAGATACTAATAGATACAGATCCGCTAATCCGCCGGGAACTAATATCGGTCTTTGGCAATGAAATTTATTTACCTGACGGCCAGGGTTTAGACCGTAAAAAAGTAGGTTCAATTGTCTTTCAGGATAAAAAGGCATTGGAAACATTGAATACCATTACACATCCGCCTGTTATTTTAGCTGCAAAAAAATGGATGGAGCAGCAGGAAAAGACCTATGAGGCCAAAAAATCAAAATGGCTGGAGACAAAGAATCAAAATAAGCATACAGTAATTATACCGCCTGCCCTGTATGTTATCAAAGAAGCAGCTTTACTTTTTGAATCCGGCACGAATAAGCCCCTCGATTTTATATTAGGAGTATACGCTGACCGGAAAACGAGAGTCAGGCGGGTAACTCAGCGTGATGGGCTCAGTGCAGCAGCGGTTGAAAGCAGGATGGCCAAACAGATGAACGAAGAAAAGAAGATGAGTCTTTGTGATGGCATTATCATAAATGACGGTCAGCAGCTGTTGTGGCCACAGGTGCTTCGCTGGCACCGGTATTTTACAGAAAGGGTGTCCCATGAGGAAGGCTGGCGTCTGGAAGGCAGCCTCCTAAAAGTTTAAACTGTTCAAATAAAAAAAAGTTAAAGGTAATGTAGCAAGATTACTTTTTAATCCGTTATTTGTCAAATGACTGATAAGTAGTATATTCACAATAGAATATTTGACTGAATCAGGAAGGCAAAGACGAAGAAGATCATAGCTGATTGACAAAGCTTTGAAAGTTTTTCGTTTCTGTCCGGGTGATAAATTCTAATACAATTAATAAAATTTTTAACGATGAAAAAACTATTGCTTTGGTGTGCTCCTGTTGTAATGCTTTTTATAGCAGGGTGCAGTTCCTCAAGATTGACCACCAGTTGGGTTTCCAAGGACTTACAGGCGGATGGACACCATTTTAATAAGGTCCTGGTGCTGGGTATGTTAAGTGCCAAAAACAGAGCCGTCAAAGTGAATATGGAAAATGAACTGGCAACGGGTTTAAATAATATGGGTATACAAGCAGTTACCGCTACTGATGTATATGGTCCCAATACCTTCAGGCATAAATCAGAAAAACAGGTACTGAGAATGCTTAGTCGTGACGGTATTGATGGTGTAATTACTATTGCGATGATCGATAAAAACGCCAGCCGCAGATTTGTGCCAGGTTATTATGGTGCCGGCCCTTATTATTTCTGGAGTTATTATTCTTTCTATGCCCCTTACATGTGGGGAGCTCCTTATGGAGGGTATTATGAAAGAACGACATCATACTCATTCGAGACAAATTTATATGATTTAGCCCGTCAAAACAAGATGCTTTACTCTGCTCAGTCAGAAACGATCGATCCTTCTTCAGCTGAGAAAATGTCTTATGATTTTGCAAAAACCATTTTAAAGGATATGACGGAAAAAAGAATTCTACGGTAATTTTTTAAGATTACCAACAACAGAAAAAGACTTATTTCCGAAAGAAATGAGTCTTTTTGTTTGGGTAATAATGAGGGTATTCCTGAGCTAAATTTGACCGCCTCACTTTTTATAAAAAACAATAAAAAACAGCCTCAAAAAGGAAAAAATAGGTTAAAAATAAAAATATTTTTTTCCTGAAAAAAAGCGGAAAAGTTTGCGAGATCTTCTATTTTTTATTAAAACAGAATGGCTGTGTGCCTTTGTTTATAGGTATTAGCGAAGTTTGATATATATGACTAATTGAAAAACCATTAAAAATAGATTTAGAGTTTTCAACATACTGTGCAAAGAATTTTTTTGATTTAATATAAATGGTTATATATTTACTATCAATTTACTAACCATTAAAATAAATTTTATCATGGCAACAGCTAAAAAAGCCGCTAAAAAAGCAGCACCCAAAAAGGCAGCCGTTAAAAAAGTAGCTAAGAAGGCAGCTCCTAAAAAAGCCGTTAAGAAAGCCGCTAAAAAAGCAGCTCCTAAAAAAGCCGTAAAAAAAGCAGCTAAGAAAGCGGCTCCTAAAAAAGCCGTAAAAAAGGTAGCAAAAAAAGCAGCTCCCAAGAAAGCCGCTAAAAAAGCAGCACCAAAAAAGGCAGCCGTTAAAAAAGTAGCAAAAAAGGCAGCTCCTAAAAAAGCCGCCAAAAAAGCAGCTCCTAAGAAAGCCGCTAAAAAAGCAGCTCCTAAAAAAGCAGCAAAAAAAGCCGCTAAGAAAGCAGGTGCAAAACGTGGAAAGAAAGCTTCCGCTCCGCCTGCAGCTCCTACAGCGACAACTGCCACTAACAGTTAATAACAACTGTAAAAAAGCAAAAAATACAGAAGTCCCGATTTTTCGGGACTTTTTTTGCTTCTACCCTTTTGTAATTATAAGTTTGTAGCGGCATATGGATTAACCACGATACAAAACATTTGAAAAATGACTAATAAAGAAATTGCGGCAAAGTTTAAACTACTGGCTAATTTGATGGAACTCCATGCAGAGTCCTCCTTTAAAGTCAGAACGTACCAAAATGCTGTGAGGACAATTGAGAAATTCGCACGGGAATTTAAAGATATGGAGCCAGCGGAAATGATGGACATTCCCGGTATCGGAACGGCTGTCGGAGGTAAAACCCAAGAACTATTAGCAACCGGACACATAAAAGTATTGGATCAGTGGATAGAGAAAACGCCGCCGGGCGTTGTGGAGATGACTTATATTAAGGGATTGGGCCCCAAAAAAATAGCCGTGATCTGGCATGAGCTCGGTGTCGAGAATCTTGGAGAGCTGCTCTATGCCTGTGAAGAAAATCGTTTAATGCTCCTCAAGGGTTTTGGGCAGAAAACCCAGGATAATATCAAGGAGGCCATATTGTTTTTTCAGGACCAGGCTGGACAATTTTTATATGCACAGGTAGAAACTCTTGCGCTGGGACTCGATGCGGCCTTCCAGGAAGGGTTGATACAGGTTGCTATCGATGCCAGGCTGGAACTGGTTGGTCAAGTCCGCCGACAACTGCCAGTTATAGACAAACTCGAATGGGTGACGACATTAAACGAAATTGAAGTTAGAAGTTTATTCAAGCAGCCAGCTATCCAACAGTTATACCCCGCGACTGAAATAAAAATCGTCCCCTCTGATAATCAGGGAGAGACACTGCTTTTCAAGTGTGACAAATTACCAGATCTGTACCTGATACATTCTGTTGCGGTAGACCGGTTTGAAAAGCAGGCGTTCTTATGTAACTGTTCGAAGGAATTCGAAATGGCGTTTATAGAAAAATATAAGGATAACCTGACGGATAAGGACTGGTCAGATACACGCCTTTTCGATAAACTGGAGATCGGCTTCATACCGATTTGCCAAAGAGAATCCCCGGTCATTATTGAAAAAGCGAAGGCAGGTCCGTTGCCGCCTTCTCTTACCTTATCTGATATAAAAGGTGTTATTCATTGTCATAGCAGATACAGTGACGGTGGCCAGACACTGGCAGAAATGGCCATAGCTGCCAAAGAGAAAGGCTTTGAATATCTGATGATATCTGACCACTCGCAGTCAGCTGGTTATGCCGGTGGTTTGAAACCGGAAAGAATCATAGCACAGCATGAAGAGATCGAGCAGCTCAACCAATCTCTGGCGCCTTTTAAGATTTTCAAAAGCATTGAGAGTGATATTTTAAGGCACGGTGATCTGGATTATACCGACGATGTGTTGGCCTCTTTTGATTTGGTTATCGCCTCTGTACATTCTGTGCTTAAAATGGAGCAGCAGGATGCCACTAACCGGTTAGTCAAAGCAATAGAAAATAAATACACGCATATCCTGGGACATATGAGCGGCCGGCTGCTTCTCAGCCGTAAAGGATATCCATTGGATATGGAAAAGATACTCGATGCATGTGCGGCCAATAATGTGGTTATTGAATTAAATGCCAATCCACGTCGGCTGGATATTGACTGGACGTATATTGAACGGGCACTGGAAAAAGATATCTTACTTTCTATTGATCCGGATGCCCATAGCATCAGAGGTATGGACGACATCCGCTATGGCGTGCTGGTTGCTCAGAAAGCTGGCCTAACAGCCCGTCAGAATCTTAGCAGTTTTTCCTTGAAGGAGATGGAACAGTATATTTTGAATTTTAAAATAAAATAAAAATTAATGTGTCATTTACAGGCCCCAAAACGCGAAATTAACTAACTTTGGCTCTCTCATAATTAAAGAAAAAGGACTATGGAAAAAAAGTTTGATTTTGGTATGATAGGTCTCGGCGTTATGGGTCAGAACCTTTTATATAATATGGCCGATCATGGTTTCAGTGTACTGGGACTGGATCTGGATGAAAAAAAAGCGCAGGCACTGGAACAAGGTGCTCCTGCCGGCACTTATGTAAAAGGGACTACAGACACCAAAACCTTTGTTGAAGGGCTTTCTACGCCCAGAAGAATTACATTGCTTGTTCCAGCCGGAAAGCCGGTGGATGCGGTTGTTGCCAGTCTCATACCCTTCTTGGAAAAGGGTGACATCATTATTGATGGCGGTAACTCACATTATACGGACACGCTGAGAAGAGTTAAAGAATTGGCTGCCAAAGGATTCCATTTTATGGGCATGGGAGTCTCCGGCGGAGAAAAAGGGGCTCGTTTTGGCCCCAGCATTATGCCGGGCGGGGATAAAGAAGCCTATGGGCATGTAAAACCATTACTAGAAGCTATTTCCGCCAAAGTCGGTAAAGACCAGGAGCCTTGTACTGCCTATATGGGTAAGGATGCTGCGGGTCATTTTGTAAAAATGGTCCATAACGGTATCGAATATGCAATTATGGAAGTCATTAGCGAAGTATATGATCTGCTCAAAAATGGCCTTGGTTATACCAACGAACAGCTGCATGATTTATTTGCCCGTTGGAATGAAGGCAGATTGCAATCCTTTCTGATAGAGATTACGCGTGATATTTTTGCCACCAAGGACTCAGAAACTGGTAATTATCTGGTAGATATGATCTTGGATAAGGCCGGCGCTAAAGGAACCGGTAAATGGACTTCACAGGATGCAATGGATACCGGCGTTGCCATTCCAAGTATCGATATGGCGGTTTCAATGCGCACCCTTTCAGCCTATAAAGATGATCGTCTCAAAGCGGCTGCATTATATGCCCCGGTTATTCATAAAATTGAAGCAGATCCGGCTGCCTTTGAAGCAAAGGTGGAAGCGGCTTTATATGTTTCTACGATTATCTGTTATGCGCAGGGACTTTCTTTGTTAGTAAAAGCGTCAGAAGAACTGCAAATGGAAATTCCATTGAAGGATGTGGTAAAGATATGGAGAGGTGGATGTATTATCCGCTCAACCCTGCTGGAAACTTTCTATCAGGCTTATCTGGCGGATCCCAATCTATCTAATATTTTATTGGATGAGGCAATTGCAAAAGAGGTCAAAGCAGGCCAGCAGGACCTCAGGGATGTGGTTTCTGCTGCGGCTAAAAGCGGTATCGCTATTGGCGCGATCCAGTCATCTCTGGCCTATCTGGAGTCTTTTGTGTCTGCAAAAATGCCGACCAACCTGATCCAGGCTCAACGGGATAATTTTGGATCACATACGTACCAACGCACCGATAAAGAAGGAGTCTTCCATACGGAATGGGAGGCACATCCATAAGCTACAAATATAGAAAGGCAGTACCTCCTGGTACTGCCTTTATCTCAACTTAATCTCAATCATTATACGAATGGCTAAAAATAATAATAGTAAAAAGCCCACTTCTACTGTCGTTTTTATATTCGGCGGAAGCGGTGATTTGAATCAACGTAAACTGACGCCTGCACTCTATAATCTGTTTATTGATGGATTTATGCCCGATAATTTTGCAATCGTCGGAACGGGTAGGACGGATTATTCCAATGATAAGTTCAGGGGGCATTTGCTGGAGGGTATTAAGGAATTTTCCAGAAGAAAGGATGATAAAAATGCAACATGGGAGAGCTTTCAGCAGCATATTTCATATCTGAGAATGGATGCGGATAAGCCAGAGGATTATAACGGTATTGCTAAGATTATTGATGATAACGAAAAAGCCTGGGGAGAACACCCGAACGTGTTATTCTATTTGGCGGTAGCCCCGCAGCTGGTGCCGGATATCGCGACCAACCTAAAAAAGCTGAAACTTTGTAAGGATAAGTCCAATACGCGCATTGTTGTAGAAAAGCCGTTCGGACATGATCTGCAGAGCGCCAAAGAGCTGAACAGTTTACTTACCGGCTTATTTGAAGAAAACCAGATCTATCGTATCGATCACTACCTGGGGAAAGAAACCGTCCAAAATATCCTGGCACTTCGTTTTGCTAATGCATTGTTCGAACCGATATGGAACCGCAATTATATCGATCATGTTCAGATCACGGCGGCGGAAACAGTGGGCGTAGAAGATAGAGGTGGATATTATGAGCAGGCTGGCGCACTTCGCGACATGGTGCAAAATCATATTCTGCAAGTCCTTTGCATGGTAGCCATGGAGGCGCCTGTCTCCTTTGAAGCCAATGAGATCCGTAACAAGAAATCGGATGTCCTCAATGCGATTCGTAAGATCAATAAACATGAGGTTCAGAAATATGCGGTTCGCGGCCAATATGGCAGCGGCTGGATGCAAGGCAAGAAGGAGAAAGCGTATCGTGAAGAAAAAGGTGTTAAGCCGGAATCGGGCACAGATACCTTTGCAGCTGTTAAATTTTATATCGATAACTGGCGTTGGCAGGGAGTGCCATTCTATGTCAGAACCGGTAAGCATCTGATGGAAAAAACAACATTGATTACGATTCAGTTTAAAGAGGCGCCTAAATACGCGTTTCCACCTGAAGCCTCTGAAACCTGGCGTGCCAACAGGTTGACTATTAGTATTCAGCCGGAGATGGATATCCGTCTTCGTTTCCAGGCAAAAAGACCCGGTCAGACCATGTCTTTGAATCCTGTCGATATGGTCTTCAGTTATAATGACAACTATGATGAGCCGCAACCGGAAGCGTACGAAACTTTATTACTGGATGCCATGATGGGTAATGCTACACAATTCATGCGCGGTGATCAGGTGGAGATTGCCTGGGAAGTGATCATGCCTATTTTGGAAACCTGGGAAAGCCGCCCGCCGGTGGACTTTCCGAATTATGCACCTGGTTCCTGGGGCCCGGAAGATGCTGAGGCCCTGATTGCCCGTGACGGCAGAACCTGGGTAACCCTTCCTCCCAAAAAAGATAGAAAAGAATAAATTTTATGAAAAGAAAAAGCCTGAAATGAATGTCATTATCAGGCTTTTTCTCATGCCCGTTTTTAAGGCTAATACAATAAATAAATTCAATATGCAATTACACAAGTCAAAAGATATAGATCAGTTAAGCCGCGATTTTGCCGACTGGCTGATGGCTTATGCCAACACGACCATTGAAGCAAATGGCAGTTTTTCTGTTGCACTTTCCGGAGGCAGTACGCCCAAAAAGCTCCATGTACTATTGACCAGCGAAGCCTACAAAGAGAAGACGGATTGGTCTAAATGGCATTTTTTTATGGGTGATGAGCGTTTTGTTCCTTTTTCAGATGACAGAAGTAATGCAAAGATGTGTTATGAGACACTGCTCAATCATGTGCCTGTTAAAGATGATCAGATTCATTTTTACCAGACAGAAAATATCCAGCCGGCAGATAGCGCTCAAGCTTATGAGAAAATGCTGCGCGGTCTTTTTGAAGGAAAGCAAACGGGCATTGATCTGGTGATACTAGGCATGGGCGATGATGGTCACACACTATCATTATTTCCACATCAACCCATTATCCATGAAACCGCAAAATGGGTAGATAGTTTCTGGCTGGACGCACAGGATATGTACCGAATTACCATGACCCATCCCGTTGCCAATCATGCAGCAAGTGTGGCATTTTTGGTAGCCGGTGCGGGGAAACAACAGGTGTTGAAAGAAGTACTTGAAGGTCAATTTCAGCCAGACATCTATCCCAGTCAGATCATTCAGCCAGTAAACGGAGAATTACATTGGTTTGTTGATGAAGCGGCGGCAGCTCTTTTGTAAGGACTGACAAATGTTAACGACATTCGATTTTAACGGACTGTAACGAGAATTAGAAAAAAATGGATATATAGACTCATAACGAGTATAATAACTATTAAGAAAAGTATAATCTGAGTTTCGTTCGCAGTGAATTGTCAGTAAATTGTAAAAAATATTTTTTTTCGTTGATACAAAACTGCTGTTAGTTTAGTAGTTTTGCATCGAATTATTTAAGACTAAACAAGTGATATGAGCTTTAAAAAGTTATTAACTTCCGCAGTTGGCAGAAAATTTACCATGGGTGCCACAGGTCTTTTCCTCATTTTATTTTTAATTGTACATGTCGGACTTAACGTCTGCATATTTGCCAATGATGGTGGCGAAATGTTTAATAAGGCCGCCCATTTTATGGGAGGCAACTGGGTGCCGCGGGTATTGGAAATCGGCCTGTTTTTCTTTTTAATTGTTCATATCGTGCAGGGCCTGATGCTCGAAATGTCGAACCGGGCTAAAAGAGGTATTGGATATGCCCGTAGTTATGGCAACCGTGGCAGCAAATGGTACAGCCGTTCCATGGCATTGCTGGGAACATTGATCCTGATCTTTTTAATTCTTCATATCTCTAACTTCTGGCTGCCTAACCGTGTTCATCAGGGTTTTTTACTCGGCGAAGAGATCAACCTGTATGAGCGCATGAAAGTAACTTTTAGTGTAGGCTGGATCGTCATTGTATATTTATTGGGTCTGATCGCACTGGCTTATCATCTGATGCACGGCTTTCAGAGCGCATTTCGCTCACTGGGTGTACATAATATTAAATACAATAAATTGCTCATCTGCATCGGTAATGGCTTTGCCATTATCGTCCCATTATTATTTGCGATGATGCCACTGAGTTTTTATTTTGGCTGGCTAAGCTAAGCCGGACTGATGAACCTGTTTGAGGCAGGTTCTTTTGTATCTGAATAGAATCAAATAATAATTACAACTTTTCATAGCATGGCATTTGAATCAAAAGTACCCAAAGGACCTTTAGAAAATAAGTGGACAGAATATAAGGATCACTGCAAATTGGTCAATCCCGCTAATAAACGTAAGCTGGAGATTATCGTTATCGGTACAGGACTGGCAGGTGCCAGTGCCGCAGCGTCTTTAGGGGAAATGGGTTATAAGGTTAAGTCATTTTGTTTCCAGGACTCTCCCAGGCGTGCGCATTCCATTGCTGCACAGGGAGGCATCAATGCTGCCAAAAATTATCAAAACGATGGTGATTCGACATTCAGGTTGTTTTATGATACCTTAAAGGGAGGTGATTACCGTTCCCGTGATTCCAACGTTTATCGCCTGGCGGAAGTCAGTGCTAATATTATTGATCAATGCGTTGCTCAGGGAGTTCCTTTTGCCAGAGAATATGGTGGTCTGCTCAGTAACCGTTCTTTCGGTGGTGTGCAGGTACAACGTACTTTCTACGCAGCAGGACAAACAGGACAACAATTGCTTTTAGGCGCTTATAGTGCACTTGAAAGGCAGGTGGCTTTAGGTAACGTAACTGTTTACGACCGTCATGAAATGCAGGAAGTCGTCAATATTGATGGTAAGGCCAGAGGGATTATCGCCCGTAATATGTTGACAGGTGCGTTGGAAAGACATTTTGGTTATGCAGTACTGATTTGTAGCGGTGGTTATGGTAATGTATATTTTCTATCTACAAACGCGATGGGCAGTAATGTGACAGCTGCCTGGAAAGCACATAAGCAGGGTGCTTATTTTGCAAATCCCTGTATGACGCAGATCCATCCGACCTGTATCCCCGTATCCGGTGACCACCAGTCGAAACTAACATTGATGTCTGAGTCATTGCGTAATGACGGCAGAATATGGGTGCCGAAACAAAAAGGAGATGCGAGAAAGGCTAACCAGATCCCTGAAGAGGAAAGAGATTATTATCTGGAAAGAAGGTACCCTGCCTTTGGTAACCTGGTGCCAAGGGATGTGGCTTCCAGAGCTGCTAAAGAAAGATGCGATGCAGGTTATGGAGTCGGAACTTCTAAGCAAGCCGTTTTTTTGGATTTCGAAGATGCGATCAATCGTTATGGCAAGATAGAATGTGGCAAGCATGGCATAGACAACCCTTCTGCTGCGGTTATTCGCGAGCATGGTCTGGAAGTTGTAAAAGAAAAATATGGTAACCTTTTTGACATGTATGAAAAGATTACCGGAGAAAATCCATATGAAGTGCCCATGCGCATCTACCCTGCTGTCCATTATACTATGGGAGGTCTTTGGGTTGACTATGAACTGATGACTTCTGTACAAGGGCTTTACTGTCTGGGTGAAGCGAACTTTAGTGATCATGGTGCCAATCGCCTGGGCGCTTCGGCCTTGATGCAGGGACTGGCCGACGGTTACTTTGTGATCCCTTATACACTGGGCAACTATCTGGCCGGCGAAATCTATAATCAACCTATTGCAACAGACCATCCTGCCTTTGCGGCCGCCGAAAATGTTGTGAAAGCAAGAATTGATCAGTTGATGGGTATTAAAGGCAAACACAGCGTTGATCATTTCCATAAACGTTTAGGAAAGATCATGTGGGAAAAATGTGGTATGGCCCGTAATGATAAAGGACTTAGAGAAGCGATCGATGAGATTCGTGAACTGAGAGAAGAGTTCTGGAAAGATTTACGAATTCCGGGATCTGATAAAGAATATAATCCTGAGCTAGATAAAGCCGGCCGGGTAGCTGACTTCCTGGAGCTGGGTGAGCTGATGTGCCTGGATGCGCTGGACCGTGCAGAAAGCTGCGGTGGCCATTTCAGGGAAGAATCTCAGACCGCAGAAGGAGAAGCTCTTAGAAATGACGAGAAATTTATGTACGTTTCCGCCTGGGAATTCAAGTCCGTCGGTAATTGGGTGCTACATAAAGAGCCGCTGGTCTATGAAAAAATCCAGCCCACTCAGCGTAATTATAAGTAGTGTAGGTTTACGGGGAATTTGATATCTGGACATCAGTCCGATAAACTGAATGAATAATTAAATACGATACCGGCAAAAAGCTGAATGACAGAAAGCCGGAGAAAGGAAAAATACAAAACAGGTATTATGGAACATTACAATATGCATTTGACACTCAAAGTATGGCGTCAGCCAGGAGCAGCGTCACAGGGTGGATTCAAAACTTATGAAGTTGATAACATCTCTTCAGAAATGTCCTTCCTGGAAATGTTTGATGTACTCAATGAAAGACTCATTGAAGAAGGGGAAGATCCGATCGCTTTTGATCATGACTGTAGAGAAGGTATCTGCGGCGCCTGTTCAATGGTAATAGACGGTAAACCGCACGGGCCCTGGGCTAACAACACCACTTGTCAATTGCATATGCGCGCATTTAAGGATGGAGATACGATTATTGTTGAACCGTGGCGGGCAAAAGCTTTTCCCGTTGTCAAGGACCTTATGGTAGATAGAACCGCTTTTGACAGAGTGATTCAGGCGGGGGGATACATTTCCGTAAATACGGGCAACGCTGCGGATGCTAATTCGATTCCAGTTGACAAGAAATCGGCAGATGATGCGTTTGCTGCTGCTGCCTGTATTGGTTGCGGAGCTTGCGTGGCTGCGTGTAAGAACAGTTCTGCTATGCTATTTGCGGGAGCAAAGGTATCTCAGCTAGCCTTGTTGCCTCAGGGAGACCCTGAACGTAAGACACGTGTTATTGAAATGGTAGCGCAGATGGATAAAGAAGGATTTGGTTCCTGTACCGCTACCGGTGCCTGTGAAGCAACTTGTCCTAAAGGTATTTCTATTGCCAATATCGCAAGGCTGAATAAAGAATATATGCGAGCCGTGCTAACCAGCGAAGAAGCTTAAGCTGACGGGTTAGCGAATAAATTAAAAATGCCGGAGAATCATATCTCCGGCATTTTTAATAGAAAGAACGAATGAATTTGCCAATAGTGCATTACACTATTGCATTTTCTCTGAAGCATCCCCACGGATATATTTTGCGAAAAGCTGGAAAAGCTTCTCTTGTATCATGCGTGTAATTTTTCAGATACTTTATTTGACGGCCTGATATATATCAGATAACAATCAGTTAAACTAAGGTCTGCATTATTAAAGAGCAGGTTTCAGACAGAATGGACTGGTCCCTGATAGTTATTTTTGTATTTATTTTTTATCTGTCCAGCAAAATTGTTAGAATAGCAATTGACATCCCAGGCCAACCTGTGTAAAGTGCCCGCGGATAAGCCGGAGTGTCGATGAGATGGTTGCGCATGTGTTTGGAGATATATTTAGGGTGTTCCTGAAAAGCTGTAATAGTTATCCCCATTGAGTTTCAGGGTGTGGATTATAACAAAATTGCCCTGCTTTGGCACAAAAAGTGTTCAAAGTAGGGCATAACTTTTTTTATAATCCATGACAAATCTACTTTTTTTTTACGAGAATCTTCTGGATGAGTCTTTTAGCCAAACAGATTTAGGAATTCTTTATAAGGCCATCCCTTTTGAGCAGTTATCCGCTACTATTCCCAGTCCCCGGGGTCTGGTTACCGGCCAGGGACGCAAGAGCTGGTTTGATGTCAGCGGAGGTATTGGACTGATGATCCTTAAGCACGTTATGGGCGTCAGTGACCGGATGCTGATCGATCGTATTAATACGGACTGGAGCATGCAGCTGTTTTGTGGCATCCGGCTCAGGCCCGGTGAGAGAATTAAGGATTCCAATCTTCCCAGCTGGTGGCGCAGTTATATCGGGCAATACCTGGATATGGATGCCATGCAGCAGTGCCTGGCGGGTTACTGGAAGCCCTGGATAAAAGATACAGCCTTTAGCTTTGAGGACGCCACATGTTATGAATCCTATATAGCCCATCCCACTGACTGCAAATTGCTGTGGGGTGCCTGTAAGGAAGTATATGCGTTGAATCAACTCTTTAGAAAACAGTTGAAATTACGTAAGAGCCGCAGTAACTACGAGAAACATAAAACCCTGTTCCTGAACTACCAGCGCTGCAGGAAAAAGAGCAGGCGTAAGGAACGTAAACTGCGTAAGCAGCTCTTAGGTTTTTTGTACCGCCTGCTGCAGCTTAACGATGAATTGCAGGCCCGCCCCGCAACTCATATCAGCAAGCGGAAAGCCACCCGCCTGAAGACGATACGTACCCTATACGAGCAACAGCATAACAAAGCTTTCGGGGATAGGAACCCACAGATCAAAGACCGGATCGTATCGATCAGCAAGCCCTACATCCGTCCCATTATCCGGGGCAAAGAAATAAAAGCTGTAGAGTTCGGAGCCAAGGTCAACAAGTTACAGGTAGACGGCATCAGTTTTATCCAACGACTGAGTTATGATGCCTTCAATGAAGGCACACAGCTGGTGGATACGATTTATCTGCACCGTAAACTTTTTGGGAAGTGCACGCATCATAGTGCCGATGCTATTTATGCCACTAATACCAACAGAAAGTATTGCCGTCAAAACAATATCACCACCAATTTTATTCCTAAAGGAAGGCAGAAGCCTGCTTTGGTTGAACAATCTAAAACGATGCGGGCAGCGCTGAACCGTCAAAGGAGCACGGTCCTGGAAGGAAGTTTTGGCAATGAGAAAAACCACTATCATTTAAACAAAATCAAAGCCAGGAACCAGTCTACCGAGACCTGCTGGATCTTCTTTGGCATCCTTACAGCAAACGCATCCATTATCAGCAAAAGAATGCAACAGGCGGCCGCACAGATTAAAAGCACAGCGGCCTAGAATTGGCACGCTTACCTTATCCAACCGGACTAAATAACAGGTCTAATGGCCTTGCTATGTCCCATCCACAAAAAAGCCTCTCTTTAATTCCTTTTTACAGAAAAAAGAGAGGCTTTATTATTTTAATACTTAATATGTAGCAACTCCTTTTCGAGTTTACAGGAACACCCTATTTAATTTTACACTTATTTCCTTATAACTGAGACCATCTATTTTCTTTTTCGATATTCATGAAATCAATTTATGCCAGGTCAAATCGTAAAAGCAAATTTTATCTGAATTACAGCCGGCAGAACTGAATAAAAGCAAAAGATGGTCAGGTATCAGCAACGTTTAAAAAAAATTTATTATCCTGACTCCGAAAATCCAGCAACCAATAATAAAAGCCATAAGGGCGGCTATCAGGACGGCGCCTGCGGCCAGATCTTTCACTAACCCTATTTTAGGATGCTGCTCCGGATGCAAATGATCGGCCAGTACCTCAATGGCAGTATTGATAATCTCAAGCGCCATCACCAAAGTAATACAGAATAAGATAATCAGCCATTCTATAGCCGTAATGTTCAGTAGTACCGCCAGCACAATAGCGATAATGGTTGCTGCGGAATGCAGCCACATGTTATGTTGGCTCTTAAATGCATACTGAATGCCTTTCCAGGCATACCGGAAAGATATCCCTCTTTTCTTCCAGGAAAAAGGCGTTTTACCTTTCAATTTCATGATTTTGGATGGGCTTTTTTATAAACTTCCTTGAGTTTTTCTATATTTGTATGAGTGTAGACTTGAGTGGCTGCCAGGCTGGCATGGCCAAGTAGTTCTTTTACGGCACTCAGATCTGCGCCTGCGCTAAGTAAATGCGTGGCAAAACTATGTCGTAAAATGTGCGGGCTTTTCTTTTTCAGATCCGTAACCTCAGCTACCATGTCGCGTACCATATTGTAGACTTTTTTGGCATACAGTGGTTTGCCATTATAGCCAGTTAATAGAACACTTTGCGGATTATGGACTTCGTGCTCAGGTATTTGTTTTTTTTCACAGGTATATTTTTCGATTAATGCCAATAAAGATGCGGCTACTGGGATCAATCTTTCTTTACCGCCCTTGCCCAAAACTTTTATTTGCTTAAGGCGATCATCAATGTCTTTTTCCTTTAATGCAATGAGTTCGCTGCGCCGGATACCGCATTCATAAAAAAGACAAATGGCCAGATAGGCGGTCAATTCAGTAAAATACTTCTTCCAGGCTCGTTTATCAAGCTTTTCACGGCTAGTAATACCCATGAAATGAGATATCTTATTCTGATCTAATGTTACCGTTTCCAATAAACCTTCTATCCTTGCCGGGTTTATTAATTCATCTGCTTCCTTCTCCTTTAAAAAAGAAGGCAGTCTTTTATTGATTTTTGGAAGCGTAATAGCTGTAAGTGGAGAAGACTTTATTAACTGTCTGCGTAATAAATATTTATAAAAGGACTTTAAGGAAGAGATTTTACGATGCAGGCTTTTATTACCGATTGGGTGATCCGCGTCGTTTTTTAATTTGACCATCCAGGAGCGCATGACAGGCGTCTTTACAACCTCAAAACTCAGTCCGGTATATTCAGTCGCCAGATAGTCAAAAAACTGATTTAAATCTGTCAGATAGGCTTTGACGGTATGTTCGGAGTACCGCTTTTCAAAACGAAGATAATCCAGAAATTGACTGACCGCCGCAACGGATCCTGCAGTGCCCTCATATGTTGGTGTTGACTGGTCCATAAAAAATTAGCCTTAAAGTTACTACTTTAAGGCTAAAATCTTATCGTTATTGATAATTGTGGGATTACTTCTCGATTTTGCCGGAAGCAATGTCTTGCTTGTAGATCGCTTTACGGACTTCCATACGACGTTTAATAGACGGCTTAGTGAAGTGCTGGCGTTCTCTTAATTGCAATAACGTCTTACTTTTCTCAAATTTCTTTTTATACTTTTTGAGCGCCTTATCGATGTTCTCACAATCTTTTGAATCAATAATCAACATAATTTTATATACCCCCTTTTGGTTAAAAGATGTGCAAATCTACATCTAAATTAAAGATTTGACAAGAAATGGAATGTCTTTTTACAGCTGTAAAATTATTTTGTATTGATTGTTAATTAGTTAAGATCAGGTAATCTACAGTTTTTAGAATCCCGATCTTATGAAAGAACAGGATCATCATTAGTAAAAAACAACTTATGCAGGGAAAATTGCTGCTTTCTTATCGAGTGTTTCTCTTTTTCCATGAGTCGCTTTTCTTATCTTATTCAGAATGCGGTTTATTTGGAGTAACTTTGCTGCTATGTTTACAGGTATTATAGAAACAGTTGCTCAAGTAAAAAAAGTGCAGTCGGCAGACGGTAACCTGGCCTTTTGGCTGGAATCTCCTATTGCATCTGAACTTAAAGTAGATCAAAGTGTTAGCCATGATGGGATCTGCCTGACGGTAGAAGCCATCGAGCAAAACCAATATAAGGTCACTGCTATAGAAGAAACCATTCGGAAAAGCAATATCAGCCAATGGCAACCCGGCAAAATGGTCAACGTTGAAAGGTGTATGACATTAGGAGGACGGTTGGATGGCCATATTGTACAGGGGCATGTGGATGCTACCGGTACCTGTGCAGCAGTAACGCCGCAAAACGGTAGTTATTTATACCGTTTTAGTTTTCCCAAAGCATTCAATCATCTGATCATAGAAAAGGGTTCTATAGCAGTCTCAGGAACTAGTCTGACTTGTTTTGATGTGACAGATGGCCAGTTTTCTGTAGCCATCATTCCTTATACCTATGCGCATACCAGCATCCGTCAGGTTATGGAAGGTGATCTCGTTAATCTGGAGTTTGATGTCATTGGCAAATATATTGCCCGGATGCAGACTTTTGCGGTGAATACCTCTCCAATTGTTTCAGCGGTCTGAGCCGGAAAAAATTACATTAACATTCATTATCATCTAATTCATTTTTTAAACATTACTCCTGCTATGCCAGAATTTTCCATTAATGATGCCATGAAAAACTTTATGCAAAAAAGTCGGCTAAAAAACGGTGTTAAGACTGCTGCTATTGAACAGGTATGGCTGGAGATAATGGGAGAAGTGATCGCTAAATATACCAGCAAGCTACAGATCATTAATCAGAAACTTTTTATTACTACCACTAATGGTCCGCTAAAAAGTGAATTAATGTTTCAAAAGCCGCTTATTATTGAGCGGATCAATGAAAAAATGGGACCGGGAACGGTCACTGAGGTGGTTATTAATTAAGATCTGTACATCTATGAAAAAAGGGTTAGCTCCTTTCTCTATTCAATTCAGCGACTAGTTGCTTACATAATTATTTATCCTCTGTATCCTGCGTGACGCTGTCTGCTAACAATCGTAAGCGGACCTTTTCCACCGAGCTTCTGAACATTTTAAGAATGGTGATCTCATAGCCATCTTGCTCCAGTACTTCACCTTCTACGGGTACACTGCCATGGCGGAAGGTAATCAATCCGGAAAGTGTGGAATAATCATCATCGTTGACAGGAAATTCCTTTGGCAGATATTCGTTGATATCTTCCAGTGTCTCATGGGACTGCACTAAAAAGCTTCCATCTGGTTGCTGTTCAACAATTGGCAGCTCTGCATCGTGCTCGTCCTGTATATCGCCCACCAGTTCCTCTAGGATATCTTCCATCGTTACAATCCCTGCCAGGTCTCCGTATTCGTCAGTTACAACGGCAATTTGCAGGTGATCTTTCTGGAAAGATTTTAGAATGTCCTTTATTTTCATAGAATCCGGAATATAGAAAACCGGCCGTAGGATCTTTTTGATATCCCTGGTCTTGCCTGCATTAACAAACTGCAGAATATCCTTTACGGTTAGAATACCCACCAACTCGTTGAGCGTATCTTTGTAGACTGGATAACGAGAATAGCCTTCGGCGACCACCGTATTGACGATTTCATCGAAACTGGTGTCGATATCCAGTGCGACAATATCCTTTCGGTGGGTCAGAATCTCTCTTACCCTTCTGGAGTCAAAGTCAAAGACGTTATTAATTAATTCCCGTTCAGAATCTTCTATGGCCCCCCCTTCTTCACTTTCAGTAATGATCATTTTAATTTCTTCTTCTGTATGGATATCCTGTTCCTTTACCGGCGAAATACCCAGCATCTTGAGGATCAGATTGGCCATAGAGTTCAGTAATAAAATAAAAGGTCTGAATATAAAATAGAATATCCTGAGCGGTACGGCTACCAATAAAGTGGTTTGAGCGGATTTACGTATCGCAATGGATTTAGGCGCCAGCTCACCAAATACAATATGCAGGATGGTGATCAGCACAAATGCTAATACGATGGCGATCTTGCTGGCAGTAGGTGTGCTGAGATCCACAGAGAATATATGGAAAAACTTTACGACCACGCCGGTCATGACACTTTCACCTACCCAACCAAGACCCAGGGAGGCCAGTGTTACACCCAACTGGGTGGCTGCCAGATAATTATCAAGATTATTGGTGACAATACGAGCTGTATTGACCAGTTTTTTAGAGGCGCCTTTTGTAGTAGTAATCTGGGAAGAACGAACTTTGACGATAGCAAATTCAGCAGCAACGAAAAAACCATTTAATAAAACCAGGAAAATGGTTAGTATTATTTTAAAAATGTCAACGGACTGCGAAGCCGGAGGTATATCAGAAATCATTGTTTTAAGTCATGTGAATAAATACAATATTACACAAATTGCCGCTAATAGTAAAAAATATTTGGTTAAACTGGGACGTAAATCAGGCAAAAAAGCTAAAACGGGTCAATGAATCATACCACCGCGGCTCACTTTAACTCGGTTATTCGCATATGGTTGGCTTTATAAATCATCTGCATAACTATCCTCGCCCGTATCAGTGTCTTCATCTTCCTCATTACCGCCTTCATTTTCAAAACCTTCTGCATTCTTATCCAGATCATATTTCTCTTCAATATCGATAAACTGATCCGACAGAATACTTTTGTTTCCGTATTGCTGCGGGCCGATACCTTCCGTGCGGCTAATATAAGGATAGGCTTTTCTGGGATCAGCATCCTTATTAATGCCGATAAGTTCCAACAGGAAGATCCAGTTTTTATCGAAATCATATTCATAGATAAAATGCTGATTGGTATCTTTAATTTCTGTGCCAATTACAGTGTCAGCCATGATCAATGGATCTACGCGGTATGGGCGATCGTATTTTTCCAGAGAAATCTGACGGCCGCGCTGCCAGTTTTCATTGCTTCTGTAAAAAGTCGCCTGATGTTTCTGATCAAAGGCGTAAGCCTGCAAAATGCAGGAATGCAGCTCTTGGAAAACTTGAGAGGTTTGGATAACAATATCTCTATAAATCCCGTTATCTTCCTCTACATATACCCTGAATTTCAATACGGCCATAATAACTCAGTTTAGAAATTGATTATAATACTTATCATAAATAAATTACCGTCAGTACACATAAGACTTGCACAAAAAGCCGGCCAGAGGTAAAGGTTTGGCAAGCTGTCAGGCCTGCAAGGGATTGGAAACGTATTATGGTGTCCGTTCCCCGTCAACTGGACGCAGCCCCAGCTCCTGCCCTTTTTTCAGCATCAGCTGGTAAGCTTCCTCATAGCTATTAGCGATCACTCCGTCTATAATGGATTCCCGAATATGATCTTTAATTATACCAACTTCCCTACCAGGGGAAATGCCGAAAGTCTGCATGATCAGATCGCCGGATACCGGAGGTTGCCAGTTTCGCATTTTGTCCGATTCTTCCACTTGTTCCATTCTTTTTCTGACCAGTTCGAAGTTGGCTCTAAAACGTTTTACTTTGGCGGCGTTTTTGCTGGTAATATCCGCTTCGCATAGGGTCATCAGATCATCAGTCTCTGCTCCCCCGTCAAATAATAACCTTCTTATAGCACTGTCTGTAATATTTTCCTTCGTGAGGCTGACCGGCCGCATATGCAGGCTGACCAGCTTCTGAACGTAGCGCATTTTCTCATTGAGCGGTAATTTTAGTTGGGCAAAGATCTTAGGTACCATTTTAGCTCCAACCATTTCATGCCCATGGAATGTCCAGCCATGGCCTTTCTCAAAACGCTTTGTAGCAGGTTTGCCAATGTCATGTAGCAATGCGGCCCATCTTAACCACAAATCTCTGGTGTGTGGGGCTATATTATCCAATACCTGTATACTGTGATAGAAGTTATCTTTATGGCCGATTCCATCCATATTCTCGGCACCCGCGAGAGCAGTAAGTTGTGGAAATATAATATCCAACAAACCGGTTCTAAACAAAAGGTCCCAACCAATTGACGGTTTAGTGGCGAGCATGATCTTATTGAGTTCATCGGCAATTCTTTCCCCGGAGATGATCCTGATTCTTTCTTTTTCCTTTATAATCCCTTCCAGAGCGGACTGCTCAATCGTAAACTGCAATTGAGTCGCAAAACGGATAGCTCTGAGCATTCTGAGCGGGTCATCGCTAAATGTTTTTGCGGGTTCCAGCGGCGTCCGGATCACCTTGAATTTGAGATCTGTCAAGCCGTTAAACGGGTCCTGAATGATGCCACTATCTGGGTACTTTGTACTGATCCGGGTATACAGCGTGTTGATTGTAAAGTCCCTTCTTTCCAGATCATCCTGCAAAGTGCCTGCCACCACATCCGGCTTGCGGCTATTTTCACTGTAACTTTCTTTACGGGCGCCTACAACTTCAATTTCCAGGTCGGGCAGCTTGATTTGTGCCGTCCCATATGTCTTGAACAGAGAAACGGGAGGCTTCGGCTGAAACCTTTCTGCGATCTTTCTGGCCAGCATAAGGCCATCGCCCACGGTCAGGAGATCGATATCCTTCGTAGGCCGCCCTAAGAGCTTATCTCTAAGATAGCCACCAATCAGGTAGACTTCCATGCCCAGCTCGTCGGAGGTGGCTGCCAGCTTGTTAAAGACGAATTGTTCCCTTTGCGAGACGGGAAAGTCAAAATCCATTCGATTCATAAATGAAAATTATAATTGATTGCTACAATACAATTATAATCAGTAGGTTAATATTCTATACTATTTGTCCGTTTCAGACCTTAATTTAATTTCAAAAGATTTAGGCCAGTTCTTACCCGTTACTACCAAGTTACCGGTGGCTTTATTATAGGCAATTCCGTTAAGAACACCCCCATCGTCTTCCGAGATTCCATTGTTTTTCCGAATATCGGTCAGATCATAGGTATGGACCACCTTACTGGTCGCAGGGTCAATCTTGACAATGCTTTTTGTCTGCCATACATTGGCAAATATAAATCCGTCTACATATTCCAGTTCATTGATTTGTGACAAAGGCCCATATTCTCCCTGGATATTCAAAGTCTTTATGACAGAAAAATCCGTTGGATTGACGTAATAAATATGGCTGCTGCCATCACTGAGGATAAGCTGTGTACCGTCAGTGGTCATGCCCCAGCCTTCTTTATTCCAACTGAACTCTTTTTCTTTTTTCAGCGTTTTAGCGTCATAGACGTAAACCACATGCTGTTGCCAGGTTAATTGGTAGATCTTTCCAGCTATTTCACTGATTCCTTCTCCAAAATCTTTCGCACTGAGTTTGATCTCCTGAAAGACCTTCCCTGTAGCCAGATCATAACAATAAAGCCGGGTAAGCCCAGGTTTATTCTCGGGGTTACCGGTACTTTCATAAACAGTGTCCCCTTTAAGGTAGTATCCTTCCGTAAAAGCAGTTGGGTCATGCGGATAAATCTTCACGACTGTATAGTCAGTTACCTTTTTCGGCGGCATAGCGGTGTCGTTGCCGGCGGAATCTCCTGAACTGTTACCACAGGCAATGGCCAGCAGCATTAACGGAAAAATAATATATTTTTTACGTGGCATATTTTTTCTGATTTTAAACCCTCTAATTAAAATAGTCGGTTACTTTAGCGTGCGCTAAATTCCCGATTAATTTTGCAAAAACCAAAATTAAGTCTTTATGGCATGCAGGTATGGATTTGTCATGCTTCTATGCTCAATCATTATCATTAACAGAGACTGCCACATTTTCCGGGATCTCCTCTACCTTTACTCTTGTAATGCCGGCTGGTCCCATAAAGTGGAGCTTTTCGGCCGCGGCTACAGAAAGATCGATGATCCGGCCTTTGCTGGCCATAGAGCGGTGCATCCGGTCATTGATATAAACAGTGACACTTTTGCCATTAGAAAGTCGGGTAACCCGAACCCAGGTGCGGAGCTTAAAAAAGTTGCTGGCAGCGGTGAGTTTACTATTGCGATAGCGGGTACCGATAGCCGTTTTCGTGCCATCCAGGCTCCGGCTATAATGTGTTGCCTTTCCATATACAATCTTTTGTCCGTCAGCTCCCCTTGTTATCTGCACAGATTTAGGGTGAGACTGGCCAAGACTGCTGATAGGCCTGATGGTTATACAGGCCGTTATAAACATAATAATAGCGGTGGCAGATTTGATCGTCATGAATTATATCACTTTAATGCTTTTGTGTTTTCAGGCGGTCTGGTTTGCCAGATCCACTTTATTTGGTTATTTTGGCCCAGATATTATCATTATTTGGGCAGATATAACAAACCGATGATGCATAGAATCCATACACAAAAAACTGCGCTACCCAACCGTTGCCGTACCGGGCTGTCAACTATGTCTGCAGTGACGACGGTATGGGGCTATCGGCACCTATATGCCTGCCTGTTGAGTATATGGATGCTCTTTCCGGTACTTAATGTCTTAAATGCCCAAACATACAAAATAAATAAATATGGTTTGAAAGTAATTGAAGATATTAAAGGGTACCGTACAAGAGTTAAAACCTATCCTAATTTGATACTCGAGCCATTGGCAGGCTTCGTCCCACACCTGAAAACTGATTTTGTGTACGCTACGCCACGTAATTTTACAGGTACAGTTCTTTACGAGGCGCCGGCAGCATATCTCAGGAGACCGGCAGCCATAGCTCTGAAAAAGATAGCTGTCCGTTTAGAAAAAATGGGATATGGCCTCCTGGTCTATGACGCCTATCGACCTTATAGTGTTACTGTCAAGATGTGGAAAGTGGTACCGGATGACCGCTATGCCGCTGACCCTCGGCATGGCAGTGGCCATAACAGAGGGCTCTCGGTTGACCTTACCCTGTATGACCTTATAACCGGTAAGACAGTTCCGATGCCAACGCCGTTTGATGATTTTACCCAGAAAGCGCATCAGGATTATAAGGATTTACCCTATAAAGTTTTGAAAAACAGGGAGTTGTTAAAAAAGGTGATGATGGAAGGTGGGTTCAAACCGTTGAGAACGGAATGGTGGCATTTTTCCTATCCAGGTAGTAATAACCTATATTATTTAATGGACCTGCCTTTTGATGCTCTTTAAACCTGCTGCTGCGATAAGCATCTAATTTTAGCGGTTAAACTAACAGATGTTCAAAAGTTTTTTTGAATATAGCGCAGGGGCGCCTATCTTTGGCAACCTTACCCTGGTTAAAGTTAATCCGGGTTGTTTTTTTGCTTATAGCGGCTAAACGGCAGTACAATGTAATAGCCCGTTTATATCAATCAAACAATAACAATTATTATATCTAAACCAATCAAAGAGAACAATGAAAAGAACGTTTCTTTCAGCTTTTGCGGTGCTCCTGACGGTATCCATGGCTACTGCGCAAGTGAACCTGGTTAACAAAGCGAGTGAAAATGCAACAGATGCTGCAAAACAAGGATTCCAGTTTACAAACGTGATTGATCTTTCAACCACTCCTGTTGAGAATCAAGGCTCTTCCGGCACTTGTTGGAGTTATTCTGCTAATTCCTTCCTGGAATCAGAAATGATCAAAAACGGCCAGGCACCTATTCACCTTTCCAAAATCTATACAGTCCGTCAGGCTTATATGGAAAAGGCCAATGCTTATGTGCTGATGCAGGGTGGTCTGAACTGGGGAGATGGCGGTGAAGGGCATGATGTGATTAATATGTATGCTAAATACGGAACACTGCCAGAATCAGTCTATACAGGTTTGGTTCATGGGAAAAAGATTAATCATTTCGGTCCAATGCAAAAGAAACTGAAAGCATTACTGGATTCTGTAATCGCTATTAAAGGACAGATCGATCCGGCTGCCTGGAAGGCCGAATTCAAAAAGATCCTGGATGATAGTCTGGGTGCCGTGCCTGAGTCTTTTCAATATAACGGTAAGACATATACCCCGGAAACCTTCGCTAAAGAAGTCGCTCATCTTGATGCAAATAATTACGTAGAGTTTATTTCTCAGACTTCGACACCATATTATCAGAAAGCGATGATGATGGCCTCTGATAACTGGGCTTATCAGTGGGATTACAACATCACGCCTAAAGACATGACTGATATTATTGATAATGCCCTGAAAAATGGTTATACAGTAGGCTGGGGTGCGGATGTTTCTGAGCCTTATTTTAGCTGGCCAAACGGCGTGGCTTTTGTACCTCAAAATGCCCAGGCATTAGAGGGTAAAAAGCTGACCCGTGATGAGAAGGCTGCCATTTATAACGGTGACCGCACAGAATTGAATGTGACTCCTGAACTGCGCCAAAAAGGTCTGGAAGATTACACAACTACTGATGATCATGGTATGCATATCGTTGGAATGGCTAAAGACCAGGATGGCAAAGAGTTTTATATTGTAAAGAATTCATGGGGAACCAAAAACGATTACAAAGGTTTCCTATATGTGTCCAAAGCCTATGTTCAGTATAAGACCACTTCTATGCTGGTGAATAAAAAGGCAGTGCCTAAAGGACTAGCAAAGAAAATGTCCTTATAATTAAATTGTGGCAGTGGAATCATAATTGAAATTGGTGTACATCTTTTTCAATTTTAAAAGATAAGGCCTGTTGTGATATATTTCGCGGCAGGCCTTGCCTTTTTATGGCAACTAGATACAACATTGCAGTTGATTTAGCGTATTTTTACTCCACCGGTGCAGATCAAGACATCTACACCCATGATTCTTTTAACTTTTATATTTGTTTATAACAATGGCCTCCTCCATAACCCCGGACCGCACAAAAGAATGGCAATTAAAAAAGCATAAAACCCTCGCGACTTTTTGTCTGGTCCTGATGGCCGTAATCTATCTTTTGATGGTCTTTATGATGAAAAAAAGCCCTCAGGCTTGGATGGGCTTTGTGCGCGCCTTTGCGGAGGCCGGCGTTGTGGGAGCCCTGGCAGACTGGTTTGCGGTGACGGCTCTTTTTCATCATCCCATGGGTCTGCCCATCCCGCATACCAACCTGATAGAAAGGAGAAAGGCTGCTATTGGCAGCAATCTTGGTGGTTTTGTGGTAGATAATTTTTTAAACCCCGCTGCTTTGCGGCCCTATTTTGAAAAGCTGGACGTGGCAACCATGGCGGGCAATTATCTGGCTGCCTCGGGCAATCGCAGCCTGTTATTGGAAGAAATAATGAAGATGGCCACAGAACTGTTGGAAAATACAGACGATGAAGCGGCTGCCGGGTTTCTGAAAGACAAAGGACAGGATTTACTAGAGACGGTCCGGTTAGGCCCAACCTTGGGTAGTGCGCTGGATATGCTGGTCGCGCAGGGACAAGACCAGCGTTTAATGGATTATCTCTTGGAGAAGCTGAAAATCTATATCGCAGAAAATGAAGATCTGGTACGGGCCCGTGTGAAAAAAGAAAGCGGTTTTCTGGTCCCGGGTTTTGTCGACAATATGCTGGCGAATCGCATTACGGTTGGGCTGGCCAATTATGTACATGAGATCCACGAAACGCCCGATCATCCTTTGAGAAAAGAGATACGTGGCCGGTTAAGTGCTCTTTCATCCGACTTAAGGCACACTGATAAATATGAGGCTGATCTTCAGCAGCTGAAAGCCGGATTGATTTCGCCTTCACAACTGCAGGGGTATGCCATGATGGCCTGGCAATACCTCAAGGATATGCTGCTGCAAGAGCTTAGCTATCATCCCAAGAGCGGACAAACAACCAAGCTGTCCCGTTATATCGATCGCCAGATCTTAGAACTTTCTGATCGCCTGAAAACGGACGCCACAATGGCCGAAAAGGTTAACAATTGGACCCGGATCAATGCTTACCGGTTAACTTTACGTAACAGGCAACGTGTCGGAGAACTCATCAGCAGGACGGTGGGCGGCTGGCAGGGAAAGGATCTGAGCGAAAAACTGGAGCTGGAGGTCGGTAAAGACCTCCAGTTTATCCGTATCAACGGAACGGTTGTCGGTGGTTTGGTCGGTCTTTTGATTTATTCGCTTACATTGTTATTATAGGTCCTTGTTACAAAAAAGACATCTGCCCTTGAGAATCGTTAATTTTTCAAAGACAGATGCTGTTAATGAGTGCAATCCGACAAAATGATTAGGTTATATGCTGAAGCAGGGCCAGCCTGTATGCAATAAAAAATATTTAGTGCATCGCTGCGCTCATATCCATTTTCTTTTTACTGTTTTTGACCATCAATACGAAAGGTACACAGATCAGGAACATCATACCGATATATAAGAAGACATCCATGTAAGAGAGGATCGCCACTTGTTTCATAATCATTCCGTCCACTGCTTTATAGGCCGCTTCCCGGGCCTGGTTAAGGGCCATTCCCTTATGGGTGAACATGGCTACCAGGCTTTCATATTTTTGTTGGAAAATACCATTGGCCGGATTTGTGTTCCCTACCATGTCAGTGCGGTAGCTAAATGATTGACGGGTCATAAAGGTCGTAATCAAGGCTACTCCGAAAGATCCGCCAAGCTGGCGGGCCATACCGGTAAAGGAAGCGCCTTCGCCAATGGATTTGCCCGTCAGGGTTGAGAGCGCCAATGTGGTTATCGGAATAAAGATCATACTCAGGGCAAAGCCACGCAGCATGAGCATCCAGAAAAAATCATAAAAACCGGTAAAAGGTGTCAGGATTCTATAGCCCCACAGGCTGTATACAAAGAACAGGACAAACCCCAGGGAAATCAATAATTGCTGTTTCACGCCTTTTTGCATCAGCACACCGATAATAGGCATCATAATCGCCGTCACGACCGCTGAAGGCACCATGATCAGCCCTGCCTGATAGGCCGTCCAGCCCAGGATATTCTGTAAGTACAGCGGAATAATGAAGGTAGAACCATAAAGACCAAAACCTAATATAAATGTCAGAATCGTTCCGATAGCCAGGTTTTTATCTTTGAGTACTCTCAGGTTAACAATGGGATTTTTTGCCACAGACTCCCGCCATATAAAGAAGTAGAACATGATTGCGGATATGACCGAACAGATAAGAATGATTTCTGAGCTGAACCAATCTTCCTCCTGTCCTTTCTCCAGTACGAACTGCAGACAACCAACGGCCATCATCAGGAAAAATATGCCAAACCAGTCCACCTCCCGGGCAGTTTTCTTTTGACCATATTTGGGACTGCGGACAAATTTAAGGGTCATAATCGCCGCGGCGATACCAATGGGGATGTTAACAAAAAAGATATAAGGCCAACTATAGGTCTCCACCAGATAACCACCCAACGGGGGCCCCAGCGTAGGGCCAACAATGACTCCCAGGCCGTAAATAGCCTGCGCCATTCCTCTTTTTTCGATGGGGAAGACCTCGGTAATAATGGTTTGGGAGGTCACCAGTAAGGCACCGCCTCCTACCCCTTGCAGGAACCGGAATAAGATCAGTTCCCAAAGGGTGGTTGCGTTACCGCAGAAAAAAGAACAGGCCGTGAACAGAATCACCGAAGCGGCAAAATAGTTTCTGCGACCAAACTGCTGACTCAACCAGCTGGTCATCGGTATAATAATCACATTACCGATGGCATAAGCCGTAATCACCCAACCAATCTCACTTAAAGTCGCTCCAAGGTTTCCCTTCATATCATTGAGCGCTACGTTAACGATGGTGGTATCCACGATTTCAAGCAAGGCACAGAGAATGGCTGTAATGACAATCACCACTCTCCTGGCGCCATATTCAACTAAAGAATCCTGCGGGTTTTGAATTTGGCTTGTATTACTCATTGTAAATTATCATCTTTTAAACAAAAATGGGCCAGCGGCACTGCTATAGAAATAACCAGATTCAACGTCGCAGAAAGGCAACTGGGTTGTCTTGAGCGCTATTCCTGTCGCGCCGGCCTCTCGCAACGGGTGAACATCGCGCAAACGTCCATTTTCAAATATTAGTTACCGGAAGTCAATAAGACATCCACATCTACACTCATACCAGAACTCAGCATCTGTAAGGTAGAGTCAGACACCCCGGTCAGGTCGATCCGAACAGGAATACGCTGAACGACTTTAATAAAGTTACCGGACGCGTTGTCAGGCGGCAACAGGGCCATTTTGGCACCGGTCGCAGGTGATATAGACGAAACTTTTCCTTTGATATTCATATCGGGATAAGCGTCTACATGTATTTCCACGTCCTGTCCTTTGCGGATACGCGTCATTTGTGTTTCTTTAAAATTGGCAACGACCCATCTTTTCAAATTAGGAACGATCTCAAAAAGCGCCTGCCCGGCTGCAACGAACTGACCCGGCTGCAGGTTTACGGTACCGACTTGCCCGTCGACAGAAGCCGTAATGACCGTATAGGACAAATTGAGCTTTGCGGCGTCGATAGAAGCCTGCGCCTGTTTAATCTTCGCTTGGGCGGAAGTGACCTGGCTGGACGAGACAGACTTTTGAGAAGCAACTGCTGCCACGTTTTTAGCGGCCGCATTTTTTTGGGCTTGCAGGATATCCAATTGTTTTTCTGCTAATTCCTTGGTCGCCTTTGCCTCTTCAAATTGTTGCTGTGTAATGGTATGGTCCTTAATTAAATTACTATAACGTTCGAAATCACTATTGGCACGCCAGAGTTTCACTTTGGCAGCTTCAATCTGCGCATCCACGGTTTCTATAGAAGTTCTGGAACTCACAATATTGCTTTGCGCAACGCCTATACCGGCACTGGCAACATCGACACCGCTTTGAGCAGTGGCTAGCCCGGCATTTGCATTTTCCAGAGCAATCTGAAAGTCACGATCATCCAGGATAACCAGCGTGTCTCCTTTATGAACATATTGATGGTCTTTGACCAATACGTTTTTAATATAGCCGGAAACATGAGGTATTACAGGACTGATATCACTGGAAATCTGCGCATCATCTGTTTCTTCATGTTTTTGCGCATGTAAAAAAGCTATTACGCCGTAAATGATACCTGCTACGACCAGTATGGAGAAAATGATCGCAAATAGGGCGTTTGATTTTTTCTTGGGTTTGGTTGATGTATTGTTATTTTCCTGAGACATTTTTCTCGCTTTATGATTATTAATGATTAGCTAAACTGTCTGGCTTTCCCGTTATAAAGCCTTCTTTATTATTTTAATTGGTGGCTGTGGATAAATTGTGAACCCGTTTATTCAGAACGCCAACGGTTTCATAGATCTTATTATATGCGACAGCCGCATCAGCTTTTGCGTTGGCCATATTGATCCGTGCCTGCAGCTGGGCGACATCCGCATCAAATAGTTCTGTAGCCGTCGCCAGGGCATTATCGTATTTGTTTTTAGTAATACGATAGTTTTCTTCAGCCTGTTCAATGGCCTTTTGCAATACATCTAATTTTTTTAATTGATGGGTGTAATTGTTATAGGCCTGGAAAACCTCGGTTTGAATATCATCGTCGAGCTCTGCCCTTTTGATCTCCTGGATACGCTCTTGCGTTTTTGCGGACCGCTCTTTCGCACCATTCTTATATAAAGCACCCAGATCATAACTCACGCCTACGCCCACATTAATAGCATTATAGAGACTGAGAGCCTTAGGAACATTTGCAGCGACATAGCCGCCGGTTAGCGCAATAGTGGGGTACTTGTTACCTTGTACTGCTTTTGTATTATAGGCAGCGGCCTGGCTTCTTTCCACGGTGGCCAGGTAGTCAAACCGGTTGGAACGTGCCAGTTCAATTAATTCAGAAAGGCTCTCCACGGAGGCTGGCGTACCCACCTGGGTAGTGTCTACCTGGATATTTGTGCTGTCGTCCAAACCCAACATGAGATTAAAATTAAAGTTGGTGATTTTACGGTTATTCTGGGCATCCAAAACGGCGAGCTCCATGTTACTTTGCTGTAACTCTGCTTTCATCAAGTCGTTTCTGGCAATAATACCGTTGGCTTCTAAATTGGAGAAATCTTTTACACGTTGTTCAGCCGTACGCAGATTTTCCTTAACCAGTTTCAATTGCGCATCTGCTTTGTATAGATTATAGTACGCATTGATAATATTCTGAACAACGGCTTCTTTTTCATTTTTTGCATCCAGCTTCGTAGCATTTGCCAGATATTCAGCGCTTTTTATGGAATTGGAGATCTTGCCACCTGCATACAAAGGCATCGAAGCGCTGAGCATACCATATACAGCCTGGTTCACTTTAGGAAAGCTGCTGGAGGAACTTTCTTCTTCAGCTGAACCTGCATCGTTGTTGTCCTGATTAAACTTAAGGTCTAAATGGGGCTGTGCCAGATATAAATAAGCTCCACTAACCTTGAGGTCGGGTAATTTAGCGTCTCTGGATTGCTGTAAACTGGCTTCGGCCTGCTGTACGGCAGCATCAGAAAGCAACAGCTTTTTACTATGCCCGAGGCCTAGCTCAATGGCCTCATTCAGGCTTAGGCTTTTTGTTGGTTGTTGGGCCCATAAAATAGCAGGTACAGTAGCCAGCGCCATCAAATATCCCGCTTTTTTAAATGTTTGATTCATCTAAAATTTGTTTTACAATTCAGTTGTGTCGAGTATTATTCCTGTTTTGTTTCTGGCGGTGTTTTTAATAAATACACGTGGATCAACGATTTCAGGTGGTCAATTACTCTTTTTTTAATTTTCGGATTTTCAAAAGGGTCTCCGTATTGGGGTGTTGGCTCAAAGATCAGATTACAGATCGTTCGGGACAGGAATACGTGATTAATGGTGCCCATGATTGAGGAGACCACTAGTCCGTTATCGACTTTATTGAACTCTCCGTTTTTAACGCCTTCTTCTAATATGCTTCTTAGAATGGCGCCGTTCTTTTTGAAAATATTACCGATCGCAATATTGAGTTCGGGCCTTTTGTTTAGCATCACCTCATTTTGCAATACCTTATGAAAGTGTCTTTTTTCCAATACTTTCGCTACCTGCATTTCAATAATCCGATCCATTTTCTGTATAGCACTCATGCTTGGATCCTGTGCCAATTCTTCCAATTCTTTACGGGCTTTTTCTGAACGTCCTTCTACTATGGCCTCAAAGAGCTTTTCTTTACTGCCAAAGTAATAATTGATCATGGCGATGTTTACGCCAGCGGCGCTGGCTAAATCCCGCATGGAAGTGCCTTCAAAGCCGTTTTTTGAAAATAGCTCTATGGCTACATTAATAATATGAGATTTTTTGTCTGACATATCCCAATTCCTTTCTTTTGCTTTTGAAGATGCAAAATTAAACAATTGTTTAAATCAATCAAACATTTGTTTAATTATTTTTGATTTTTTTTTAATTTTACGCCGAATAATAATATACAATATATTGATAATAAATATATTGTATATTATTATAGGTTTGAATTACCGGTTATATAATCGGCCTGAGGCAGCGCAACGGGCAGGCACCCCGCTTATAAATAGATTTAGGAGTTGTTGCAAACGACTGCAGTTGCGCTGCAATTAGGCTACTTGATGGCGCTGATGTATTTTTAGGTCAAATTATAGCATTAAAAGATGGATTCAAAGGATATTACATCATTAGACCGGACATCGATGGAGCTCAACAGGATCAGCAAAGACGAGGGGCTTAGTGAAGCATTTATGAAACTGGTGAACATCATGGATGAACTCAGGGAGAAATGCCCTTGGGATAAGGAACAAACGGTTGATACGCTGCGGGCAATGACCCTGGAAGAAATATATGAACTCACAGAAGCGATTGATGAAAAGAACTGGAAAGACATTAAGGGTGAATTAGGGGATATTTTGCTGCATTTACTTTTCTATGCCCGGATCGGCAAGGAACTACAGGTGTTTAGCCTGGTTGATGTCATAGAGGCAATAAGCAACAAGATGATTCGACGCCACCCTCATATATACGGCGATGTTCGCGTGGAGAACTCGGAAGATGTTAAACGTAACTGGCAGAAAATTAAACAAGATAAAGAAAAAGCCGCGATCTTGAGTGGTGTCCCAAACGCGCTGCCATCTATGATTAAGGCGGCCAGGATTCAGGAAAAGGCGCGCCAGGCCGGATTTGACTGGCCTGAGGGCGATACAAAGGCCGTTTATGACAAAGTGCAGGAGGAAATGCAGGAATTATTAGAGGCGGAAAAAGCGGAAGACCCGGCAGCCATGGAAGAAGAATTAGGAGATGTTTTTTTCTCACTCATTAATTATGCACGTTTTTTGAAGCTGGATCCCGATAAAGCACTGGAAGGCTGCAACAGAAAATTCATCAACCGGTTTAATTTGATGGAAAGGCTGGCAGAAGAAAGAGGCCGCCGTATTACGGATGCGGATCTGCACTTTGATGAGATGAACAATTTATGGAATGAAGCTAAACAAATATTAAAAGAAAAGAAGCGGTAGTCTTGAACCCGCCAACCTTCGGTAGAGTATAGAGGCGATCTTATGATATGATAACCACGCTACGAAAAGCAATATTTAAACAGGGCTATTCTCTGATCATAGCCGCATGGATGTTTACACTTTCCTTTGTGATAAGCAATTATTGGGCATTTAATGCTTCTCCGCAAAAAGTTAAACAGAGCTTTGAATCCTATCTGGCCAGACAGGAACAGGATTTTGAGTATCTGACGACCACGACTTCTTCTTTAAAGCAGTTGTTAAGCAGGACATCCGATAAATCATCCCTTAAACTGCTGGACAAAGATTATGGCCTTTTTGTCTATTCGATCACGGATAGTACCCCTCCACAGGAGATTTACTGGAATACCTTCAATATGAATGTCAGTCAGTCAGATCTACGATTACCGGATGGCTACTACCCTATCCGTGCCAATAACGGGCTGTTTGAAATGCTGAAAAAGACCATACCTACGAAAAATGGCGATTTTCTCGTCGTAGCAATGGTGCCTATCCGCTGGACCTATTTTATAGAAAGCAAATATTTTAGGAATAGTTTTGCCCATGCACCGGACCTGGAAGGGATGTATTATGTCGACAGGTCAGGTGGAGGAGAACCGATATACAATTCTAAAGGGCAGGAGGTCTTTAAATTAAGTAAGTATGCCCAGAACCCGGATCAGCATCCCAGTATGACTTCCCTTATCTTCAAATTGCTGGGTATTTTGTTTGTGCTCATCTTTATCAATGGTATCATAGGTGAAATTACACTGATCAAAGGCTTTTATAAAGGAGCCTTTTGGCTATTGATTACAGTGGTTTTGCTTAGATTTATGACCTACTGGCTGCCGATTCCGTTTAATTACCGGAGTTATGAACTCTTCAGCCCTATTATCTATGCTTCTAATATGCTGCATTCCTCTCTCGGAGATTTGCTCATTAACACCCTGTTGTTTTTTTGGATTACTTTTTTTATTAAATACAGGCACACCAAGGTAGGGATCAGGCATCAGCAGTTGATCAGGAAATATACTAAGGTCATAGCCGTAGCTGCTTTATTTATATTTGCACTCTGTACCATGAATATGGTCAGCATTGTCTCCAGCCTGGTCAGAGATTCAAAGATTCCTATAAATGTGGCGGACTTTTTTAATTTGAATATCTATACTGTTGTAACGTTCGTAATCCTGACATTTATTACCCTAAGCTTTTTTAATCTTTCCTATTTTTTGCACCTGCCGGCTGTTAACGCGGGATTCGGACTTTACGAAAGAATGGCTATTGTAGTGATCAGCGGTTTGATATTGGTTTCTTTTGGGGTCAGCTCAGATATGGTGAATATCAAAATTTTCACTCTGCTATGGATGGTGCTTTATTTACTAATCCTTCAATACCGCTGGGAGGATCTGCCCCGGCCCTTGGTGGCTTCGAGATATTTTTTATTCTGGGTGATGTTTTTTGCCGCTACCTTCACGGCAATATTGCAGTTTACCAATAACAGAAGACAGGAAGAGAAAAAGAGATATGCTGAAGCATTGGCCTTACAGGCAGACAATGCCGGTGAGAACCTGGTAAAGATGGCCATCAGTAATTTTACTAATTTTTTCTGGAACGACAACTTTAACCGGCTTTATGAAGACGGCGATAATCGCTTTGTCAAAGACAGTCTCATTATGGCCAATTTTTCTGGGTTTTTGAACAAATTCAATACCCGGATCTACACCTTTGACAAAAACAGAGAACCTTTATTTAATGGCGACTCTTCTTCTTTTGGTTTACTTAATGCCCTAGTGAGTAATAGCAAGCCGTCTAATGTTACAGACCTGTATATCCACGGATCGGAGTCGGATAATTTCAACTATATTTATCGAAAGGAGATTACCAGTGTTTTTAATAATGCGGTGATGGGCTATCTTTTTGTCGTATTGTCACCAAGAAAATATGTCAATAACAATCTCTCGCTAGAGCTATTGAATAATCCGGTTATTGTAACAGGGCAGATACCGCAGAACTATTCTTACGCGGTATATAAGGACCGTCAGATATTCTCTAACAGTAAAGACTTTGAGTTTTCGGACTCACTCTCTGCACAGCAAATACCAAAAAAAGAATTTAAACAGATCAATAATTTTAAAGTTAAGGAGCTGTGGTATAACGCGGGAAACCATACTACTGTTGTTATTACTGAGAAAAATAACGATCTTTTAAATACTATTACATTATTCGCCTATATTTTTTCATCTTTTGTGGTGGTGATCGTCCTATTGAAGCTATCAGGTTTTATTATTCAGTCAAGATTTAAATGGAAGTTGATTAAAAGTGGTCTAAATTTTAATATCCGTTTTCAGGTGCACGCCACTTTGATCTTTATTAGTTTATTCTCGTTTATTATTATCGGGATTTCAACGATCTCCTTTTTTATCAGCCGTTTTAATAAAAGTAACAAAGATAAGCTGATGCAATCGACTCAGATACTGGCTGGTGAAATTGAAGAAAGTCTGAGCCAGGAGTTGCCATTTAATATGCAGACTCCCAACGATTTAGATGCTTTTTATAATAGTACAGTAGTGGCACAAAGGGTGATTGAACTAGCGAATCTGAATAAGCAGGATGTCAACCTCTATGACAGGAATGGCAATCTTGAGGCCTCTTCTCAACCCTATATATTTAACGAAAATATCGTCAGCAATAAGATGCATCCAAAGGCTTTTGAGGCATTGCATTTAAAACACAGAATTAAATTCTTCCAGCAGGAAACTATCGGCAAGCTTAAATACTTAAGTATATATGTGCCATTATACGGTAAAAATAAACAGGTATTTGGCTATTTGAATACCCCTGCGTTGAATTCTCAATATGAACTGGATCAGGAAATTTCCAGCTTTCTGGTGACGATTATCAATTTAAATGCGCTCATATTTCTTTTGGCCGGAGCTGTGGCCAGCCTGCTTACTTTTAGGATTACACAGTCTTTCTCTGTCATTAAAGAGGATATGCGGAAGATTAATCTGGGTATTGAAAATGAGGAAATACAATGGGATCGAAATGATGAGATCGGAGATCTCGTACAGGAATATAATATCATGGTGCGTAAATTAGGAGAAAGTGCAAGAGCACTGGCCAGAAGTGAACGTGAAGGCGCCTGGAAAGAGATGGCTCGCCAAGTTGCTCATGAAATTAAAAACCCCCTAACGCCTATGAAACTGAGCCTGCAGTTTTTACAGCGTTCTGCCCAGAATTCCGATGCGGATATTCATTCGCTTTCCAAGCGCGTGTCTGACATGCTCATAGAACAGATTGATCAACTGGCTAAGATCGCCAGCGATTTTTCTCAGTTTGCCAACATTCACCATGCTAAACCTGAAACGTTTACGATCGAAGAAATTATTGCGCCTTTACTCTTGTTATATAATACGGAAGATGGTATTGAGGTGATTTATACGCCTTCTGCAGAGAAAAACAGTGTCCGGGCTGATAAGGTACAGCTCAGACGCGTCTTTACCAACTTGATCAAGAATGCCATGGAAGCGTCGGAACAAATGGACCGTTTTACCGTAAGGATTGAAGAGCAGAGGGTTGAAAAAAACGTGTTGGTTACCGTTGCTGACAAAGGAATGGGTATTACAAAAGAACAAGCGAGCCGGATCTTTGTACCCAACTTTACAACCAAGACCTCCGGTACAGGGTTGGGGCTTGCTATCTGTAAGGGTATCGTTGAAAATGCAGGTGGACAAATCTGGTTTGAAAGTGAGGCCGAAAAAGGAACAACATTTTATGTAACGCTGCCTCTTTACGAGGAACCAGAAGAAGACATTATGGAAAGCTAATCACCAAGTGACGATTGTTACAGCTGATATTCAAAGTAAAATTCCTGCAGAATATCGGTTTTTTCTTCCTGGGCGCGGGCTTCCGCTTCCCACTTATTTTGAAAATATCCTTTACGAAGGCTCTCTGCAAGATACATCACCAAAAAACGAATGTAACCGTAAGTCATAAATTGCCGTACATGGGCGAGCTCATGCGCGACCCAACGCTCGTTGGCTAAAAAACCACCGGGTGTGCTATGCGATAAATAGATGGTTTTATAAACAGTGAGCGCCACATCTTTTTGCCGGATACACTTGCAGGCAATTTTCGCCAGCAAGGCGTTTTGCCGGATCCGGACACGGATTTTTTCTGTCGCCGTGTCTGTTGAATCAGATAAATAAGGAACGAGTTCCATGCGTTATAGATAGATGCCGAATTCTGGCGCTGGCGTGTGAGCTTTACGTATCGAAACAGAAAATCTTCTGCATTGCGCCTCCCTTCATAACAACTCCGGTTGCATAAATAATGAAACCAGAAGTAATGGAGCTAATTTAATTTAGAAGGCGTGATCAAATCAAATGCCGGAATCGGAACTGCAAACTGATCTTTGGTGTTTTGATTTTCCATCAGATATTCTCCATGCATTCTTCCCATTTCTGAATTTAGGCTGCACCCGCTCACATATTGATAGGCTGCCCCAGGTTCTATATAGGGCTGGGCTCCCACGACTCCCTCTCCTTTAACTTCCTGGGTCGTGCCATTGGAATCAAATATATGCCAGTGTCGATTGAGCAATCGCACGACAAAGGGATTATGGTTTTCAATAGTAATCCTGTAGGCAAATAAATATTCATTTACCAGGGGACTACTTTGATCCGGCTGAAAAAAGGTCTCTACATTAATTTTTATGCCCTGTGATATTTGGTAGGTCATCTTTTTAGGGGTATTTACACTCAAATATAATACAATAAAGATAACGCATTGATCGAATCAGACGATACAATTGAGGGCAAAATTCGGTAAGTAGCAGGTTAATTCGTTTTAACTGTGCCAACAGGAGATTACAATTAATTGAGAATCAAAGAGGATAAATCTAATTAAGTCAGCGTGATTTCTTCGAAGAAACCTGTTTTCTTGTTTTTACGGACATTATCCCAGTTATAATACCGGCCGTTCATGGCGACATACACCCCGTGTGGTAAGGTTTGCAGAAAAGCAAGTGCGGCCCCTAAATTGAAAAAGCCGTCAGAGCTTCCAAACTTATAGGGAATCATAGCTCCCGTGATAACGATGGTTTTAGGCAAGTTTGCGGCTGCAAGATATGCCGCTGTCTGACTCATCGTATCTGTACCATGCGTCAATAAGATCCGGTCTTCCGGAACGGACCGGCAGGTATGCAGAATCAACTCTCTGTCAGTATCAGTCATTTCCAGGCTGTCCACCATCATCAGTGTTCTGATTTCTACCGGCACGGTACACCGCCCTAATTGCAGCATCTCGGGAACATGGGTCTGTTCAAAATCAAGCTTCCCATGAATCATATCATATTCTTTGTCAAACGTTCCTCCTGTGACCAAAATTCGGATTGTCATTTTCAATGAATTATAAGTGTTATTTAAAATTTTATTCTCTGTTCTAAACGCCTCGTAAGAGTTTGGAGGCTTCCCAGATCACGATACCGGCTGCCACGGAAATATTCAGGGAATGCTTGGTCCCGAATTGCGGAATTTCCAGACATCCATCACTTATGTCGATCACGTTTTGATCCACGCCCTGAACCTCATTACCGAAGACCAGCGCCAGGCCGTTTTGTAGGCCGGGTGCATCTATTTTCTGCATTTGCTCTGTAGAAATGCTTCCCTTGGCCTGCTCAACGCTATACAAAGCATAACCTTTTGCCCGGATTCCCGCTACAGCTTCCATTGTGTCCTTGAAATATGACCAGATGACGGTCTCTGTTGCGCCAAGGGCCGTTTTATGAATATCTCTGTGAGGCGGCTGTGGCGTGTACCCGCAAAGCATGAGCTGCTCACAGAGGAAGGCATCGGCCGTCCGGAAAACACTGCCTACATTATGCATACTGCGAATATTGTCTAAAATGATGATCAACGGGAGTTTTGCTGCGGCTTTAAAGTCGTCAGGGCTCAGTCTGCCCAAATCATCCATGCTGATTTTTTGCATGGCGCAAAGTACGAACAAAAAAACCAAAAAACCAGTATATAACAGCTTTTGGAACACCTGATGGTTTTCTGAATATATTTCCCGACATTTGTTCCGCATTGTAAATAATTAAGAATAGAGAGACAGCTCGGGCGCTACCAAACCTTAATTCCAAATGCCTGGTGTTTGCGGGACAGGTGACTGCGTCTATAATGGGCTTTTTAACAGGTTTAGCCGCTGGCATTCAGTAAAACAACATTAGATTTCACTTAGACATAAAAACATAAACAATGAATAAAGTTACGTTCTCAGTTGCTGCAGTTGCCGTAGCCTCAGCTTTTGCCGCTTGCAGCGGCACCGGTTCAGGCGATACACAGACCAGACAGCATTTTATTGAAACGCAGTTTATTGACAGCACCGTTAAACCGGGGGATGATTTCTTTAGGTTTGTGAACGGAAAATGGCTGGACACTGTCAAGATCCCCGAGGATAAATTTGCGGTGGGTGGCTTTAATAAACTGGCAGATGATAACAGGGAAAAACTCAAAAGTTTGCTGGAAGATGCGCTGAAAAATGAAGGCACACCTGGTAGTATTGAACAGAAGGTTGGTGATTATTTTGCGTCAGGAATGGATACGGCCACCCGGGACAAAAGAGGTTATGAGCCGATTAAATCCATGTTGGTAGCTATTGACGGGATCAAAGATGTCCCTTCCCTTTTAACCTATGTAACAGATGCTTACAAAAGAGGTGATCATTCCATCATCGGATTTAGTGTTGGACCCGATCAGAAAAATAGTTCCATGAATATCGCTTCTTTTTATCAAACGGGCCTGGGACTGCCTGACAGAGATTATTATTTTAGAACCGATAGTGCCACGGTTAAGATTCAACAGGCATATAAAACCTATGTGAAAACGCTCTTTACCCTGACAGGTGCGGACGATGCGACAGCTGCAAAAAATGCGGAAACTGTCTATGGTATTGAAAAGCAGATCGCCGGCTCTCATAAAACGAGGGTGCAGCTCAGAGATGTGGAAAGTAACTATAATAAAGTGTCTGTCGCTTCTCTGGTCAGCTCAGAACCTAATATTGGCTGGACTGACTTACTGAAAAACCTGGGGGCAAGTGGTGTAGATTCTCTGGACGTAGGCCAACCGGCTTATTATGAGCAACTCAATAAGCTACTTGTTTCTGTTCCCATCGACCAGTGGAAGATATATCTGAAAGCCAATACCATTGGTTCATACGGTGGTACCTTGAGCACACCATTTACAGATGCGGCCTTTGCTTATTCCAAAGTTCTGACCGGCCGTGAAAAGCAAGAAGAACTTTGGAAAAGGATGGCGTCAGCAGTAGATGGCAACCTGGGTGAGTTATTAGGGCAGCTATATGTAAAAAAATATTTTCCTCCGGAAGCTAAAGAAAGAATGGACAAATTGGTGTCTAATCTGGAAACGGCATTCGCGAATCGAATTCAGCATCTGGACTGGATGAGCGATTCAACTAAGGCCACCGCGCAGACCAAGCTGAAGGCGATTATTCGTAAGATTGGCTATCCTACCAAGTGGCGAGATTACAGTAAGGTGAATGTAGATAAAACAAAGTATTTTGAAAATGTGGTTTCAGCCAGAGAAAACAACTATAACTTTGAACTTTCTCAGCTCGGCAAACCTGTGGATAAGTCACTTTGGTTTATGACCCCTCCTACTGTGAATGCCTATTACAATCCGACTACTAATGAGATTGTATTCCCTGCCGGCATCCTGCAGTATCCATTCTTTGACAAGGATGCTGATGATGCAGTTAACTATGGTGGTATCGGTATGGTGATTGGCCATGAGATGACACATGGTTTTGATGATCAGGGATCTCAGTATGATAAAGTGGGCAATATCAATAATTGGTGGACTAAAGAAGACAAAACCAAGTTTGAAGAGAAAGTAAAGAAGATTCAGAAGCTTTATGATGGCTTCACTGTACTGGATTCTTTACATGTAAATGGACAGCTGACGACAGGTGAGAACATGGCTGACTTTGGCGGGGTGGCGATCGCTTACGATGCATTTAAATTAACCAAACAGGGGCAGGATACGACTAAGATTGATGGTTATACACCCGACCAACGTTTCTTTATGTCGCTGGCCCAGATATGGAGAAGCAAATACAAAGATGCGACGATCCGCCAACGCATTAATCTGGATCCTCATTCTCCCGCCCAATGGCGTGTCCTCGGACCGCTTATGAATTTTGATGCTTTTTATAAAGCCTTCAATGTCCAGCCAGGCGATAAGATGTACATCGCGCCTGAAGACAGATTGAAGATCTGGTAAGTTATATTAGTACTTTAAAAAAAACTCTCTGTATGGCTCATGCAGAGAGTTTTTTTTAAAAGGACTGCCCATGGCCAACAGTAGATCTGTGCTCAATAATGCTTAACTTCATTCACCATAAAGTAAAACCTATGATATGAAACTATATGGTCAATATCACAACAGTCTACCGCAGAAGACGCTTATTACCATCATTGAAATACTGCTTTTGCGGATTTCTTTTTGGATACTTTTTCAAAATGGAGGTGATTGGCTGGCACATACATTTTCGATTCATAACGCCACTGAACAGACAGGGCGCAGGATGGTCATTTTCATTTTTAATATTGTCACCTTTGGCAGACTGGGTTATATGATGTTTGTGCTGCTTAAGAGAAAAATCCCATGGCAGGAAAGTATAAGCATCCCATTCGCTTTTGCCTTATACTACGTCGGATTCTCATTGTTGGTCCTGCCGACAGCTAAAGCGCTGGATTTTCTCGATTTTGGAGCAGTCATACTTTTTATTGTAGGCTCAATATTGAATACGGGAGGTGAAATCATGCGGGATAAATGGAAAAAGAAGCCTGAAAACAAAGGCAGGCTTTATACGGGAGGCTTTTTCAGATATGCCAGGCACATCAATTATTTTGGTGACCTGCTTTGGGTCATTGGTTATGCAATAATTTCAGGGAACTACTATGCAGTGATCATTCCTGTCATTTTATTCTGTTTCTTTGCTTTTTATAATGCGCCTTTATTGGACCAGTATCTTAAAAATAAGTATGGAAAGGCGTATGAACGTTATGCAAACAAGACCAAAATGCTGATCCCTTTTCTTTACTGATTCGGCCAGCTGACCTATTTAAAAGTCCTTTGCTTAAAATTTTTCTTTTTTATTTTGACGTTACAGCCGCTGCTGCATATATAGGTCTTGCTATAAATCACTGGTCGCCATTTTTTTATCTCCTAACGGGACTTCATTGACGAAAAAAAATATGCAATTAGCCTATTTGGTAGACCAATTGCTAGATTTGCAAAAGAAATCATAAAAAGATTTTATTATCTTTACTTGCTCTACAATGGCAATAACAGATGTGAATAGTATATGACCGTTTACGCTTCATATGGTGAGGATATTTTAATTAAAAGACTCCAACAAGGTGATAATAATGCTTTTACAGAAATTTACAATCGTTTCTGGAAGTTGTTATTTGCCATTGCATTTAAGCATATGGAAAGTAAGGAAGCTGCAGAGGAAATTGTCCAGGAAATATTTATGCGTTTGTGGGACAGAAGAAATGAGCTGGATATTAAAGCTTTAGGCCCTTATTTAGCCACTGCTTGCAAATATGCCGTATTTAAACAAATCGCTAAGGATAAACTGAGACGAGAGAAAATATCCGGTCATGTCAGCGGCCTGGCTCCCTCCGATAATGAACTGGAATCTCTCATCCACGCCCGTTTCCTCGAGCAAATTTTGTCCACTGCAATAGACGCATTGCCAACACAATGTAAGATTGTATATCGCTTAAGTGAGGAAGAAGATTTAAAAATTCCGGAGATTGCTGACAGGCTACAGATCTCTTCCAATACTGCCAGGAACCATCTGGCCAGAGCCCGGCAAATTATCCGTTCTACTTTGAGAGAAGCGGGTGCTTCTATATTGTTATTCTGATCGCAAACAGTTTTTCCTGCATTATTTTTTGTAATTATGTGATCATGAGGTGACTATGTCCTTGTTGTTAACGCTTGGAAAAAATAATTTTATTTTTTTGTTAATTCCATTGGTACAAATCTCTTTCTCATGGTACTTATTATTACGGAGAACATTCCATTAAAATTAAGCTATGGTATCAAGGCAAATCGAGGATTTGATTATGAAGCATTTACAAGGTACTGCCTCCCAGGAAGAGGTCAGTCAATTGCAGCAGTGGTACCAGAAAACTGATCTCTCACAAGTGGAAATGCAAATGCTCACCAAGGAAGAGCTGGAAGAAAGCGGTTTAAGGATCCGTCAGGATTTGTTGGCGTATACCGGACGAAGTAAGAGTCGGTTCTTTCTTTCCAGTAGGGCATGGTGGAAGGCCGCTGCGGTATTTCTTTTATTATTGGGCGGGTTATGGTGGTGGAGACATACGCTTTCCTCTGACGAGGCAAGAGAGCGGATCGCTGCTATAGTCAATTTACCGCCAGGACACACAGGTGCTGTTCTTCACCTGGATAATGGAAGCACGATTCTGTTGGACAGTACGGCCCATGGTCTGATCGCATCCGAATCAGGGGTTGAAATTCTAAGAGATTCTTCGGGGGTGCAATATAAGGGGACCAGTCATCAACTGGCCTACAATACTATCTCCACGGAAAAGGGCAGGATGTGGTCATTGACGCTGCCAGACGGCACAAAAGTATGGCTGAATGCAGCCAGTTCGATAAGGTTCCCCTTAAACTTCAATGGCGCCGAAAGGCTGGTTGAACTGACCGGTGAAGCGTATTTTGAAGTAGTGCATAACGCCCGGCAGCCGTTTAGGGTAAAAGTGGCCGATCAGGTTATCGAAGACCTGGGAACCAGTTTCAATATCAATGCCTATGGTGATAATCAAAATATCATTACGACACTTGTCGAGGGCAGCCTGCGTATTGACAGTAAGGAAATGAAATGCGTGTTGATGCCGGGCCAGCAGGCGAGCATTGGTAAGGATAACATTATTTGCGAAGTGAGCCAAATGGGGGCGGTTACATCATGGAAGGACGGATATTTTGAATTTTATGACGCAGGGCTCAAAGAGATGCTGCAGCAAATCAGCCGCTGGTATAATTTTGATGTGACCTATAAGTCTGGTCTTACAGAGGAAAAGTTTACGGGAAGGTTTCCTAAAAACCTAGCATTAGGCAAAGCTTTGGAAATCCTGAAACAATCCGGCATCAATTTTACACTCAAGCCGGGAAAAGAAACTAACAAGACAAGTATTATTGTTTCTCCGATTTAAAACTCAATAGAAGTAACAAATGAAAAACTAGATGTTTTGTCTGGCTCAACATACAAAAATGACCGAAAGTGTTGGAACCACCTCCGGTCAGGTTTGAGCTTATAATTGGCACAAGTCGCTAGACTTTATTTATTCACCCAAACGTAACAAAGTTATGTATTTAACGCTCTTTTGCAAAAAAAGGAAGCTCCAGTTTTTGCACCCATTCCCAACGATTAAAATTTGGCGGATTATGAGATTGGCGATGATGCTTATTCTTTTGGCGTCGCTCAGCGTGTCGGCCAGAGGGACGGCACAGAAGGTAACGATCAATGAGACAAATGCTCCACTCGAAAAAGTGATTAACCAGTTGCAGCAGCAAAGTGGCTATGATTTCTTTTATAAGGGATCTACTATGGATTTGTCCAGGCCGGTAACACTGAGTTTCCACAACATACCGATAGAACAGGCATTGAAAGCCTGCTTTGAAAAGCAGCCCCGTCTCAGCTATTCTATTGTAGATAAAGTGGTGATCATTAAAGTAAAAGCAAAACAGGCGCAGGATGCTCCACATTCTGTAACACCGGTCGTAAAACGGGTGGATATGGCTGATAACATCAGAGGAAAAATAACCAGTGATGCGGGTATGCCGATTGCCGGGGCAACGATCAGGATTGAAGGACAGGATGGAAAAGGGACTTTATCTAATGCGCAGGGCGAATTTGAACTTTCCAACGTAGATGAAAGCACTGTACTCGTTGTTAGTAGTGTCGGTTATGCAACTAAAACCGTTAAAGTGGGTAACCGAAGGGTGATTAATATCATTCTTACGGCCATCGTTAATGAACTTGATGAAACAGTAGTGATCGGTTATGGACAGGTCCAAAAAAAAGACCTTACAGGATCTGTTTCTACCATAACAGCCAAAGATATTCAGGATGTTCCTTTTTTAACGGCAGATAATGCGATTGCCGGCAAAGCAGCAGGCGTTCAAGTCACAAAAACAGACGGAACGCCGGGAGGGACTGTTCGTATCCGCGTGAGGGGCTCCACTTCATTGTTGGGTGGCAATGATCCGCTATACGTTATCGACGGTGTACCGGTACAGGTACAAAGTAACTTTATTAATCCCGGTTTTGATGTATCCAGTCCTGTGGGGAACGATGTTACGGGGGCTGGCGGAGTGAGCTCTGGCATGTCCACAGCTTTCGTTAACGCACTCAACAGTATCGGAGGGCTTAATGTCGACGATATTGAATCCATTACTATATTGAAAGATGCATCTTCCACCGCGATTTATGGCTCAAAAGCAGCTAATGGCGTAGTGATCATTCAGACCAAGAAAGGTAAAAAGGATATGCAACCGCAGGTCATGTTCAGCTACTACGGAACATGGAGCAAGCCACTTACCCCCACGCTCCTCAATGCAGATCAGTATAAAATGCTATTGTCTGAAGCGGCTAAAAATGATTACGATTATAGAAGCAAATATGACATGAGCATTTCACCTGAACTTGATGCTATTGTTCATCATGCGGATAGTTATTTTGGCAAAGGGCATACAGACTGGTTAAAAGAAGTCACCAGAAATACGTTGGCTAATAATGTCGAAGTAGCTGTAAGAGGCGGAGGCAATGCTACCAAATACTATTCTTCTATTTCATACAACAGTACGCCAGGCGTCATCAAAAACAGTAGTTACGAGAGAATCGCGGGAAAACTAAACCTGGAGAACGAAATCGGCAGACATTTGCGCTTTATTACGAATTTGAATTTGGGATACAGCAGCCAAAATGTTACTGATGGAGCGTACCAGCAGGCTCTTCGGGCCCGGCCTGATTACACACCCTATGATTCCGCAGGAGCGTATTCAGACTTTTCCGGTATTGGGTACAGTTATCAAGGCTTTCAAAATCCGGTGGCAATGTTAACGGCACTTAACCAGTCCAAGACCTTTAATTTACTGGGTTCTATCTCTGGTATTTATAAGTTTACAAATGACCTTGAGTTTAAGTCAACGATTTCCCTTAATATGCAAGATTATACCCAACGTAATTATACACCTAGTTATCTGGCCATCGGAAGCTTTTATGGAAATGTCGAAAATAAAGGAGGTATTGGAGCAAATTCTAACAGTCATCTGGCCAACTGGTTCTGGGAAAATACGCTTACCTGGAATAAGCAATTTGATGACGATAATAGCCTTAATTTATTAGGTGGTTATTCTTATGAAACCAGAAAATATAGCTTTTTTAGCGCCACGGCAACTGGATACCCAAATGACGATATCTTAAATAGCCTGTCTTCTGCGGTGACCCCGCTGTTTACGAAGGGTGATAATCCCAGTAAACCTCAGAGTTACCTTGTTTCTTATTATTTACGTGCCAATTATGGTTTTAAAGATAGATACCTGGTGACATTTACAGGAAGGGCCGATGGATCTTCTAAGTTTGGACCGGAGAATAAGTATGGATATTTTCCGTCCGGTGCGCTGGCCTGGAGGGTCTCTAAGGAGAATTTTTTAAAAGATGTTCATTGGATTGATGACTTAAAGCTTCGTGGCAGTTATGGAATAACCGGAAGCCAGAATATAGCAGATCAGATGTATAGAACCCTTTATTCCCCTTATTCTTATGCCGGTACCAGCGCTCTGATACCCACCCAGTTAGGTAATGCTGCGATTCAATGGGAATCCACCAGACAAACTGATCTGGGGTTAGATTTCGCTTTTTTTAATTCCAGATTAAGCGGGACAGTGGATTATTACCGTAAAGAAACCAGGGGGGCCTTATTAAGCCTCCCCGTTGCACCTAGCAGTAGCTATTCATCTTTATTGGGAAATGTGGCCAGTTTAAGAAGTACTGGGATTGAGCTTTCCTTAGAAGGCGATATTATCCGCAATAAGGATTTTAGATGGAGTGCTTCCATGAATATTACCTGGCCGAAGACATTGGTTACAAAGATCAGCGAGGAGGCAGATCTATCACAGTTGGGAAATTTGACTGGCCTTGAATATGGAAATGTTACCCTGATAGAGGGAAAACCACTTGGACTAATTACCGGGCTGAAAATAGAGGGTATTATCCGCACTGAGGCAGAATTAGAGGATTATAGGAAACGGCTAGGCTTCTATGCAGATCCTTCCAGTGGCTACGCCCCGTTTGCATTTGTTTCCATTGGTGACCCAATGTTTAAGCTGGATGGCTCTGAATCGGGAGGACAGTATCCTGCCTTTGATCAGATTATCGGCAGCGCAGCGCCCAACTGCTATGGAGGGTTTACGCAGTCATTCACCTATAAGAATCTAAATTTGAATTTTTATTTTACCTATTCTCAAGGCGGCTCACTGATGTGGGGAGATGGTGTTTCCAGTATCAATTTTGTGGGCACTTCCAATGCGAATGCCTATATGCTGGGCCGGTGGACGCCAGATAATCCCGATGCACAGAATCCTAGGTTAGTATGGAAAGACCAGGCCTTAATGTATAATACAAGTTTAAGTGTTTTTGATGCTTCTTACCTCAAATTAAGAACGGTTACCCTTAGCTATCTTTTGAATCAAAGCAAATGGCTAAAAAGTAAAGGCATTAAAAACGCCTCTATTTTCTTTTCTGCTACGAACTTATTTACGATTACCGGCTATCCGGGAAATGATCCTGAAACTTCTGATGATCCTTTTAGCGTGGCAGGCGGTTATTTTGATGTCAGTAATTATCCCAGTCTCCGCTCTTTGTCATTAGGCTTAAAAATGGCATTTTAATCAGACAGGCATAGTTACATAGGTATTTACTCCATTTATATAGGATAAAAACTCAATTATGAAAAAATTAGAACATATATTTTTAATACTGGGGATGATATTCGTATTGCTGCTTAATTCCTGCTCAAAGCAGCTGAATGTCTATCCTACTACTTCTGAGGTAGACGGAAAGGTGATCAAAGATTTGCAAAGTGCGAAGACCACACTTAATGGCATCTATTATCGCTTCGCCAACGCAGGATTTGATAACAACCAGAATCCTTCTGTTTTATGGGTTGGTGTAAATGAAGGTATTCCCTCCGAGCTTTCTGGATTGTTTACTTATCCCTATGGAGGTAGCGAGATTACTGATCACACCTATCAAAGTAGCAGTTATGCCATAGGCAGTGTTTGGCAATATGGAATGAATATTGTTAATGCGGCAAATGGCTTTTTAAAGAATATTGAGCCAGCGGCCAGTATTACTGCAGAGGATAAAAAAGTATTGCAAGCGGAAGCCAAATTCTTGCGGGCATATGCTAACATCATACTGCTAGCTTATTTTGGTCAGTATGATGATCCTTCCAGCGAATATGGGATTATTTTAAGAACCGATTTTGTTACGGCTGATAATATTAGTCAACCCCGAAGCTCAGTACAGGAAGCCTACAATTTGATTCTCGCTGATTTAGATGAAGCTATAGCTGTACTCCCCGACGTAAATACCGATAATTATTACGCCAACATATGGGCTGCCAAATTGCTGAAAGCGAGGGTCTTGATGATCAAAAACAACTCGGCAGATAAGCTGAGTGTTATTGAACTTTGCGAGGATATTATTAATAATAGCCCTTATGAACTGGAGAAGAGCTATCAGCAACTGTTTTGGAGTAAAGGTTTAGAAAGTAATGAAGTGATATTGGGTATTCATCCGTACTCGCAGGATATTTATAAATATAATAACTATATATATTATAATCAGAATGTCGGAACAGATCTAATGCTGAAGCTGTTTAAAAACGACCCCAGAGGATCATGGATACTGCGACCTAAACCGAACAATTATATGGGCGGGAATATGCAGGTGTTTACCAAATACTATTCGGGTAGTGTCATTCAGGCTGTTCCTACAGCCAGTTCCAGCGTGAGCTATGCTTTAAGGCTTACGGAAGCCTATTTGCTGGAAGCAGAGGCCATTACTGAGTCTGGTGGTAACCTTGACAATGCCAGGGTGCTGCTCAAAACCGTCATGGAAAAATCCGGGGTCACTAATTTTACTCAGATCGACAATGCAAAGTCTGCCAGTCAGTTACAGCTGGAAGTAATCAAAGAAGAAATGAGAAATTTTGTGGGAGAAGCGGGCCAGGATTGGTTTGCGCTAAGAAGGCTGCCGTTTGAAACTATAAAGGAGATGGTGCCCTCTATTGGAAATAAAACACAGTTAATACTGCCGATTCCGCAGGAGGAAATGAAGCGTAACAGTGCTTTAAGAGGAATGCAAAATCCGGGCTATGGAGGATAATATAAATTAGTAATCTGATCAGCATACAAACATACTTTTGTTGGTCACAAAAAATGAAAATAATGAAAAAAATAATTGGGATCATTGTACCATCGTTCTGTCTGTTAATGGCGTGCACTAATAATAGACCGCATGGCTATCATCTTAGCGGTACCGTTAAAGGGTTAGATACCGGTAAAGTTGTTGTCAAAATCTACCATCAGCGGGACAGAACCTCCACTCCCATTGACAGCACCATCATGCAAAATGGCAAGTTCGAACTAGAAGGTAAAATAGATACGCCACAAATGGTGAATGTAATGATCACACCTGGAAACTGGGCTTTCGATATCTTTTTGGAAAATAAAGATTTGAAAGTACACGCAGATACGACCGGAAGCCAATATTATGATTACACCGCTTATGGGTATGATAAAGGGGCTAATATAAAGGATGTAAGAGAGTCAGGCTCGGCTAATTACGATGATATACAGGCCTACCAGAATAATACAGAACAAAAAAGCTTCGATCCGGTATTTGACAGCCTTGGTAAGCTTATTGAGGGGGAAACTAAAAATATTGATCTTCAGTATCACTACCGTGATCAGATGGATTCTGTTAGAAACCTATTGCAGGCAGTTAAGTTAAAGCAACTCGGTGACTATGTCACTCAAAAGCCAGATGCAGTTGCAGGCGCTTATCTGTTTTCTCACCTGTACACCTTTTCCAGTGATATGACTGTAGCGCAGATGGAATCATTCATGAATAAATTTACAGGTGAAGCAAAAAATTCTTCCTATTACCAATATTTAAATGAAGAATTGCAAAAGAAAAAGGCCGTTGCCGTGGGAGCGATAGCTCCGGATTTTACCTTACTTAAAAGAGACAGTACGCCTTTTACACTTTCGTCCACCAGAGGTAAATATATCATGATCGATTTTTGGGCCAGCTGGTGTCACCCGTGCAGGGAAGCGATTCCGCATTGGAAAGAAATATATCAAAAATACCACGACAAGGGTTTTGAAATCGTAAGTGTATCGGATGACTCTAAATGGAGTGATTGGAAAAGGGCGATGGATATGGAGAAAATGCCCTGGACACAAGTCTGTGATGAGTTTCCCGTCAAGCATATGCCGGCTAAAGTGGGATCGCTTTATATGACCCATTACATTCCATTTTATGTATTGTTAGATAAAGAGGGTAAGATACTAGTCTATTCCGGCAAGGAAGCGGATATTGATAATAAGCTAAAAGAGATCTTTGGCTCTTAAATTTAAAAATGACCTATATGCAATTAGATCAAATAAAACAGTCGCTTTGTCCGCTGTTATTAGTATTGTTTTTTGCGCTTGCAGGTAAAGGATACAGCCAGACGTTTCATTTAAATGGAACGACAAAAGGCAACGATGGCAAATGGATCTACCTCTATTATCCTGACCAGAATGGTAATCGCAGAACAGACAGTGTAGAAATTAAAAATAATGCTTATCACTTTTCAGGCACAGTGGCCGGGCCAGCGATGGTCTATATGGGTATAAAAGAAGATAACAATAGATTAAGTAATGAAAATGGTTACCGTTTCTTTCTGGAACCGGGAAATCTTCAGGCCCGCCAAGTGGGAGAATATTTAAAAAATAGCCGGGTTCACGGTTCTGAAACGCAGGATCAATACCAGCCATTAGTTGATCGTCAGGAAAAGCTCGATCATCAATGGCAGGTGGTTATGGATACCTTACACAATGTCAATAAGAGAAGCAATACCGAGTACCAGGAACTAAAAAACTGGGTGCTCCTACCCTATGTTGAGCAGCGGGAGGAAATGGAAAAATCCTTTTTCAGGGCGCATCCACAAAGCGCCGTTACGGCTTATTTACTACGCTTTTATGTCAGCAAAATGAAAATCGATTCACTTGAGAAATATTATAATGCACTCGGCTCAAAATTACAAGCGAGTACAAGCGGGCAGGAACTGGCAAAAGAAATTGCGAAAATAAAAAAAGGCTCCCCTGGTAGTATAGCAACGGATTTTCAAGCCACTGACATAAACGGCAAATCTTTGCAGTTATCGGCATTTAAGGGCAAATATGTGCTGTTGGATTTTTGGGCCAGCTGGTGTGTGCCTTGTAGAGCAAGCAATCCGCATATGAAGGAATTATACCATAGATATCATGATAAAGGACTGGAAATAATTGGTGTGTCTGATGATGATTTCGCACCTGAAAAGTGGAAAGCTGCTGTCACAAAAGACGGTGTAGGCATCTGGCATAATGTGCTTAGAGGCTATGACAAAAGTTTGGCGCCCGGTGCAGAAAATCCAAAGGATATATCAGGGAAATTTGGCATCCATGTATTGCCCACGAAAATACTGATTGATCCAAACGGTAAGATTATTGGCCGATTTACAGGAACTGACGACGAAACGTCTTTAGATGCAGCGTTAGTCAAGGCTTTTGAAAGTGACTGACCATGTACTTAGACAATAATTATAAAAAGAGCCAATTTTTATTTCCTGTAATAGTCGATAAAAATCGGCTCTTTTTGCTTCAAAAGACAAAAGAGTATTGTCTCTTGCATACCGCTTTTAAGCCATTAGGCGATATAGTTCCTTAAAAATTCCTTTATTTTTTGATGGTTCGGTGAACTCAGCGGCACGACTGGCAAACGCAGTTCATTTTTGATCAACCCTTTCTCAAATAAGAAGGCCTTAATACCTGCAGGATTATTTTCATTAAACAACAGTGTAAATACGTCTAGTATTTTATTATTAATGCTTGTTGCCTCCTTGAATTTTCCATCCAGTGCAAGGCGAACCATTGTAGAAACTTCTTTGGGAAAAGCATTACCAGCAACCGTAATCACCCCCTGCATACCCATCGCGATCTGTGGGATAGCAATATCATCTTCCCCGCTGGTCACCAGAAAATCTTCCGGAACATCTCTTAAAATGTGAGCAAACTGGGTAAAATTACCACATGCTTCTTTAATGCCACCAATATTCTTTACCTCTTTTGCCAGTCTGATAACAGTCTCAGCGTCAATATTTTTACCCGTGCGATGAGGAACATTGTATAAAAGTATAGGTTTGGGACTGGCCTCAGCCAAGGCCTTATAATGTTGGAAGATGCCCTCCTGGGAAGGCTTACTGTAATAGGGAGCCGCACTTAGTATAGCTGTTGCTTTTTGCAGGGGGAAAGTTTTCAACATTTCCACCACAGCCAGCGTGTTATTGCCTCCGATACCCACTACGACCGGAACTCTGCCTCCAACCCTTTCATAAGTATATTCGATGATCTGTATTTGCTCTTCCTTAGAAATTGTAGGGGTTTCACCAGTGGTGCCCAGGGTGACCAAATATTCGATACCGCCGTCAATCTGAAAGTCAATAACTTTACCTAATGCCTCAAAATCAATGGAGTGATCTTCGTTAAATGGCGTCACAATGGCAACGCCTGTACCTCTTAAAGAACTTTTCAGCGACATAATAATTTGCTGTATTAAATTTTAATGATGATGTTATAATATCTGATGAACCGGTAATTATGATTCAATAAAATTGCCCATTTTTTCAAATTTGGCGATGCGTTGTGTGATCCGCTTTTCTGCCGGGATTTTTTTGAGCTCTGCCAACGTCTTCTTGATCGTGTCTTTTAAGGTGGTAGCGGCCTGGTCGTAATCCCAGTGTGCTCCGCCGACAGGTTCCGCAATAACACCGTCCACCAGTCCAAACTCGCTCATATAATCAGAAGTTAATTTGAGCTGTTCGGCAGCTGTTTCTTTATAATCCCAGCTTCTCCATAGAATAGAGCTGCAGTTTTCAGGGGAAATCACTGTGTACCAAGAGTTTTCAAGCATAAATACCCTATCCCCTACACCAATACCCAATGCACCACCGCTAGCTCCCTCTCCGATTATTATACAGATAACGGGCACCTTCAGGCGGAACATCTCGTAAATATTGCGGGCGATAGCCTCACTCTGCCCCCTTTCTTCTGCTTCCATGCCTGGAAAGGCTCCAGGAGTATCAATCAGGGTGACAATAGGTTTGCCGAATTTTTCGGCCAATTTCATGAGTCTTAAGGCTTTACGATACCCTTCAGGATTCGCCATTCCAAAATTTCGCAATTGACGCTGTTTGGTATTGGTGCCTTTTTGCTGGCCGATAAACATGACAGTTTCACCATCTAAATCGGCAAACCCACCTACCATCGCTTTGTCATCTTTGACATTACGGTCCCCATATAGCTCAATAAAGTCCTTCGTCATTTTATCAATGTACTTTAGTGTATAGGGGCGATCGGGATGGCGGCTCAATTGCACACGCTGCCAGGGTGTCAGATTATCAGTGATTTCTTTGCGCTTGGCTTCTATCAAAGACTCTAATTGTTCTATGTTTGAGTTGTAATCAATTTTTGGGTTCTTCTCAGCCAGTTTCTTTGCCTGGTCAATTTGTTCATATAACTCCTTGATAGGTTTCTCAAAATCCAGAAACTGTCTGTTGGGATACTGCGGCATAATTGTTTAACTTTTAGTAATATCGAGTGTAAAAGTAACGTTAGAAAATTTTTTTAAAAAATATTTGTTTGATAAAATTATTTGTCCTTATATTTGCACACCCAAAACAAAGGATATCAAGTAGTTCTGGGTAATTTGGATCGGTAGTTCAGTTGGTTAGAATGCCGCCCTGTCACGGCGGAGGTCGCGAGTTCGAGTCTCGTCCGGTCCGCTTCTTGAAAAGTTAAGATTCTTCCTTAGCTCAGTTGGTTAGAGCATCTGACTGTTAATCAGAGGGTCGTTGGTTCAAGTCCAACAGGGAGAGCAAAATAAAGGAATTTCAGATGAATTCTTTTTGCCTACAAAAATGGAAGATTTGCGGGTTTTGAAATAAGTTCTTTATACATTTGCAGAGATGCATATTTGGATCGGTAGTTCAGTTGGTTAGAATGCCGCCCTGTCACGGCGGAGGTCGCGAGTTCGAGTCTCGTCCGGTCCGCTTCTTGAAAAAGAAGATTCTTCCTTAGCTCAGTTGGTTAGAGCATCTGACTGTTAATCAGAGGGTCGTTGGTTCAAGTCCAACAGGAAGAGCAGAAAATTAAAATGAATTTAAGTCAGTTTTGGAAATATGACTTATGAAATTAAAGCAGTTATAAATTTATCATAGCTGCTTTTTTTGTGTATATAATATATTTCTATATTTTTTGATAAATTAAGTAATACAAAAAGCTAACAGAAAGAGAATAGATTAGCGCGCATAATTGCCCCTCTATTTTGTCGTTATTTACCTTGAGTATTCCCACGTGAACGATCTAATTTTGGGAAATAAAACTTTTAAATTATGCGTAAACTAATGATGAAGATGTCGATGTCTGTTGACGGCTTTGTAAGTACGGGAAACGGCAAGATGGACTGGCTTTTCAGAAGCTCGGACGAAGAATCCAGGGCCTGGTCTGTAGGTGTCACTAAGGAAGCGGGGTTGATTATTATGGGCCGTAAAAGCTTTCATGACATGGTTTCTTACTGGCCTTCAGCTACCGGCCCTTTTGCAGCACCCATGAATGAAATCCCAAAAGGGGTCTTTACCAGAAAAGGATATGATGCGGCCAGTGGTATTGCACCCAAGGACAAGGAGCTGCCCGCAGCAGTGTCATGGGCGCAGGCAGAGGTGTTTAATGGAGATCTTACGGAAGAAATCAAGGCACTAAAACAGGAATCTGGAAAGCCCATTGTTGCGATCGGTGGTGCTGAATTTATGCGCAACCTGATTGCTACTGAACTCATTGATGAATATCAACTGGCCATCCACCCGGTAATCCTGGGCTCCGGATTACCTATATTAAATGGATTGAGGGAGCAATTGGATTTAAAATTGGTAGATGTGAAATATTTTCCAGGAGGTATTGTTGTTCATACTTATCAGCCGGCTTAATAGTATATTAAACACAGAATATTCTTTGATTTTACGCAATTTTAGTGAAAAGGGAAATCTGATTTATCTGACGGAATTCTGGGAAGGCTTCTTTGGCTAACTTTATCTGTCTGGAGCTTCCCCATGATCACTTAAGATCGCATAATAAAATCAGAATGTAGTCTAATGACATCAGCGATCGGCCGGTTCATACGTCCGCCACTTACGCATGAGCTGGTCCAATCGGTTTTAGCCCGATATTTGTGCAATCGCAGAGCATTACAACGGTTTTCCAGTCATGGCAAAAATGAAAATAAAATCTGGCGAATTTATAGCGCTCTCGGCCAGTTCAATGATGTTGACGGCCTTGGGTATTGATATTATGCTGCCTGTTTTCGGAGCAGTGGGGAATTATTTTGAACTCCCACCCGATTCCAATGTTACAGCCAATATTGTTGTTTTCTTCTTTATGGGTCAGATAGCCCAACTTATTTTTGGAATACTCTCTGACCATTTTGGAAGATTGACTATTTTAAGAATTGGCTTTCCTCTTTATATCATTAGCGGTGTCATTGCTGCATTCGCTCCTAGCCTTCCTGTTATGTTTGTCGCGAGATTTGTAGCAGGAATGGGCGCTTCAGCTGTTTTCTCTACAACTGTTGCCGGAGTCCGTGACAGATTTGTAGGAGATCAAATGGCACGTATTATGTCCCTTATTTTTACAGTTTTCCTATTTACGCCTGTCTTTGCGCCCTTTTTAGGTAAGATCATCTTGGCAATTTCTACCTGGCATATGGTTTTTCTGGCGCCTTCCCTATTTGCAGCCTTTGTTTTCCTATGGTCATTCCGCTTAGAAGAGTCATTGCCCAAGCAAAGCCGGAGGCCTGTTAATTGGAATAATATACAATCGTCTTTTGTCAAGATAGTCATGAACCGGCAGTTTATCCGGTATGCCGGCACATCTACTATTCTATTCGCTGCATTTAGTGCGTACATTGCCAGTTCAGAATATATTATTGCAGAAAAGTTTGGTCATCCAGAATTATTTACCTGGATCTTCGCAGGTATTGGATTACTTATGGCATTTACTACTTCTTTAAACGCACGGTTAGTTAATCGTTTTGGAGCCAGAAGAACATTGAGGGGGTTGATAGTTATTTATACAACTATCGGAGGGCTCTTGCTACTGTATACGATTCTATCTGGCCATACGCCAAGGATGTGGGTCTTTTTTCTAGCTGTTGCACCTATGTTGGCATTGAACCTGGCCATCGAACCCAACAGCAGCGCATTGGGGCTTGAACCATTAGGCGATACGGCGGGATTTGCTTCTGCTATCTATGGAACTTTTTTCTTTTTTATTGGCGCGTCGTTGGGATCTGTGGTTAGTCATTATTTAGTGAATGGTGTTTTACCACTCATTTTATGTTTTTTTGGAGGAGGGGTAATTGCTTTCCTTCTGATTTATAGTGACCGCCGCGTGCATGTCAATTAAGGAAACATAGGTAATGCTGATTTTAAGCTTCCGATAATTTGGACGATATCTTCGTCTACGGCGTGGAGCCTGATTCGCTGTCAGATAAAGAGGGGCCGCGTTCTTCTGCTCCGCTTCCCCACTTTGTAGGGTGATCCGTTAACCATATTTGAAGATAACCGCCCTGATCAAAGAGCATTCTGGAGAGGTAGTTTTTATGATATGTTTTCCCATTTAGATTGATGTGATCAATGTAGCTAGCCGAATCGGATGCACTTGTCACGTGAATAGAAAGGACTTTTCCATTTCCTAATCGTAGCGATATACTATCAAAAATGGGGCTTGCTAACATAAAGGTACCTGAAACCGGATCTACCGGATAAAACCCCATAGAGGCAAAAATATACCAGGCACTCATTTGACCGGCATCGTCATTACCGTCTACGCCGCCGGGCCCATCGCCGTATGCCTCTTGTAATATCTTTCTCACTACACGCTGTGTCTTATAGGGTGAGGATGTATAATTATACATAAATGGAATCTGATGGCCAGGTTCATTTCCGTGCCAATAGCCATCCTTCGCAAATAAACTGTCCAGGCTGCTTTCCAGCTTCTTTGAACCGCCTATCAATGCAGCCAGGCCTTTGATATCCTGAGGAACATAAAAAGTATATTGAGCCGGCGTTCCTTCTGTAATATAGCTGGCACGCTGATAAGGCGCGAACTCATGTACCCATTTTCCCGAAAGAGACCTCCCTCTTGCCATCCCAACTTTCGGATCAATGACATTTTTATAATTCATGGCACGCTGCGACAGCTCTTTATAGTCTGCTTTATATCCGAGTGCCTTTGCAAGACTGCTTAATGCATAATCATCATAAGCATATTCCAGGGTTCGGCTTACCTGTTCTTTTTTATGGAATGCCTCCGTGATCTCGTCTTCCAATGGTATATATCCGTATTGCAGATAAGATCTTAGAGCCCTGCGGCCCTTACCAAGTGAATAGGCGACTTTGTCGCTTGTGTCAAAGGCGTTCTTACGCAGATAGGAATAAAGCTCCCTGACAGCGTAATCACGGATACCGAAGTTATAAGCGGCAGCGATAAATGGTGCTGCATGATCGCCGATCATGGCTGCTGTATAATTATTCCAGCAAGGGAAAATGGGGACCCAGCCCCCCTGCCTGCTTTTTAGTAAAATAGACCGTATAAAATCTCTGACGGGCTCCGGTTCAATTAACATCATCAAAGGCAACTGCGCCCTATAGATATCCCACATTGAGAAATCATCATAATAATTTCCATTTGCAATATGCTTGATTGCTGAACGTTGCCGTCCATCAAAGGCCGGATAGGTGCCGCTTACATCGCTGAATAGTCGCGGTTGTTGATAGGCATGATATAGTGAGGTATAAAATATCTTCAGATCTCGAGTTTTCTTTGTATATACTTTAACACGCCCCAGATGCGTTTCCCAATTTTGAATTGCGGCCTGTTTTATTTTCTGATAATTCCAGTGAGGGATTTCAGCCTGAAGGTTATTTTTGGCTTCTTGAATACTGGTAAAGGAAGTCCCCATCTTCAGTCTTAGTGTCTTTCCTATTGGCAGATAATAAGACAACACGACTGTACCGCTATCTACTACAGCTGTTGTAGCTTTCCCTCTCTGGATTTTTGCGGGGGCTGTCTGCGAATACAAATAGAAGTTCCCATCAAATCCGGCATATTCCCCCCAACCTTGGTAGATGCGGTGTGCCGGATTAAGCCCAGTGATAACATGGTGATCCGCTTTTATTGAAACCCTTCCCTGGTTAAAATCACTGTTCGTTCGGATAATTAGATGAAGCGTATCTGTTGTAAGCATAGTGATCTCCCAAATGGCGGACCTGCGGGTTGCAGTCATTTTCGCCATATATTTCTTTGGAAAACGGATTTGATATTCATAGGGTGTGGCTAATTCGACTTCATGATTCAATAATAATGCCGCACTGTCACTTAGCGCACCCACAACCGGTAAGATAGACATGCTGCCGTAATCCTGAGTACAGGAGCCGCTCAGCCAGTGACTGGCCCTGAATCCTTTGAATACCTTTGCTTTATATTCATAAGGCGGCAGGCATTTCTGCTCGGACTGGTTCGTCTGTGGCGTAAATTGTGTCATAGCGAAGGGAAGCCCGACCGCTGGAATGGTATTGCCGCTTCGCTCACTGCCAACTTCACTATGAGCCAGAGCGGCGGCAGAAGAGGAAGAAGCTGTACCCGACAAAGGTTCCACATAATCCACCCTTCTTGTGTGATTTGAAGTATTTTGCGCTTCAGCCAAATAAATGATTCCTGTCAAAAAAATACAAACTAATAGTTTTTTTGCCATTTAATATTTGCTTATGATGAAACTCAGTCGATTGTTTGATAATTCAGTAAAATTACGCTATAAAAGGATAAAAGGCAATGCTCAAGCGACAGTTCTGCCGAAGGTCGCAATCTACCCGTGATTTTGTCTTAATCCGGCCCGCCATATAATGAGAAATTTTGGCATCTTTGTGGTGAGATGAATCGGTAAGCCGATCCGGTCTTCAGTGGAGCAGCAACCACTGTGTTTCACAAAAAAACGGGCGTCTCCGAAAAGCCTTAAGAGTAGGAAAGTAAAATTAAATATTATGTCCGGTAACAGTGTTTCTTTTCACAGAGTCTTAAAAGCAGCCCCTCAAAAAGTATATAGAGCCTTTACTGAAGAGGCTGCAATTGCCAGTTGGCTTCCTCCCTATGGTTTTCTATGTACGGTACATCAAATGGATGCCCGGGTGGGTGGTACATTTAAAATGTCATTCCAGAATTTTTCGACAGGCAACAGCCATTCATTTGGAGGCACCTATTCAGAAATGCAACCTGGAACGTTGCTCCAATATGTGGAGTCTTTCGATGATCCTAATTTACCGGGAGAAATGAAGACCACTATTAAAATGAAAGCTGTAAGTTGTGGCACCGAGATCAATATCGTCCAGGAAGGCATTCCAGAGATCATCCCAACAGAAATGTGTTATTTAGGTTGGCAGGATTCTTTGGATAAACTGATAAAACTGGTCGAGCCCGAGATTCCTGATGCATAACTCTTTGTATCTTTTCGCTTGATTATAATTCGTTAAAAAAGGCAGCAGCTTTTTGCATTACCTGATTATAGGCTATGTCGGTTTGTTGCCTGTATTTTTCCATCAGGGAGAACGGGTGGACATGGTCGTATGGGAAATCAAAATCCATAGGCTCAACCCGAATGGGGATGTCTCTGTAATCACCCTTTAACGTGGACAGCACTTCTACAGGAGGGATAACCTCATCTTTTTTCAGTGGAACTGCCATAATCCTTTCATGCATGCTGGCCATTTTATTTTCCCGCTCTTGCTTATAGTGATTATAATGGAGCATTAACTTAAAAAAATTTTCTCCCTTATGCATATCCATATAATGGGCTAGTCGCTGGCTAGCCTTAAAGTGGTTGTGGAGTTGTTCGCTAAAGTAGCTGTTTAAGGTATGGCCGCCATTTGAATCTAATATATATCTGGATATTGGAAAAGACCTGTCCAGTGTCGTACCCCCGCAAAAAGCAAATAACCGCGTGTCATTAAAATATTCATTAGGATTCGCCATAAGTAAAATGATGGAGAGGAATGCGCCAATTGAATAGGAAAAGAAATCAATAGGGCTGTCCGGTGCGACACCTGATACCTGATCCTTTTTAATTTTTCTGACGAGCATAGTCACATCCCGGTAGGTCTGCAGCCCACTCCAGAATAAGCGATCTGGTTGGTTACCGAGGCGGATGCTAATGGCTGTATTCACCGCGCTAATATTAGAATATCCTGGGTGTTTTTGCTGACGGATTTGCGCTACCTGATGCATAGATTTAATATCTGACCAGCTTTTTGGTGCTCTGTTCATATGGAAAGCAATAGGAAACAAGATGACCGATTTACCCGTCAATTGTACAAGGCTTGCAGCCCAGGGAAGATATTTATCCCAGCTTTTCTCATTTAACCCATGAAACAATAATATAACGCCTTTGCTATTCTTATTTTTATAAGGCGGCTGCATGATATAATAGTCGAAATACTTGTTTTCTTCGATGGCAATATCTTTCATCTTTAGGGGATGCAAAGCATATTCAGAATCCGTTTCAGGAATCTCTTTAAAATTATGATGGTGCTGTGGGCAGCGATACTGAGTCTTGCCTGGGAGGATTTTTGCCCCTGCAGAAGTGAAGGCATGTTTATCCAGCCTAACACCTATTGTTTCGTCTATCCCACCGCCTCGTTTCATAAGTGCCTTAACTCCGTAATATAATTGTTGATAATCCATTTTTATATTGTTCAATGATGTAATGCCAATCCATGACTATCAGATTGCTTGATCAAAACTAAAGGGAAAGCGTCAATTAAAAGCCACCTAAGCGTTAAATTAGATTTTTCTAACTAACGTTTTTTGTGTACCTTTGCGCCAGTTTAATTCAAATCTTTCATAGCAGGTCTGCAATAATTAACGCTACTTCTGAATTGTTCCCAGTCGAATTGCTTTTAATTACACTCAGCAAAGCTTAAAACAAGCTGTTGTTAGCTGATAGCAAAGATTGGATTACCGAGGATCAGGCCAGATCCTATTTAAGGATCCTGGCTCATCAGTATAACATTAAAACAATTTAGATGTCATTTAAGGACTTAAACATTATTCCACCTATTTTATCAGCCCTTGAGGCTCAAGGCTATAAAACGCCCACCCCTATTCAACAAAAATCTATTCCTATTGTACTCGATCGCCACGATTTATTGGCCTGTGCACAGACAGGAACAGGTAAAACGGCTGCATTTGCAGTACCTCTATTACAGTTGATGGCGGCTCAAAGAAGTGTTAAAAAGGGCGAAATAGAAGCATTAATATTGGCGCCGACAAGAGAGCTGGCTTTACAGATCGGGGAAAGCTTCCATAACTACAGCACAAATCTTTCTATCAGGCATACAGTTATTTTTGGGGGTGTATCTCAGAACAAACAGTTAAACGACCTGAAATCCCGGCCCCAGATTTTGGTGGCTACGCCGGGACGATTGTTGGATTTGATTAACCAGGGATTTATAGATATATCAAAAATTCAGTATTTAGTATTGGATGAAGCAGACAGAATGCTGGATATGGGATTTGTGCATGATGTAAAAAGAATCGTACGATTGATCCCTAAAGAACGGCAAACATTATTGTTTTCTGCGACGATGCCAACTTCCATTATGCAGCTCGCAGGAAGTTTGTTGTATCAGCCCAGAAAGGTTCAGGTTGATCCGGTTTCATCTACCGCTGAGACAGTGCAGCAGTCTGTGTTTATGGTAGGTAAAGAGCATAAGAAATTATTACTTGCACATTTATTGAAAGAAACAGCCGCCGATAAAACGCTGGTTTTTACCAGAACAAAATATGGCGCCGACAAACTTGTAAGGCTCCTGGTTAAAAAAGGAATTACTGCGACCGCCATTCACGGTAATAAAAGCCAGCAGGCACGTCAACGAGCACTGCACCATTTTAAAAGCGGACAAATTAAGGTGATGGTGGCTACTGACATTGCAGCCAGAGGCATCGATATTGACCAGTTACCACAGGTCATTAACTATGAATTACCCAATATCGCAGAAACCTATGTGCACCGTATTGGCAGAACCGGAAGGGCAGGCAGTCCCGGGCTTGCGATCTCTTTCTGTGATACTGAGGAAGTGGCTTACCTGAAGAGTATTCAGAAACTGATCGGATTTAAGGTAACTGTGCAGCAGCACTCCTTTCACTAAAAAAATAAAAGAACAACAATATGGGTATAACGCCGGCAAAGAAAGAAAAAGAGAAGAAAAGAGCAAAGGCTAAACAGGAAAAGGCTGAAAAAATGAGAGAGCGCAGAGAAAACGCCAAGAAAGGTAAGACACTGGAAGAAATGATGATGTATGTGGATGAAAATGGTAACCTTTCGCCTACACCGCCCGACCCTAAAAATAAACAGGAAATTGATCCTTCAGAAATTGATCTGACAGGGTTCCATCCTAAAAAAGAACAATCCATTAAAAAGGGAATCCTCACCACCTTCATAGAAGACAAGGGCTATGGCTTCATAACAGACCTGAGCACCAAGCAATCGTATTTTGTGCACCAGAATAATTTTACTGAAGAAATAAAGAAAGGGGATACTGTCACGTTTGAACTCGAAAAAACGCCTAAAGGTGTCAACGCCTGTTTTGTCAAAAAGATTTAGACGATAGATTGCTGATAATACGTCAGGGTCTCTTTTAAATGAAAGAGACCCGGGTGGCGGCCTGTGATACCGCATAAAATCTTTCCATTTCCCAACTAGATGCGTTGGTTGTCTTTTTCCCGCCCTTCGGGATCAGTTATTTAAGTCTTATATTTGTATGCAGTTAGACTGATCTATAAAGCAATGGAGAAATTAGATAATACAGCAGAGAGAACAGCCTTATGGCGTGCATTGCATCTGGAAATTGACGCCAATCCTCCTATATTTGAAGACGACTGGGCGCTTAGACTTACCCGGCCTGCTGCTGACTGGCAACAGCGGCCGGATATGAAATTTACTAAACCTATCCGGGCGTCTATGGTCGGCAGAGCCAGGTTCGTGGAAGATCAGATATTACACAGCATCAAAAATGGGGTTACACAGTATATAATACTGGGTGCCGGGTTGGATAGCTTTGCACTTAGACATCCCGATTTGAAAGGGCATGTGGAGATATACGAAATCGACCAACCTGATACGCTTCGATGGAAAGAACGACGCATTGAAGAACATTTAGACATATTGCCGGCCAATCTTCATTTTATACCGGTGGATTTTGAAAGAGCGACTTGGTGGGAGGCTCTCAAGAACTCCCTTTTTGATTTTTCTAAACCTACTGCTATCTCCTGTACCGGTGTGACACTCTACCTTAGTAAAGAGGCAATAGATGAAATGCTGTTACGCATTGCAGACCTTGCCCCGGACTCGACCGCAATCATCAGCTTTTATGCACCTGTTGAAGATTTGAAAGGAGAAGACAAGGCACTGATGGAAGTCTCCATCAAGGGCGCAGCATCTTCCGGGACGCCTATGATCAGCTTTTTTAATGCGACCGAGGTTAAGGAAATCACGCTAAAGGCAGGGCTTAAAAATTGCAGGACCTATGATACAGATGACTTGATCAAGCGTTATTTTGAAGGAAGATCAGATGGGTTATTACCGAATGCAGGCGAAATATTTTTGGTGGCAGAAGTATAGTTCAGAAGGCCATCCCTGTATAACTGAGCATGTCAAGGTAAGGCGGATTCTTCGTCTTGGTCCGTTTCCTGATCATCATCTTTATGCAGCTCGGGTTTAATATCGGATTGAATCACCTCCTTCTCATATTCTTTTCCATCCTTAATATTGCGCCGGACCAGCCACACGACCAGTACAATGGCTGTTAGTATGAACAAGGCGAACCATAAAACATTACTGGATATTTCCATAGCCGTGAAAATTGAATTCAAGTGCAGTGCAAATTTTTTGCCCTGACTATACAAATTTAATTCATTTTCTAGCCATATCCGCTAGTTGTAAAAGTATAACATAATCAAAACAAAGGTTCCTGCCAGACAAGGGATTAAAATCCATATGGCCGGATCAATGGTTCGAGGTCAATATGGATTTTAAGCGGAGAAAGCCGGCAAACAGCTGTTACGAGCTTCTTATCTTTTCTGGAATGTATTATTCACTGGTTTTACAGCCCATCCCTTCTTTTGTATGTCCTTATAGTATTGCTGCAATATATAAAAAGCTTTTTTCTTTTGCCCCTTATCACTATAAAGGCCCTTACGATTCCATCCTTCCTGATAAACAGGATTGTTCCGCTTAGGAGATCTGAAATCTGCCAGTATCCAGGGCGACATACCCACCCAATTGTCTGGCATTCTTGCCAGCATATCTATTAATTCTCTATAATACCAGGCCTGATATTCTTCGCTAAACCGGGTCAGCGAATCCGCGTGAAAACCATATTTCGCTCCACCGCCTGTTTCACTGATAAACAGCGGTTTATTATAAGGGGTTGCCCAATTAGTCGTGCGGCATTTATCCGGCGTTCCTCCATACCAACCCAAATATTCATTAAATGCCACCAGGTCAACGAATTGTCCCAAAGGGTCGTCTATTATATTGACGTTTTTACCAGAGTTGTAATTTACCTCCAGTGCAGCTGATATCATCCTTGAAGGGTCCAGACTGCGGCCTTTATCGATCAAGGCATGCATAAAATCTGTGCGAGCTTTACTGACAGGCGTTTCATTGCCGACGGACCAAACGATAACACTTGCCCTGTTATGGTCCCTGGTGATCATCTCCCTAAGTTGTTTTTCGGCGTTTTGATACACGGCCCTGTTGGTAAAATCGATGGTCCAGTAGACAGGGATTTCTGACCATACTAAAATGCCCAGGGAATCAGCTGTTCTGGTCATGGTCTCATCGTGGGGATAATGAGCCAGCCTGACCATATTACAGCCGAGTTCTTTTGCCTGATTTAATAATTGCAATGCATCGCCTTTACTCCAGGCCCGGCGTGTCTCTTGCGGGATCTCTTCATGTATGGCAATCCCTCTCATAAACAGGGGTTCGCCATTCAATAAGACTTTATTGCCGCTAGCTCTGACCGTTCTAAAGCCGACCTTATCCGTTATTTTGTCTTTACCTATCGATAGAATTACCTGATAGCATTTTGGATGCTGAGGGCTCCAAAGCTCGATCTGGGGAACCGTGAAATCAATGGCCGTCTTGGTATCGTGGATGGAGAAGCTTTTGCTGAAATGCAATTCGGGAATAGATATAGTGAGTTTTTCCGCTTTGGCAGGTATTTGGTTGAGTTGTACGGCGCCTTTGATGACTGCCTGTTTTGTTATGGGCGCATCCAGATATATAAAGAAATCCCGTATAAAAATCTGTGGCACCTCAAGCAGTTCGACACTGCGGGTGATGCCGCCATAATTCCACCAATCGGTATTCAGTGTCGGCACATCGTCTTTATGGCGGGTATTATTGACCCGGACCACAAGGTCGTTGCCCTTTTCTTTCAAGAGGCTATCTGGGATTTCAAAGTTAAAAGGCGTAAATCCGCCCTCATGGAACCCCAGTTTCTTTCCATTCAGATATACATCAGCCCGGTAATTAATACTGCCAAAATACAGATAAACTCTATTCGACTTTACTTTTTTATGGTAATCAAAAGACTTTTGATACCAGACAGTTCCTTCGTAATACAGGAACTGTTCTTTCTGATGATTCCAATCCCCCGGAACCTGCAGGCTGTACTTAGGATTGTATCCAAATTCGGTCAGATCTGTTTTGCTTTTAGGGTAGTCATTCCAGTAAGCTGAGGGGTTATTTTCTTTCAACTCTTTATACCGATAATCAAAAAATCCTGTTTCATAGGGATCTACAATATAGTTCCAGCGACCATTTAAAGAGACACTATTTGACTGGCGGCCGGGAACATCTGTGATAAGCGGTGTGCCCCTACCCGCCTGTTCTTGTTGTTGTGCATAGGTGCCCGTTACCATACTGCTCCCGGCTAAAAAGCCTGTTATCAAGAAAAGTCGCCTGATTTTTTTCATCTGAATATTCTAGTTTGAATATGAATGTATAAGTAGGAAAATAATCAATTTGATTATAGTTGCCACGCTTCTTTCCAACTGATTTCTATGTTAGCTGAATCTTCACCAGTTTTGTTTTTCGGTTTTAACGAAATGGGCAAAAATTGATATCTGCTGTCTTTAAGGTTCTTAGGGTTCCAGCGGTCAGCCATATACATAAAACGATCCCGTTTTCCCGGTAGTTGAAACACGAAGGTAGGCTGCCCATAGAAGGAAATGCGGCTGTTCCGGCCCTTTAATGGATTGCCTTTTAATGCCCACGGACCATAGAGGTGGTCTGCTACTCTTAAGGAGAGCTCGTTGGGTGCCCAACCTGTACAACCGCTGGTTAACAAGTAATATTTGCCCCGATATTTAAAGATTGCTGGCGCCTCTCTATGGTTTGTAAATAACAGAGAGTCTTTAGTAGTCACATACAAATAATCGTCGGTGAGTTGAACAATTCGCAGGTCGTAATTTTCTTTGGAAGAATAGATTTCGTAAGCAGTGCCATCTTCATCGACAAAAATGGTCATGTCCCGGCTCATATGGCCATTGGGTCTGAAACTGTGTATAAACCGGTAAGGCCCTGTAATTTTATTACTGACAGCAACACCGACTTTTGCAGCGCCATACCCCTTTCCCCTCACTTCCACATGAAACCACATGACAAACTTTTTAGTTACCTTATTATAGATCACTTTGGGGCGCTCCATGATACCGCCAAAGGCGATATCACTAGTGGTGTCTTTGGAATGTCCCAGTGCCAGTCCTTCGGGCTGCCAGTTATAAAGATCATTAGAGGAATAAACGCTGACACCCAATGACTGGTGTTTCCCTCTTCTTTCTCCAAACCAGTAATAGTGTTTTTTGTAATAAATTATGTTACCTCCATGTGCATTGATGGTATCCCCATTGGTATCCAGCCAGGTCGCTCCAACTTGAAAATGATCGCCTTTGACAGGCTGGCTGTGTAAGCCGGTGATTCCAAGAAAAAACATGCAAATAACAAAGACGATAATTTGTTTCATTTTACTCAAAATAACTGTCCATATAATATGCCTAATAGCGGTAAAAATCATATACTAAATGGCTGTTCAGTATATTCATTGTTTAAGAATTGAAATTAGACAATATTACTCAATCAATTGTCTCCAATACAAAATAAACCATTTACACAAAGTGGACAGGGGGGTAAATCGGTAATTATCCAGGTAGTTTTTGAGATTTAGTTATGCATGTTGTCCCACATTTCATATTCCTTCATAAGCACTTTCTCCGGAAAGGTTTTGGCATAGCTGTAAATTAGTTGCATTATATAGTGATTGCCCTGATATAGCTTGAGCAGTTTTTTGGCATCTTCTATCTGAGTCAGATCTGTATCCTTATGTATATAGCCCATGGCACAAAAATGTCCCTTTTCTACATAGATACAGCTCTGTTCATTTTCTGTTCTGCCTTTATCAATAATGACAAAGGTAGGCAGTTGCTTGCGGTACTCCTGTAAAGCTTCTCTGACGAGGTCATTATAATATTCTGGGTCTGTTTTGCGGGGACAAAGTCCACCTTTGGTCTTACAGCCCCCTTCGCTACTGCAATTGCCAAGCCTGCAGAGCTCTGGACAGAGATCAAACTCGTGTACCATTTCGTGGAGCACATTAGAGGCTTCTACCAGGTGTGAGAAGACCAATTCTGCTGTCTGACTTTTATTGAATTTGCCGATAGCCATGCGGAGATAACCATCTAGTGCTTCATAGACAAAAAGACCGAATTTTGGTTCATATTTTTTCATGGCCCGGTTATATTTGGGCCAGAGCCGTTTTATTTCTAGCGCTTCCAACAGGAAAGCTATGAGCTCGGTTCCACAGCTTTCAAAACTAATGTGATGGATACAACGCAGGAAGTTCTGGCGTTGGGGATTGGGATTATGACCGGTAAAGTGTTGGGCGACCCGCTTACGAAGGTCCTTTGCCTTACCTACATAGATTACTTTCCCTTTGTCGTCTTTAAAATAGTATACTCCAGGGCTGTGTGGCAACGCTTCAAAATCAGTTTTGGGTAAATTTGGGGGTAGCGTTTGATCTCCTGCTCCTTTTTTAAGCATACCCATTATTACACCTTTGTTATCCCATTCCAGCAGCCTTGAGAACAATATCGCGGTCGCATCCGCATCCCCACCCGCTCTATGCCGGTCTACCAGAGGTATCTCAAGAGCAGCACAGAGCCTGCCTAAGCTATAGGATGATAACCCTGGCTTAATTTTACGGCTCATTCTCACAGTACACAATTTGGTAGCACTATAATTATAGCCAGCTTCTGCCAGATGATATTTGATAAAGGAGTAATCAAAATTGACATTATGTGCAACAAAGATCCTGCCTTGAAGCAGGTTGTATATTTTATCTGCTACCTGGTCGAAAGAAGGGCTGGTGGCGATCATGCTATTATTGATGCCGGTAAGAGCCGTAATATACACGGGTACGGGTACGCCAGGATTGACGAGGGTTTCATATCGTCCGATGACCTCCTGTCCGTTATGCAGAACAATGGCAACCTCCGTAATACCGCATCCGGAAGCGTGACCGCCAGTCGTTTCAATATCAACAATTGCATACTCCATTCCAGTTATTTAATGTCGTTCGGAATCTATAAGATTACTCGGTTTATTAAAACGCCTAAAAGTTAACTATTTCCATCTAAGGCAAAATATAACTGCATTTTCATTGATAGTATAAAATACTCGAAATAAGCGTTTGCAAATATTTATTTGATATCAGCGTTGCCATACGGACGAAATTTACACAGGTGACAGGCTGATGTAAATCCTATTTGAGTTATCTTTAGGATGCAATAATACTTATTTATATAGTACGGTGAACCAATATGTTTAGTTGTAAGATTTAATTACTTGATTTGTAGACTATTAGGTTGTTATTTATTTTATTAACGCTAAAAATTCAATCGGAGTATGTCATATTTGTTTTCTTTTGCCGGAACATCGGAGAAAATATGCAAAGTGTTTTCTGGGTTAACTGTAGATCCACAGGTGCATAGTTTTCAGCCAGTCTATCTAATCAACGGATTCTCTCTAAATAACCATCCTGTAATCCTTTCAGAAGAAGGGCAACTGAAATTGACAATGTTCGGATGGGGCATGATAAGGGAAAATGCGCTTTCCTATATGGATAAGTTGGTAGAAAAACAACGAGTTCGCTTATTGAAGGCTCGGGCGGAAAAGATAGTCGGAGATTCCAATAGTCTATGGTACAGAAAAAGGCAAAACCGGGTATTGATCCCTGCAACCGGATTTTTCGAGCATAGGGAGGTCAGAGGGTTTAAAAGTAAAGTACCCTATTATGTCCGCTTAAAAGAACGTCCGATATTTTTCTTACCGGGCTTGTATAATTACACACAATTACCTGGCACAAATGGCGGTCGTATTGGTACTTTTACGATGATTAGCCGGGATGGGAACTCTGTCATGAAAAGTATTCATAACAGCGGCCAATTTCCTCACCGGATGCCGTTATTTTTACCTGAAGCACTGGAAAGAAAATGGCTGGATCCCGCCCTCTCCGATAAGGAATTACAAGACGTTTTAGATTATGAAGTACCGTCTTCAGCACTAGAGTACTATCCTGTGAAGTCTTTACATCGGGCAAACCCGAAAGATCCGACGCTAATTGAACCCGTGGATTATCCTGGCCTGCCTCCGATTGAAACATAAAGGGTGCGGTTTTCTGGTTGTCTTAATTGTTGATCTCCGCTCAATTCAGTTGCGACATTTTAAATATTAGCACATGGTTGTAGTAACCGGGCTTTTAATATTCATATCACTATTTCGACAGTCACCGAGCTTTTTCGTTTTGTAATGCGTATAAATGAAAAATTATTAGTAGAAATATTTGTTTTTTAAATTTTCGCACCTACATTTGCTGAAATTTTTAGAGAAGCTTATACTTCAATTGCTCTTTAAGGGGGATTAGCTCAGTTGGCTAGAGCGCTTGCCTGGCAGGCAAGAGGTCACCGGTTCGAATCCGGTATTCTCCACAGTTTATTCAAAGACCTCAAATTTTATTTTTGAAAGTAAGATTTGAGGTCTTTTTATTGTTGATATCTATAAGATGATGCTTGCCATTTATAAATTAGCGATGATCAGATTCAGTTTTTTTACTTGCTTTGAATGCATTTCCTTATCCGCTATAATCGGACGAGACAAAGTTTCAACTTTTTTCAGGATCAGACACCTTGTATAGCTATAACAGGACGAGTCAACCTGTATAGCTATATTAGGACGTGTCAATGTGTTCGGTATCGGACACCCTATGTAATAGAAACGTACACCCACATTTTTACCACATTTTTATAAATTATTGATAAATAGCCTGTTGAGAAAGTGGCATGCGAATAGGATTTAGATAACAACATCAAACTCGTATTTTCTAAATACCGTTTATAATCTAGCCTTATGCTCAGACATTATATCAAAACCGCCTGGCGATCTCTTTTAAGAAGCAAAGGCTTTTCCGCAATAAATATTGCCGGCCTGGCCATTGGTATGGCCAGTGTAATCCTGATTGGACTATGGTTACGAAATATGGTTAGTACAGACAGATTCTATCAAAAGGAAGATCAGCTTTATATTCTATCCAACCGTGACAAAAATGGCGGTAATATATGGGCATGGCAGGCAACGCCAAAAATTCTGGGACCGACACTAAAAAGAGAACAACCAGCAATAGAAGCCGTTAGTAGATACAACGGCACTAATTTTTTATTTACAAGTGGCAATATCAAGATGAATGCCGAAGGTGCTTATGTTGATAGCAGCTTTCTGGATATGTTTGATATGAAGCCGCTTTTTAGCACTAATAAATATGTAAACGCGCTTGCCGGTAATGACAAAATTGTATTAACACAGGCCTTTGCTAAATCTCTATTTGGTAATACTGACCCTGTCGGTAAACCCTTAATGCTAAATAATAAATACAACGTGACAGTTAGTGCGGTGATAAAAGATTTACCCAGTAATACGCAATTTGCTTTTGACTATCTCCTCTCCTGGGGTTTTGCGAAAAAAGCGGGCAATTATGATGAGTGGTGGGGCAATAACTCTGTCAATACCTTTATACAACTTCGACCTCATAGTGATTTAACGGTGTTCAATAATAAAATTAAAAACACGACGATTGACCATTCAAAAAGCACAGACGCGCAAACCACTGAAGTGTTCGCATTCCCTCTTAGCAAAAGGTTTCTATATAATAAAGACGTTAACGGCCAATTTGTTACTGGTAATATCGTTACCGTTCGTCTATTTTCTATTATTGCGCTCTTGATCCTGATCATTGCCTGTATTAATTTTATGAATCTGAGCACGGCAAGGAGTGAAAGGAGAGCCAAGGAAGTAGGCGTCCGAAAAGTAATTGGCGCTTATAGAAGATCTTTAATTGGTCAGTTCTTATCAGAAAGTATTTTATTGTCAATACTTGCTTTTATGATTGCCATAGCGATAGTTGTCATTGCCCTGCCGTTTTTTAATCAATTGGTCGGCAAAGAGTTGACCATTCCCTTTGGCAATCTCTATACCTGGTTGGCTGCAGTCTGTTTTGTGCTCTTCACTGGTTTGTTGGCAGGGAGTTATCCCGCCTTATTTCTATCGAGTTTCCGGCCGGTTAAAGTATTAAAAGGGGCTTTTAGGAAATCCCATTCCAAAATAAGTTTGCGTTCAGTACTGGTGGTTATCCAATTTACATTCAGCATCATCCTGATCATCGCTACGGTCATTGTTTCCAGACAGATTAAATACACGCAGCAACGCGACAATGGTTATGCTAAAAACGGTTTAATTTATACTCCGATTTCCGGGCAGATCGAGAAAAACTATCTTGTTATAAAGCACGAACTCTTAAGCAGTGGCGCTGTTTTAGCGGTATCAAAAAATATGTCTCCAATTACCAGGCAATCCAGTGGTGGTTGGGGAGGCAAGTGGCCGGGTAGCACACCTGAAGATGAGCATACCAACTTCGCCAGGTATAGTACAGACGCAGATTTTGTAAAAACCATGGGTGTACAATTAATATCAGGAAGAGATATTGATATATACAAATACCCCGGGGACAGTACGGCCTGCCTACTCAACGAAGCAGCCGTCAAAACAATGCATATTAAAAATCCGGTTGGGCTAAATTTCTATTTTGACACAACATTACATGTGGTGGGTGTTGTGAAAGATTTTGTGATTAACGGGGCGGCAGAAAAAGTTCATCCGATGATTATATTTGGACCCGGCTCGTGGTTCAACGATATACATTATCGATTGAACCCAAACCGGCCAACCGAAGACTGCTTAAAGCAGATAAAAGCTATTTTCAACAAATATAATCCTGAGTATCCTTATCAATACGCTTTTGTGGATAAGGATTATGCAAAGAAATTTGCAGAACTACAACAGACTTCAAAGCTGTCCAGCCTGTTTGCAGGCCTGACGATTTTCATCTCCTGTTTAGGATTGCTAGGACTGATCATATTTATGGCAGAGACCCGGACTAAAGAGATCGGGGTTCGAAAAGTACTCGGGGCATCTGTATTCAATATTACAAAGTTGCTTTCCTGGCAATTTTTAAAACTCGTTGGCCTTTCTTTTTTAATCGCCACGCCTATCGCCTGGTATGCCATGCATAAATGGCTACAGAATTTTGATTATAAGGTGCACATTGAGTGGTGGTGGTTTGTGGCGGCCGGTGCCCTATCGCTTGCGATCGCCCTGATAACCGTAAGCTGGCAGGCAATTAAAGCCGCCAGAACGAATCCTGTCCAAAGTTTGAAAACTGAGTAAACATCGACAGAAACAGTACATTCTGTTAAAAAACGAGGTTTTGGCAGAAATATTTTGTCTACCTACTAATAGGTAGGTATATTTGCTATATGAACACACGTGATAAAATAATCCAGCTTGGGGATACATTCATACGAAAAATAGGTTATAACGCATTTAGTTTCAGTGATATATCCAAAGAGCTAAACATTAAAAACGCTTCAATACATTATCATTTTCCTGCTAAAACGATGCTCGTGACTTCTATAATTCAGAAACATCAGTTGTTGCTGGAAAAATTTAAGAAATCCGTATCGACTGCCACGCCGATGGAGAAAATGATAAAATTTCTTTTAGTTTATTCAATTGGGCGTTCAGGCGATAAGATAAGTATTCTCGGGGCGCTGTCAAAGGACTATTACACTTTTGAACCGATGGTACAGGTTGAGTTAAAGCTCCTGATGGAAAATACATTGAATTGGCTGACAGAAACCCTGAAAGAAGGAAAGATAGAGGGCATATTCCATTACAAAATGGAGGATAGAACGAAGGCATTAATAATCATTACAAATATTCTCGGAGCTGAGCAATTAGCCCGGATTACATTCAAACACGATTTTCAGGAAATTAAGGAAACGATCCTTTCTGATTTGATAAAATAGCAATAGATGAAAAGAGTTGTAATAACAGGACTTGGTGCATTGACGCCCATAGGCAATACTGTGGAGGCATTCAGGCAAGGATTGTTTAATGGCCAAAGTGGTGCCGGACCTATTACGAAATTTGATGCGACGAAATTCAATACCCGGTTTGCGTGTGAACTTAAAAATTTCGATCCGCTGGATTTTATGGAAAAGCCTGAAGTAAGAAAGTACGATTTGTTTACCCAATATGCCCTCAGCTGTGTTGACCAGGCGATAAAACAAGCCGGTATTGACTTTGATAAGCTCGATAAAAACCGCATTGGTGTTATTTGGGGGTCCGGGAATGGTGGTATTACGACCTTTCAACAGCAGATTACGGAATTTAATGCAGGTGACGGAACACCCAGATTTAATCCCTATTTTATTCCAAAGATGATTGTGGATATAGCTGCCGGGATTATTTCAATAAAATACGGGCTGAAAGGCGTAAACTTTGCAACTGTTTCCGCCTGTTCCACCTCTAACACCGCTATTATTGATGCGTTCAACTATATCAAATGGGGAAAAGCTGATATGATTATTACGGGTGGCTCTGAAGCGCCGATTACCGAAGCATCCGTCGGCGGTTTTAATGCTGCCAGAGCATTATCGACCCTTAACGGCAACCCACAGGCCGCGTCCAGACCCTTCGATATACAAAGAGATGGTTTTGTTATCGGCGAAGGAGCGGGTGCGCTTATACTGGAAGAAATGGAATATGCCAGAAAGAGAGGAGCCACTATTATCTGCGAGATTGTAGGCGGAGCCATGGCCGCTGATGCTTATCATTTAACGGGTACCCATCCAGAAGGCGAGGGTGCAACGCTCGGAATGAAACTGGCATTAGAAGACGCCCAAATCAAACCGGACCAGATAGATTACCTGAATGCACACGCTACTTCAACAAAACAGGGTGATACAAGTGAGTTGAGAGCCATAGAAACCGTGTTTGGCAGGTCAGCAAGTTTAAACATTAGTGCAACAAAGTCAATGACGGGCCATTTACTGGGTGCCGCAGGCGCAATTGAGGCAATTGCCTGTATTCTGGCCATTCATGAGCAAACTGTTCCTCCCACCATAAATACGGCTGAAGTAGATGCTGAGTTTAATGATGTTTTTAACCTGACGCTTGGTTCTGCCCAGAAAAGAGTTGTAAATTACGCGATGAATAATACTTTTGGATTTGGAGGTCATATTGCAACAAGCATTTTTAAACGGTATATCTCTTAAAGATAGCTGATCGGCCTAAACGCCAGCACCTTTCGGCCCATTAAAAAATTGGTAATTCCGCTTAATCTGATGCGCAGGCGCTTTAAATATCGTATCTTACAACCGAAGTTGATCCATTTTTACAGACCCTTAAAAACCAAGTCTAATGGAAAAGACCTTTTCAAATGTTGATGCCTATATTGCCAGTTTCCCTCCGGATATCCAGATGCTATTAGACGATGTACGAAGTACAGTCAAAAAAGCCGCTCCAGGAATCACTGAAGGAATCAGTTATGGGATCGCTGCTTATCATTATAAGGGAAAGCCTGTGTTATATTTTGGAGGATTCAAAAAGCATATAGGACTTTATGCCACACCTGAAGCACAGCAGGAATTTAAAGAAGAGCTGTCGGACTATAAGCAAGGCAAAGGCTCTGTCAAGTTTCCTTTCGGTAAGCCTCTCCCCTTGCCACTGATCACCCGGATCGTAAAATTCAAAATGCAACAGCTTAAAAGTAGTTCGAAAAGGTAGTACCTTTGCCTGATAAGCATAAATAAAGTCAGCAAAGTAATGGGTATTTTAAAACAAATAGCAGAATATCTTTATATTAAAAGAGATAAAAGCAAGCCAAAACCTAGTCTATATATCAGGATGATGCATGGCATGAACCGAATTTCCATTATTGTATTCTTAATTGCGCTGCTAATCCTGCTTTACAGATGGATATTTAAGTAATCCTGCATTTTAGCGCGGTTTAGTTGTCTACAGCAGGCTTTTGCCGGAAGGAAAAGTAGCGTTGGGAGAAATAAGTAAATGTAATGACTAGGGCATAATCAATTATATACGCCGGCGTAGGATACCAGTGAAATACTTCGACAAATATTTTAAGGAAAGTATAATTCAGCAGAATATTACACATAACGATCATGAAATATCTGAATAGCTGCACACGCCTTCTAAGGTGTGAACCTGGAAAAACCACAAACAGGCTCAGGTAAAAGCCGATCGGAAAAGTAATCAGAAAAGCAGAGATAAAGGAAGCTACATAAGGTGTCAGCACCAGGCCAAAGGGTAGATAAACCAATTGTTTCTCATATACGAAATGCAGGAACGAAGAGAACAAAATAATGTTCAAAGCCGCATTACCCCCTCCACAGACGGCATATCGAAAAGTCTGTGCCGGCATAATCCTTTTAAAGGGCGGATAAAAGAAATCCACCAATGTCAGAATCAATTTTTTTAACTTATAATGAAGCTTCAACATAATTGAGTCGCAAATGTAAATAACAAATCCTTAATAATCACGCATCCTTCATAATGATTTGCACCATTTTACCATATATATTTGAACTCATATTCACCTAAATTGTGCCATTTTTCCCCTTCCAAAACTGTATTTGTTATTCCTTGCTAAACAAATTATTTTTGCCCACAGAAATACTTTTGCATGAATATTATTACACAGATAAAATCTGCCGCAGCGGCCACCATTGAATCTTTATATGGCATACATCTTTCCCCGGAATCAGTGCTCATTAATCAGACCAAACCGGAATTCGAGGGAGACTATACTGTTGTTCTCTTTTCCTTTGTAAAACAACTTAGAAAGTCTCCGGAAGCCTTAGGCCAGGAGATCGGTGAACAGTTAGTTAAAGGCTGGCCGGACCTTTTTACAGATTTTAACGTGATCAAAGGCTTTTTAAACCTAAGTGTAGCAGACAGGTACTGGCAGGATTTTCTTGAAGAAAATCTTGGCGGTACAGGTAAGACGGCTTTCGGCCAATTGCCGGCCACCGGGGAGCGGGTCATGGTAGAGTACTCCTCTCCTAATACAAATAAGCCCTTGCACTTAGGACATTTAAGGAATAACTTCCTGGGTTATAGTATCACAGAAATTCTTAAATGCGCGGGGAATGAAGTATTTAGCTCATGTGTGGTGAATGATCGAGGCATCCATATCTGTAAATCCATGATTGCCTGGCAAATGTTCTCAAATGGAGCAACACCTGCCTCAACAGGCATCAAAGGAGATCATTTCGTCGGACAGTATTATGTAAAATTCAATGATGAGTATAAACTACAGGTGCAGGCACTGATTGACAGCGGCCTGGAAAAAGAGCTGGCAGAGAAACAGGCTCCCATCATGGAAGCTACCCAACAAATGTTGCTGGACTGGGAAGCGGGCAAACCTGAAGTGATTGAACTTTGGAAGAAAATGAATAGCTGGGTATATGAAGGGTTTGATGTAACTTATAATACGATCGGAACCACCTTTGATAAAGTCTATTATGAGAGCAATACCTATTTATTAGGCAAAGATTTGGTGGAACAGGGTCTCGCAAAAAAAGTTTTCTACAAAAAAGAAGATGGCAGTGTCTGGATAGACCTCACCCAGGATGGGCTGGATGAGAAATTGGTAAGAAGAAGCGACGGCACTTCTGTCTACATTACGCAAGATATAGGTCTGGCCGAACAAAAGCAAAAGGAGTTTAATATACAGGAAAGTATCTATGTTGTCGGCGATGAACAAAATTATCATTTTAAGGTATTAAAACTCATCTGCCAAAAACTTGGCCTGCCCTCTGCAGACGGTATCTACCATTTAAGCTATGGCATGGTAGAATTGCCGTCGGGGAAAATGAAGAGCCGGGAAGGGACTGTCGTCGACGCCGACGACCTGATCGCCAATATGATCGAAATCGCCCGCCAGAAAACAGAGGAGCTGGGTAAAGTGAGCGATTTTAACGAGGAGGAGCTAGCCGTCCTGTATAATATGATTGGTTTGGGAGCACTTAAGTTTTTCCTGTTGCGTGTAGATCCTAAGAAAAAAATGCTGTTTAATCCGGAAGAAAGTATTGACTTTCATGGATTTACCGGGCCATTTGTACAATATACGTATGCAAGGATCAAAAGTATTCTGCGGAAGCTGGAGCTGCAGGGTGAACAGACGGCCACAGATAAAGTCGCTACAGATCTTTTGAAACCGGAAAAAGAGGTGCTGGTTGCTTTGGAACAATACCCTGCATTAATTCAGGAGGCAGCAGATGAGCATGATCCTTCAAAGATCGCCATTTATGTCTTCAATCTGGCCAAGCTGTTCAACGCGCTTTATGCTGAACTTTCTATCCTTAATGCAGAATCGAAGCAGAAAAAGATGCTAAGGTCCAGCATCGCCCTTCTTACCGGGGATACTATTAAACGTAGTATGGCTCTTTTAGGCATCGAGGTGCCAGAAAGAATGTGATTTCTTTATTAATTCGTTGATTTTTAATTATTATGGTTATTTAAATAAAGTAATAGTTTAGTTATGAGATGTTGTTTCAAGACTAACGTAATGCACATCGGTAGATAATTTTACAGCTGCGGTTTATATTAATGTCTATGTATTATATAAAGTATTATTTATTAATAATTTGTAATTTAATTTGGCAGCTTTGATCCCCAAGAGGTTTATGCGACTCTGTGGTGTTTTACTCCCTAGTGGATGTATACAGTTTTAATTATATTGAATCTTCCTGTACATTTGCAGCACTGAAAATCAAAAATTGTCCTTTATAATAAAATAAGCACATTATGGCAGATATTTTTGCACGACTGCTGCAAGACTCAGGCCCGATAGGCCAGCACCGCGACAGAGCACATGGTTATTTTGCCTTCCCGAAGCTGGAAGGACCACTAGGAAGTCGCATGAAATTTCGTGGAAAGGAGGTGATTGTATGGAGCCTTAATAACTATTTAGGTCTGGCCAATCATCCGGAGATTCGTAAAGTTGATACAGAAGCAACAGCGGCTTATGGACTGGCCTACCCGATGGGAGCCAGAATGATGAGCGGTAATACGGAAAAGCACGAAGAGCTGGAAAGGCGCCTGGCAGCATTTGAAGGCAAAGAAGATGCTATCCTGTTAAACTATGGCTATCAAGGAATCATGAGTGTGATTGACGCTGTATGTGGCAGGCATGATGTGATTGTATACGACGCTGAGTGTCACGCCTGTATCATGGATGGCATGCGCATGCAGTTGGGCCATAAATTTGTCTTTAAGCACAACGACATCAAAGATTTTGAAAAACAGATGGACCGTGCTACTACGCTGATCAATAAACAAAAGCAAGGCGGCATTCTGGTCATCTCAGAAGGTGTATTTGGCATGGCCGGTGACCAGGGAAAGATCAAGGAAATCGTTTCTTATAAGGGAAAATACGATTTCAGGCTATTAGTGGATGATGCCCACGGTTTTGGGACTTTAGGGGAAAAAGGTGCTGGTGTTGGCGAAGCTCAGGACTGTCAGGACCAGATTGACCTCTATTTTTCCACATTTGCTAAATCTATGGCCTCTATCGGCGCTTTTATCGCCGGTGACAAAGCCATTATGGATTATATTCGTTATAATATCCGTTCGCAGATTTTTGCGAAAAGCTTGCCGATGCCGCTAGTCGTCGGTAACCTGAAAAGACTGGATATGCTGCAGACGATGCCTGAGCTAAAAGAAAAGCTTTGGAGTAATGCATTAAAGCTGCAAAATGGCTTGAAAGAAAAAGGATTTGATATTGGTGAAACCAATACGCCTGTTACGCCCGTATATATGAAAGGAGGTGTTGAGGAAGCCACCGCTATGGTTATGGACTTAAGGGAAAACTACAGTGTTTTTGCCTCTATTGTGGTGTATCCTGTTATTCCTAAAGGGCATATCATATACAGGCTGATACCTTCTGCGGTGCATACGGATGAGGATATCGAACAGACTTTACTGGCCTTCAGTGAAACTAAAAAGAAGCTGGATGCCGGTGCCTATAAGGTCGCTGAAATTCCCGATGACTGGCGGCAGACCACAGCCTCTGATGTCTAAGCCAGGTGCTTAGTACAGAAGCATTTAGCACAAAATAATATAGGAGGTTTAAAGTTAACTGGCAAATTCCTTATTTTTAGGCAGCTGGCAAAGACTTTAAACCTCTTTTTTTAATCCAGAGCTTCTCTTTCCATTAGGTATTTGAATGTAAAAACGTATATGAGCACCATTAAAAATTATCTGTCGCTTGTAAAATTTGCCCACACGATATTTGCCCTGCCCTTTGCCATGATTGGCTTTACATTGGGTGCAGTGGTTGTATATCAGCAAGGCAGTTTTACAGGTAAAGAGATTCTAATTAAACTATTACTGGTCCTGGTTTGTATGGTAACGGCCAGAAGCGCCGCTATGGCATTTAACCGGTATTTAGACCGTCACTTCGATGCGCGTAATCCCAGAACGGCCATCAGGGAAATTCCCAAAGGGATCATTTCTGCGGGTAGTGCGCTGCGGTTTACCGTTGTTAACTGTCTATTGTTTATGGCGGCAACTGCGTTTATCAATCCGATATGCCTCATACTCTCTCCTGTCGCTTTATTTGTCATTTTATTTTACAGCTATACGAAGAGATTTACCTCACTTTGTCATCTAGTACTGGGCCTTGGACTTTCACTGGCACCCATCGGAGCCTATCTGGCTTTAACCGGTGTTTTCTCCCTGCTCCCGATCCTGTTTTCCCTGGCAGTGATAACCTGGGTAAGTGGTTTTGATATTATTTATGCCATGCAGGATATCGATTTTGATAAATCGCAAAGCCTGCATTCCATACCGACTGCAATGGGCGGGGCCAGGGCGCTCAAGACCTCTGAACTGCTACACGTGCTGAGTTCAGCTTTTGTGGTTGTGGCCGGGATCTATGGACATTTTTCCTGGTTGTATTGGATTGGTATCGGTGTATTTATTGGTATGTTGGTCTATCAGCATCTGCTGGTCAAGCCTAATGATCTCAGTCGGGTGAATATCGCCTTTATGACGGCTAACGGCATTGCCAGTGTGGTATTTGGCTGTCTGGTTATTGCAGACATTATTTTTATTTAGAAAGAAAACTATTTGCCACTTAATAAATCAAATGGGAAGAATCATATGTATCGACTATGGTGGAAAGCGCACGGGAATAGCGGTTACAGATCCGCTAAAGATCATTGCCAGTGCGCTTACAACTATACCTACGACAGAATTTATCTCTTTTTTAAAGAGCTATTTAGCAAGTGAACAGGTGGAACGAATTCTAATTGGCGAGCCTAAAAACTGGGATGAATCAGATACACATGCGACAGCCATGGTTAAAAAGGCCATTGCCAAACTTCGAAAGAATTTTCCCGATATACATATTGAGACAATTGACGAGCGTTATACATCCAAGATGGCCAGTCAGGCCATGGTGGAGATGGGCATGAAGAAAAAGGATCGGCGCCAGAAAGGCAATACCGACCAAATAGCGGCTACGATTATGTTACAGGAATATTTGGGGCATCATATTTGAATAATTTAGCCTAACTTTGCCCTTTAGCAGAAACCTAAGATAAAAGAAATTATTATAATATATGCAATTACCCATTATCGCCTACGGTACGCCTATTCTAAGAAAAGTGGCGCGCAATATAGACGCTGATTATCCCGATCTGAAAAAATTGATCGAAGATATGTGGGAGACTTTATATGCCAGTAATGGTGTTGGTTTAGCCGCTCCGCAGATTAACCGGGATATCCGTTTATTTTTGGTGGATAGTGAGGTCATATTTAACAACATGGAGCCGGATGACGAACCCTATCCGGATGCACCTGGTATCAAGCGTGTTTTCATCAATGCAAAGATCAAAAAACTGGAAGGTGAACCTTGGTCATATAATGAAGGCTGTCTGAGTATTCCAAAGATCAATGAAGATGTTATCCGGCCCGAAACCGTTGTACTGGAATATCAGGACGAGAACTTTGAACATCATACCGAGACCTTTATCGGTATGACTGCTCGCATCATTCAACATGAATATGATCATATAGAAGGCAAGCTTTTTATCGACTACCTGAAACCCCTTAAAAAGAAGCTCCTGCAGCGTAAGCTGACAGATATCTCTAAAGGAAAGGTGCAGGTAGGATATAAGATGCTGTTCCCTAAATAGATCCGAACCGAATAAAAAGGCCTGGTTGCGCTTATCTTAAGACGTAATCTTTTTTTGGCAGTTATTTATAATGTATGCCACCCAATAAAGCACCAACCGGACAGCAGATCCGTATATCACCTTTAAGAAGCCTGATCGCCATACTATTGGTGTTGCTTTGCAATGCCAGCATAGTATTGATTCCTGGAATCGCAAATGCGCAATTTGTCAATGAGGGAGATACATTACGTCCCGGAGATACATTGCTGGCGGCGGATAACCTGACACTGCCCGTGGTTATTGTCAATTCTGTGAACAGCAGTCAGCTACTCAGACGGATTAAAAATGATACCAGTTTCTATAAGGCTTTTAAAACACTTCGGGTCGTCAACTATAATTCCGATAATCATATTGAGGTATATAATAAGAAGGGAAAGGTAAAGGCAAGCTATCAAAGCCAGGCAGTGCAAATTCGCCAGGGAGGCTGTAGAACGACCCGTATTCTGGAGCAGAAAACGACAGGTGATTTTTTAGACCGGAAAGGGAATTATAACTATACCATTGGCGATCTGTTCGCAGGCCTTTTTTTTGCCAAGGGCAAGGTCTGCGGTGAGACGAATATCGTAGCCGGACATATGAATTTTGAAACCAGCGGGCTTTCCGGTATTGAGAAGAAAAAGGAACAACTCAAAATGCTCTTTTTTAACCCTGGCAAAAAGATCCCGGGGATCCCTTTTATTGGTGATAAGTTAGATCTCTATGATAAGGAAGCCTTGAAAAAATATAATTATCGGCTGGACACCGTGACCTACGGTGAAAATCATGGATACGAATTCACCATTACACCTAAACCAGGTGCCAGAGGGGTGGTCATTGATTATATGCGGACCATCTTCGATGCTGAAACCATGGACGTTTTATATAGGTCTTACTCCCTAAGCTATAAAGCGGGTGTGTATGATTTTGACGTCAAAATGCAAGTAAAGCTAGGCGTTAGAAAGGGGCAGCTGGTACCCGTAGACCTGCATTACAAAGGTAACTGGAGCGTTTTATTCAAAGGCAGGGAAAGAGCCAGTTTCTCAGCCAGTTTGTCTGATTTTCGTTAATGTCGCTATTGGCAGCCAACCGATAATATCAACGTAAAGTTCCCTATAATTTAATTCCATTCGGCACAATCGTAAGCAAAAAATAATAAGGGGGAAAACGCGGCTCTATGGTGTTCTCTCCTAAAGATAGTCCCATTGCCCCTTCAGTCTATTATTTCGAAATTAAAGACGACCTATTAATCACCTCGTGGGCTATTATAAAGATCATTTCCGGTTTGAAAAGGTCATAATATGCATAAACAATAATTTGTCATGCCCTGGTGGCTAGGTTGCTTATAATATAATTCTTATTATGTAGATTTGTAATAGCTGGCATCGGGTAATGCCCTCGGCCTGTTTGACATTAGTAGTAACTTTCTCATTAACAAAAACTTATAGGTCTTTTGTCATTTGCCAGATAGTTGTTGAACACTTTGTTAAATTTAATTTTTTAATCCTTATATTTGTTTCATATTCATTTTTTAATTAAAAAACATGTCGTCTATGAACAATTTGTTTTATGTGGTACCTATCCTGGGTCTCATAGGTCTTATATTTACGATCATCAAGAGCAAGTGGGTTACGGCACAGGATCCGGGGCTGGATCGCATGAAAGAAATCTCTAATTATATTGCCGATGGCGCGATGGCCTTTCTAAAGTCTGAATATCGGGTTATGTTATATTTTGTTGTTATAGCAAGTATTCTCTTAGGGGTAATGGGTTATAGTAATAGTAGCTCTCACTGGTCAATCGCACTTTCTTTTGTTGCCGGCGCCTTCCTGAGCGCCCTGGCAGGTTTTATCGGTATGAGGATCGCCACCAAGGCCAATGTAAGAACCGCTAATGCAGCGAGAACCTCTCTTAGAAAAGCATTGGCTGTTTCCTTTACCGGAGGGTCGGTCATGGGTATGGGAGTGACTGGCTTGGCGGTAATGGGCTTAGGCGGGCTCTTTATAGTATTGTTAATGACTTTTGCTCCGGGTGCTCTCAGTGATACCGAGGAAGTTGCGAAGGCCATCGAAGTATTGACAGGCTTTAGTCTCGGAGCGGAAAGTATCGCATTATTTGCCCGTGTGGGTGGCGGTATATATACCAAGGCGGCTGATGTAGGCGCGGATCTGGTAGGTAAGGTAGAAGCCGGCATTCCGGAAGACGATCCCCGTAATCCAGCCACGATTGCGGATAATGTAGGCGATAATGTCGGAGATGTCGCCGGCATGGGCGCTGACCTCTTTGGCAGTTATGTTGCGACTATTCTTGCTACCATGGTCTTAGGCCATGAAGTTTTAGGCACTAGTGGTGTAGCATTGACAGATGGCTACAATGGATTCTCTCCTATCCTACTGCCCATGTTGATTGCCGGTGCAGGTATTATTTTTTCTATTATCGGTACTTTCTTCGTTACCATCAGTGAAAATGCCGGACTTAGCACGGCAAAAGTACAGGCAGCTCTGAATAAGGGAAACTGGGGGGCGATCATCCTGACCGCTGTTGCCACATATTTTATAGTTAACTGGCTGTTGCCGGCAGACACGACCATGGTGTTACGGGGCACACATTTTACCAGAAATGGCGTATATGGTGCCGTTTTGGTAGGCCTTGGCGTAGGTACGTTAATGAGTATAATCACAGAATATTTTACGGCGATGGGTAAACGCCCGGTGAAAAGCATCATTCGTCAATCCGGTACCGGCCACGCGACCAATATCATTGGTGGGCTGGCAGTAGGTATGGAAAGTACGATGTTACCCATTATTGTACTGGCAGCCGGTATTTATGGATCCTTTCTTTGTGCCGGTCTATATGGGGTGGCTATTGCTTCTGCAGGTATGATGGCCACGACTGCCATGCAGCTGGCTATCGATGCTTTTGGTCCGATTGCAGATAATGCCGGTGGTATCGCTGAAATGAGTGAACTGCCCGGCGAGGTCCGAGAAAAAACAGATATACTGGATGCTGTAGGTAATACAACGGCGGCCACTGGTAAGGGGTTTGCTATTGCCTCCGCCGCTTTAACTTCCTTAGCCTTATTTGCTGCCTTTGTCGGTATCGCCAAAATAGACGGCATCGACATCTACCGGGCTGACGTACTTGCAGGATTATTTATTGGCGCCATGATTCCCTTTATATTTTCCTCTTTTGCGATTAGAGCGGTGGGTGAGGCAGCGATGGCTATGGTTGAAGAAGTTCGCAGACAGTTTAAAAATATTCCCGGTATTATGGAAGGCAAAGCCACGCCGGAATATGATAAATGTGTGGCGATTTCTACCAATGCTTCATTGAAAAAAATGTTGCTGCCGGGAGCTATCGCGCTTATCAGTCCCTTAATCATTGGTTTTGTATTTGGCCCTGAGGTACTCGGCGGTTTTTTAGCCGGGGCGACCGTGTCAGGCGTGCTGATGGGTATGTTCCAGAATAATGCCGGTGGCGCCTGGGATAATGCTAAAAAGTCCTTTGAAAAAGGCGTTGAGATCAATGGCGAAATGCACTACAAGAAATCAGATCCGCACAAAGCCTCTGTAACCGGTGATACAGTTGGAGACCCTTTTAAAGACACGTCAGGTCCTTCCATGAACATTCTCATTAAGTTGATGAGTATCGTTTCTTTGGTCATTGCGCCGACCATTGCCAAGCTGCATTCCGATGACATCCAGAAGAATCTCAAACAGAAGCAGGAAAACATTCAGCAACTACTGGGAACTGAGCATCAACAGGCATATATCAATCATCTTCTGATACAAAACAATGATACCGCAGCCTTATTCACAAGGCATGTTGCAGATAAAAAAGAATTATCAGGTTCATAACATAGATACAAAAGAGCAGCTGATCGCTGCTCTTTTTGTTTCGATTCCGTAATTTTGATGTTTTCCTATAATAAAACGGGTAGAGGACGTCATGCAAAGAATTTCCTGGTTAGCTAAAATCGCGTTTATTTTCAACATCATCTATTTTGTAGATCTTTTGCTGCGTTTTAAGATAATAGCCAACCAACTGCAACAAGGGCCGATAGGGCTCCTTGGGGGCTGGTTACTGGCTCCTGTGTTTAATCTGGCACTGCTGTTCTCCATCATTCTTATTAAAAGAAAAGGAAAGCCCCTACCCGTCTCAAAGTGGATCTGGGTATTTTGCCTTTGCTGTTTCATATTCCAAACAGTTTTATTTTTATTTTATGATTAATCGATTTTTAAAGGACCGTCCCTCTAAACTGTTCTTAGGCTTTACCGCTTTTTTTGTAGCCAATGCCCTGATTGCAGAATGTATCGGCGGGAAAATCTTTTCTTTGGAAAAGGTTTTTGGGTTTCAGCCTGCGAACCTGACATTATTCGGAGAAAGCGGCCTTTCTTTTACCTTGACCTGCGGCGTGTTGTTATGGCCCCTGGAGTTTGTCATTACCGACATTGTAAATGAGTTCTTCGGCCCCAAAGCAGTGAGAAGAATTAGCTATACTGCGATCATTTTGATTGCGTATGCCTTTATCATGTTTTATTTGTCCATTCATATTCCATCAGCAGATTTTTGGATCACTTCGGGCAAAGAAAAAGGTATTGATAATATGCAAAAAGCCTTTAATGGTATTTTCGGGCAGGGTATGTGGATTATTATCGGCTCCCTGGTTGCCTTTCTCTTCTCCCAGTTGGTAGACGTCTATGTGTTCCAGAAGATCAAAAAAAGAACCGGCGATAAAATGATCTGGCTTAGGGCAACAGGCTCTACCTTGGTTTCCCAACTGGTGGACAGTTATATTGTATTGATTATTGCCTTTAAGATCGGCAATAATTGGGCCTGGTCTCTGGTACTGGCTATCGGTGTAATGAATTATATCTATAAGTTTGTGGTAGCAATTATTATGACACCTGTTATCATCTATGTAGAGAAATGGATCGAGCGTTATGTGGGCAAGGAAACAGCCCATAAAATGCGGCTTAGTGCCATGGGGCAGGAAGCCGATTCAAAGGACGATGGCTTTGCAAATATACCAACAGCGGGTTAATCAATACATCTTCTGTATTTTTTACTTAATGTAGTAGTGTTCTAAGAGGCGAAACACGGGTATTGCCCCAGATTATACATTGCCCTGATTAAGGAAATTTTGCGGATAGATTTCTCTTCTTGCTGGCAAATCATTACATTTAAGGGAGAAATTGTGATAAATCAATCGTCAATGAATGTATATTTTATGAGTGGCCTGGGGGCGGATGAGCATATGTTTTTAAAAACAACACTTCCTGAAGGCTTCGAAATACATCATTTGGCTTGGCTAAAGCCTTTAAAAAATGAGCCCTTTCCGGCCTATGCCAGACGGCTAGCGGAAGGAATCGACGAATCGCAACCATTTTTATTAGTGGGTCTTTCTTTGGGGGGAATGATGGCCATTGAAATGAATAAATTTCTGCAACCGGATTATACCATTCTCATATCCAGTGTTACCAATAGAGAAGGATTGCCTTTTTGGTTTAAATTGGCCAGCTTAACCGGCATTTATAGGATTGTCCCCAATTATTTTTATCATCATCGAAACTTTATCACGGCCTGGCTCCTGGGCGCACAGTCTAAAGAAGACAAAGTTTTATTGAGTAAAGTAATGCTAAATGCTGATCCTGTATTTGTAAAATGGGCCGTGCCAAGGATATTAAAATGGGACAACCATTTTATTCCCGCAAAAATGAAGCATGTACATGGTACGGCGGACGTTATTTTGCCTTACCGGCCCAATAAAAGAACTTTGCCGGTTGAAAAAGGAACCCATTTCATGGTGTACAACCGGGCTGGTGAAGTTAACCGGCTGCTAAAAGATATACTGAACAAAGCAGGTATCCAGCCTTAAATTTAAGATGTTCACTACAGGTATTAAATCAGCGGACGTCGGCGTACATTTATACACCTTCTTAATAATCTATCCGTAACTGTTAAACTCGATCGTATATTTTGACTCCTGATACATTGTTGTTGCCTAAGGGCTAATTACAGCGAATTATCTTATCCACGAACCTGAACTCGTTTTCTTTTTTACAGGAAGAAATTGTTGCCTAAACGCCTGTTTATAAAAAATATTCTCCGGAAAGTTCATGACTTGTACAGGTACCGCTTGTGTGGCATCTGGCTAATAACCATTCGGTTATAGTTATGATATTAACAATTATAACATTAATTAGATTAAAAATATTGTAGCAAATTAACAATTAGAATAATCATTTCTTGTAAATTTTGTTTGTTTTACACCTTTATCCCTCGTTTTATATTAAGTATAAAATATTTATAATCAATGTAATATTGTGTGTTTAGTTCCTGGTAATTCGCACTACGGAAACGATTCCGTAGAAAATTTAGTTTTGAATGATCTGCAATGGCTATCTTAGCCTTTGACATTTTTTAACAAAGAAAAATCTGTAAATGGAATTATTCTTTAAGGATATGTTGATACATACGACTATTTGGAAATGCTATTTGAAAAGGCTGAAGATTGCGGGCATTTTTTCGGATTGTAGCGTGAAAACCTTTTCACTTTCAATCCGTCCTTATTACTGATTTCTACTACATACAGGTATTAAAACTCGAAGTATCCAGAGCCATTCCTGTTTGCCTGACTTACACCTTTTTCCAATTGGCAATAGGGATCATATTTTACATCTATTCTGAATTTCATTTTGGTTGCAGTCGAGCTGCATAATTTATTTTTTAACGATTAAAAAAGGAGGTATTCTACGAGAGACCAGAATAAACACCTCTGAAGAACACTTCAGAGGCTACTTTCCGTTAACCCTGAAGTAGCCACCCACACATCACTCAATTATTAAAACTATTTTTTCATGAAAGAAACACATCCAAAAGTTTCTGGTATCTGCTATTTTACCAGAAACCCACTAAAGACTTTCTCTCTGGCGGTCATCGCACTGTTGTTTACGGGAATATCTACCAGCCAGGCAACTCCCCACAAAACAGTTTCTTTTACAAAAGAAACGGACCATTATCAACAAATGGTTTCAGGGATAGTCCGGGACACATCCGGTGCACCCATTGAGGGTGCTTCGGTTGAAGTGGCCGGTTCAAAAAGGGGTACCCTCACAGACGCCCAGGGACACTATCAAATTGAAGCCGCCAGCGGCGCCACGCTTGTATTTAGATTTGTCGGCTACATAGAACAATCCATCCAGGTAAAAGGCAACGAACTGAATGTTAGCCTTGTACCGGAAACGACCACTTTAGACGAAGTGGTGATGATCGGTTATGGTACCCAAAAGAAAAGGGATTTAACGGGTGCTGTATCCACGGTCAACACGGAACGATTAAAAAATGAAAACCCTACTTCGTTACAGGATATTATGCGTTCCAACGTACCGGGGCTGGCCGTTCCTTATAGTACATCTGCCAAACCGTCCGGAGATTTTCAGATACGCGGTAAGAATACTTTGAATGCGGGGGCAACACCGCTAATTGTTCTGGACGGAGTGATCTATTATGGTTCGATCAATGATATTAATCCAGATGATATAGCGTCCGTGGATGTCTTAAAGGACGCAAGCTCTGTTGCTGTATATGGTGCAAAAGCTGCTGAAGGTGTCATTGCCATTACCACCAAGAAGGGTAAAACCGGCAAACCAACCGTTTCAGTGAATGCCAACTATGGCAGAGTTACCCCGGAAATCAACCGGCGTCCTTACGATGCGGCAGGCTATGTCAAGTTTAGAGAAAACGTGGCGCTAAGCCAGAACGCCTCAACGGCAGAGCCTTATGAATATAGTGACCCCAGAAAATTGCCGAGTGATATAAGCGTAGACGAGTGGCTGGCCTATGATGGCTCTAAGGGGGACCCTGTACGTATCTGGCTGCAGCGGTTGTTGATGAGAAATGTAGAGATAGACAATTATCTGGCCGGGCGCAGTGTTAACTGGTACGATATGATCATCAATAGCGGTACCCAGCAAAACTATACCGCGAGCTTGTCCGGAAAAACGGACCGGGTATCCTATTATTGGTCTGCCGGTTATCAGAATAACGAAGGTGTTGTTTATGGAGACAAGTATTCTATTGTCAGGAGCCGTTTAAACCTGGATGCGAAAGTAACGGATTTTTTCAGCATGGGTATGAATCTGGGCTTTGCCGTCAGAGATGAAAGCGGCGTACCTGCGGACTGGGACCGGGCTATAACCAACTCTCCCTTGGGTTCCATTTATACTGATGATTCGTCCACATTGCGCTATAGTCCTAACGACCAACAAGGCCTGGGAGAAACCGAGAATGTACTGGCGGGGCCGACCTTTACAGACCGGCTTAAAAAGTATTACACGCTCAATACTAATTTTTACGGAAAAGTAAAGTTACCCTTTGGTATTCAGTATCAGGTAAACTTCACGCCTCAATTTGAGTGGTATCAATATTACAACCACAATTCTTCTCAGTTTATCGGTTCCAACTGGGAGGTACAAGGAGGTATTGCGCATAGAGAGCATTCAGTTACGTACCAATGGAATATCGATAACCTGCTGACCTGGAATCACGACTTTGGAGATCATCATTTTGAAGTTACCTTACTGCAGAATGCGGAAAAATACCAGTACTGGAAAGACTTAGTGGATAACAATGGCTTTGTACCGAATGACAACCTAGGTTATCATAATATTGGTGCAGGTACTAATCCGATCCCTTCCAGCGATGACCAGTACGGTACAGGTCAGGCTTTTATGGGTAGACTCATTTATTCTTATAAACAACGTTATCTTTTGACCGCCTCCGTGAGAAGGGATGGTTATTCCGCCTTCGGAGATGATTTTAAATGGGGTACTTTCCCGGCCGTGGCGCTGGGTTGGGAGTTTACAAAGGAGCCCTGGTTTAAAACCAACTGGTTAGACTACGGAAAGTTGCGTCTCTCCTATGGTATAAACGGCAACCGTGATATCGGCCGTTATGTTGCGCTGTCTAATATTACCACCGGCAAATATTTTCATGTGGGTGAAGACGGCGCAGTAGAATCTGTCAGTGAACTGTTCGTTGCTAATATGGCTAATCCTCGCCTCCAATGGGAAAGAACGGCCGCCTATAATGTCGGTCTGGATTTTAAAATGTTCCATGGTGTCATCTCCGGGAGTATCGACGCTTATAAAAGTAGAACGACCAATCTGCTTGTTAAGCGTTCGTTGCCTGATCTTATCGGATTTAGCTATATCTGGACCAACCTGGGCAGAATTGATAATAAAGGGCTTGAGTTTGCACTGACTTCACAAAATATCAATCGTTCCAACTTTAAATGGAGCAGTTCTTTTAATTTTTCTTTAAACCGCAATAAGATCGTCAGTCTCTATGGCGATCAGCAGGATATTCGTGATGAAGAAGGTAACGTAATCGACCACCGGGAGCCGGATGATATTGCAAATGGCTGGTTTATCGGCCATCCACTGGATGTGGTCTGGGATTATAAAGTGTTGGGTGTTTATTCCACCGATGAGGCAGATCTGGCGAATAAATACGGACAGCAGCCTGGTGACTTTAAGATTGAAGATGTTAACGGCGACGGCAAGTACACGAATGAGGACAAACAGTTCCTGGGTTATAAAAATCCAAGATATACTTGGTCGTTGCGCAATGATTTTACCTTCCTGAATAACTTCAATTTTTCTTTTGTGATTTATTCAAAGCTGGGAGGGATGTCTCAGTATAATACCGCTAAAAACAACAGCGGATTTATTGACCGCAGTAGTTGGTATGATCTGCCTTACTGGACACCAGACAATCAGATCAACGATTATTCAAGACTATTTTCCAGTGATGGTGGCGCAAGTTATAATGTTTGGCGAAAAACATCTTTTGTCCGTTTGGCGAATGTCTCACTGGCTTATACCTTCCCAAGGGATCTCATCAAAAAGGCACAGATCAAGGATCTACGCGTTTATTTTACTGTCAGAAATGCGGCTATATATGCCCCCGACTGGGACTTCTGGGATCCAGAAATGGCGACTCAGGGACCTTCTCCCCGGTCTTATACACTGGGCTTAAATGTTACGTTGTAATGGCAGCTTATTAGAAAGCATGAGTTAATGGTAAATAATCTTGAAAAGTAAAAACACAGAAGATGAAACATTTAAATAAATATACAACTAAGGCACTTCTTATTGTCAGCGCTGCCTGCTTGATAACTGGTAGCTGTAAAAAGGACTACCTGGATTCCAAACCACTGTCTTTCTATACACCTGAGAGTACCTATAATACGGCAGAAGGATTAAAAGGGGCGTTAGTCGCTTGTGAGCGCAATCTGCGATATAATTGGTCCGGTGACGGTGCACCGGAAATTACCCAGTTGATCTTTTCTGATATTGCAGTAGATGGTACTGACGACAAGTCCGGGCCAGCGCAGAATATGGATCTGCAGATCACGCCCGATGCCATAAGCAGTGGTAATGACAACGCCAATCATAACCGGATTTATTATTACTGGCATCAGGGGTATGCAGACATTAAATATGCCAATACCGTGATTACCTATATCGATGAACCCAAGTGGGATACGACAGATCAGGAGCAGCTGGCTATCAGAAATGACATTTTGGGACAGGCCTATTTTCACAGAGCCTACCGTTATTATGAACTGACCAACGAGTTTGGTGACGTGCCCTGGATCGGTAAGCTCTATAATGAGCCTAAACTGGATTTTAAAACTGTCGACCGAACGGTTATTTTGAAACAGATCCAGTCCGATATGCAATATGCTGTTCAATGGGTCACTGATGAGGGAAAGGCGAAAGGGGAAGTAACCAAAGGAGCCTGTCAACACCTGTTGGCTAAAATTAATCTGGCTCTGGGTGATTTTGATGGCGCTATACAGGCAGCGACCGATCTGATCGACGGCGGCGTTTACCACCTCATGACCGAGCGTTTTGGCCAGGACGCGAATAATGCCGGAAAAAACGTCGTATGGGATCTGCATTTAAACAGCAATAAGGACATCGCTACGAATAAGGAGGCGCTGATGCTGGTGATTGATAAACCCGATATGGATGGAAAATTTGACGGAGGCACACAGATCATGCGTCAAACGTTGCCCTATCTGGCCGGTGGTAAGATTAAAACGCCTTTAGGCAATAAAGGCCTTTCCGACAGAGCGGATATTCCGCTGTCCTTTTCCGCTGTCACCGGCAGAGGAATCGGCCGTTGCCGCCCGAGTTGGTATGCGGAAAAAGCGATCTGGACGGATGCAGGAAGTGACCTGCGTCATGCACCCGGCAACTGGATGGAAATGGAGGACTTCGTTTACAATGAACCGGCCTTAAAGGGAAAGGACCCCTATTATGGTAAGCACTTACAGAAATACAGTGATGACAATGTACTGCTTTGCGGTGATACATTGCGCCAATGGTTCGGTTTTCCTTTCTATAAATTGTATATCCCCGATAACATCAATACGCCTCCCAGAGGAGGCAACGGAGACTGGTATGTATTTCGCCTGGCAGAAACCTATCTGGTCCGTGCGGAAGCCTATTTCTGGAAGGGCGATTTAGCACACGCTGCAGAGGATATCAATAAAGTCAGAATCAGGGCCAAAGCGACACCTATTCAGGCTTCTGATGTAACCATGGCGATGATTCTGGACGAAAGGGCACGGGAATTATATTATGAAGAAGAAAGAAAAGTGGAGCTTACACGTATCGCTTACTTATATGCGCAACTCGGCAAATCTTATAAGGGGCATACCTATTCCGCTGCCAATTTTTCTACCAGTAATTTTTGGTACGACAGGGTTATGGAATGTAACAACTTCTATAAGAACAATACGGTGACGCCGCACGGAGACATGTATAAGATCAGCCCATATCATGTATTGTGGCCCGTTCCGCAAAGTGCCATAGATGCCAATACAGGGGCACGCATCAATCAAAACCAGGGATATTCAGGCGCAGAGGGTAATATTGAACCTTTAAAGGAGATCCCGCAGGGTTAAGCATAGACAACAACTATGAATCAATGCGTTTTTAATAGTTGAGTGTGTTGATGTGCATGCGCTCACGCGTATGGCTCAATGCCGGAGGGGTGAGCACCGGGACAGATCGGACGATCTGGTATCCTGGTACCTCACCCCTCTTTCTGTATACTGAGCAGTCGTACTAGAATGGATAGCCGATGGCAATATTAAAGATCAGGTTATCTTTACGCCAGCTATTGCTACCGAAGTCGATCTCATCAAATACCCATCTGTCTCCTTTAGCCTTCCATGGTTTTCTGATCGGCATGCCTAAATCAAGCCTCAGTACAAGTACGGTCAGGTCAAAGCGAAGGCCGACACCCACGTCAGCGGCCATTTGATTGAGGAAATGCCCGTTAAAAACAGCGCCAGGTTGCCCTTCGTTGGAATTAAATAACCAGATGTTGCCAAAATCTGTAAAAACGGCGCCTTCGACAAATCCAAACAGGTGTGGCCGGTATTCGACAGTACCTTCTATTTTAATATCTCCTGACTGGTCGGGGAAGAAATCACTGCCTGCATATGCATCTGCGACGTTGTAGGTGCCTGGTCCCAGAGAACGCGCTCTAAAGCCCCGAAGGCTATTGGAACCGCCGATAAAAAATTGCTTGCTGTAGGGCAATATAGTAGAGTTCCCATATGGAATGCCCACTCCGGCCAGAATCCTCGCCGCCAGTTTACTTTTTCTGGATATTCTCCTGAAATACCTGAACTCGTTTTCTATTTTGATATATTGATTAAATTCCTGGCCAAAGAGTTTTTTTACATTTCCCTCTCTGGCATTGGCTCCTGCAATGATACCGTATAGATTAGCGGAAAGGTCAATGGCGGCATTATAATAATAGGTGCTTCTTTTATAGGATTGTGCTGTATTTGTGACCGTATAACTATAGCTGGGGCCAAAAGTGAACTGCTTGTCAATAACATGGGCCAGTGTCGGATTCTGGCTATGCGCTACACTATCCGCATAGGCCTCGGAGATGCCTGTCGGGTTCACATAGGTTATATTCAGCAGATTCAATTCATGGGATCGTTTTGCATTTTCACGCCATTGATAACCAAAGGATCCTGTAAAAGAGTTCAATGTGTATAAATGAATTCTTTTATTCAAGGAGTAGCCTAAACTAAGGTTGGTGTGAGGGATATAGGCATTATCAGATTTAAAATCAAAAGGACTGATAAATCGCGGCCAGCTAATACCTGTCTTAATACCCGCCTGATATACATTATTTCCTTTACTGCTGCCTCCCATCTGTATATCTGTACTACCAAAAAGAGATACCGTAAAGGCTTCAGCGCCCTTAAAGGCATTTCTGTTTTTCCAGTTAATATTTATCTGTGAACCCATAAAGTTGGCAGAGGTAGTTCTGCCTTGCAGTTCCAACTGCAGGGATTTGCCTTTATATGGAGTGAGGTAATAATAAACATCCAGCTTTGCAGAATCTTCTTCATGTTGCACAAACTTATTTTTGACAAACTTATAAGGACCCAGATTGATCATCCTGTTGATGCTGTTATTATGCAAGCTCCTGCTATAGGTGTCTCCCGGATGCATGAGTACGGTATTTTTAAACGCGTAAGGTTTAATCGTATGATGCGGATCCACTACATTATACCAACCGTACGGTTCCATAAGAGATTTATGGCGACCGGTATCCCGCAGAGAATAGCCTGGGTAGACAAAAATACTGTCGATCTTATAGATTTTTTCAGCCTTTGCAGGTGTTTCGGGTTTTACGGTTACATCCATATCGACCTGGTGATGGCCGATGGTGCTGTCCACTTTGACCAGAAGATCTTCCGGTGTAAAGAAATAAAACCCTTTGTTCTTCAGGCGGTTGTCGATACGGACCCTTTCATTTTTAATATCATCCAGATTGTATTTTTTGCCTTTTCTGAGAATAGATCTCCGGGTGGCTCTTTTAATAGCTGTTGTCAGTGAATCCACCGGCTTTGGAAAGCTGACTGAAGCTATATGGTAAGACGGCCCTGGGATAATTTCATAAATCGCTTTTCCCTTTTTTGCCGTCGTATCCAGGTTGCCACTTGCTAATGCCTGAAAATAACTGTTATTTTGGAGATAGCCTTGCAGGATCTCACTGTTTTTAGCCAGGTTGACATCATTGACGAGTACAGGCGGCTCTCCAAATTTCTGATTGAGCCAATGTTTCAATCCCTTGGTCTTATTGGTTTTCGTCTTGTTGTAAATATAGAGCTTGATACGCATACCCAAAAACGAACTATTGGGAACCGGCCGGAGCAACTCATCCATCTGCTCCTGCAGATCTTTTGCTTCATTGGAGGTGATTTCAGCGGTCTTTTCCATTTGGATTTTACTACCTGTATACAGCTTCTGCCCTTGTTGCAAATAGCGTGTATTACTACAGCTACTGAGCCATAATACAAGACAGATCCACAACACGGTCGGGAGCGCTGATGACACCGTTACAAGGAATTTGTTATGTGTTTTTTTATAAAACATACCGAGATCTGTTGATATGATAAATCTTACTGACTGCTACTGCTTTGTTTTGTCTGCTCTGCCTTTGCTTCGGCGGCATTTTGCTCTATCTGACGGCGAACCGCCGCCTGCTCCTCTTCATCTTTCGTTTGCGCTTTATAGGTATCCTTAGTAGTTGTATTATCGTTACCGGTACTGTCTTCTTGTTCCCGTTCCATGCGCTGACGCTTCCTGAATCTCCTGCGCCACTCCTTTTGTTTCTCTGTTTTTCCTTTAAGGATTTCTTTAAAGGTGTCATAGTCCAGGGTCATAGAGAAGCCTATCCCCGTTTCAACAACCTGGCCTTGAATGACAATAAAATGGTCATTCCGGTAAGCGCGTAATAAATAACGCCCGTCTCTGCTGAGCTTATATCCTATCGAAACATTCCCGGCAATACTGGTGGCTTTCTCTCCTGCCTGTGCACCTTCCAGATTGAAGTTATTGCCTACGCTAACCGTTAACCGGTCATTCAGGAAACTTTTCGACAGGCCTACATTCAGGTCCGTTCTATTGGTAGCGGTACCGGAAGAGTAATCTTCTCCAGAGGTCAGTCCAAAGTCCAGGTCCACGCCGCTGATCAGATTGTCGGCCAGCCGGTTGAGCTGGTCGGAAAGCAAACTGGATACGCTATTTCTAAGTGCCCCTTCTACCGTCTGCCCTTCCACCATACTCTGCAAAGGATTATCTCCGATAAAATGTCCCAGCACCAACACACCGAGGACTTGCTTATTCATTTCATTGGGATCCATTCGGATCTGGGCTAACCGGGTGTTCACCGCCGTGGTCACTTCGCCCGACACATTGACCTTACTTTTATCATCGGGTAACATAATATCAAAGCTGATCTCCGGCTTGAGTAACTCGTTTTTCATCATCAGATTTACCTCAAACGGTAATTTCTGTTTAAACTGTACGGTATTTTCCGTGCCGGTCAGTTGATTTTCTACCAGATCCAAGGGCGGTACATTGGCTATATAGACAGCTGTCAGATCAACATTGGCACTGGTAGGGTCACCGGTCCATACAATAGTACTTCCTTTTTTGAAGGTGAATTTTCTCTTGACGGTAGCATAGGAGAGATTATAAGACCCGTCATTAACTTCATAGGTGCCCGTAAGACTTGTCTTGCCGCTTGGGTCAATACCGCCATTTAGGTGCGCTTCTCCCCTGAGTTTGACCATATCACCATTGCGCTCATCCAGCACAATCGAAAACAGTGCGTTCTTATCTACATTGATGGTCGCAGATATGTCCATTCCCTGAACCGCTGTATTTCTTAAGGAGTCCAGTTGCCTTTCTACCAGAATAGAGTCCAGGTTGGGCTGCGGGTTCTTTTTAACAAACTCGACTACACCCTCTCTTTCTTCCACAGAGGGGTCTGCACTGGGAACCACAATGGTTAGATCTGTTTTATCGCGAACGCCAATTGTGCCATCCACGACTGGCGAATTCATATTGCCGTCGATATTCATGCGGGCATCCATATAGAGTTTGCCATAATATAACGGATTATCCGCCTTCGTGCTGCTGATAACCTGGAAATCGCGGGCATTGACCCTCAAAGCAAAACCATAATCGGTAAAATTGGTGGTTTTGATCCTGCCATCAATGGTGAGCCGGTTTTTCTGCTGATCCAGCACATGCACCCTGTTAAAAACGATACCTTCGTCATCAAACTGTATTTTTTCATCAGGCATCGTAAAAGGTGCATTCAACATTGCCACATTAAAAGCTGCCTGGTTAAAATGCAATTGACCATTTATTTTAGGTTGGTCAATACTGCCCTGAATGGTCATACGTCCGTCCAGGCTCCCATTCATATCCTTTAGATAACCCAGTGTCAGCCCCTCGATGGATTTAAGTGCCAGTTTTTGTACATTCAACTCAAAATCCATCTTACTTTCAGGGTTGGTATAATACGCACCGGCAAGGTCCACCTGGTTGCCTTGCCCGGTGATCGCAACATGTGTCTGGTATTTGCCGGCTGTTTTATTATCTATGTTTAAGGCGATATTACCAATCGTATCCGTTTTAAAATTCAGATCCTGGATATTCATATTCGCTGTGACCAAGGGATTGGTCATGACCGAATCGATCGTAGCCTCTCCGCTTAGTATACCTCCTACCTGGATAGAGTCCTGATTGATGATCTTGGTTAATGTTTCAATTTTGAAATCTTTAAAATTAACTTTTAGCGGGGCACCTCCTGCTTCAGGTACACTTTGCACCAGTAATTGTTGGCCTCGATCAGATATGCCAAAGTTGTGGATTAGAATACCACTGGAATCATACCGGATGAAATTATCCGGCTGTACTTTCCAGGGTGTATAATCCAGTAACAGGCTATCGGGTAGCAGCCGCATCTGCAGCTGACTGCCATTAATAGCTGCCTGAGCGCCTAATCTATAATACGGTTTTCCGGCCTGGTCATGTACGTTTAACAGGGCATTGAGCTTATTTTGCCGGACAGTCCCCGCGATTGAAGGTTCATATAGCTGAACGGCGTCTCCCACAGCGGCATGTTTAAAGCCGGCCATATAATTCAGCTGACTGTTATCCCCCTGTATACTCAGATGACCTCCTGAAAGGGTATCCGTGTCATAGACCACGGAGGGAATTACCCCCCGGATATCCAGTACTGGTTCTTTGTTATCAAAACGCCCGGTGATGCGAATGGTATCCATTTGTCTTAACTCCGGCAGAAAGGATGCCAGCATCGGTGTTCTGAATACCTGCGCATTGAAACTGAATTGCTGGTGACTAGTGGAGTCGGAAGAGGTGGAATCAGCTGATATGCGATTGGTTGTAATGGTGTTTTCAGCCTTTTTATGGGCAATCGTCAGGCTGTCTGCGCTTTTGTCTCCAACGGGTAAAGCAGGAAGGCTATCTACTGCCATATACTTATTGAAGAGCTGCTGAAAAGCGGGTGCCAGCTTTGTTAATTGATATTGTCCCTGCATCACAGCGGTCAGTCCCAAAGTAGCTGCATCCAGGGTCAGGCTGCTGGAGTCAGGACCAGCCTTTGATACAAAACTCAGAGAATCCGCCTGTAATCTTTTATTGCCGCTGACCAGTACCAGATTTTTAACGTCTATGGAACCGTTCAGAGAGTCCGGATCAGCACTGGCGAAGCCTGCTGACACGTGGGTATGTAATTTAAGCGTATCCGTTGTCAAGTGCAGTGCCTGAAAATCTGCGCTGTCCAGTTGCAAATCCAGGTTAAGAGCGGGAGCCCTGGATGTCATGTCGGCATCTCCCGTGAGGTCAAAATGTATATTCGGGTCCGCCATCGCGGCTGCAACGGTATATTTACCCTGGTCTGCATCGGCCTTAAAGTTGAGGTTCTGATAATCATATCCCTTTAATTCCAATGAATGAATCACACCCTTTAAAGCCAGGCTGGCTTTTTTGGGATTGAAGCTCTTTCCTTTCAGATCTGTTTGCAAGGATATTTTGCCGACCATATCCTGCATGCCAGTCATCTTACCGATATTGAGCTCCTCTGCGGTCAGGTATCCCTGATAGGTTTCCTGATCGGTAGTGCGCATATCAACTTGCCCTTTAAAACCGGCATTCCCGTCACTACTGTTTAACACCAGATCGGTCTTGAACTTACTGATGGTTCCTTCAAAATAACCGCTGGCCTGCATAGACACCGGCAGTTGATACCCTTCAGGCATGACACCGGCGGGCATCATTTTATTAATATCTTCACCTGTTGTTGTAAGCTCTCTCAGGGTCAGATTCATAAAGGTTTTATCGGGATCAGGCAGGCCCATTAAATGCCCGGTAGCTTTCAGGCTTGTATTGCCTAGTCCACTTACCTCCAATGTAGGAATATTTAGATCACCTACTTTACCCTCTAGTTTCGCTTTTAGCCGTACCCGGCTGGCAGTGAAATTCGTTATAGCAGGATAGGCCTTTAAAAAAGGAGCTATCATCAATACGTCCTGCATTCCGACATAACTATTCTCAATAGTAGCGTTTATACCCAGCAGTGAAGGATTTTCTGCGACCGCATCCAGCGAAGGATAGCTGATGGCGATCTGATCTTTTAATTCACTATTGGGGAGTCTGAGAAAAAAGTCTTTGAAGTAAGCCGCTCTTGGGCCATAAAAAAAGATGCCACTCAGACTATCGACGGCAAACCCGCTTCTATCTTTCAGCGACAACGCTTTAATATTTCCCTGCATACTGTCCGAGACGAACCAGAAGTTATCTATCAAGACATGGATATGCTGCATATCCAAATGGCCATAATCCAATCCTTCTTTTTGGTCAGGCATTGCTTCGTTATCAAAACGAACCCGGTTGTTGTTTAATACAATTTTGTTTACAGATAGTGACCAGGGTGCATTATTTGCCGGTGTAATCAGCGTATCAATATGTTTGGCGGTCTCGGAAACGACCTTTGTAACGGTCGTAGGATTACGCATCACAACAGATGCGCTGGTGGTATCTAATTGTATTTGCCGGATTCCTATTTTTTGTTTAGCTAAATCGATCCGGTCAAAATTCACGAGCAGTCTCGCCAGGTCAATACCGGCATCCATTTCCGCTGAGTGATAGTTCAACCATATTTTTGACAGATCTACCTTCCCAACAGAAAGCGTCATATTGAGCGGTTCTGTGGCCGTGTCTGCCACAGGCGAGGCCTCACTGAGTGCCAGCTGTTGTATATTCGCCCGCACATTACTCAGGTGAGTGACCGGAATACCGAATCGCATTTTGTTCAGATCAAACTCGCTGACTCTGGTGTCAAAATGCCCGACATAAAAATGTATATAATTTTGATCGACAGAATCATTATACGTCATTTGTATCCGGTCCAGGTTGATCCTGTCCAGATCGATGGCAAAACTGGAGGAAGAACTAGTGTCCTCAGTTGCCTGTGTCGTGTCGGCGAAGGCGGCAATGATATAATCAAAATTATAAATACTGTCCTTCGTCCTGGAAATTTTAGCCGTCACTCCCTGCCAGTTGATCTGATCGACCACCAGTCGCTTTTTAAACAGCTTCCATAAATCCAGCCTGGCCTCCAGGTCCTGACTGTAAAGTAAAGTGTCCCTATGCTGATCTTCCAGATAGACGCCTTTAACCGAAAGAGCGGTCGGAAATTTTAAGTAAATGGAAGCGATCTCTACTTTGGTGCCTAGCTTATTTTCTAAATAACTAACCGCTTTTTTACGGATAAAGTTTTGAACAGAGGGAACCTGCAATAGCAATACGACCAATACCAGAACCAGGATCACAGATCCCAGTACCCACAAAAGGGTCTTGAGTGCTATTCTAAGGGTTTTAGTCAAAAATTAATTTTGCTGTAAAGGTAATTTATAGTCACCGGGTTAACAAGGATATAGACGACATTTAAAGAATCTGTAATCCAAAGATCCCTACCTGTCAAAATATCAAGACAGATTGGGCAATTATCTCTACAAATGGGATGCCTGATTGTCTAAGCAATCCCGTTAACAACCGGTCTATTGGTGTGTCAGTAACAGCGGTCTGACGCTGTGATAATCCATCTTGATTCGATCAGGGCTCCGCCTGCTCGCTTTAAATGTAAAAGGCATTATATAAGTTTTTCGGGGGCCGACTGCTGAATGGGTATGATGGGCATGAAATACATAATAATATTGCCCGTCTTTATCTTGAAACACGTCTCCATGACCCGTGCCCGAAAGGCCGGTCTTAGCACCGGTAATAATAGGATTATCCGCTGCTTTTACCCAGGGGCCGGTTGGGGACTTAGAGGTGGCATATCCTACACTGTAATCCGGGTTTCTAAAGTCGTTGGCGCTATAAAACAAATAATAATAGCCACGATGGAATAAGACGGTAGGCCCCTCGGTTACCGGCCACTTAGCGGCCGTGGTATTTTCCCAGTCAGTGGTCGCCTGGATACAGCGCTTTTCCGTACCCGCCTTAACAGTAAACTGGCCTTTTTCCGCCCCTGACACAGCCTGTAGTTCTGCGACATATATTTTGTTGCCCGCGTCCAGCTTGACATAGTAGATATAGGTCTTGCCACTGGCACTGTCACGGTATATAAATGGGTCGATGTGTTTAAACCCGTCCTCAAATAGTTTGGCCGGATCTTTCTGAACAAAAGGCCCTTCCGGTCCACGTTCTGACCTGGCAATGGCAATCTGCTCACTAGCTGTATAGGCCATTAAGAACGGCCGGTCGCCGCCCAAAGAGATGACCTGTGGTGCCCAGAAGCCACTGTTTCCATAACTATGAGCGCTATCGAGTACAAGATAAGAGGCGCTATTATTGTGTAATATCCTTTTCCAGTGATGCAGGTCACTGGACACAAAACCTTTGAAACCAGCCCTGACGGTCTGGTCTGCTGCCGTACCATACAAATAATATCTGATGACCCCGTTCTGCTGAAATTTAAAAATTGTGGGGTCGGCGATGGAGAGCGTATCAATTGCCTTGCCTGTTTTTGCATACTGGCCCGAGACGGGTGCCGACAGTTGTAAAAGTAATATGCAAAGACACCCAAACCTGAGAAGAAAAGATAATGCGTTATTGCTGTAAAGAGAATATGTCATTGCTTTCATCCCTCAAATATAATGCAGAACATGCAGAAAAGCTATGGCTACTATCAGGTGAACCTATTTGAGTGCTTCTGTTAACGCCTGACTCATCACCGCAATGAATGCGCTGTCTATATTGTCCTTACTACCAGAGGCCTTATATGGGTTAGCTAGCGTGGCCCGGAAACTTCCCTCTTCGTCGGGTTCAAAAAGCACCTCCTGATTTCCGATCTGTGTGGAAATCTTATAAGTATATCCCAGACGCCGGAATGTAAATTCAAGTGTGACCTCCTTGCCTTTATACTGCACAGGTAACGTAAATGTTTCTTCCATTGATTCAGTCATTAAATCATTGCAGAATACAAAGTGACCGGACTCGTGTCTCTATAACGTTCACCCCTATTGCGCTCGTCTCGCAGGAAGCTCGAATACGTTTACGGAGCAGGCTGGAACGCTTACCGAAATCTGTGCTTCATTTCCGCGGGACTGAACCCTGGGTAACACGTAGTCAGGGCTGCCGGGCCTTTTGTTTTCTTGTTGCTTTTCTCCAAAGCTAAGGTATATCGGTTGAATGGCATCGGGTTCCTGCAAACTGTTATAGCGATAAGCGGAATCACTGTGCAATAAGGTCCATTTACCTACGGCGTTTCTGGCGATCCTAAGCCCCCTTAATGTGATTTGAAGCGATTTAGCGCGACCCGATACATTCACCAGTTTTATAAAGGTCTGGCCCGTTCTGCTGTCAAATGTAGTACTGGCATACAGGCTGTCTTGCCCTTTTAAAGGCGCATTACCCGACGTGATAGGCAGTACCTCTGTGCCCTTAGACAGTGAAAATATTTGTTGTACATAATAATTAGGCGTGGCTATGGAGGTCAGGTTGTCAAACCAGATCAGATCCGGCCGCCATTGCCAGGCATTGACATTAGCTAATAGAGGTGCATAGGAAGCCATGCGTACAATATCCGCATTTCTTTCCAGTCCGGTCATAAATGCCGCTTCTGTCAGCGCGCTGTAAAAACTATTGGCTGATTCCGGTGCCGCGGAAGCTTTTCCGTGTGCGGCATACTCTCCGGCAAAGACTTTGGGGCCTTTTCTGTCATACGTGTCATAACGGCCGGCATTTTTTAAAAACCATTCTGGTGGTGCGTAATAATGCTCATCAATTAAGCTGGGATGGAGTCTGCGAAGCGTGGTCCAGGCGGTATCAAACCACTCACCGCTGTTATAGGGACCACTGCCAGACACCAGCTGAATTTCCGGGTGCGCTGTCCGTAATCTGCTTTCAAATATTTTATACCTGTCAAAATACTGCGTATCCCACTGCTCATTACCCACCCCAAGATATTGAAGGTGGAATGAGCCAGGGTGTCCCATCCGGGCGCGAAGACGGCCAAAAGTTGTTGAGGTGTCTCCATTGGCAAATTCAATCAGATCCAGTGCATCTTGAATATAAGGCTCCAGGTCGGCCGCGACTTCTCCTGAATTAAACTGGCAGGCCATACCACAATTAAGGATAGGTAAAGGCGCAGCTCCCAAATCTTCTGCCAGCTGAAAATATTCAAAAAAACCCAGCCCATAAGACTGGTAATAATCCGGTGCGTTCCGAGGCGCCTTAAACTCTGTCTGCCATCTGTTGGAAATGGTTGTTCTCTCCGCTACAGGTCCTACCGTGTTTTTCCATTGGTACCTGTTCACCAAAGTCCTACCCTCAACGATGCATCCACCGGGAAACCGGATAAACCCCGGATGCAAATCATAGAGCTTTTGTACCAAGTCTTTTCTAAGGCCGCCCGGCCGGTTTTTCCAGGTATGTACCGGAAATAAAGAGAGCATATCTGCATCCAGTTGTCCGTTTCCTTTAAGAAGAAGCCTGAGGTGTCCTTTTTCCACCGTATTTTTGGCGGTCAATGTATCGCTATATTGTACCCACTCCCCTGTTGCCGGCAGCGGCTTCCAGTCAGAACGTGTGAATATGTGACCGGCCGAGTCCACGATCAGTAGCTGTAACTCGATCTGCTGGCCTACATCCAGCCTAAAATTCCCGGTAAACCGGTAGGGCTCATTTTTAACAAACCCCATACCCCTGAAACCTTCGTTCTCCAGTCCAAAATAATGGCTGATCGATATATGTGCATATCTGTGATTGCCATTATGTGGTTCATTATTGCCTTTGTTTGTGATCAGTACTTTACCGCCTAAACTGACCTGCGGTTGGCGGGCATCTTCTTTGCGTAATTGTTTCCATCCCATAAACGGGTCGTCAAACTCAAATGACCGGTTTTTAACGAGTTCGCCGTAGATCCCACCATCGGCTGCGAAGTTTATATCTTCAAAGAAGATTCCCCACATCGTAGATGATACCGCTTTACCTCCACTCCGCCCATCGATCATCAGATGTGTTGTATGTGTGCTGTCATTGGGCATGGCGGCTTGTATGTGGCCAGCCAATGCAAAAATGCATGAAAGAATAACGAATACCTTACGATTCAAATAATTCATTTGGAGTGTGTTTAATCAATTGCAAATTACAAATGTAAATATAACACTTGTTAACCAATAATCAATGAATGTTAGCATAAAAACAATAATATATACATTTTAGTAACAGAAATAAGCGGCGTGTTCAAGATCGGTTATTATGTTATATATGTGATTCCAGATTGATATTATTGATAAGTTGAAAAACCACTTTAAGTTAACATGAATTATAAAGCAATACTAATTTTTTAGTTATGGTTTTCTAAAACAAATTATGCAAACAACTGAGTTTTTGCATTTTTTTTCATAGGTACAACATTTTATACCTATGAACATGTATTATTTTTTGTATTGCTCCAAATGTCTGTTTTACATTGTTTTGCGGACGACATTGCGTATTAGTTTTTTAAGAATAATTATTTTTTTATCCTATGCAAATTTTGTCAATCGTTTGCGTAACGACGGCCTATTTGCAAGAATTGGTTAAGTGCCTGCCTATATTTGACCAAGGCAATGTTAATGTGTTTTTTGGTTTTATTAATGACCATCCACTCAACAAAAATTTTGAATTCATGAAAAAATCTCAGGGAGTTTTGTTATTCGACAAAACCAAGGGCGCTTTTAAGTATGGCGTCGGCCTGATAGCTATTTCTGCTTTGATGATGCCGTCCGGTTTTTTATGGGCAGCAGGAAATCCAAGCAGCAACGACAGCTACACTGATCAGGCAAACAAACAGCAAATTACTGTTACCGGTCATGTAAAAGACCAGTATGGGTTGCCGCTTCAGGGCGTGTCTGTACAAATAAAAGGCACCAATAAAGGGGTGATCACCGGTATCTCGGGAGAATTTACTATTACAGTTCCCGGACCAGAGTCTATTCTGGTATTTACTTCTATTGGTAAACAAACTGAGGAAATTAAAGTAGGAGGCCAGACGGATATCACTGTTCAGATGGAAGAAGGCGCCGGCAATCTGGATGAGGTCGTGGTTGTTGCCTTTGGTAAGCAGCAAAAAGATCTGATTACCTCTTCTATCGCTGTGGTCGATAATAAGGTCATGCAGGACCGGCCGGTACCCAACCTGACCTCTGGTTTACAAGGACAAGTGCCCGGATTAAATATTGTTTCTAACTCGGGGCAGCCGGGTGCTACACCTTCCATCAATATTCGCGGAGCAGGCTCATTGAAAAGCGAGACGAATCCGTTGGTTATCATCGACGGGATTCCGGGGTCATTATCGATGATCAATCCCAATGATGTTGCTTCAGTATCGGTTTTGAAAGACGCCTCTGCATCCTCTTTATATGGAGCCAGGGCTGCCAACGGTGTTATTCTGATTACTACTAAACAGGCAAAAGTCGGTAAGGCAAGTATTAATTATTCCGGTTATGTGGGGGTAGAAAATCCGACTGAACTCTTTAAAGAAGCCAATGCCTACAACTACGCCAATGCTTATAACACCGCCCTGATGATGGATGCGACCAGCAGAAATAATCCGGAAATGGATCCTTCTAAAAAAGTGTTCACCGATGAGGAGCTGGCTGCATGGAAATCCGGCCAGGTACCCAGTACTGACTGGCGTGATGCCCTTTTCAGTGAAAACGGGTTTACCCAGTCCCATAACCTAAATATTTCCGGTGGTCTGTCCAACGAAAATATCGCCGTTAGAAATAACCTTTCTTTGGGCTATTTTCAGGAGAAAGGCAACGTCGTCCACACAGATTATGACCGCGTTACCTTACGGGATAATGCAGGCATTGATCTGGGCCGTTTTGGCATCGATCTGGGCCTTGCGCTCACCTATACCAATCAAAAGGCGCCCACATCGGCAAAAGTCGGCGATCTGTGGGCTATTACCAGTGCCATTAATCGTCAGCGTCCTGTTGACCTCATCAAAGATGAAAATGGTGACTGGGTTATTACGGCTACCAATGATACCCGTAACCCCGTGCGCCAGGCGCAGGAAGGCGGCCTGTATCAGAAGAAGATCTATAATGTGATTGCCAATCTGAAGTTGCACTATGATATCACTAAAGATCTGGTACTTAATTTTACGAACAGCGTTAATTATCTAAGTACGAATGCAGATCAGTTTAAAAATACACTGGAATGGTCCAACGGAACGACCACAGGACCGAATTCATCGACCAAAGAATCCTTCAGCACTATGCATTATATGCAGCAGCTGGATCTCAACTATGATAAACATTTTGGCGATCACCACCTTAAAGTTATTGTTGGCGGCCAGCAGGAATATGAAAAATACAAATACCTTAGTGCTTTCCGCCGCGATTTCGTCAATAACAGTTCCGGAAGCCTGCAGCTGGGTGGCTCAGACGGCAAAGATAATAGTAGTGTTGACTGGGACTGGGGGCTGATGGGCGCTTTTGCCAGGATCAACTACGATTACAAAAGCCGTTATCTGTTAGAGCTGAACGCCAGAGAAGACGGATCTTCCAGATTAACGCCTTCCGCTCACTGGGACTTTTTCCCGTCAGCCTCTGCCGGATGGCGCATCTCCCAGGAAGATTTTTTTGCTCCACTGCGTCATATCTTCTCCGAATTAAAACTCCGTAGCAGTTATGGTGTATTGGGCAACCAAAATATTGTAGGTGCGGTTGACGATGATAACAATGCTAAATATTATCCTTATCAGGCTATTGTGGGTCCTACAGTGGATCCCGCTTATTGGGGGCAGCTCTATTATGTATTTGGCGGTAATCTGATTACACCCATGAGTGTGGTACAGGACCCCAATAACACATTCACCTGGGAAAGAACAGCGATTACTGATATTGCCTTGGAAGGCGCCATGTTTAATAACCTTGTGAACTTCTCGTTAGGCTATTATAATAAAACCACAAGGGGGATGTTGATGACAAAAACCGTTTCGGCGGTCAATGGCGGCAAAGATTATGTAGCCAACATTGGTAAAATGCGCAACGCAGGTATTGAGCTGTCGCTGGGACTCACCAAAATGAATCCAGATGGTTTTTCCTATAGCCTGAACGGCAACCTGAGCTATGGCACCAATAAGCTGCTGGATCTCGGGGGGGTCGGATTGGCGCCAGGATCCACGACCGCTCAGATTGCCGGACATCCTAATAATGCCTATTACTTGTATGAAGCTGACGGACTGATTACTAAAGAAGAGTTTTTAGATCCTGATTTTGCACTGATCAATGGACAAACATATGGCGACCAAAAAATTGTTGACCAAAATGGCGATGGTAAGATCGATAATAGTGATCGTGTGCTGATCGACAAGAATTCCACTCCTAAATGGCTGTATGGTCTGAACTTTGACTTTGGCTATCATAATTTTGGTATTGCCGGTATGTTACAGGGTGCAGCTGGTGGTTGGCTTTATTTAGGCGCTAGTACCGGTTACGGATTTAGCAGCGGCTATGGCATTACCAACTGGACTATCGAGAATTCCTATGATCCCATAAATCATCCAGAAAACTATAATACGCGGTTGCCGAGGGTATCTGTCGCCAATTCCGTCAACGCCACCTACCCTTCCACTACGTATTTGTTTAATGCTTCTTATGTGCGTTTAAAGAATCTGCGCGTATATTATAGCCTCCCCGACAGCTTTCTTAAAAAAATCAGTATGAGAAGCGCCAGACTATATGTCTCCGGTCAAAACCTCTATACCTGGTCCAAGCTACCAAGGGATTTAGGGATTGATCCCGAAGTCGCCAGTCCTACTGCCGGTTATCCGTTGTTGAAGACCTATTCCTTCGGCATCGATGTTACGTTTTAAGCTGTTAAACAGTAATCCATTTTTATTCAGGACGGTCGATCGTGCTGAATAAACCCTATAAAATTATTAGAATGAAAAAAATAATATTAGCAATGGCCGTACTTGCCGCTCTGCAGTTTGTTTCCTGTGTTAAGCTGGATCGGGAACCCACAGACGGCTATTCTACTGACAAGTATTTTACCAACAGACAGGCAGCTGAAAGTAATCTGGCCTCCGTCTATCAACTCACTAAAATGAGTGGTTTTTTTGAGGACGGAAACACCATTCTTTTAGATGATATTACCGACAACGCATACTGTCCTTTTACCAATCAGCTGCCTTATTTTATCGCACAAGGCACAGCAACACCTTCGCTGACGGGTAAATACGCGGATGTATACCGGACATATTTTAGTTATGAAGGCATCAAGAACGCCAATTATTTTCTGGAAAACATCGACAAGGTTCCTTCAATGACCGATGAAGAAAAAACGGAAATGAAAGCAGAAGTTCGGTTTTTAAGAGCGTTCAACTATGCTAGAAAAATGATGTTCTTTGGCGGTGTGCCCATTGTGACTAAAGTATTAGCCTATGGAGAGGAAAATGAGTACCCCAGAAACACCGAAAAAGAAGTCACGGATTTTGTTTTGAGCGAGCTGGACACCGTTGCCGCCGAGTTACCAGTCACCAGAGAAGATGCAGATTATGGCCGTGCCACCCGCGGCGCTGCCTTAGCCCTGAAAGCCAGAGTTGCCCTTTTCGCAGGCGACTATAGCACTGCTGAAAAAGCGGCCAAGGCAGTCATTGATCTGGGCGTTTATGGCTTATATAATAACTATGAAGGACTTTTCTGGGAGAAAAATCAGACGGATCCTGCGCGCAATAAAGAAGTGATTCTCGAAGTTACTTATAAAGCGCCTACCTGGGCTTCTTGGATAGATGCATTATATACAGTAGCAGAAGGCGGCTGGAATTCTGTCAACCCTACTCAGAGTTTGGTAGACGCCTATGAGACCAAAAACGGAAAGTCAATAACTGATGATCCGGCATATAATGCGGATAAACCCTATGAAAACCGGGATCCTCGTTTTTATGCTTCGATCATCTATCCCGGCGAGAAATGGAACGGCCGTATTTTCAACAGCCTGGAACCCGTAGGCCCGGATGAATATTACAATTCTTCCAAGGGTAACCGTAGCCGTACCGGCTATTGTCTGCGTAAATATTGCGCGCCGCTCAATGATCTGCCCAATGGCGATCCGGCAGATGGGCAAGGCTTAAGCTTTATCGTCTTCCGATATCCAGAGGTATTGCTCACATATGCGGAGGCCTTGATTGAGCAAAATAAGGATCTGTCCACAGCAGCTGCTATGCTCAATCAGGTTCGTGCCCGTGTCAATATGCCCCCGGTCACAGAAACCAGTCAGGCCGGTCTTAGAAAAAGGTTACGCAATGAGCGTCGCGTCGAGTTTGCGTTTGAAGGACTTCGCTGGTATGATATGAAACGCTGGAAGATCGGTGCGGAAGTGATGAATGGCCCTGTGTATGGTGTACGTCCGGGTAAAGTTAATATGACGACCGGAGAGGTTACTTTTACCAGCAAAAATCATATTACTGTTGGATCAGAAAGAGTCTTTAACGCTGATAGAGATTATTATTTCCCTATTCCCCAGGAAGACCTGGATGCCAGTGAAGCGTTAAAAGGTCATCAAAACCCCAATTGGTAAACAGACGTATGTACCGTGCCGCAAGTACAGACATGAATGGGTAAGCTGACCCATTGCAGGCAGATAATTGACCATAAAAAGAAAGCTGTCTCCAGGGCTATATATAGGCCGGAGACAGTTTTTATTTATGGCAAACTAGGTAGTATAATGATTTATACCCGTCCGGTCCGTAATTTGCGATAACAAAATAAACAATGTCAACGTCCTCCAAAGAAATGCTCCCCATCATCTATACGATCGGTCATTCAAACCGGTCAGAAGCTGAATTTTTGACTTTGCTAAAGGAATTTCAAATCCGGTTATTAGTGGATATCCGCCGTTTTCCCGGCTCTGCAAAATGGCCCCAGTTCAGTCAGGCACATTTGCAACACGCTCTACCGGAACATGACATACAATATTTTCATCTGGAAGCCCTGGGCGGCAGAAGATCCATCCATAAAGACTCAGCAAATGTCGCCTGGCGCAATGCTTCTTTTCGGGCCTATGCTGATTATATGGAAACACCTGCTTTTGCTGCAGGTATAGAAGAGCTGGAAATGCTGGCGCGGCAACATACAACTGTGATCATGTGCGCCGAAGCCGTATGGTGGCGCTGCCACCGGTCTTTAGTTTCCGATTACCTAAAAAATGCAGGATGGCAGGTTTACCACATAATGGGGCGTGCAAAGGCCACTGCCCACCCTTATACAGCCGTCGCAAAAATCGTGAACGGGCATTTATCCTATCGATAATATAATAAAGGAGTAAAGTAGGGCTGAACGGAAAAGTATAATGATTGTAAAAATATATATTACTAATTATCAACCTTTTATGTTTCTTTCCTTTCTATTTTCATAAATAGATTTTTTTATTTTAGGATTTTCTTTACATTTGTATAGAGACAAAAATCATCCACCTGCCTTGTGTAAGGCAGGCTTTCAATGTAATATATTAAGGTCAAGTATATTAACTTTTATTATTATTTAGTTGCATATATAGTAATCATATTATTATGTATATATATTATTCCAGTAGAGTCAGCTCCTACTGGTATTAGCTACAGTGAGAGGAATCCGACAAAACCTCACTCTTGTACTTGTAAATTGCCCCTGGTTCCCCAGGGGCTCTCTTTTGTTCATATGATTGTGCCGACGATGGAATGTTATTTGGGGAGTCTATTCTGTAATTTGATCGACAATCTTAAAAATGAGTCCCATGAAAACGAAAAGCTTACCGGGCAGCTTGATCATCACCATTACCATGATAGTATTATTTGCAGCACAAAGTTGTCATAACCGTTATGACGAGGGCTCAGAAGAAGGCCATTATGATACCGTTCAGACCAGGACAAACGATCACACAATGACCAATCAGCAACATGATGGTCTGGATAAGGCCAAAACCGATACCATCGCTACAGTTGATTCAACCGGTAATCAATAGTCATTACATAGTTGCGTCAAAACGATTTTATTCCAAGCCGGCAGTAGCGTGAATATAACTTATTTGCTGGTACTGCTCAGCTATGCATTAGATTTCTCGTTTTGCATAGCCTTCGCTTTAGGTCTCACAGACTCCCCTGATGGGGACGTTCCTGCCTGTTTTTGTTTAATGTCCGACTGCGCACCCTAGCCGGACAATATTTTTAGACCTTTCCCGAGTATGTTCCTGGCATTTACATCTTTGTCATGGTGGGTATGACAGCAGCCGCAGGTCCAGGTCCTGTCTGCCAAAGTCAGGTCTTTTTTCTTTTCCCCGCAAACATGACAGGTTTTGGAAGAGGAGAAGAACCTGTCAACTTTCACGGACTTCCGGCCATACCAGTCTCATTTATACGCTAACCGGGCCAGTAGCTTTCCCAGTGAAAGATCTGACAGGGATTTTGCTAAACAGTTACTATTTGCTTAATGAAAATTTTGTAATCTTTTTTATATTACTACAATTGTATAGCCGGCTGTTCAGAATATTAATCGTAAAGTTTTCCAATTTATTAGAAGTATATAGTGAAAAATTTGAAATTTGTATATTTAAACAATTTTACTGTTTATTTTCGGATAATAATTTGACTTTTATAAATGACTACAAAACAACCAATTAAGTCACTTATTTCAGAATACTATAACTGCTTTTATCATATTTCTTTATGGTAATTAATTAATAATCAACAGATTTGCTTATATTTGGGCTGCCGTTTTAACGGCAAAAACTACATGTGGAAAGATGTTATCCGGCTAACCCCTTTTACAACAACTTACCGGACGACATAAAGCAAAACCAGTCTTTTAATATCGGATACAGTGTACCAGCTGTTATCCCAATACGAAATGTTTACACATGAATGATTTAAAACTTTATGATGACCGACATAATTTACTGACCATTGAAGCGGGCATCCCCAAAAAATTCAACAACCACAGAATCCCCGATGCCGCCGGTTATCACGTCAAAGTAGGTAGTAACGGTTATATGCTGTTTCAACATATACCAGGCGCATTATGGAATATCTGGATCTCTCATTATCTTTTTACCAAGAATACCACTATATATTGCGTAGGTAGTATTGATGGCGTTGAGTTCCATAATATCCTTGAAGGAAATGCACTTTATAAGAATGGTGACGATGAGTGGCAACATTTGAAAGAAGGCGACCATAACGTATTGTATAATCACACCGTTAGATCTACTGCTAAGTTTCACGATTCACCCCTGGTTACCTTTGATGTTCATCTGACCATACCGGCTTTTAAAACACTGATTGCCGATCAACCTGCCTTTAGAGAATGGATTTCTTATTTTAGCTCGGGTATTAATGCCCGGTTATATCAGGAAGCCGGTTCAAGAAACCTGCCTTTACAAGCGATGATTATGCAAATTGTTGATAAGTGTAAACAGGCAGGATTTGACAGCAATGGCAATCGGCAATTACTGCGGCAATTTCTGGATTCGATACTGGATAATAAAAGCCTCGATTGTAGTTACAAGTATTCTTTTGAAGAAATCGGGCGTTTGATAAAGGCGAAGGAGCGTTTAGGTGCTGACCCTGCCACAAGGATCAAGATTGCTGACCTCTACAAAGAGACGATGATGGGACACAAAAAATTCACAGAAGGGTTTAAACTTATGTTTGGGGTGCTGCCTAGTGTATTTGTATTAAATGAGAAAATTCGAGTGTGTAAATCTTTAATGATACAGCAAAGGGATCTGACCAATGATGATTATGCAATGATAATGAATTTTAATTCCGGGAGCCATTTTGCCAGAACATTCAAAAATATTGAAGGTTGCACGCCTAAGCAGTTCCGTAAAAAATACGGATTATTCAAAAATAGAAACAATAACTTGACCTAAAGCAGGCAACTAGTACTTTCTTAGTTATTGTTGTTTAGCTTTTGACCAAAAAATGACGTAATCTTTCTCTATTAACTGTGGCTGTTTTCTGATAATAATACGGATATTTGTACCGCGATTCAAGTTGATCGGGTGAGTGTTCTAGACAAGATGCGTGAAAAATTTGAAATCTGACAATTGCTTGAAAACGACTCTTTGGGTTTAATCAGAGAATGAATTAAAAACAACAACGATAATAAAAACGAAAACAACAAGTACTGAAGAAGAAGACTAAGCTCGCTATTGCTAATATTAATAAGATATCACGATCGTAAACTTTATGTTGACATTGATTCGCTGTAAATTGTTATGGTTTATAATAATTGAAAGCTAATGCTGTCACCTGCTTCATGCGAACGGCGCGACTGGCTTAAAAATACTCGTCCAGTTTTGGTGCTTTCAAGCATCGATCTGGATTGAAAATGTGTAACGACAATCAAGTAGTGATTGCTGTTGTATGAAAGATTCGATTTGCCACGTGAAAAAACTGGGGGAAATTTGATTGGGGCTCCATTCGATCGAATTTTCCCCTTTATTTTTCCTGCTTCCTTTACCGACATCCAATGAATCAGATCCTGGAGGCCAATTGTTCTGGCCGAGTGTTGTCCGCATAGATCTTCGTTAGGTGGCCTGATTTATCGTAACTGGCAACAAACGGGAAATGCTGTACTTTATAATATTTTTGCACCGTAAAACGATAACCTTCTGTACCCATTTTAATTTGCGGATATTTGTCTAGTGCGTTCTTTTTATAAAAGGCTTCTACGCTGTCCAGTTCTTCATAAGTGATAAAAACGAACTGCTTATCCTTCAGCTCCTCCAGCCTTTTAACCAGGGCTTCAGTAAATCGCTGGCATTCGTCGCAGCCCGGCGAGAAATAAACTAAGACAACTGCTTTGCCAGGTACTAAGGACTTATATGTATATGTCTGCCCACCAACCAATTGTATCTTAAATGGTGCAATGGTTGCAATTCGTTTTTGGTATTGCCCTTGCGCTGACTTTTGATAGTTTTTGCCTAACTCCGCAATCATAGCTTTTCTGTTTGCAGCACTCGCGAGTCCTCCAGTGTCGACACTAACCGGTTTATCAGATTTGATCCGTTCTGGAGCATTGCTTTTATTGCCGGTTTGGCACGAAATGCATACGCCTATTGATGTAAATATCAAACCCGACCATATTATTTTTTTTAGCATCAGATTCATTTTATCGGCCGAAAAATAACGGGGTCCTCGTTTCGTTCTGTTAACTGCCCGCCTTGCGAAATCGTCTTGACTATGATACGGATAACCTGTTTCAACTATCGTTCGACGCTTGAATGTCATCTGAACAATGAACGAGCCTGCTCAGCGCCGCAGGTATCATTTTACTTAAACGAATATATTAACTCAGCTGTTGTTCACCAAAAAAAACGATGACTGAGTATTGTGGCTACAGCGTTATTTCATAGGGCGTTTTTTCGTCCCAATAACCATGATGCAATACGCCGTGCCTGTTATAAACCGTAATTTTGATTTTTGCGCCCTCTCTGTCTACCCGGACGGAAAAATCCTGCTCTTTGTTACTGTCAGAATTGAAGGCTTTAATATGGGCTAAAGTCATGGTCTTCCAGTCCCTGGGCATATACGGCATTAATGTAAAGCGATTAAACCCGGTTGGCTGGATACCAAACAAGCCCTCGGTGACCGCTCTCAGGTAAAGTCCACTTTCTGCAGACAATTGCCGTTGCCCTCCTTCTGGCCAGGCTTCGATTGCATAAGGCACATGGCTGCCTAGCAAGCGCATGGCACTATAGTAACTGAAATATGGATAGCAGAGATCTGTCTTTCCTGCATTGAATAGCCCTCTGAAGGTATACAGAGTGCCTCTGTCCCAATAAGTGCTGTCTCCCTGTTCTGTCAAAATACCATTCTTGCTCCAAAGTTGTTTACTGAGTAGTGCCGCGGCCGTACCTTCTTTACGATCCATCAGTCCCATCACCAGTGGCAGGCAGATCCAGGACCGTAATGTGGTATTGCCGTCATAATATCGATAGGTTTCAAAATGATCTATTGTCCTGCCAAAATACTGCTCAATAGCGAATGCCAGCGCCTTTGCGCGCGCTTTATAAATACGGACGGAATCTGTGTGACCAAGTGCTCTTGCCAGGTCTGCCGCACTGACTAAGGCACCATAAGCCAGCGCATTTGTGGAAAGGTTGGCCTTACCGGAAGGAAAGCGACCTTCCAGTTCATCACTATTAGAAGCAATAATACCCTCCGGTAATTTTCTGGTCTCCAAAAAGTTAAGGCACCAGGTGATCAGCTTCCAACATCGTTTCGCTTCCACTATTTCGCCATATGCCAGTGCAAATCTGGATGCGCCATAGGCGATCATCGCCTGGTCGCCCCTATCCCCTGCGCCCTGCCAGACATCTGTTCCTTCTGCAATAATGGAGCTGGGCAGCGGTTTATATTCAGGATTCATATACCGGGCAAATAGCCGGTAACAATTAATAGCAGACGCGTTACCTTCCTCATAACCCAGAAATGGGAAAAACGGGCTCATATATTCTGCCTGATCATTGGCCCAAATGGCAGCATAATATACACCTCCGCCCGGCCCATGCATTAACCCTCCCTTGGTATCAAAAATACTTTCCGATGCCCGGATCTTCGCAAAATCAAACATCCGGTTAATTGTATCATTGGGCGTTTGAAGCACCAGGTTTTGATGGATTTCCTTGAGATATCTGGCTCTTTTCTGCCATTCATAGCGGCCATCATAATGATAAGGCTGTTCCTGCATAGTGCGCCCATCCGTTACCAGTGCCAGGTCAATGGCGTCGCCCGGAGTTATGACCAATACATTGTCCTTATTAAAGGCATTTTCCGGGAAATACTTTTGCCGAAGCACGTAGCTGCCGTACACACCTTTGGAACTGTCTGTCATTCGGACGCTGTCTTTAATGCCCTGAAAGTTTAAAGTTACAGGTTTCTCAGACTGGTTTACAAGCCGGTATTGCTCAATAAAGGCTGGTTTGTCCATACTCGGGAACAGGTTTGCTTTTATGAGCAATCCTTCCGGGGTTGTGGCAGTGAAGCCCAGTTGTCCGTGAATACTAAAGCGGGTGGGTTGTAATTGCAGCGGCCTGCCATTTATCGTAATGCCTGGCAACGGCGGCCCATTAAAGTGCTGGCTGAGTTGACCATACGTGTTATTAGGGATAATACGTAATCTGGTAAAGATAAGCTGTCTTTTTAAAACCAGCCTGCTGTGTTCATCCACCCCATAGCGGACAATTGCAGCCATGTATTTTCCACTCATCTCCAGGTGGTCCTGGTAGGAGCTCTTTAATGAGGCCACCTGCAAAGCGATTCCTCCATCCACCGAATCTTCCAGGTTCCATATTGGCTTTTGCGCCCCGATCTTCCTGCTATATAAGCTCACAAATAATAACAGGAAGAGTAACTTACTATAATAACCCAGGTTATGACGATATATCTTCATGGGATGATATTAATAAATAGAATAGGCGAATGAGCAGATTCTCCTACAATTTATGGATTATATATGAGAAGTGTACCGTGACTACCCTCTTTTTTCTTAAGAAATTCGAATCGGCTTGCCAAATAAAATGATACGAAGGGTGCAGGCCTTAATAAGCTATCCATTTCTCCAATAAAACACCGGACCCAACCATAAGGGTTGGGCCCGGCTAACCTACCAATTATTGAAAATTTTGACCATTTGTAGGCATTCAATTGTTTAAAGCAGACAACTGAGTTTTGCTAATACATGCATATCCTTGTTGATCAGGTCTCCAGATAACCCGTTTTTAGGCGCTTTTAGCGATACAAGCATAGCGTTAATGGCTCTTTTGAATATCACCGCCCCGAAGCTGCGGTAATAGCTCAAAATATCGAAGAGGGTCTGTTTAAAAAAGCTTCCAAGATTTTTACCCCAAAAGAGGTAGAGGAAATTCAGCGGTAGTTTGCCTGCAGCATACTGGGCAAACTCATTTTGAAAATCAGGGCAGGCCTTTGCGCGATCCGGTACCTTGCGAAGGACCACCTCGGAACCGGAGACAGGATATGGTTTCGGTTCCCGAGAAACGAAGTTGTTTTCTGTGGGATCAATGACAGCGCATTTGCTTTTGGTGAACACACCCACCTGTCTATGCTGGCCTGTACAATTACCTGACATATATGGGATGGAACGCGGGTTATCCGGCTCCGAACTTTCCGCGATAATCGTATCCGGCTTCCGGATTATATCGCTACCCCCGTCCACTATTGTTTCCATTTTGAATGTTCCATCTTCCAGCCTTTCTGCAGAAGCCTCTTTCTGCAATTTGTCCAGTAAAATGACCCGCATCCAGTCAAAAGGAAGATATTTGTTCTCGCATTGTGTTAGGTGATCAATATCCCTATTCCACTCATCTAAAGTAGCTGTCAGGAAGATATCTTTGTTCTCACTGTATTCATATTGTTCCATAGCTGGTCTCTTTAAAGGGTTTCATTTATATCTTTAACATCATCACCAAAAAGGTTACATGGAACGGCAGTTAAATTCGAGCAATTTATCTACCCCCGTTATTAATTCAATTTCCGATGCTGGCATATAGGTGAAAGAAAAGTGCATACAGGAAATTCAAAAAATAAAGCCATGTAACCAAGAAGGTGTATGATGGTTGTTTGGCAATTACAGATTTCATTTGTTTCACAAAGATAAGACGGTACAATATTGAAAACCAAATTAAAATGTCGGAAAAGCCCTGCTTTTCTAAAATAAATGGGTATAAAAATGGTCCTTTTTTTTGGAAAATTAAAATTGCCTTTCAGTATCGCTTTTTCAATTGGTTGATCTTTTATTATGTATAGTATAACACCCATATATGATTAAAAATACAACTATAGAAAATGGGATATTTTAGACACCTTTTTTGTTTTTTTCATCAATGTCATTAGCTTAATTGCACCTACCCCTGTCGACAGCTACTATTCTGTATTTATAGAACGTGCCGTAAAACCGATTCATCACGTAGTGTGGGTGGGATGTAAGGCACAAAAGTATTTGGCTGTTTTACAAAGTACATTTACCTTCGTTTTGTCAGTAAAAGACTTAAAAACCTCGTAAGGGACTTGCGAGTACACGTGTGGAGCGATAATAAGACTTCTAACCCATTTGGGCAGTAAGCAAGTCGCTGTGAAGCACGAAGCCCATTCATCGCTTTAGCATGGGGGGTAGTTCACCTAACCATATATATCCTTAAGTTATTGACATTGCCTTAATAACCTTCATTTTGTACCAGAAAACCTTCTTTACTGGAAGCGCCGTCGATGGCCTGTTGTGGTATAGGAAACAACCGCTTTTTCGCATCGTTATTTGTTTTTTCAGTCCATCTGCCTTCATATTTTCCGAACCGAATTTGGTAGGTTCTGCGTAAACCCTCCCAGTATAACTCAAAACCTGATTCACGAAATAGAATATCCAGATTTATTTTACTCAATGGTGCCGGAGTTTGAGCAGGACGGGCGTTTCTGGATGTACGTAAGAAATTGATATCTGCAAGCGCTCCTGCCTGGTCGTTATTTCTCAGCTTTGCTTCTGCCCGCATCAGATAAATTTCTCCCAGGCGAATCAATACAAGATCAACAGCACTAAATGAACAACAATCGGGGGCCTTGTGACTAAACTGGTATTTCGAAAAACGGTACCCCGTATTATGCAGGCTGCCTTCTGCTGTAAAATCAATTTTGAGGGTATGGTTTACATAAGTTCTGCTGGTACCACTGGTTCTCGTGTTAATTACCGGATAAATCCTCACTCCACCATCGTCGCACTTTAAGATCTTACCGTTTTCATCTTTTCTGGGGCCCCAGATAATTCCGCGCAAGATGCCCCTGTCTATCTCGAAATCTTCAGCTTTTATACAATAGTAATGATTGGAATCATTAGAGGGATTAACGCCGGTAAGGTCTTTGAGGTTATCGGGAACAATCGTATTCTTCTTAAAGAAGCGGGCATCGGCATCAGCCGGGTCAACCTGGCCATATGCGTCAACCCAGGTTTGGTAAAAATCAGGCGTAAGTGCAGCCGCGTCGGTTCCCCGTGTGCTGGGAGACTCAGGCCTTGGCACCTGATCTCCCGAAATCGACCAGTAAGCCCATCGCTGATGCTCCGTCTGAAGTACGCCTCTTTGATCCAGCGCAAAAATAAGCTCAGCATTCGCTGAGTTATTATCGCTGAACAAATCAAAATATTCCGCAGACAGCTCATAGGGGCCGGATATGATATTACTGGTATATTCAATCACTTTGTCCATGTCCTCTTTTTTGAATTTTGGTGTGCCATAGGGATCGCGATACACTGCAGCATTCAGATATAACCGTGCCAGCAGCGCCATAACGGAATATTTGTTCAGCCTTCCGGAATAACTGTCATCACCCATGGCATCCAGCGCAGATAAAAGATCCTTTTCTATATAATCTATGGCTTCCTGTTTTCTTAAAATTTCCGAAGTTTCTGATGATTTTTCTTTTTTAAAGACAAGTCCCCAGTTATCAAGTGCCATCATATTCAAATAAGCTCTCATGGCTACCATCTCGGGCAGTGCTTTACGGGCTTCTTCATCCCCCTTTTCAGCCTCCGGCTTCAATTTTTCTATAGCCAGTACCGTTTTGGATAATGTTTGGGTAATCTTTTTCCAGGTATCGCCAACCAGGCTATTACTTGGCGTCATCAAATGTTGATGTACCGCTATGAATTTGCCGCCGTCGTACCAATCTTTACCACCTCGGTATGGTAGAATGGCTTCATCTGACGCAATTTCCTGTAATCCAAAATTTACGGTATGCAACCAAACATCACGAAGGCTGCCATAGACTGGCGCTATTGATCCGGACACCAACTCCGCCTGACCTGTTCCTGTTAACGACTCATCCAGTATTTCTTCTTTCAATTTCGTACAAGCAAACACCGTATATATAATTGTGACCAGCACAAGAGCCCGATAAATATTTTTACTTTTCATTTTTCTTTCTATTTTGATTCTTATTTAAGAGATCGTTCCGATTAAAAAGTTAGGTTAACGCCAAACATAAAGGTTCTGGCCTTGGGATAAGTATAATAATCTATCCCGAAAGTTTGTATGCCTCCAGATTCAATTCCTGTGTTCAACTCAGGATCGAATCCTGAATAATCCGTTATAACGAAAAGGTTCTGGCCTGTCAGCAAAATCCTGATATCTTGAAATGCACGACCTAAACCTATTTTCCCCGGATCTAATTTATAAGATAATGTTGCATTGTTCAATCTCAAAAATGAACCATTTTCCAGAAACCTGGTAGAAACAGTATTGGAATTAGCAATAGATTCGCTGGGGAATTGTACTGCAAAATCAGTTGTATTATTCGACCTGGAAAGCTGCGCCTTTGTAAAGAGCGACATTTTTGTATGGTTGTAGATTTTATTTCCCGAAATGCCGTTGAAGTTCATTCCAAAGTCAAACGCCTTATACTTAAGATTTACATTAAAACCGTAGATAAGATCGGGTATTGCACTGCCCAGCACTCGCCGGTCGTTATCCAATATGGTTCCATCACCGTTTGCATCCCAAAATTTATTTAATCCATCGGCACCGATCCCGTCGAACCTGAAAAGATAGAATGCTCCAATAGGCTCATTGTTTATGTAGCCGTTAATGGTAGCACCGGTTTGACCGGCGCCCTGTGCCGATCCAGTGGTTAAAACCGAATAGGGCGAATTCTTGACCTTGTTCATGATATAAGTTATGTTGCCTCCCAGGCTATACGAAAAGTTACGGGTAGCATCACTATTATAATTCAACGCCAATTCAAGTCCATTGTTCTGAATTTTCATATTCTCAATATTGGCCCAATAGGTTGATGTCGGCTCAACAGGATCCGTCGGGACCACCTCCAGTAATATGTTTGATGATTTTTTGTTGAAATAATCTACCGTACCTGACAGTTGGTTGTTTAGTAAGGCAAAATCGAACCCAAAATCAAACTGCGTGGATACTTCCCATTGTAGATTGGGGTTGGCGAGCCTGGTGTAAACAATACCATATGGATAACCGTCGATAGAATTAGAATTGGTATTGATCGGGTAAGTGTCTGAGCTACCGGAGCCGGAAACTAACCGGGTTTCAGAATAGCTTGCCTGTGTAATCTTGGATGGAATTTCCTGGTTTCCGGTTTGTCCCCATCCGCCGCGCAACTTCAGGTTATCGAATATAGAATTTTTCATGAAAGCTTCATTGGCGATATTCCAGCCAAAAGCAAAGGAGGGGAAATAACCATACTTCCGGTTATCACCAAATTTTGAAGAGCCGTCTGCCCGTAAAGTAGCAGTAACCAGAAATCTTTCATCAAAGGAATAGTTTATCCTGGCAAAGAAAGATTGCAGTTCATTTTTAACGGCAGATGAATTTACAGAAGTCGGGTATTGATCAGAGCTGGTTTGATCCTGGTATATCGGCTCTATATTGTTATCTGCAAAGCCTCTGTAGGCAAACTGCCGGTTATTATCAGTGAACTTTTGGTACGAATGACCAACCATCGCTGTTAATTTATATAGAGGTTTACTCAGGCTGTAGGTGAGGGTATTTTCTGTCAGTTGATTGGAATTTGTACTGATATCAGTTACTACATCGCCATTAGAGACATCGCTTTCATTGACAACAGAGGTATAGGGTTTATATTGCCGGTCACGGTTCGTCGAAGAATAATCTATACCAAAATTCAGTTTATAGACAAGCCCTTTTACGATTTCAATCGACGGAGATATAGTGGCCAAAAAACGGTTATTGAGGGCTTTATCGCTATAAATATTATACCTGGTAATTGGGTTAAGTTCGTTTGTTTTAAGTGGTGTAGGAATGCCGTTTGTATAGGCAGGTATGGTTGGATTTAAGCCAAGCATATCACTGATTGTCGCATTGATATCTGGTCGAAGGTTCTCGATATGTGAAGCTGTTATGTTATAATCAACATTTATCCTGCCATTCCATGCTTTTTGCGTCATATTCAACTTACCAGAATACCGCTCTAATTCACTATTCTTTAAAATTCCTTCTTGCTTTTGATATCCACCGGACGCAAAGTAGGAGAATTTTTGGCTGGTTGCTCCGCTCATTGAAAAAATCAGGTTATTGGAAACCCCTGATTGAGTCAGTTCATCCTGCCAGTTTGTATTTCCTCCATAATCAATAAGAGTGCCTCCCGAGGCCGGTACCTGCTTGCGAAAAGCTGCGGCATCAAAAACTTTGATTTTCCCGGCCATAGACGACATAGCCGTGGACAGCCCGACGTTTATCTGTGTTTTTCCATCTTTTCCTTTCTTTGTAGTAATAACTACTACCCCATTAGACGCCCTGGAGCCATATACCGCTGTGGCACTTGCATCTTTTAAAACATCGATGCTGGCAATGTCGCCGGGATTAAGGAAGTTAAGGGGATTGGAAGCAACCCCAATGGATGAGTTGTCTATCAGGAAGCCGTCAATAACATAAAGAGGCTGCGTTCCAGATCTTAAGCTGCCGATACCTCTGATAATTACATTCTGTGAAGTACCGGGTTCGCCGCTGCTGGAAGTTATATTCACACCGGCCATTTTTCCCTGTAAAAGCTCTACCGGGTTGGTTACAACTCCTTTATTGAAGCTTTCGCTCTTTAGCGATACAATAGAACCCGTAACGTCCGATCTTTTTAAGGTTCCATACCCCACTACCACAACATCGTCCATTTGTGAAACAACTTGAGTCAATTGAACCGCTATTTTTGACTGACCATTCACCGGAATTTCTTTTGTTTCATAACCGGTAAAGGAGATTTGAAGAATAGCATTCGGAGCAACATCGATTATAAATTTCCCATCAGCGCTCGATGTCACGGCATGTGTTGTCCCTTTTTCTAGAACTGTAGCACCAGACAATGGCCGTCCATTTTTATCCGTTACCTTACCTGACACAGTTTGTTGTAATGCGGTTTGGCTTGCTTGCAAAGTACTGGCAAGACGTGGAGCACTTATTGCAGCCGAATACATCGACGGCGTTGAGAAACACGTGACTGCCAATAATAGTTTTTTGAAATTCATAGAAATTCTGGTTGGTTGAAAATGATATCAATCAATTAAATAATTTAGAACTTGAAACGATGGCGTTCGATTCGAGGCGAAATTATCGGTAGCGTTGTAACAAAAGGTTATGAGGGTTTTAATTTTATATTAACTTATCAACTTTTGTCCGCCGTGTTGATTACTAATATTTTATTTCTCTTTATCCTTTCTTTTCTTAAGGTAATGACATTGATTTTTTCATCGCTTTTTCCGGCAGCGCATAGCATCGCCGCAAGAATGGGTGGCAGAGCAGTTGTATTAAAAATCAATGCTTTAAGCAATCGCTTTCCATAATATGGAGTAAATGGGCATGGGGGATAATGAACTATGCATACCTACCTATGCCTTTTCTTCATAGCAGCAACCAGCAGTCAACAATTGATGCATAATTATTAGTAGTTCAACAACAACAAAAAGATAGCACCAGGGAGAATAATTAACCTGCCTGATGCTATAATGCTATAAAAAGTAAAGTAACAGATAATAGTTTCTGTGTCCCGGCGTCGCTGCCTGTTTATGATAAACACCTGACAATATCACGCAATTACCTGGATCAGGGACGACGCATTATATAAAAGAAATAATTATAATACTGTCGATATTCATGATAGATCTTCAATTCCGTCTTGATCTGTTCCAGAAATCCCTGCAGCGCCGGGCTACCCGATCCATCAAGCTGTGCCAGTTTTTGTGAAACAGGCTCATAATAATTTCTCCAGCCTACATCAGGAAGCGCGAATGCACCAATTGTGCTATAGCCCATCATCTCCATCAATCTCACTTTAGCAGACACCAGATCCATCTCAGGATAGTTGCTGTTCCAATAGTCTGTTAATAATTGGGGGCGGCTTTCTGTTGTCCAGGAAATTTCAGAAACCACCATAAAACCACCAGGCTTTAGGAGTTTGCCCCAGTTCTTCAAACCATAAGTGAATCCCATATTATAAATGGCACCTTCACTCCAGATCAGGTCAAAACTCTCTGCTTCGAAAGGTAACTTATCCATTTGTGCATGATGCAGCTGAATTCTGTCACTAAGACGCTGTTGGTCCCTTTTGATTTTTAATACATCTAAGAAATCCTGTACTCTATCCAGGGCATCCACCTTGGCACCGGTTTCCTGGCCCAGGACAATGGTTTGGGCACCGGTTCCACATCCGATGTCAAGTATATGTTCAATAGGACCCATTTCCATGATTCTGGTAAGGGCCCATTTCGTGGCCCGCGTGCTACCAGGTCCCTGCCTGGGCAGATCTTTGTAAAAATCAGTGATAATTTTCAGCAACTGTTGATCCATATGCGTTTTATTTAGGTGGAAAAAACAGCATTTACTCAATGCGTGTTTGTAAATCTAATGATTTCCGGCAAATTATCCTTATTTGTCATCCTTTTATTTTTGCAATGTCTCTGCTTCTTTTAAATACTCATTATCTGTAGATGAAACTCGTTCTGAACAAAGTTATTATTTGCCATGACATGCTAAAAATATGATTTTACCATTTGGTAAGAATATTTTCAAAATACATCATATTATTGACAATTATTCTATATATTTACTACTTCAACTTGTGAATATTACACCTAACAATACGCTATAAATGGAGAAAATAAAGATCTGGCTTGCCGGAGGTGACCCTTTACCAATTAAACAAGGCTTTCCCCGTCGCTACAAATCACGACAGTTTAATAATGCAACCTGCTACCATATAGAAGTCTCTGAAGACGAATATATCCTTTTCCAGAATATACAGGTTGGCCCCTTCTCTTGCTGGTATACGGAGTATTTCTTTAATAACCCAAAGATCTTATACTGTAACATGGTCTCTGAGGGTGTTGAGTTTCATAGTCTAATAGAAGGCGCTGCTATGTATAACATGAACCATCACCAAAAATGGTATATGGAATCGGAAGGCGTTCATAATATATTAGTGAATCCACCTCATCACACTATAACTGCGCTTACGGTTACGCCGTTAAAAACGTTTGATATACATGTAACAGCAGATTATTTTTTGTCGCTGATTGAGGACTATCCGGCGTTTGCCAAGCTATTACCGGCATTGAAGTCTGGTAAAATGGGAACACTATTCTCTGATAAGGAACAAAGTGCACTGGAGCTGAGATATCAGATCTCCAAAGCCCTTCAACGCTTTGCGCAGCAGACAAAATATACGCCACTGGAAAAGACCGCCTTAATGCAAGATATCAAGGCTGTCATTGCCTCTTACGCCAATGTTGATAGGCCTATGTCAACCGGCTTTAAAATTCAACAAGCAGAAATAGACACACTGATCCATATTAAGAATTATATTCAGACGCACTTTATGGACAGCCAGGTCATTGCCGATGCGCAATTAAAGTATCCGATATCTCCGGAAAAGTTAAACAAATGTTTTAAGATTCTATTCAATAGAAAGCCAAAAGAGTTCCTGATGTCTGAAAGAATCCGGCAGGCCAAAATATTCATGCAAAATAATCCTACCGCGACCAGACAGGAAATTGCCATGTCCGTAGGTTATTTGGACGCCAGGCATCTGAATACTTTATTTATCAAGTTTGAAGGCCATAATACGGAGCAATACAGGGCACAATTGCTGCAATTATCTAAACGCTAATGCAATCTGCTCTTTCAGGATTCGGACCGGTTCGGTACAAAGGTGTAACTGAACCGGTCTGTTTTATTTAGTTGCATGCCTAACCTGATGAATAAAAGCTGCCTGGCAATGAAGCATCCTTTCCGCATTTGACCCAGTTTTTTTCACCAACATTTCATGAAAAAATTCGCATTAAAACAAGAGAATTCTTCCTTCAATTTTCCCTCATTTTATCCATGAATAAGCGCAGCGGGCGCATTATATTTGTTGGCGTGAAAGAAACATACTTTTGGACAAGGCTGTTAGAGTGGCGAATAGTTTATGTGGCTGAGAAACTGCCAGAGAGCCGACTATTTCGAAAAGCTCTGTGTTTTAAGCAAAGCTATTGCACTACATGATTGATTAAATCGAAATGCCCTGGCCGGCTGGAACTGGTACATTGATAGCGTTACAGGTATCTGAGTGGAAGAGGTTGTGTGTATATTTTAATTTCCTGTCTTTCAACTGGTCGCGATCAGGATAGCCATTCCCCTATTATTTGTCACAGTAACTCATGCTGTAATCAGCCATGGGTCTTCCTTTTTGATATTGTCGTTATAGAATTTATTCATCTTATGCATTGTATATTATGTTACAACAAGTGTAACCCGACAAGACTTCGTCTGGGTCGGAAAACATCGGCGCAGCGGTGTTACCCTCTTTTTGCGCTCTGTTTACGAAACTGTCAACGCACAATAGAATTAATATACTGTGACATCTGGCCGAGGGCTCCTTGATTCGCTCATGGGACGGGTTGTCCTTACATTAGAGAGATAGGGTTCTTACCATAAGTCACTATCATAAGTTTGCCCCTAAACAATTTAGAATAGCGGCTGCTTAGATATGCGCTCAAACGACGGCATGAATACTGTAGCCCCTGTTTTATAAATCCAGGCAGCGTACGCGTATTATGGAAGGGACAATAATGAAGCTTATCGGGCTGTTCTGACTTCTGTCTCAGGTTGAACAGGGCTTGGGATGGGAAAAGTCGGGGGCTTTCATTAACAAAGAATAAGAAAAGCCTTTTTTCAAAAAAGTTAAGGAAGGTACTGTTTTAATATACCTTCCTCAACTTTTCGGCAAAGATTATTTTTTTGCTTTTTCTTTTTCGTGTTTTTTCTGCTGTTTTTTGGCTTCAGCATATGTCCATTCAACTAGACGACCAAAGGTCTGTTTTACGGCTTTGTAGTCTCGGTCTTTGTTGATATCCAATCCACAGAATGAACTTCCGTTGGCTCTGGCATGCAGTACCAGATAATAAATCCCACCGATCAATAAGGCTTCGGTTGCCCTGAAATTGACATCAGTATTTCTAAATGTCGATTTTGCTTTTTTAAACAGTGTTTCTCCAAATGCTTCCCTTTCATCGGCAATTTCACGCATCAACTCACTTTCTTCACTGATTTCCCAGAGCAGGATTTTCTGCAACTCTTCAGAGTTATAGATAAAGTCCATCTGATGCTCCATAATAGAAATCACTGATTCTTTATCTAAAGTGGGTTTGGCATTAACCTCGTCAATCAGGTCCTGTGGAATATTGTTCCAGTAGTCTTTACTTTTGACATACATTTCGACAAGCCTGTCTACGTTGCCAAAGTAAAGATAAATCAACTTGTTATCTAATCTGGAGGCTTTACCGATACGGTTAACAATTAAACCTTTATAGCCTTCTGAGCGGATGATTTTACCAACTGCTTCTAAAATCCTGTTTTTAGTTCTTTCTTTGTTCCTGATTGGACCATCTGTAACTTTTCTAGCCATGGTTTTAGTTTTTATATTTAATTTTTGCAATATGCAACTTTTTATCCGAAAACTCAAATCCTTCCAGCACTTTATCTAATTGTTCTTTCGTATGTGTTGCCATAACACTCATTCTGATGCGTGCATCTTTCTTAGACACAGCAGGATAGAGAATCGGATTGGTGTAAATACCCTGGTCTAATAAAATTTTTCCAACCTCGCTGGTCATATGCGGATCACCTATTTTCACCGGTACAATGGCAGATTGAGTCGTTCCTACGTCAAACCCTAAATCCACTAATCCAGATTTAAGATGATTGATATTCTCCCAAAGCTTAGCCTGCCACTCAGGCTCTTCCTCTAACAATCGGATAGCTGTGGTCACACCGGCGACAGCCGGTGAAGAAGTTGCAGAGAAGGCATTCTGTCTGGACTGATACTGCAAAAAAGATGATATATTCGGATTGGAGATCACAAATCCCCCAATATTCGCAAATGTCTTGGAAAAGGTTCCTGTGATAAAATCCACTTTATCTTTCATGTCAAAATGCTGCAAAACCCCCTTGCCTGCCTCTCCTATTACACCGATGCCATGCGCATCATCTACCATAATCAATGCGCCATACTGACGGGCCAGAGCATAGATCTCTGGAAGCTTGGCCATATCTCCGTCTTGCGAATAAATACCGTCGATGATAATCAGCTTGGTGCGATACTGAGGCTGGACCATCTTGAGTATCCGTTCCAGGTCTTCTAGGTTATTGTGTAAAAACCTTTTAGTATTGGTTAATTGGATACCTTCATATACACTGGCGTGTACGGCCATGTCGACAATTGCTATATCTTCCTTCTGCAGCAGACTCATAAGAGAAGAGCTATTGGCCGTATATCCGGTATTATAAATGATTGCAGAGCCGGGCTCCCTGTCAAAGAAGCGGCACAGCATATCTTCCAGCTCCTTGTGATAACTATAATAACCACCTATTAATGGAGATGCGCCGGCACCTGTTCCATACTGCTCAATGGCAGCAATGGAAGTTGCCTTGACTTTTGGGTGTTGTGTAAATCCTAAATAATCATTGGAGACAAGACTAACATACTCTCTGCTCCCGGTTCCGTCGACATTCTGAATATCAATCAAAGGCCCACAACCACTGTTGCCCAGCAGTCGGTAGTTGAGATGACCACTTTTTTTCATGTACTGCAGAAACTCGTAATGGACATCTGCCCGCTGCTGTACACTAAAATCTTTAATATTTTCGAAATCTTTAAAAGATGCTTTGGTAAAGTCAATTTTCATAGGGTATAAAAAAGAGTGAATGTAAAATGAGCCAGCCTGGGAAAAGCCATGGGAATATGATCTTCATTTGCCAGACCCAATCGACTCTACAAAATATTAATTCATATTTGAGAACGAAAGATACTATAATATTTTGCATTCAGGTAATATTACACGGGGAATTTTTCTCATTAATCAATAATTATTGGGAAGATTTAAACATTTCGGAATAATTTCTCTCGAAGTTGTTACTTATTCCGGAAATAATTCCAAGTGGTTTCTTATTATTTTGTATGTCAAACAAAGGACACTTTTGGGGTTTAACAACGGATAGGTAAGTTCAATGATGCTGCTAGCAGCCGGTTGGGCTTCAAGTTTCAGAAGATGGTTTTGAGAGCCGGGCTTTATTTAGCATAATAGTTTTGTAAAGGAATACATAATCAATCACTTCTTTGTCAACTGACTATTTCTAAGGTAGCCAGGTCCGGTATCGAATTTATCTGAGCTATGTCGGAAAACAGCAAGTCCATTGCCTTGTGTTCTAAGAAAGTATCCAAAAGCAATATTCCCGGATAGAACTGGCCGGCAAGCGATGAGGCGATATAGGAAAATCGTCGGATCCACAACGACAGCCCATAAACGGACTGGTTTACCCAGGTCAGGCTTGTACCGCTGAAGGATGATTTTGTTATTATTGAGAAGACAGCAATCACAAGCATTCATTCAAGGCCTGATTAAAAAGAAAAGAAATATCTGATCACCTTATCCCCAAAACAGGAAAGTGTCAGATCAGCAATGCGCCTTTGGGGAGTTCGAGGTCGGGATTTGCGAAGTACAATTAATACAAACCTTCACCAAAACCATTTTACCTGAAGTTTGTTTAAAGTGCCACAACCCAGAGCGAAATGCCTCATTTAAAAATAATATACATTTTCTGGCACATCGGTGAATATGAAAGATAGTATAATCTAATCCGGTAATGGGTAATGCATGATCTATTTAATGAGGAATGCGTCGACACTGTTTTCAAATATAATTGATCAATAGACGCCGGGCAACTTCCAAAATGGCAAACGGGAGTCACACGATACCGGTTTTTCCGGGGTTGGTTTAACGGTTTTGCAGGATAAAAGGCTTCACCAGACAGGGCTTGGAGAAACAATATATTATTACCTAGTATGAGGTAGAGCCTAACTTTAATTAACGCTAAGTAATCTTTGTAGAGCGGGCGCCAGCTCGAAGCAATTATTTTTCTCTGCAAATGATAACATCAAAACCTTCGTAGGAAGTTTTATCATTTATCATATATTATTTCTTTAAAAAAATGATTATTAATTTAATATAAACTATTATTTATTATTTAAGTTAAGTAATATAAGTGAATTTTATCTTCATGATACTTCAATCGTATGTATTAAAATGCCATACGGAAAGTGGTGATAGAATATTAAATATATATCAAATGAGTGATATAATTAATTGATTATCAAAATTAAACAGAATAGTAAATATGAATCTATGCCGGGGCAATATTTAGTTTATATTTAATTAACGTTTGTATATTATTAATTATTAACTTATTATGATTAAAACTGGTTGAATGTTGTTAAATGAATAAGCCTGCCGCCGGCTTGAATTTCTTGTTATTGTCTTTTTTTAAAAAGTTGGATACCAGCCGTTTGCATAATATAATGCATAAGTTTAAGTAATTGATATATTTGGTTGATAATTAATATATTAATGATAGCTGAAATATGGTGTCACTGTTGCCTGTATACAAACTTTTTGTTCTGAAGCAGGATTGTGTCAGCAACTTCCAGCAGTTTTACATCCGGGGGCGAATATCTTTTCGGCGTATTGCTGGTGAACTTCCAACAACTCCCGCTACTGTATATGAACAAATCGGCAACGTGGAGCTCTATTTGTCCGTCTTTAATATCTATAAGAAATTGATTGCGCCCTCTATATGTCAGAATCTCTTGACTGGCACTGTTTATTGTGTATCTGCGAAAGCCGGCTGTATTGAGCATGGCGATCTCCAGCCCACTGCAACCTGACCCATAGAAGTTTGACGAGTCTCTGTTAATCAAGGTGTATGTCCCGTCTTTATTTGCCGCAATATCGCAAATCACTGTATCCTTCAAGGAAGGGAAATGGATGAATAAGGCAATCGGACCCGGCAAGATTTTAAGGATACTATTACCGGGTGGTTCTTCCAACGTCTGGGTGCCGGTATATTGCTTAAAATCATGGAGCAGTTTTTCCGGAAAATCCTCCCCAAAAAAATCAGGCCATGATTTTCCATAAGCCCAGTATTTTAAGACGCCGCCGATAATATTCCTGTCTGCGGTGCTGCCTTGATTTGTGTACAGTGTCGGCGCCTCATAATAAACCGTATTGGAAAGGAAATAGGTACCCTGTTTTACATTAATTTTCTGAATGTCATCATTCTTTTTGCATCCGAAGCTCACTAAAATAAGTGAAAGGAGTAAACATGGAAGTAGATCTTTTTTCATCCATCTTTTTATGTAAAAATAAGTTTAATTTATATCACTAAGCGATTTATTTATATATGGATTCGAAGAAGTGACCATGCTGCCAATCGTAAAGTTTTTAAAGTCGCCAATACGCTGATGGCACATTTAAGCGAAGTGTACATTTATACGCGTTGCATAATAATCCACCGAAGGATCAGTGGGATAGCTATCTGAATCTTGGATTGGATGGGCATTGCGATGTAGTCCGTTTATGATTTACCGGCGCTTGCTAAGAGAGAAGATAGACAAGTGTGCCGCCTGCCCTCAAAAATCGCGGAAATTTCTTTGGGAACGTCGAAATTTGGTATAGCTTTGCAACGCAACAATAAAGCATACCGCAATGAAAATGTAATTTCTTTTCCATATATGACAACCGGCTGAGGCAGCTGGTATATGTTCGTTTACCGGGTGCAGCGTACATGCCGTACTTTGAAAGAAAAGAAATTATGTTGCAACTTCATCAACTTGCCTATGGGCATCCCAACGGAGATATTTTATTTCAACAGCTAGATTATACGCTCACGGCAGGGCTAACCGGACTTACGGGTCCCAACGGATGTGGTAAATCTACCCTGCTCAGACTCATGGCTGGTCATATTCTGCCGACAGAAGGCCGGATTGAAGCCATGGAGATACCCTACTATGTTCCGCAGCATTATGGACAGTTTGACCATTTAACGATAGCTGCGGTCCTTCAAATCGAAAAACCACTAAAAGCCTTGCAGGCGATATTGGCAGGAGATACCTCCGAGCAACATTTCACAGCGCTGGATGACGGCTGGGATCTGGAAGAAAGGCTGCAGAAAGTCTTTCACCTTTGGGGACTTAGCACAATCAGGCCGCAACAGTCTTTTGGTGCGTTAAGCGGTGGTATGAAAACCAAAGTCCTGCTGAGTGGTCTTTGTTTACATAACCCCAGGTGCATATTACTGGACGAACCCACTAATCATTTAGATGGAACCGGGCGCAAATTGCTTTATCAATATTTAGATGGGTTTAAAGGCGCCGCCCTTATTGTGAGTCATGACAGGGTCTTACTGGAGAAAATGTCGACCATTGTTGTACTTCAAAAAGAAGGGTTCACGACCTATGGAGGCAATTACAGCTTTTACATGCAGGAGCTGGACAAACAAAAAAACGCTCTGCAGCAGCAACTTAAATCCAGATCACAATCTCTCAAACAGGCAGAAGAAATACGCCGGCAAGTGATACAGCGTAGACAAAAGTTGGATAGCCGGGGAAAAGGGAAGCAGCAAAAAGCGGGTCTGCCGACTATTTTGCAGCATTCCCTTCAAAATAAGGCAGAAAACAGTACGGCCAGACTGGACGGCGGCCACAGAGAGAAAATAGAGCAGCTGAAGTCAGACGTAAAAGCCCTTAAAGAACAAGATAAAAACCATGCGGGGATGCGGTTGGCCATCCCCGGTTCAGACCTGCACAGTGGCAAGCTTCTGGTAGAAGCCAAAGATCTGACATTTTCCTATGCGCCTACAGCCGTCCCTGTCTGGAACGTTCCGCTGAACTTCAGTCTATACAGTTCAGACAGATGGGTAATTGCCGGCGATAACGGCAGCGGTAAATCCACTTTAATGCAACTTATTCATAATCAGGTTAAACCAACAAGTGGTATATTATATATAGCTGATGCCACCATACTGCATTTAGATCAGCATTATCAGATCATAGATGATGCGTTAAGTGTAATGGAACAGGCTGATGGCTGTAAGCATTCCGCTACCCTTACTCATGAAGTCGGTATTGCTCTTACCCGGTTTTTATTTACCCCCGATTATTGGGACAAACCCTGTCATACTTTGAGCGGAGGAGAACGTATGCGTCTGGCTTTATGTTGTCTCTATTTGAAAAAAGAGGCGGCAGATATACTGCTACTTGATGAACCGACCAACAATCTGGATCTCGACAACCTGGCTATTTTAACGCAGGTAATAGCCGCTTTCAAAGGAACCTTACTGGTAACATCGCATGATCCACTGTTTTTGGAACAAATCGGAGTGACTCATGCACTTAGCATGGATGAAGGCGGCAAGGTCGTCGCACTGGAAAAAACATCGAGTTGAACAAATTGTTACCAATATACCGGCGATTTTATAATCAGCCGCCACTATCCTACCTTTGTAATCCAGAAGATCCGAACCCTTAATGCACGAATTGCATCACCATCAAATTTGTAAGCCATGACGTTGAGAATACACAGAACCGTTCCGGTAATGCCGTCTATTCCGCCATTTAATTGGGGTGGTCTTATTAAAATGATCAGGAAAATACTAGACAATTGGCGATAACACCCGATCAGCCTATCATCCACCCGTATGGACTACCTTTTTCTTAGCAGCGGCAGTTTACCGGGGTATTATCATTAGAGCAGGATTTCCAGATGTCCGAAAACTTAGACGGAGGGCGGTGCCTAACGGTAATAGCAGTATCCTTGCCGGTATATGCTGTATGCCGGCCACAAAGCGTCCGGATTTGTGATGTCTGCCTTAATACCGGACAGGCCTTTCCGGTATTAATCATCGTTTATAATTTATATCCTTTGCTGTTTCCCTTGCCAGTTTGTACAATTCTTTTGCGCGCCAATATACCAATGTTTCATTGGTTATTTGCTTAATGAATTAGATATTACCGGGAATTCCCTACACCGCCATCTGGCAAAAGATGAACTCCTTAGGCCGATTTCCAGATCTGTAACGGGGCATGTCGGGGAAAATCCCGTCCGTGGATCCCCAAAAATCCCTTTTTTAGGGGAGAGACAAAAAACCAGTCTTTTCGGGATTGTCTGGCTTTGAATAAGGACAGAACTTCGCATTACAAATCAGCAAAATAAGAAAAGCCAGCCAGTATAAGCCTTCAGCAATCAGAAGTTACAATCAGAAAAACAAGATCATGAAACAGAATCTAAAAAACGGCAATATCAGAGGTGCCTTTTTAGCGGTGGTAGCAACACTTACTCTTCTTGCATCCATAACATCATGTCCAGTCCAGGCACAACTCTGGAAAAAAGTAAAGGACCGGGTAAAACGGACCATAGAAAATAAAGTCACCCAAAAATCAGAAGACGTGACAAATAAAACAATGGATAAAGCCGAGGTCGCCATCCAGGGGAAAAAGCCTGCAGATGCAGGCAGCGGTGCTGTAGGGGGTGGCCAAAGTAGTCCATCCTCCATTTCTACGCCACAAGCAACTGTCAGCGATTACAGAAGTTATGATTTTGTACCGGGAGACAAGATTATTTTCGAGCCGGATATACGGCAGGAAGCAGATGCAGAACTACCTGCCCGTTTTAAGCTCATCAAAGGGAATGCAGAAATCCAGAGTTATGAAGGCGATAAGCTTCTTCACCTGGATAAGGGTGCCCGCATGATCATTTCTCCTTTGATGTCGACAGAAAATTATCTGCCCGCGCAATTTACGGTGGAATTTGATATGTCTTATGAAGTCAATGATTCCTACATGAGGTATGTCAATTATTTCGATGTGGATTTCCAAAAATCAGATAAACAGTTCGATGCGCCACTCTATCAATTCCGGATCACGAGTGGTTCTGGATGCGAGTGGGGAGACGGTGGGCATATTCATCTGCCGGAAAGCCTGGCCCGGACACTTGCTGCGGATGGTAGCTGGCACCATATCGCTATTTACATCAATAAGAATATCGGCAAGGTCTATATTGATCAATACCGCGTAGCGGCTTCTAATACGCTGGCTACCGGAGCCGGTAAAATGGCAGTCGGCACCGATGGGAGATATGGCATTAAGATCAAAAACTTCCGTTTAGCAGCAGGAGGGTCTGACAAATATAACAAGGTGGTAACAGATGGTAAATTTATAACGCATGGAATCTTGTTTGATGTAGCTAAAGCTACCATTAAACCACAATCTGCCGGAACGCTCAATGAAGTGGTTAAAATGATGCAGGCACACCCGGCACTCAGGTTTGAAATAGACGGCCATACCGATAATGATGGCTCAGATGAAACCAACCTGAAATTGTCTGAAGAGCGGGCTGCTGCTGTAAAAAAAGCGCTGGTCCAGATGGGTATCGCCCAGGACAGACTCACTACTAAAGGGATGGGTGAGCGCCAACCTATTGACAGCAATGATACCCAGGAAGGGAAGGCCAATAACCGGCGGGTAGAGTTTATCAAAATCTAGTGCGGTGCGGGCATTCCATCTGTTAAAATCAGGTAATGTATCAATAGTTATTTAAAGTCGATCTGATGTTTTTACTATTCAGTATAGCCATGAGCCATCCAAGGAATGTATTACTGCTCTGCATCTGTTTAACCTGTGCCCTGCTGGTGGTAAGTTGCAGCAAATCTGATGCTCCCGTTAGTGACAAAGACGGTAATGATCTGCCCGGGCATATCAGCGGCATGGGGCCTTCGACGGAAGCCCTTCAGGGACAACTCTTCCATTTTAGCGCCGGCGTAGCCATTGACGGAGGTATAAAAGGTGTTTCAGCACTTGAGTCACAGGGGGACTATTGTCAGGTCATAGGCAGCGGCAGCTTTGTTTTGATATCCATGGAACTAGTGAACAATACAGGTAAAGATACTTTACTGGTATTGCCTGCCGGTCTTAGTTTTGCATCTCAAAGCCTGGAAGACCAAAATGGTCTTCTGATACAGGACGTGCCTGTATACCTGGCAAAAAACACCTCCTGCAAAGTTTTGTTATATACCTATTGCCTCAACGAACATCGCCATGCCAGCAGCGATGAAAGTAGGTATGACTTTGGCCCTGTATGCAATGCGGCTCCTATCAAAGAGTTAATCCAACTGCTGGCAGACAAAAAAGTAAATCTGGCTCCCGGAGAAAAGGCCAGTCTTGACGGGGCTATGGGAGATATCCAGCTTTGGATCTGGCAGATTACGGATGGCGAAGGTTTAACAGCCAGTGATAAACAACGTATCAGCGTACTAGAGAATAAGTAAATAACTACATCAGCCACAATACAAATTAAAACGATAAACTTACAATCATGACCTATACCTATCTTTTTAAAAGACCCGTTTCCATATGGCGGGTGACACTGCTAATAACCATTACCTCTTTTATAATGAGCAGCTGCTCGAAATCCGCCGCCAGTAGCGGGAGCGGCGACAATAAGGGCAGCGATCAGAGATCCGGTGACAGCAATTCAACCCATAAAAGCCTAGGCTATATGCCCGATCAACAAGGAACGGTATTAACGTATACGATCGTCTCAGGCGACGAGATCGGTGCCAGTGCCCGAATTAATTATTTAGATATACATGACTCCGCCGGCTATCGCGTCGCAGCGGCAGAAGCTGTCGTTGCGGGTATTAAGCTCTATCCATCTGCCAGGTATAATGAAGAGTACACCTACTCCACCTCCTATTTCGCTACTGCCTATTATGACGCCCTTCAGCTACTGGCCTCCACATTTAATAGTTTTACCCATCAGGAAACACCTCTTACGATGAAACTACCCCATAAAGACGCACTGCATAAGGTTGCATTTCCGACGACGGTTACGGCGACCTGGCATGGTGTCAAAGATGAAGACGGTACTGTGACCGACAGCAAGATGAAACAAACTGTTCAGGAAGGCGTCATTGATTCATCGGCCGTCATACAAACAGCAGCGGGGACTTATAAAGATTGCATCCGGGTCCACTATTTAAAAAGTCAGCAACGTATTATTTCCATCAGTTCGCCTGATGGAGACTACACCGTAGACAATACCGTCCATTTCGATATTATGGTATGGATGGCCAAGGGGGTGGGCGCGGTGAAAACCATAGAGCTCAATCTGGATACCGGCCTCTCTACAGTCACAGATCTGACGAAAATCGAGCAGCCCGGCAATGCAGATTAAACCAGTCATATCCTATTTCCCAACACAACCGGAAACTTAAGCATACAACGTTGTAAGCTTTTGCTGTGATCACAGGATCCGGACATTTTTTTTCGGCAAATTCCAGCCCTCAACCGTAATCTCCATGTCTGTAGGCGCTGTTGGTTCGAATTTGGAGGTATTTTCAGTTGAATGGATCATTTTTTTCTGGACCGTTTCTGAAGGAGGATCTACGTAGATCGTTTTAGCATCGCCGGGAAGTATCGTCAGGTAATTATCTGAATAAAATGCCGGCAATATCCGCTTCTGAGTGGATTTATTGACAACAGAAATCCTGTTGAAAAAAGCTGGCGCTGCCTCTTTCGGATTATCCAGCTGCACTTCTATTCTTTTTTGTCCGCCGGCCTCTTCAATCCAACGTGCCGTTATTTGTAGAGAGGAGGCCTTCATATGTTGAAGGCCACTGTAATTACCTGCTTTGTCTCTGGTCCAATAGATATTTTCACTGATGATATTTTTATGCAGATCTAGTAACTTTAAGGACAAGAGCAAGCCTTTCCCCGCTTCCGGTCTTGACAGCGCGCCGGCCACAGATAAAAGAAGTTTAGGGTGTTGTGGTATGGCCTGCGTGATCGTTCTGGTCAGCAGCTTTGTGGCACCGTCATAGCTACAGACTGTAATTTCCATGATCAAATTGCGTACGGTCTGATACGTATTATTGGCGATATATATACTGCTATCGGCCGGATTAAACATCAGATGCACTTTTTCAGCGGCTTTTTTAAGCCCATAGAGACAGGCATTGGGATCCAGGTAATAGTCGTACATCTGCCCACGCATAGCCGTCCAAGGGTTTTGGGTTTTCCAGATGATAAAACCTGTGTACCAATCCCACTGCCGCGCCGTAAAGCCTTCCATTAAAGCCCGATACTGATTATAATTGATCAGCTGACAGATCCTGGCAAATTCAGTCGTATTTTCCGGTTGTCCATACCGGCTCACAGAACTGCCATAACCGATATATTTATGATATTGCCAGACACTGTCGATCAGCGTACTTTTATCATAACCGGATTGCTGACCGGCGGCGGGTAGCTGCTCGGGCAAACTGCCGGGTGGCAAAAAGCGCTTTAGAGAAACAATATCTCCGATACCCACGGAACCGATTTCAGAATTAAAAGGAAAAGTTCTATGGGTCCAGAACTTTTCTATCGGCTGTATTCCATAAGGTCCGTCTCCATTTCCTCCCAGCGTATTAAAAGACATGCTGTCAGAATTGGAAAAATCAATATACCAGCGGGTGGTATCCAACAGCGGCAGCAGGCTGTCTTGTAATCCGGATTGCAGATCCGGTGCCAGGGTTATTTCATTGCCACCACACCAGATGGCCAGTGACGCATAATTGCGGAGCATCCGGATCTGGTCTGCAGCAGATGCTAAGAACAGGCCGTGATCATCCGGGTACCCTCTTCGTGTCCAGATATCATCTTTCTTTTTGGGATCCTGCCACCTGCCATTGCAATCCCCCGACCCCCAAAAATCCTGCATTACCAGTAATCCATACTTGTCGCAGGCCTCATAAAATTCCGGCCGCTCGGTGAGTGCGCCACCCCAGACCCGGATCAGATTGAGCCCCATATCCCGATGAAATCTCACTTCAGCATCATACCGCTCGGGGCTGAGTCGAAGCATTGCGTCGGAAACAATCCAGTTACCCCCTCTGATAAAAAGTGGCTGACCATTGACGAGTACCTCTGTGCTTCTGGTTCTGTCATTCCATCTGTGATCGATCTGGCGAACGCCAATCAAAAGATGCGTACTATCCGACACATTTCCATCCTGCAATGTAAACTGAAAACTGGCCGGGTATAGAAACGGCAAGTGATGATCCCCCAAGGCTTCCATGCCCGACGGCCACCAGAGTTTAGGACGGTAAAGGGTATCTGTGTCGAAGATGACAGTCGTAGATGCTCCCGCGCCTATTGTCACTTTTCTGGTAAGCACACTGCCTGCCATATGAAAGCTGGCTGTCCCCGTGACAGAATGGTCCGAACGGTTATGCAGGTCCACCGTCGTATGGAGGATAGCTGGCGCCTGGTCTTTAGCGGAAGGCATTCTTTTGCCCGGAACACGCGTCACCACATGAGGTGCCGATAGGAAGATTGGGCCCTCGCAGGAGATAAAAACCTTATCCCAGATGCCTGTATTACGGTCTCTGACCGGTTGAATCCAGTCCCAGCCCGCCACATATTGATGGGTGACATTTTTAGCGATTGTTCCGTCACCCCCCTGGCCACCATTGGGATTACCAACCGGATCCGGTGGATAAACAATAATCGCCAGACGGTTGCTTCCCTCTTTATTCAGTAGCCTGGTGATGTTAAAATGACGGCGCAAAAACATACCCTTTAATGTCGTATCATTTAGTTTATGTCCATTCAGGTAGGCATCGAACCCATAATTTACACCTCTTAAATGCAAATAATATTGCCCATCATGATCGAGGTTGCTGATCGCAAAATCTTTGACAAACCAATACGTGTAGTAATCGCTTCCTGTTGCATAAATATCGGGGATCTGATTGTTGTTCATGCCATAAAACGGATCCGGTACTTTACCATTATTGAGTAAGCTGGTCAGTACGGTGCCAGGCACAGTGGCAGGTTGCCACCCTTTTAAAGAGGCGCCGGGCTCGGCCCATTTGCCGATATCCTTACCCGAAGAAACAGTTGCTGCCTGTTTAAAAACCCAGCCCCGGTTAAGCTCAGTTTGAACAGCTTTGGCCGCGCCATCTATCCTCAACGGCTGCTGGCCGGCGCTATTGAGAGTCGCCATTAGGAAAGAAAAAGCCAGTACAGCTGCTATTGATCTTTGGCACAAATGATGGGTCAGTAAGGAAAAAATAAGTTTCTTCATCAAATTACAAGGCGTACAACGCATCTAGTGTAAATATAATAGGTGATATCAATGTATTAAAACAGCCTGGCCAATTGGGGCCGGCTTTTTATAGAATAAATGTGGTCTGTTAATCACGCCTTTTATCGTCATCCTTATTATTGACATTTGCTGGATTACTTCCTGGTTTTGCGGCACTTTTCCCCTCTTCCATGCTGGTCATCACAGCCGCCACTTCCTTTTCCGTAGCGCGCAACTTGTTTTGACAAAAGGCGATTAACTCCGCAGCGCGCTTTACGCGGACAGCCAGTTCATCAATGGAGACAGACTCATTTTCCATTTCCAGGGCAATGTTCTCCAGCTCTTCGTAAGCAGCACTATACGTTAAATCCTGTTCCATCTGTATTTTCTTTTTTATTGTTAACCGTTACATCCAGTGTGATCTTACTGGTAATAATTTCTATTGATTGGTTTTTTGTTAACTGGGTATGATCAGTGATGATCCTTCCTTTTGCCCTGATCAGGGCAAAGCCTTTTTGCAGGATCTGATCCGGGCTCATTAACCGGATATTTGTTTGCAGATGCCTGAGGCCGGTATCGGCGGCCTTCAATTGAATCCCGGACCAGGTCCATATCTTATCTTTTTGAATGCCTATGTCCCTTCGTGCGCCAGCAAGTCTGTGTTCAACGGTGCTAAAAACTTCATGTTTAAAGTTTTGCAAAGCATGTTGATGCGCATAGACTAATTCCGTAGTGCCGGTGACTATTAATGACTGCAGTTTATATAGAGCGCGTTCCTGCAGCTGCAGAAAATCGCGGGTCCGGTGTAACAGGCGGCCATTGAGATGTTCCACCAGCCGGGTGCGCTCTGATAAATAGGTTTTGGCATGCAGCAGAATGGACTGGCGAAGTTCCGATATACTTTTCTCAAAATTTCGATTATGATGCAGTATGAACTCCGCGGCCTGTGTAGGGGTTTTCGTGGCAGTATGCGCCATCAGGTCAGCGATCGTTTCATTTTTCTGATGCCCGATACCAGTGATGACCGGTATCGGAAACTTAGCCACGGCTCTGGCGATCTGGTAATGATCAAATACAATAAAATCTGTTTGGGCACCACCCCCTCTAAGCAATAAAACAGCATCATACGATTTGCCGGAATTAAACACCTGAATAAGCTGTCCGACGATCTGATCCACATTATCCACTCCCTGTACCACGGTCAGATATCTATCCAGCTCAAACTGATAGCCTTCCGGATTTTTTTCCAGTGTGTGGATAAAATCTTCCATGCCTGCCGATGTCAAAGATGAGATAATGGCCAGTCTTTGCAGTACAGGTGGCAACTGGATGGATTTATTGCGCGTACGATAACCCTCGGGTGTCCTTTCAATAAAATCATTTTCCTGCACCAGTTTTTGAAGCGTCAAATGCCGGGCCTCATATAACTTCCCGACCGTATAAGCCGCATCCAGGTCCACCAGATCGAGTGCCAGACCATACTGCTGGTGGAATACCACTTTGACCTGCGCCAATACCTGAATATTACTGGTAAACCGCTGTCCCGTTTTCTTTTCAAATTCCTGCACTTTGGTTGAACCGGCTCCCCAGGCCTTGGCAGAAAACTTTGCCAGTAAACCATCGGTGTCCTCTCTTTTTTCTACCAGCTCAAAGCTATGATAATTTTTTTCCTGTCTGTATTGATGCCCCGAGACTTCCGCCAATACCCAATAAGCTGTCTGTCGGAACCGGGTATCCAGTACCTGCCCGACAATGGCAGCCAGTTCAGAGAGCCTTATATAAGGAGGATATTGCATATGTTTGAATAATGAAAAACTGCCTGAGGGTGATTTAAATTTTAAAGACAAAAATACAATAACTCAGCGGAAATGCCCGGGTAGCTGGTAATGTACAATATAAAAATTGGCGGTAACTTCAGGCTGGAATAATACCAGCAAAAGAAATACCGCCGATCCAACACGATGAATATGATGTATGTTCAGCTCTTAAAGTGCTTTTTTGATGGACTTCAGGACGATCTCTTCCATGATCTTGTACCCTTCCAACGTAGGATGGACGCCATCTTTGGCCAGGCTGGCCGGTAATCCGCCCCTTTCATCTGCCAGTCTGGAGAAATAATCCACATAAATAAAATGATTTTTGCGGGCATAGGCCTGAATCATTTTATTTAAAGCAGGAATTTTTATATTAGGCTGCTTGCCTCTACTCCAGGGATAATCGAAAGCTGGCGTAACCGAGCATAAAAGCACTTTAACACCATGCGCCTTTGCCAGTTCAGCCATGGACGCCAGATTCCCCATGATATTATCCAGTTCGATATCGCCGGTATTTCCAGCAATATCATTGGTGCCCGCCAGAATGACTACGGCTTTGGGATGTAAGTCCAGTACATCTTTTCTAAAACGCACCAGCATCTGAGATGTCGTCTGTCCGCTGATGCCTCTGCCGATAAAGTGATGGGTCTTGAAAAAACTACTATCATTATGATACCAGCCTTCTGTAATGGAGTTACCCATAAAGACCACCTGCCTGTCCGAAGACGGCAACGCTTTGACCATCTGATTGGAAGCGTTATATTTTTTAAAGTTAGCCCAGTCTCCTTTCTGGGCCTTGGCTTGTATAGTGCCCAACCCAAATGTAAGCATCAGCAAGGCTGCTGCAGTAATTTTGCTTTGAATAGTCATAGTCATTTGTAATTTAATAGATCGATTTTAGTTTTCTGAATGAGTTAAAAAGCTGACAGGTGGCTGCTGGAAAAAGCATTGGTAAATGTTGAACAGCCGTGTGTTTCATGATCGGAACGATCTGCCATTCTTCCTGCCATCCGCCTTCTTTTTCAAAGGTCAAATTAAGAATTTTATAGATTGAGGCGGCAACTATTAACATTTGATTGCAGTTTCTCCATATGAACGGATTGAAAACAGTAATTGAAGATTGCTTCAAAGAAGCCAAGATTGTTGTATAACAAGTTAATTTGTCATTAAAGACTTGAAATAAATGCGTGTAATTTCATGGAGCAAAATCACTCAACCGTATCATCAGGCACAGCGGATATATTTTGATCACCAAAATCTAAAAGATACCATGAAAAAACTGATCTCTTTTTTATTACTTGCTGTTTTAGTAACAGGTACCGTTTACAGCCAGCAACACCTGTCAAATGAAACCGCGCAGCAGAAAACAACGCGTATGAAGTGGTGGACAGATGCCCGATTCGGCATGTTCATCCATTGGGGGCTGTATTCAGAAGCCGCCCGTCATGAGTGGGTCAAAAACCGGGAAAGGATGACCAACGCTCAGTACCAGAAGTATTTCGACAATTTTGACCCTGACCATTTCGAACCCAGAAAGTGGGCAAAGGAGGCAAAAGCGGCCGGCATGAAATACGCGGTACTGACCACAAAACACCATGAAGGGTTTTGTCTGTTCGATTCTAAGTATACGGACTACAAAGCGATGAATACAAAAGCACACAGAGATCTGGTCCGGGAATTTGTAGACGCCTTCAGAGCTGAGGGACTGAAAGTAGGCTTTTATTATTCCCTGATCGACTGGCATCATCCCGATTTCACCATCGACAAACATCATCCGCAGCGCCTGGATAAGGGCGACAGTGCTGCCTACGCTTCGTTAAATCGGGGGAAGGATTTCGGTAAATACCGGCAATATCTGTTCAACCAGGTGAAAGAACTGCTGACTAATTACGGGAAGATCGATATTATGTGGCTGGACTTCTCCTACCCCGGCAAGTTCGGTAAGGGCCATGAGGACTGGGGGTCCAAAGATCTATTAAAAATGATCCGAAAACTACAGCCAGGCATTATCGTAGACAACCGGCTGGACCTGAACAACTATGCTGACGGATATGATTTTGAAACGCCCGAACAGGTGAGCGCCGAAACCCTTGCCAAATACAGAGGCAAGACCTGGGAGACCTGTCAGACATTCTCTGGCTCCTGGGGCTATTATCGCGATGAAACATCCTGGAAATCCAATCATCAACTACTGGACCTGTTAATATCCTCTGTAACCAATGGAGGAAATCTGATCTTGAACGTCGGACCGACTGCCCGGGGAGAATTTGACTATCGTGCCATCAGTCATCTGGATAGCATTGCTTACTGGATGCACGCCAATGACAGGGCCATTTATGGCTGCACCTATGCGCCAGATAGCTATCAGGTACCGGATGGCACAAAGATCAGTTATAATCCGGTCACAAAACGGCTTTATGTCTTTTTATATGAGCTGCCTGACGATGGTAAGTTAATACTGCCAGGATATGCGGGAAAGATCAGTTATGCGCAGATCCTAAGTGACGCTTCAGAATTGTTATATAAAGAACAGAATGGTGACATTGTCTTAACGCTGCCGAAGGTCCGTCCGCCCTACGATATCCCGGTTGCCGAACTCATGCTGAAATAATATTTTCTAGACAGTAAAAGAGCCACGGGTTGTTTTAATTTTCAATAATAAAGCAACCGGGAAGAGAAACAAAAACACCATTGTTTTTGGGGCTTTGGAAAAAACTTAACAATACATAGATTACGGGGGCGAATTCGCCCCCGTAATCTATGAAGCCGGCACAAATTCATTTACCATGAGTCCTTCTCGTTGGATTGAATTAACAGACGCGATAGGTGGACGCCTCCGGCGACGAAGTGCCCACTCGTTTGCATGTGTAGTCCGACTGGGTACCCCAGTCAGACTACATTTTTAATGCTTTTTTAATATTGACAGCCTCATTGAGATCTGTCTGCTGTTCGGCATGCCGGGACGGTATTTCGTCATAGAAAATGAAGATGCTATATCAGGATAAGTCAGTAAGTTGTACCAAGACAGAATCCTTTACTTCTTTTGATTAAAGAATCCCGTCATGGTAGTGCAACTCAGACATTCCAAATCAGTCGACTCCGCTTACGCTTACTGTTTTTTACCCGACAGGTCCAGCCCGTAGCTGAAGCGGGTATCCCTGGAGCGGACAATAAAACGTTCCAGCGGTTTAGGGCCGCAGCCGTATGATCCGACCCCCAGTGTCTGATGGGCAATGACCAGCACCGAAGCGTCAGGCTCTGGCAAATCAATTTTATATTCAACCGGTGTCATCTGCTCATCACTATACGGCAATGCCGTGAATTGTATATAGGACTGACCCACATGAAAAGCTTTCAGGCCTTTACCGGACATGCTGTCTGTCAGATTGATCCAACGGACATCTTCATGGTTGCCGCAATCCATCGGCTTTTCATAACCCGTCATCTGGGCCATAATGCTGCTGGAATAGTCCCCGACGTCAAAACCGGATTTACGGTCGGCGTAATTTTCCATAGGCCCCCGTCCCAGGTATTCAACCCGGTTGAGCGATTTATTTAAAAACAGCCGGACGCCCAGTCTGCCGAGTGCTATGTCCTGCTTGCTAAAATGGACTTTGTTGTCAGCCGTCAGCCGGCCATTTCCCTGGATCGTATATACCACCTGATGTTCTACACTGAAATTGTGATGACCTTTACCGGTAAGGGTAACAGAAAGCTGTACCTCAGTTGGCTTTTGCGCTATTATGTGGCATTCAACAGCTGTCCATTTCAAATCATCCAGTCCATAGGCTTTCCAGTCACCATAGGCCCACATGTCATCTTTTCTGTGCGGAGCCCGCCATAAATGCAGATAAGGACCTTTCGCCCCTTCTTTGAGCAGGCTTTCTCCCTGGCTGGTCATACGGGTAAATACACCGGCTTTCTTATCAAAATTCAATGTAAAACCCCGACCTGTTATCAGGATGTTATCTCCCTGTGTCTGTACTTTTAGCTGACCACTGACAGGAGGCGCTGCTTTAGCCACCGGAGTGCCCAGTTCAAATTGCTGACTGGCCACCTCATACCCTTTATTCGCCCAGAGCGCATCACTGCCCAGCTGAAAGGCAACGCGTACAAAATACGCCTTGCCAGGTTTTGCCTTTAATTTGTACGGAATCTTGACGTCCTTTTGCTGTCCGGGGGCCAGCGCCCCTATTTTTAATGGACCGCCGGCGACCTGATGGCCGTCTTCCGATAAGGCCCACGAAGCGGTGAGCTGATCCAGATCGGTAAACTGGTATCTGTTTTTAAGGGTGATCATCTGAGCCGCCGTGTCCTTTAGACGGATCGTTACCCATTGATAAGCATGCTTGAGTTCCGGATAATGGGGTTTGAGGCTGCGATCAGAAAAGACTACGCCTTTATGGATAAAATAATGATCGTTGGGTACTTCCCCAAAGCCGCCGCCAAAGGCTGTAATCGGATGCAGCGGGTCTCTTCTGTTATAGATACCCTGATCCTGCCATTCCCAGATGGCCCCACCCAAAAGCGCAGGGTACTTATCAAAAAGATCATTATAGAGATCTACGGACCCCATTGAATTAAACATCGCATGCGCATATTCACAAAGATAAAACGGTTTGGTCAGCCGGCTGTCTTTGGCATGATCTTCCACCCCATCCAGGCTGGTATACATTTCACTGTCAATGTCGGCCGGATTTTTATCACCGATGCCGAAGCCCTGGTAATGAGTTGGACGCGTCGGATCGATTTCCCGGATCCGGCTGAGCGCGGCCCTAAAGTTGGTGCCGCCGCTGCCACATTCGTTACCCAATGACCAGATAATTACACTTGGATGGTTCTTGAAGTTTTCTACATTGGCCACATTGCGGTCAATGATCGCCCCTTTGATCCTGGGATCCTCATTAAATTCATCCCAGGCGCCGTGACTTTCGACATTCGCCTCTGCCACCAGATAGATCCCATACTGATCACAAAGCTCATACCATCTGGGATCATCACTGTAATGACAGGTGCGGACATGATTACAATTGGCCTGTTTAATCAGTTCAATATCTCGGATCATCTGCTCTTCGGTGACAGCGTGGCCGTCATCCGGCCAGTTTTCGTGACGGTTAACGCCCTTGAGTTTAATGGGGACACCGTTTACTAAAAGTTCGCGACCCACGATCTTAATATCTCTGAAGCCCGTTTTGGCTGAGAGAATCTCTGCTGAAGTACTCTCCGGCGTCAATTTTAATACAGAAGTATATAAAACCGGCGTTTCTGCCGTCCATTTTTTAGGATCTTTCACGGTGATTGCTTTATGCAGTTCTACTTCCTGGCCTGGCCTGAGTTCCGGTACACTGACCGTTGTATTTTCACCTTTTATTTCCCGGTTGCCTTCATAGAGCTGCAAAGTGAGCTCTCTTGCAGGCTGGGTCCTGTCACTGAAGTTTTTCACTTTGGCACCCAACTCTAATGTGGCATTCTTGTATTGCTTATCCAGCCTCGTTTTAATAAAGAAGTCCCGGATATGCACTTTAGGGCTGCTCCAGAGCGTAACATTGCGGAAGATGCCGCTTAACCGCCACATATCCTGATCCTCCAGATAGCTTCCTGTGGTAAACCTGTAGACCTCTACGGCGATCATATTTAGGCCGGGATGCACATACTTTGTCAGATTAAATTCAGCCGCATTGCGGCTATTCACGCTATAGCCGACCTTCTGGCCATTGACATACAGGAAAAAGCCAGCGTCAACGCCGTCAAAAGTGACAAAGACCTCTCTGCCATCCCAGGTAGCGGGCACCTCAAAATTGCGGCGATAGCTGCCCACTGGGTTTCTCTTCTCATAGGTGGTAAAGCTGACGGGCGGCGTACTCATAACCTTTGGAAAGTCTTTTTGAAAAATATAATTGTAGTTACTATAGTTAGGTGTCCCATAGCCCATCACCTGCCAGTTAGATGGCACGGGGATATCTGCCCACCCGGATACGTCATAGCCTGGTTTATAAAAGTCCACCGGCCTTTTCTGTGGCCAGTCAACCCAGTTAAATTTCCAGGTGCCATTCAGGCTCCGCGCAAAGGTTGAATGACGGCGGTCGCCCTTTAAAGCTTCCTGCAAATTACCGTAGGGCATTAGGGTCGCATGGTACGGTTCTTTATTGATACCGAGACATTCGGGGTCCTGGATTTCCTTAGGTACGGCTGCCGTATCTGTCTGGCTGAACAGATGGCTGCCTGAGGAACCCTGAGAGCGGCCCTGCATAAATAATCCGCTTAATAACAGGGACGCGCCTGCTAAAAGACTTCTTGAGATAAATAACTGATGCATTTGCATGTAGTTTTCTGATTGGTTTATAGAAAAAGTGAGTGATAAGCTACTGTGTTTTTGCGTATTTTTATTTGCGGCCTTTTTAGTGCAAACCTTTGCATTGAAAAGGCCACAAATAAAAATAGTGATCTGGCAAGATAATTAAAAATCTCAAGGATGACGGCGCTGTTTCCATTTTCTGAAAGCTTCCCTAAGCCATTCAAATGAAAAGTCGCTTTTTTTCCACAATTATTCTATGGAAAAATGGTCGAATAAATCCGACATATGAAGCTCCTCCGGCGGACTATGAATGTTTGTTAAAAAGAGGGCTGGCAGGCATTATCCCCAACACATGATTATATAATGTTATCCTTATTTATGCCATTTTTATTCAATATACTGTTTTATGTTAAGCATATTTTGCACAAACTTGTTAAATTTTATTTTTTATTAACATAACTATTTAACATATCTTAGGGGAGCAATTGCATCAAAATCAGTACACTTTAAAACATTTTAATGTATGAAAAGATTGAACCCCACTGCAATGTTACTTTTCTTGCTTACATTTTGTTTTGCCATGAGTTTCCAGGCTTTCGCGCAAAGCAAAACCGTTTCAGGAAAGGTAACTTCAGAAAAAGGAGCGCCGCTCCCCAATGCCTCTGTTGAAATTCAGGGCAAAAAAGTAGGAACCACCACTGACGAGAGTGGGCAATATACGATTAATGCTGCCGTCGGCGATGTGCTACAGTTTTCTTCCGTCGGTTTCAAAAAAGCCACCTTCACTGTCGGGAACGATGCTGTGATTAATATGCAGCTAACACCGGTCAATTCAGATCTGAGTGATGTGATCGTCGTTGGTTACGGCACCATGCAAAAAAAGGATCTGACCGGAGCGGTCGCTGTGGTGGACATGAAAGAAGTCAAGGATCAACCTGCTGCGAGCCCTGTAGAAGCGATGCAGGGAAAGGCCGCCGGTGTACAGATCATCAATGATGGATCTCCCGGATCGACTCCCCAGATCCGTATCAGAGGTTTCAGTACGATTAATAACAACGATCCGTTGTTTATTATTGACGGAATGCCCTATACAGGGAAGCTAAGTTGGTTAAGTGCTGAGGATATTGAGACGATGCAGGTCCTCAAAGACGCCTCTGCCGCCTCAATCTATGGTTCCAGGGCCAATAACGGTGTTGTGATCATTACCACTAAAAAAGGCCGGGTCGGTCCGCCCAGGATTTCTGTTACATCTTATTACGGTGTTCAGGCGCCTAACAAAGGGACTTTTCCCCATTACCTCAATCCACAACAGTACGCTGATTATCTGTTTACGGCTGTAAAAAACGCCGGGATCCCCATTAACGAAAAGTCCGTGGGTGATAACTATGGCACAGGCGATGTGCCCACATTACCCGACTACCTGATTGCTGGCCCCGGGGATAACAAAGGACAGAATATAACACCGGCGCAGACAGATCCCTCTTTGTATCGTTACTCCCAGGACGCGTCGACCTTCTATCAGATCACCAAGGCCAATAAACAAGGCACTAACTGGTTTGAAGAAATCACGCATAATGCACCCATGCAGAGTCATGAAATGAGTATCATCGGTGGCGGTGAAAATGCCACCTATGCCATCAGTGGCGGCTATTTTAAACAAGACGGTACCGTAAAATATACCGGCTTTGAAAGGGCACAGATTCGCGCCAACTCAACATTCAAGACATTGAATGACCACCTGACCATCGGAGAGAATATGCAATATTCCCGTATGAAGTTTAATGGCTTTGCCACGAACCCTAATGTAGCGGGCAGCTATCAGGGAGAAGGTTCACCGATTGGCTGGGCCTATCGTATTCAGACCATCATTCCCGTATATGACATCAAAGGTAATTTCGCCGGTACCAGAGGCAGTATGCTGGGGAACGCAGAAAACCCGCTGGCTGTCCTGTACCGCGCCAAGGACAACATCAACAGCGATAATCAGTTCTTTGGAAGCGTTTATGCAGACCTGAAAATTGTCGAAGGCTTGAATTTAAAGACCACTTATGGTCTGCGGTATGATAACTATTCTTCGATCAGCATCGGGTACCCCAATCCTGAGTTCTCTGAAGGGAATTATGACAATAATCCGTTAAATGAAACCCAGGGTTATGCCAGTGAATGGACCTGGACAAATACCTTGACCTACAAGCATACTTTTGCCGAAAAGCATGACCTGACTTTACTGGCGGGAACAGAAGCGGTACAAAGCAACGGCAGGGTACTTACCGGGACCGGTAATAATTTCTTTATTTTCGGAGACATCAATTACTATTATCTGGATGCCGCCAGCACCAATAAATCCAGCGGAAGCAGCGGTTATAAATCTTCTTTGTATTCATTATTTGCCCGTGCGGATTATGATTATGCCGATAAGTACTTACTCAGTGCCACGATCCGCAGAGATGGCTCCTCCAATTTCGGCCCTAATCACCGTTATGGTAATTTTCCGGCCGCCAGTCTTGCCTGGAGAATTTCCAATGAAGATTTCATGAAAGGTGCTGACTGGATCAACGACTTGAAATTGCGTGTCGGTTATGGAGCCACCGGTAACCAGACCATTCCTTCTTTCCAGTACCTGCGTCGTTATCAGGCTTCACAGAACACCACCTCCTATCCTATCGGTGGTACAGATCTGAGCAGTGGTATCTGGACCAACAGCTATGACAATCCGGATGTTAAATGGGAAGCGCTGAAGTCCTGGAATGCCGGACTTGACTTTACCGTTATGAACCATAACCTGGACGGGTCTCTGGACTTCTACAACAGAAAGACTACAGATATGCTCTATCCGGTACCATTGCCGGCTCAGGCCGTCGGTGGCGGTGCTTCTCCGTATGTGAACATCGGTACGATGACCAACAAAGGGATAGAACTCGCCTTGAATTATCATTATCATCAAAGTGCCGGTAAAGACGCATTCAAGTTTGACCTGGGTTTTAATATCTCCAGAAATGTCAATAAACTGGTTTCTCTTGCACCTACCGTTGCAGAACAGATCTATGGTACCTTCAGAAGTATCAATACTTCTATTTTGAGAGCCGGTGAAGTATTTGGCGCCTTCTACGGATATAAAGTAACCGGTATCTATCAAAGTGAAGACGATATCAAAAACACGCCATCTTATGACGGTGCGCGCGTGGGCGGTCAGAAATATGCCGACATCAATGGTGATGGTACGGTTAATGCTGACGACCGCACCATTATCGGTAACCCGCACCCTGATTTTCTCTATTCTATCAGTTTTAACGCGAACTACAAGCGTTTTGATTTATCTATGTTCTTCAATGCTTCTCAGGGTAATGATATCTTTGACGCCACCCGCTATTATACAGATTTCAGCGCTTTTGATGGAGCCGTCAGCACGCGCCTGTTAGATGCCTGGAGTCCTAGTAATACGGGCAGTCATGTTCCGGCACCTTACAGAAACCCGTCAGCCATGGAACTGCAATCCAATAGCTATTATATTCAGGACGGCAGTTATTTTAGAATGAAGAACATTCAGTTAGGCTATACATGCCCGACAGAGAAATGGTTTAAAAACAAAGAGATCAGCAATCTTAGGTTCTACGTCAGCGCCACTAATCTGTTTACCATTACGGGGTACTCAGGGTTAGATCCTGAAGTAAGCCAGTTCTCCAGCACCTTCTCTGCTCCTGGCGTAGATCTGGGCGTTTACCCGGCTTCCCGTCAGTTTATCTTTGGTATGAATGTCACTTTCTAAGCTTCCTTGAATCACATTAAACTCGTATTAATTATGAAAAAGATAAATCAAATAATTATTCCACTCTGCTTGATGTTCGCGCTTTTTTCCTGCGGCAAAGGCTTTTTGGAATCTACACCCAAGGCGCAGATCACGGACGATCAGCTACTGACCACCAAAGCGGTCAACAATGCGCTGGTCGGGGCATATGCATTAGTCAACGGCAATATCAATGGCACCTGGGGGAATTATTCCACGGCTCCCAGCCAATGGCTCTTTGGAGAAGTGGCCGCGGATGACGCCCATAAAGGCAGCAGTAATGCCGACCAGTCGCCCATGAATGATATTGAACTGCATAAAGTCAACCCTACCAATGATAACTTACCCACCATGTGGAATAACTATTATGAAGGGGTGATCCGGTGTAACCTGACATTAAGATTACTTGCCAAGGTTCAGGCAACGGATCAGGACGATAAGTTCTCTGATGAAGAAGCTAAGCTCATCGAAGCACAGGCTAAGTTTTTGCGTGCCCACTATTATTTCTTCCTGATCCGTGTCTTTGGCAATGAGATCCCCTATATCGATGAAAGCATTACCAGCACGGCAGATGCTGCCAAGGTGCCTAATGATGCGGATATCACGCCGAAGATTGAACAGGATTTACAATTTGCCGTAACCAATCTAACTTATGATAAACCTGGTGGTCAGGCTGGCCGGGTCGATAAATATGCCGCTGAATCCTACCTGGGTAAAGTCTACCTATATGAGAAGAAATATGATCAGGCATTGCCGCTGTTTAAAGATGTCATCACGCGCAAACCAGCGCTGACCAGTATTCCTTTTACGGACAATTTTGACGTGAATAAGGAAAATGGTCCCGGCAGCATCTTCGCTGCTCAGCATCTCATTAACCCGGACGGTTCCGGTGATAATGGAAATATAGGTGATATGCTCTCCGGCTTTTATGGGAACGCGCCTGTCAACTGCTGCGGTTTCTTCCAGCCGTCTGTTGATCTGGCCAATGCTTATAAAGTAGATGCCAATGGCTTACCTTATCTGGATCCGGCAGATTACCGTGCGAATCCCTATAAATCTGATGTAGGCCTTTCAGGATCAGCCAAGGAAAATTATAAAGTAGACCAGAACCTGCGGGTAGACCCCAGACTGGATTATACGATAGGCAGAAGAGGGGTTCCGTTTAAAGACTGGGGCATCTTTCCAGGGGACGCCTGGATTCGTGAAGCAGCCTTTGGCGGTCCTTTTGTCTCTAAAAAGCAAATGATCGATAAGGCCGATTTTGGCGGCAATAGTGTTCCCGGTACCCCACAGATCACCAGCTTAAATGTCAATATCATTCGCCTGGCGGATGTATATCTGATGGCGGCGGAATGTGCTGCCCAGACAAACGATCTGACATATGCATTAAACAGGGTCAACGATGTCCGTAAAAGAGCCGCATTGCTGCCGGCGCTTAAAATCGGCGGTACACCTGCGGCCAAATACCTGGTCAAAACCTATCCATCTTTTGCCAGTAAGGAATATGCCATGAAGGCTATTGAAATGGAAAGACGGCTGGAGCTGGCTCTTGAAGGACACCGGTTTTATGATCTGGTCCGGTGGGGTATTGCTAAAACGGTGATTGAAAGCTACCAGAAATTCGAAACAAATTATGTGTCAGCTTCCCAGCCGCTCACCTTTGAGGACAGGGATAAGATCTTCCCTATCCCTCAGCAACAGATCGATCGTTCAGGTGGCGTACTACAGCAAAATATTGCTGGAAAATAGCAAGAGCGTGAAAGAATATGAGTTGATACATATGATGCAATTTAACGCAAGAAATCGGGGCTTTGGCCCCGATTTTTTTGGCCCTTATACACGCATCAATCTATCAATAGGCAATGCACATATTCTCATAGTAAGCATTGTAACCGGCGGTTCCTTTATGCAGTTTATCGCATGCAAGCAATTAAATGTTGAGTTTACCTCTGAAAGAATATCGTTTGTGTACGCTATCAATTTTCGATCTACGAATAGAGGCAAAGAATCCTGGTATTGAATATTTCTATGAGGTGATCGGACTAGTTATAATAGGGATCAGGAAAGAGGACATTTTTCTGATGGATCTTTATATGCGTTGATGATGGATTAGGCTACTTCTAAAAGTAACGAGTTGGAACCGGCCAAAACTATTTAATGCTATCAGTGGGCTAAAATCCACTCTGCAATATCTTCGGTGACATTACCAGGTATATGTTTCTGCCCTACATAATCTTTGGGACCCGGTGTTCCTTCGCTCGGCATAAAAATATGAGACAACTCCGGATAGCTCTTGAAACGGATATTCGGCATACCTTTGGTCGCGCTTTTCCATAAGTTAAAATCCGTCATCCGGACTTGGTAGTCCTTTTCTCCTTGCAGGATCAGAACGGGCTGGGACAAACTTTGAATGATCTGTAACGGTTTGTAGGATCCGAGGGATAACCAATAGCTCGCTTTTTGATTCAAGGGCAACGAATCAGGCAAAGAGTTCTCATTGAAGGCCGAGCTGTGCAGATAATTTACTTTTTTTCTTATTATTTGTAGCGCCTGGTTCCTTTTTTTATCTGGTAGCAAAGAATCCAGATAGATGGCTTGTTCGAGGAGCAAGTCCTCAATTTGTCGAGCGGGCGCTGCCAACATGACTAAGCCACTGAGTACCCCATCCGCTTTTTGAGCTATTCTGGGGGCCATCAGGGCGCCCAGGCTGTGCCCGATTATATACAGTTTGTAATTGCGAAAACTGTCATTTGCATGGAAATAGCCAATGATATTTAAAACATCATCTGTTACTTCATCATCTACGGTAAAATTCTGAGGTAATGAACCTGGATCTACATAGGTTCTTTTATCGTATCTGTAAGAGGCGATGCCTTTTTTTAATAATTCATCTGCCAGATCCCGGAAAGGCTTAATCTGTCCTAATGTTTCATCCCGGTCGTGCGCGCCGGAACCATGGACCAAAATAACCAGCCTTTTATGGTTGTTTTTACTGGGAATAAGTAAGGTGCCTGGCAATGTCAGATTGCCCGATTGTATATTGTACGTGTTGGGGTCATTTGCAGAATAACTGTTTTTGGGATGTGGCGTCAAAAACAGGCCAATGACTTTTAAGTCCTTATTAATAACTGTTTTAAAATCCAGGCTGTCTTTTGCAAATCCACAAAAAACATAACAAGCCTGATTGCTCAGTTCCGGTTTTAAAGTTGTCGATATGATTTTTTTAAAATCCCCCAGTTTTTGAATAATGCCTTGTCTCAATTGTCCCAGCATAGCCGATGTTACCTTATTCTTAAAAGAGCTGTCCGCATAACTGAGTGCCTGGTCATAATTTCCTTGCATAAAGGCATTGACAAATGCGTTAGCATTATCCTGTGCTGTCTGCGCGAAGAGTATTATTGGAAAGAGCAGCACCAGCAATAAAAGTTTCAGTTTCATAAGGTATTATTTTAGATGAATGCAATGGATAATAAACAGAGATGTGGCCTCCGCCATGATCATTACGGCAATAAACGACCATATGGCTTTTTGGCCTTTGATATTTAAACAAATCCGGTAGCTGTTGTAGTAAAGAGCAATGGTCCAAATAATACATAAAAGGGAAAAAGTAGAAGCGATATAAAATCCCGCCGTAAAGTGAATCTTGGACAGATTGCTCAGTGCCGCGGTGTCAATATAAGGAATCGCAAAGGCCGCAATGGCAATCAGCAATAAAGGAAATCTGCTAAGCAGCGTAGTTCCGGCTATATCTATCCATCTGAATCTTGTTTTAGTGAAAATCAGGCCGGCTAATCCAAAATAAATAACCAGACATAGCCAGGCAATGACATAATAAAACGCGTAAGGCCAGATCGTCGAAAATGGGAACACGTGAAAATCGATGACGCCATTAAATACACTATGACTATAAAATGATATCAACAATGTTAGAAAGGTAATTACGATACCCATATTGAGGGCTCTTGTTCCGGCTATTTTTTGAAAAGGGTTAAAAATAGAAACCATGATTAGCCCTCCAAATTTTTTATTTTTTCAATAATATCATCCAATATATTGCGCACAGTAGGATAACTGAGTTTCATTTGTTCCGCTATTAATTTGATGCTGCCGCTGGCCTTGACAAATTCAAGAATGAATTTCTGATCATCGGCCGTTAAATGTATCAAATCCGGTAGCTGAAAGTCCCCCATTACTTTAGTCTGGCAATATTGACAATTGAGTGATTCAACATTTAGGTGGCCGTTGCAGCTAGGACAGTAAATAGGTAACTTTTTCTCCATTTCGGCTCAAATATACTAATATTTATCAATTTTATTTAACTATAGTTTAATAAAATTAATTTTTTTATTAAATAATTTGAATTATAGTTAAAACCCATTTCTTTAATATTTTAGTCTATTATTTTTTAAGACCGCTCATGAAAGAATCCCCTGATGTCTTTTGCTAGGAGACTGGGTTGTTCCATTGCTGCAAAATGTCCGCCGTGTGGCATTTCGGTCCAATGCTCAATATTAAATCCTTTTTCTATATAGGAACGTGGCGGTGTAGGGAGTTCCTTTGGAAATTTTGCAAATGCCACCGGAATACTTACAAAATCATGCTCTCCAAATATGAGTGGATGTAGGCTGTTTTCATGATAAATACGGATAGAAGAGTGAATTGTCTGTGTAATCCAATATAAAGTAACATTTGCCAGTAATTCATCTTTTGAGAAGACTTGCTCAATATTGCCATTATTATCCCTCCAACTGTTAAACTTCTCAATTATCCAGGCACATAATCCGACGGGTGAATCATTTAACCCATACGCCAATGTAATGGGTTTTGTAGCATGCTGGTAAGCGTATGCGCCTTCCTTTGCAGACCAGCCATTTGCAACTTTTTGAAAATGTTTTACTTCCTCTGGGAGCAACGTATTATCTTTAAGGAATGGTTTGTACGATCCTGAAATATAGTTAAGATGCAGTCCTATTATATTTTCAGGATGTTTTAACGATAACCATGTGCTGATGCCGGAACCAATGTCTCCACCCTGACAACCATATCTTTGGTAGCCTAATTCAGTCATTAGTTTATGCCATAGTTCAGCCACAAAAGCGCTATTACATCCCGGTTCTGTTGCTTTGCTGGAAAAGCCAAATCCAATAACACTCGGGATCACCAGATCAAAGGAGGTATGCTCATCATTCGTTAGCAACGGAATCAGTTTCATCATTTCAAGAAAGGATCCTGGCCAACCGTGCGTAATGAGTAATGGAATCGACTTTTTCCCCTTTCCCTTGATATGCAAATAGTGAATTTTATGCTCCTCAATTTCTGCTATGAAATTGGGATAGGTATTAATTTCACTTTCAACCTTTCTCCAGTCAAAAAAGCTGGCCCAGTAATCCGCCAATTCTTTCATATAAGAAAGGCTCGCTCCATGGTTCCATCCAGAATCCATTATTTCATCCGTCCAACGGGTATTTTTAATTCTTGATTTTAGATCATCAAGAGTTTTCTGAGAAGCGCTGACTGAAAATGGTGTTATCATAATAAAAGATAATTTGTAAATGTAACAAAAAATGGAAACAGTCAGAGGGGCCGGCTGTTTCCATTTTGAGCGAATGAAATTAAAAACCATACATGCCACCCGAAACCGATATTTGTTCTCCCGTAATCCATGCTGCATCATCGGAGGCAAGGAACACGGCAGCTTTCGCAATATCTTCTGGTCGACCTCTGCGGCCAAGCGGCGTATTTGCAATAAACATTTTCTCGTACTCACTGCCGGCCGTAACACCTGCACTTCGGGCACCTTCCGTATCCGTTGCACCCGGCAGGATGGAGTTGATACGGATGTTCTTGGCGCCCAATTCTTTCGATAATGATATGGTTATTGCATCCAGAGCGGCCTTAGTTGAAGAGTATAATGAAGCCGACGGAAGTGGATATTTGCTTGCACCCGAACTAATATTGATAATATTACCGCCCTTACTTTCAAATGATTTCAGTGCGATCTGAATTGTCAGTATCGGGCCTAAAACGTTGACGTCAAAATGCTGACGAAAGGCCTCTACCGACACTGCTTCAATAGGTAAATACTGTTGAAACACGGCATTGTTCACTAAAATATCTAAAGTGCCAAAAGCCTTTTCTGTTTCTTCAAATAGCCTAAGAACATCTAGTTCCTTAGAGATATCTGCTTTCACGGCAATAGCCATGCCACCATTGTGGTTGATGGTTCTTACTACTTTATCCGCTGCTTCTTTACTCGATGCGTAATTTACAACAACTTTTGCACCTTCTTCTGCAAAATGTTTTGCTATGGATGCGCCTATGCCTTTAGACGCCCCTGTAATTATCGTTACTTTATTCTTTAGTTTCATTTTTTTTTATCATTTAAATTTGTAAATGGATACTATTATGGAAAGCTAATGGGTTCCATAACTTACTGATAAGGTTGTGATAGCCCCGAATCTCTGATAATTTATAATCATGCGATGCATTAGTTAGCCTTGATCAAGTCCTTGAAGATAAGTTGCCCCCAGGTATTACCGTATCCATGTACAAGCATCCCTCCTTTTGAAAGCGCGCCAAGATCAATCGGCGCAAAACCAAGACCTTCTGCAAGTCTGCCGATTTCTGCCGCCGCACTATCATCGTCGCTTGTTAAGAAAACAACTCTTTTACCTCCTGGTACGGCGGGGTTCTGGCTAATGATGGAAGCGATCAAATGATTGAATCCCTTCACCAGCTTAGATCCGGTGAACGCATTTTCTACGACCTTGGCGGAAGGTAACCCTCCCAACTTCTCAAGAGGTACACCGTACGCGTTCGTCACATCCACGATAGTTTTACCTTCCCAGCTGGGGAGTGCCTTTGCAACATCTGGGTGCGACTCGAAACGGACAGCCAGGAAGATGATATCTGCCTTGACGGCTGCTGCGAGCGTTGTGGGGATAATTTCCGGTCCGATGACGGCCGCTTCGGCTGCAAAAGCTTCCGGCTGGCGGGTCGTCGCAACGGATACCTGAATATGATTACGTGCGAAGGCTGTGGCCAGTGCCTTGCCAACGCTGCCGAAACCAATTATTGCGTAATTTTTTCCTTTGTTATCTGATTTATTCATTTTGAAAATTTTTAATAATTAAATGGTATTGGTGTATGTTCATATCTGGTTAGAAAGTGATTATTTAGCTAGATAAGTCATGCCCCCATCAACAATTAGTTCCGCGCCAAGCATAAAGGCTGAATCGTCAGAAGCCAGAAAAAACAGCGGTTTTCCCGATGTCAGATGGCTGACCGATCCTGCCTGTTGGCATTACACTGGCAAAATGTTCTTTTACAGCCTCTATCTGTTCTGTGGGGACGAACTTTTCAAATGCCGGTGTATCTGTCGTACCCGGTGTTATGACATTCGCCCGGATTCTCCTGTCTAAAAGGTCGTTTGAAAATGCTTTTGCGAAATAGATTACGGCTGCTTTTGCGGCACCATAAAGCCCAAATGAGGGGTATGCCCGATGGGCGGCATTTGAACCGATAAGAATAATGGAGCCACCGTCATTCATATATGGAAGTGCTTTATTAACAGTAAAATAGACACTCTTTAGGTTTAAATCCATTGACTGGTCATAATCGGCTTCAGTGGTATCTGCCACTGTGCCATTTATCCCGCCGCCCGCATTCGCAACGACGATGTCTATTTTGCCAAATTTATCAGAGGTTTCCTGAAACACCTTCTCCAGGCCCGTCAGGCTAGTTACATCCGCATTGATGGCAATAAAGTCGCCGCCAAGCTGATGCGCACTACTGGTTAATGTTTTCTGGTTTCTACCGACTATAGCACCCTTTGCACCCTCACTTTTGAGTTCCTGGGCAATGCCAAATCCGATGCCGCTATTACCACCTGTAATTACGGCTATTTTGTTTTTTAATCTAGTCATGTTTTTATATTATTTTAAATTGTTTCACAAAGATACTATTGATGGTATCTAAAATATCCTATATTTGTATTATCTAGTACCCAACAGGTAACTAGTTTTAAATACGTATAAAATGAGAGATGAAAATTTTTGCAGATCACAATGTCCATTTACTAGAGCTATTGGTACAATAGGTAATAAATGGAAGCCTATAATTATTAATGTAATTAAGGAACGACGGCTGCGTTTTGGACAATTGGATGCCATTATTCCGATGATAACGCGCAAAGTATTAACCCAGCAATTGAAAGAAATGGAAGAAGATGGCATTATCCAACGCATTGCTTATAAAGAGCTGCCTCCTAGAGTAGAATATTCACTTACGGAAAAGGGCTTAGCTTTCTTGCCTATTCTGGAACAAATAAAAGAATGGAACTTAAAATATGAAACAGATCCAATATTCGGAGCAACAGCTTAAAACGCAGTAGTCGATACTTATATCAGCATATATAATTCATATTGTCTGTTTCGTATCACACTTCAATAGTGACTCGCCTCAACACAATAGCAGAAGCTTTGGACGGATAATGGATTAAAAATTCTCCGTTATGTAAGCAGGACATGCGTTGCACTTATTGTATAGTCTCCGAAAATGTTATTATAGCGCAAATGATCAATGTTCCTAAAACGGATTGTTGTAGAAGCGCTTGCTTAGCTGAATTTCTTAAAGTACTGAACTGCGCCCTTTAAAAAAAAAATCGGGGCATTGCCCCGATTTCACTATAATCTCTTTTACTCACTTAAGGTTCGGATTCTTCTGAATTTCATTGAACGGAATCTGAAACAGAAGATCCTTCTCCTGAAAGGGCTCCAGACGCGTCGGCGCCTTGTAGCCAATCAGGTTTACTACTTTATTGTTTACCACGTCGAAGGCTTTGCGTGTTCGGACCATATCATACCATGTTTTAAATTCAAAGCAAAGCTCCCAGAAGCGCTCTTTATAAACCTCATTAAAACTGATCGATCCGGGTTTGTGATAATCAGATACCGCCCTGTGATGCACGAGATAATAAGCATCAATGGCAGCTGGGTCGGAGGTCTGTCCGCCGTCGGCCTGCGTTTTTGCTTCCGCGCAGTCAAGCAAAACCCCGGCGTAGCGGATCAGTGAGAAATTCGCACCGGATTTTCCCGTGCTCTCCGCAGCCTCATCCCAGTATTTGTAAATATAGGGTTGCCTGAATTTAATGATTTGACCCGGATCTCCGTATTTTTCATGTTCGGTATAAAAGAATTGCTGATTATTTTTGCGGCTATCATCCGGCGCGTAGGATTGATAAAAAGCCATACTGGGGGCGAGTCCTCCCCCACCGGTATAATTGACAGAGATGGGCGCTTCCGGGTAAGGCATGAGAAAAAAGTGCATGATGTTATTGGAGTTCTGTTCATTATGTTGCAGCATAAAGATATGCTCACCTGTATTCTGCAACGCGGGGTCGCGAAGATCTGAATAGTGATTAAACAATGAGAATTTTCCACTTTGAATCACTTCCAGGCTCTTTTCATACGCTTTCTGATAATAAGGCGTTCCCTTGCTAAGTGGGAACCCCGCCATTGTAATATAAACATGTGCCAATAGTGATTTAATGGCACCCATTGTCACATGGCCTGACTTATCTGTCCAGGGAAGCCCCGAGGCTTCCGCCGCCTCGAGGTCGCTGACAATCTGATCATAAATCTCTCCCTCGGTGGCTTTTGGAAGTTGAATATTCGTAAGATCGGTTGTAGGCGTAGTTTTTAAAGGTATGCCTCCAAATAACCGCACGCCTTGAAAATAATACCAGGCTCTTAAAAAGTACAGCTCTCCCAAATACTTGTTTTTGGCCTCATCGTTTATAATCGTGGTCTTGGAAATATTTGCAATGGCACTGTTACAATTTTCAAGCGGGTAATAGGTGGCATTCCACCAGGTCTGATACCGGCCGTCCGTGTTGATCAGGTTTTTCATATCCAGCCAGGCCTGGTCAGCGCCGTTTCTGGGGCGGACACTATAGCCTGTAATATATTCCAAGGTAAAGACAGCACTGACGCCGACACCGATATCTGCGGTAAACATATCATCAAGCCCTAAATAAGCCCCATTGACAGCGGCCCGGATCTGGGATTCAGTTTTATAATACGCATTGGTGCTGATAAAGCCTGTTGGCTTCTCTTCCAGAAACTTATTACAAGATGCTAAAAGGCCTGCAAGTGTGAACAATAAACAAAGCTTTTTTATATTGATTTTCATGGTCTCTTTTTTGAGTGTAAAAGAAATGTCCTCTGGGTAGGGTTAAAAAGTAACGTTCAGATGTAAGGCAATGACTTTGGGCTTAGGATAGCCATATACATCGACTCCCTGGTTTAGACCTCCTCCAAAGGAAGAAATTTCAGGATCGTAGCCCGTATAATCGGTAAAAAGAAAATAATTCTCGGCATTGATGCCGACGCTTAATTTTGTCAGATGCCATCTATCCACGAGGCGCCGATCGAAGTCATAGTTTAAGCCAATATTTCTGATACGCACAAAGGACCCGTCATGGATCGTGAAATTGTCAATGCCCATGGCACTATTTTGTTCCGCAGTAGTCCTGAGTGCACCTAAAATGGTATTTTGATGCGCTGGTGTCCAGCTATTCAATATACTCGTGTAGCTATTGACATTTGGGTTATCCCCTTCAATAATAAAACGGCTGAAGTCCATGATCTTATTGCCCTGCATGGTTTGTACGTCAAAAAACAGTGTGAATTGCTTATAACGGAGTGTACTGGTCAGGTTCATTTCAAATCTCGGCAGCTTATGACCGAGATAATCCTGGTCATCTCCATTGATAGCGCCGTCATTATTTTTGTCCAGATATTTAATATCGCCTGGCTTACGGCCGTATTTAGCAGCTTCGGTGGACTGGTCCGATCCCCAGGTACCGATGCGGGTATATCCATAGAATTCATCCATCTCCCTGCCCTGTTCAATTCTTCCTGCCCATTGCCCGAGGATATCCCCGTTAATATCCAGTACCTTGGAACGATTCATTGAATAATTGAGCGAAGTGGTCCAGTCCCAGTTTTCTGTCACGATATTGCGGGTGGTCAGGGCCAGTTCGATACCGCGGTTGCGGATGGATCCGATATTGTCCCATGTCGTCTGGTAACCGGTTGTGGCGGGTAATTGCTTGAGATATAACAGATCTGTTGTACGTTTACTGTAATAATCGGCGGTAAGCTGGATTCTGTTGTCAAGAAATGCCGCGTCAATGCCGACATCAAACTGGTTTTGCCGTTCCCATTTCAGATCATTATTACCCAGGTTGGTCAGGACGACAGCAGGCTGCCCTGTGCCGTCAAAGACCGCCACCTGACTGGAGAGCTGATTGAGTGTCGCATAGTTGCCTATCTCCGAATTGCCCACGACTCCATAGCTGGCCCGGATCTTCAGATCACTGATCGAAGACTTCACGCCCTGAAAAAAATCTTCATTGGAAATACGCCAGGCCCCGGACAGGGAATAGAAAGTGCCGTACTTATTATTTTTACCAAATCTGGAAGAGCCGTCCGCCCGAAGTGAACCGCTCAGAATATAACGGTTATCATAGTTGTAAGTCGGGCGGAGGTAATAGGAATTGAGCTGATATTCCGCCTTGGAAGAATTCGGCTGTTCTATGACAGTCCCTGTCTGCAAACTGTTATAGGTGAAATAGTCATCAAAAAAATTCTCGGCCCCTGCCTTCGTGGAAGAGCTGACATTATAATACCAGCTTGCTCCTGCGATGACGTTTAAATGGTGCTGGCCGAAGTTGTTATTATATGAAAAGTATTCTTCATTGGTCCAGCCTGCACTTGTACCATTCGTTCTCTGCGCTATGCCGTTTTGAGTTTCCGAGACGCCAAATACCGTTTTACCTGCATAGTAATTCTCATAGGGACCGGCGTACTGGCCGCCCCAACTGGTGGTGAAGTCCAGCTTTCGACTGAAATGAATCGTGGCGATGAAGCTGCTCTGGGCATAGATATTCCCCTGGATATCCTTGATTTCACCTAGCAGTTTGACAGGATTCTCTGAATTCTCTGCCCCTGGATAATCCCCTTTACGTGAATAAGTCCCATCCTTATACCTGACCGGCAAAAATGGCAGGAACTCATAGGTTTCCCGGATGGCATTTAACCCCAGCGTATTCATTTCCACGTTATTGCCTTCGAAGGCGCCGGCGTTGATATTGGCTTGCAAATGCAGCCAGGGCTTTACATCCCATCCGATATTCAAATAACCATTAATTTGCTTCTGATAGCTGTTGAGCATGATCCCCTGTTGATTCTTATACGACAGGTTCGCCATAATATCCATTTTATCTGTCCCTCCCGAAAAGGATAGAGAGCTGTTGATCGAATAGGCAGCTCTGGTAGCTTCCTTTTGCCAGTCAGTATTATATCTGGGTGTCCCGTCCGCGTTAAATAGTTCATCCTTTCTGGCAAAATCATTATCAGGGTCTAAGTGAGGCGCTAATTTATCGCTGTAGGCATACTGTCGCCGAAGCATCTCCAGCGCGCCTTCTGCATCCAACAGTTTCAGTTCTCTTTCCAGCGTTCCTATACTGCTGGTGTGATTGAAACTGACCAGCGACCTGCCCCTGGCTCCTTGCTTTGTGGTCATAATAACAACACCATTCGCGCCACGGGCGCCATAAATAGCAGAGGCAGCTGCGTCCTTTAATATGTCTATTGATGCAATTATATTCGGATCTATCGTTGTGGGATCCGCTCCCACAATGCCATTGATGACATACAGCGGTTCATTGGACGCATTCAATGACCCTGTACCCCGTATTCTGATGGTCGGGGCTCCCCCAGGTTTTCCGGAATTCTGAAAGATACTCACGCCGGCAACCTTTCCCTGGAGTCCCTGGATGACATTTGTGGTGGTTGACTGTTCTGTCAGCTGAGCCGCGTCGACAGAAGCAATTGCAGTCGTCAGGTTCTTTTTTTCCACCGAACCGTAACCGATAACGACTACATCATTTAATGCGTCGACTTCTGCGGCGTACAAAACGATCTGCAGCAGTTTTTTCCCACCTACCGCTATATGCGTCGCTGTGTATCCGACATATCGGATCTGCAGGGTGTCATCTTGCCGGACCCTGATGGAAAACCCGCCCTGCGCTCCGGTGATCGCAGAAGTCTTGTTAAGCAGACTCTGTACTGTTGCGCCTGCAAGCGGTTTACCCGTTGAATCTGTAACTGTACCGGTAACTTCGTACGTTCCGGGTGGCTCCTGACTACGGGCCACCAGCGAGATCAAAAACAACATAGCTAGAAAACAATACTTCATGGCTTATAATAATTTTTTAATGAGTGGATGCGGTGGTCAGTAGGTGGCCACTTATTCCGTTTTTTGTCACATGACCGGTATGCTTCTTTTGTGATATTCGGTTTATTTCCCTAATGTGTGTTATAAGGAACGCCTGAATGGCTGTAATTTCGACACATAGCTTTAACGGTGACCGCCATTGTGCAGCCATATTTTTTCATCATTAAACGTAAATCACAAAAAGGTCAAAAAACACCAAAAAATTACCAGTTTTCAAGTGGCGGATTTTTGGGTATTATGTTACTTTCGTAATGAGAGCTGACCGTTTGCCTAATATTTTGTTCTAAGCAGTATCCTGGTTTTTTGATGCAAAAATTGTCAGAAAAAATTTCCTCTATTTAGGTATTATCATGCAGGCATAAAAATAGCCTGTCAGCCGGCTTTAATAACATTAATATTGAAGCCGGCTGACAGGCCAATTGCTTTTTTCTTTAATCTTTCAAATGGCTATCTGCCTTAGATTTGATGTACAGGACAAAGAGACTGCTATCGACATACGGAATCTGTCTATAACCTTATCAACCGGGCTACATATCCGCCGCCTTTTGCCATCCGGATCGTTATTGTTGCCTCTGGGTTTACTTGCAGCGTTTTCATCTGGAAGTCCTTGGCATTACGGTCCGCATTAGGCCCGTCCTGCCACAAGATCATTTTATAATTTCCTTTGGGAAGGAAGTCCAGCTTTATTTCGAAATCCCTGGGTTCCCAATCTGTCATGGCTCCAATATACCAGTCATTATTCAATGCCTGGCGGGCAATCACGACAGATTTTCCGACCTCGCCTGCCAGTGGGACGGTGTTTTGCCAGACCGTCGGTACGGCCCTTAAAAACTCCATGCATTTTGGAGAACGGATATAATGCGTAGGCACGTCGCTGAGCATTTGTAAGGGGCTTTCATAAATGACATACATGGCCATCTGATTGCACCGCGTACCGAGCGTCATGGGTTCTGAAGGCACGGCTTTAAAAGCATCTTTTTGTACATTGCGCATTCCGCCCGGTGTGAAATCCATTGGACCGGCCGCCATACGGGTATAAGGCAGTGTCGCTGTATGTCCCGGTGTGATCCAGTCGGTAAATTTACTTAGCTCATTGCCAAGGACTCCTTCAGAGGTCATCACATTCGGATAGCTGCGAATAAGCCCCGTCGGCTTATAGGCGCCGTGAAAATCCACCAGGATCTTACGGGCGGCAGCGGCTTTTGCCACTTTTTCATAATAGTCTACCATCAGCTGGTCATCCCGTTGCATAAAATCAACTTTTATACCCTTGATACCCCACGAAGCAAAGCTATCCAGTGCCTGGTCCAGTTGCTTGTCCAGGGTCAGCCAGCTGGCCCAGAGTATAAGCCCAACATTTTTTTGTTTCGCGTATCTGGCCAGCATCTCTACATCTATATCCCTGGATTGCTTGAGCAAATCCCTCACGTCACACCAACCTTCATCCAGCAAAACATATTCAATGCCGTTTTTGGCCGCAAAGTCTATATAGTATTTATACGTATCGTTATTAATACCCGCCCTGAAATTCACATTATACACGTTATTGAGATGCCACCAATCCCATTGGACTTTGCCGGGCTTTACCCAGCTAAAATCACCATCTGCCGGGCGTGCCAGATTATAAACCATCTGGTTGGCAAGAATATCCTTATCTTCTCTGGCCACCATCAATACCCGCCAGGGGAAGTCTCTGGCGCCCGCCGCCTTAGCAATAAAGTCAGCCCTTGCCTCGACGTGCACATCTCTGTCCCCCGCCTCTTTGAGGCGGGTAGGAAAATGCGGAAAAACGCCTTTTAAGCCGCCTCTGCCTGTGCCCCTGACCCACATTCCGGCATAATCGAATAAAGAGGACTCTGTCAGTAAAAGCTGAATGCCGCCGGCTTCCATCAGGACAGGTAAGCTGGCCAGTTTGCCGGATCGAATACTGTCCACCGGCCAGTGGTGATAAAATCTTTCGTTACCGGAATAAAAACCCTCTTCGAGGGCGTACCAGAGACTGTCGCCGGCCTTCAGGCCTATTTCAGCCTGCTCACCTACGATATGATAAGCGGTGTTATAGTCCCTGGATGGAAGGGTACTCCACCGCCAGGCGACCCCGTTATTATATACCCGCCAGGTGAGTCGTAAATTATTTTTAAAAGCAATGGTAAGCTCATTGCAATGATTGATTACGACAGAGGATTTTTGAGCAACGACAGGCTTCAGCCGCTCATCAATGATTTGCTTATGGCTGTTTTTAACCTGCCAGCCGGGAGATTTTGCCGCCGCCTCTGTTGTCGTCTTGTTGGTCCTAAAACTGAGCACGGCCGGAGAGAGGATCGGTTTGCCGTCAACCGTGAGATCATAAGTGATTTCACTTCCGACCTGAAGATTGACCTGCAGTCGTCCATCGGGAGAACTGATCTGATACTGCTTTTGCTTTGTTCCCTGTGAGGTGTTTTGTGCAAATGCGCTCAGGGTAACCGTGGATAAAATAAAAAGGAACCAGTTGCCTAAAAACTTTTTTTTCATGAATACATTTTTTTAATCCCTAAAATTTGTTTTAACGCATAGCGTGTCAGGTTCGTTGAAAAAGCATTACCTGTTGCTATATCAGTCGAAAGAAGGCGGTACCGGTAATCCGTTTACGCCCCAGTGCCTGTTGGGCTTACCGGACAGTTTAAAGCTGAGGTTCGCGCCGTCGCTAAGCGTTTTCCACTGGATCCAGGTGCTGTTGTAGGGATGGCCATTGAGTTGCATTGCCTGGATATAGGGCTTATCGGGACTGCCGCCACTAATCGATAATAAACCGCCGGGCAGGTGTACGCGGATCTCATTGAAAAACGGGCTATGGACAGAAAAACCGCCTACGCCGGGTATTTCCGGATAGAGACCTATGCAACAGAAAACGTAATAGGTTCCCATTGCCCCCAGGTCATCATTTCCCGGTAATCCGTCTTCTCCGCTACCGTATGCTTCCTTGATAATGCGGTGCACCACGGCCTGCGTTTTGTAAGGTGCGCCCGCCCAGTTATAGATCCAGGGAATACCAAAACTGGGTTCATTGCCGCTGGCAAACCATTCTTGCCCATAATTGGCGTCCAAACGGACAAAAAGGCTGTCGAGCCTCGCCTCGGCTGCTTTGTTGCCACCGATTGTGTCAATCAGGCCCCTGAGATTGAAAGGCACCATCCAGAAATAATTCTTGTAGGTGGACTCCCGCCAATCTTCATAATAAGGTTTCCAGCTGCCGTCCGGATTCCTGGATTGTAACCATGTGCGCTGCGGATTGTATAAGTTCTTCCAGCTTTGCGCCCTTCCCAGAAGTCCGCCACTCAGGTACTGATCATCTGCCGCAGCGAGCGCAAACCTGGCAATGGCAAAATCCGCGCTGTTGTATTCCAGCTGAATGGAAGCGTCATAATACCCTTTTTTAAGATACTGGCCGAGTCCGGGCCTTGTGAGAAACTGCTGCGCGTGCGCGGTGGAATCTGTGGCGCCGTGCAGCATGATCTTCAGAAGCTTCCTGGCGTCGTAGTTTCGGGCGCCAAAAGCATAGGCATTCGCCACCAGGATACTGGACGGGTCACCCTGCATAATACCGGTTTCCTGATTGGCCAAAACCCAGCGGGGCATACCGCCGCCTGCCTGCTGTGCAAAATCACCCAGCGAAGCAACAATGTCGGAGGTTTCGACAGGCGCCAGTATACTTAACAGCTGAATCTGGGTACGATAGGTGTCCCAGTTGCTGAAAGAAGTGTATTGCGGCCGCGAAGAGCGGTGAACTTTATTATCGGCACCCATGTATTCCCCGTTGATATCGGAGCAGATATTGGGGTGTATAAAACTGTGATACAAATGGGTGTAAAACTGCGTGATCCTGGAAGTATTCTTTGTCGAGGAAAGGTCTTCCTTCACCTCTATTTTGGACAGATAACTGTTCCATGCCGCCTCTGCCCGCGCCTTCCACTGATCAAACCCCCATCCATGATCTTCTGCCAGAAGATTCTGTCGGGCATTGTCTACTGAGACATAAGAGATGGCTATTTTATATTTTACCTGCCGGCGATCCTTTTTAAGGTCAAAAGTAAAATAAGCCCCGGTGTTGATTCCTTCGACAAAATCGCTGCCCGGTCTCAGTTGCTCTCCTTTCCAGGTGCCATGGGCGGAGGGTTGAATGTCGAATTCAGCGACAAAGTAAACTTTATAGGAAGCATTGACACCACAAAACGAACCGCCCATAGCGTATCCCTCAATGCGCCGGCCGTCTTTAATGGCCAGGGCTGAGGCGGACAGGGGCGTTGAGGCGACACCGCCGCCGACGATAATCGTTGCCTGACTGCTGTCCCCGTTAAAGACAAAACGGGCTAACCCACAACGCTCCGATACGGTTAAGCTGGTCCGGATATTTCCCTGGACCAGTCCCTGGTAATCGCCTGCCGTCCCGGATTCATTTGTAACGGGAAGGCGCAGGTGCTTAATATTTTCAGGAGAGAGGCGAAGCGCTCCGTTCAGGGGCAGTACCGGAAAGTTTCCCATATTTTCACAGCCGGCGCCGTTTAGCTGATTGATGACAAACCCTCCCTGTCTGGAAAAATACGTCCTGGTAAACTGTACCATTCCAAAAGGATAGGTTGCTCCGGGAAAAGTATTGCCGGCGGCGGTGTTGCCGATCTTTGTATCTACCAGCCTTGCGTAGTTAAGCTTACAGTTTTGAGCAAAGCCTGTGTTTTTGCTGACCTGCCGCTGCGCCCGTGAAGGATTTATTGTCACAAAGAGAACTGTGAGCAACAGCATGAGCGAAGCGTAGAGAGAACATATAGAAGGCTGTCCTCTATTTCGGCGGGGGGAGCTGTATGGAGATATACGAAAAATCAATACTTTAACGGCTTTTGGAAAAAGAAGTTTCATTAGTTCAATGCACGGTTTAAAAGTTTGATGCAAGGCGATCAGCGTTCCGCTGGTGTGCATCAAAGCTGAGCTGTTCGATAAATTTTACAGGACAAACTGATTGCTGCCGGCCACGAGCGGAAACGATTTACCTTTCCATATAAACCTGCCTGCGACAGCTGCAGGGAGCCGGATCTGAATTTGCCATTTGCCATTGGTTTGCCTGTAGGACACTTTAATTATACCGTTTGGATGCGGTATTTCTCCGCTAATATTAGTGAGCTCGCCCGGATGCGGTTCGATCTTTACTTTTCTGAATCCCGGCCCGTCGCTGTCGATCCCAAGAACGGTTCTGTAAAACTCAATATTCGGACTGGCGCCCCAGGCATGACAGTCTGATCTGGCATACTGCAAATTAGAATCCTCAGCCCAGGTGGTCAGGCCCATTTTCAGATTCTCCCGCCAGATATCCAGCCACTGCAGATAATTATCACCCAGCCCCCCTTTCACCAGGGCCTTATTCAGGTAATACTTAAAATAGATACTGCACTGCACAAGGGTGGTATCCGTTATCAGCCTTTTGTTGAAGGCCGGTAAATCAGAGCCGGGAATAAGGTTTGCCAGAATTGCCATCGCATTGACATGTTGAGAGTACGTATTTTTTTCTCTGGTGTCGGCAAAAAGGCCTCTCCTGGCGTTCCAGTATTTTTCACGTATCGTATTTTCCAGCTGCTTTGCCTTGCTTCGATACAAATCTGCAAAGGCTGTCATTCCCAGGCCCCTTTCCATGCCGCCGGCCCACTGGTAGGCTCTGAGCAACTGTAGGTCAAGCATGGCTGCACTGCCGTCACTGCCCGAGGGCGCCTGTCCCATCTCCCAACCCGGACCTCCGACCCAGTCCACGAATTTCCAATAGGGCAGATTTTTAAGTGAGCCGTCTGCTCCCTGAAAGTGGCTGAAAAATGCGAGCACCTGTCTGGCTCCCGGTAGTTTATCCCGGACAAAAGCGCTGTCCGGCCGGTACATCCAATAGTCATGCAACATGCCGATATACCAGAGCGAAAAAGTAGAGATGATCTGAGTGCCGTGGCTGGGCCAGCGGCTCATGGTCACCCCTTCGGGCAGCCTGGAATGATCGATCAGGTTAAGGGCGTTGCGGGCCAGGCGGTCATCCCCGCTGTTAAAATAAGAAATCATCGCCTGTATACGGGTGTCACCGATATACTGTAGCTGCTCGTAATAAGGACAGTCCATATAGGTTTCCATGGCATCCAGCCTCGCTGTCCGCCAGCCCCTTTCCAGGATCTTGTTAATGACGGTATCCCTGGTGTTAAACCGGGCGTTTAGTTTAAACGGATAACCCGTAAAGGTACCGTATACGTCGTCAATGATCAGCGGCGCTGACCGTGTATGGATGCGCAGCTGTATATACCGATAGGTCCGCCAGAACATCGAGGTGTAGGTTTGCCTCAGACTGCCATCTGAGAGGATACTGTCTGCCATGCCTGTAAAGAATTTGCCCTCCACTTCGTCACGGTGACCTTTTCTGGGATGGTTATCCTTGTCTTTATCTTCAGGATTTTCATAGAGTGTCTCCGCATAGCCGATCGCAATACTGGCGCTTTCGCCCTCGCTGAACTGCAGTGTAAAATACGCGTTGGTCAGATATGTCTGATCCAGCAGCAGGGTAACGGTGGTGTCGGCCGGGATACGGATCTGTTTTTTCGTCCCCGGAAATTCCCTGGAAGGGGCAGCCATTCCGACCGTTTTTCGCAGCAGGGGGATACGCTGATAGGTCCTTTCCATGGCGGGCAAGGGAGAAGGCACCAGCATCCATCCCGCGTCAGAACTCCCCTTTGGATAGCCATTGCTGACGACAGTGGCGGATGGCCAGGCGCTGTCATCGAAGTCCTGATTTTTCCAGCCTTTAATCACCTGACGCATATCTGCCAGTTGGCCGGGACCTGCAATAAAATAGTATTGTATGGGCCGGTATCCTTCATCTTTGATACATTTCCAGGAGGTATCGGTGTTCACTGCCGATTGCTGCGCTGTATTTCCCTGAACGATGAGCCCGGTCCGGTAGGTGATCTGCGCTTCATTGCGGTACTGGCCGTCATTCCATACCAGCGCTGCGATAATATTTTTACCTGCCTTAAGATACGGCGCCAGGTCGACGGTTTCATAATTCCAGTGGGAAAGATCGCCCCTGGCGGGACCCAGAGATACCAGCTGGCTGTTGACAAAAAGTTTATAGCGGTTATCCGCAGAGATCCTGACTTTATAAACAGCCGGCTTTTCTTTCAGCTCAATTGGTTTACGAAAATGATAAACGCCGTACTCGGTTCCGGTAATCCCTGGCGGCGCGATCCATTTCGCGGCCCAGGGCTTAGGCTGGTAATAATGATCGCCGGACTGTGCCTGAACGCTAAGGGCCGCGGTCAGCAGTGAAAACAATACACTCAGAAAATAAAGAGGTTTCATAGATTGTCGTATTTGGATAGCAGGAACCTTTTTTAATAACGCGTCATTAGCAGAACGGCCATCTTTCGTGGCCGGTAACTGTTTGACCGCATAGATTTGTGTTGAAAAAAATCCATGATCAAATCTGTTGATTCGGCGCTTCTGCACATTTGATCTCCATATCCGGAAAAAATTGATTTGACCTGTCCTGTTCATTTATTTTTCAATATTCATGGACCGGTCTTACGGGACCGGACGTAACATCATTTTTAGAATCCGACCTGCAGACCCAGGTTAATGACCCGCTGATTCTGGTAGGCATCACCCGCACTATTGGACTCCACTTCCGGATCCTGCTGATATTTTTTACTGATATTGCTTTTTGTCGCCAGATTATATGCACTTAGATACAGCCTGGCATTATTGATCCTAAAAGGCAATAGTTTTTTAGGCAACTGATAACCCAGCTCTACTGTTTTTAAACGGATATAATAGGCATCGATCAGCCAGAAGTCAGACGGATAGACCGATGGGCTGTTCACGGTAGTGGGGTTCGTGGTGAGCCTGGGGAACGCAGCCGACCCGGCGTGCTGAGGCGTCCACCTTTTCTCATGAATGGGCTGGAACTGACTCTGGAAGGGTTCGATGGCAATACCTTTCAGGTAGAGGCTGTAATTAAACGCGCCCTGGAACAGCAGGCTTATATCCAGCCCCTTGTAGCTGAATTTGACCGGCACGCCAAAAGTGGTATTCGGCAGGTTGGGCATACCGATCGCTGTACGGTCATATTCATCAATCACGCCGTCGCCGTTCAGGTCCTCGTAGCGCAGATCACCGGGTTGTACGGGAATAGCGGTCGTAGGTTTGGCGACAGCCGGGTCATTGATATCTGCTTCGGTATAAAATCCGATAGATCTATAACCGAAGGGCTGATTGATGGGATGTCCTGTTTCTGCCAACCAGGGATAAGTCGGCGTCGCTTCCGCCTCATAGAGGATCTTGTTTTTAGCATAGGACCAGACAAGTCCGACACTGTAACGCCAGTCTCCCATCTGGTCACTATAGGTGATCTGCCCGTCAAACCCGCGGTTCACGGTTCTGGCTACATTCGTGGGCGACACGCCGATTCCCAGAATCAGCGGAATATCATTTCTGGTAACCAGCTGGTCAAACCGGTAATCATGGAAATAATCGGCTGTGATGGAAAGCTTATTATGCAGCGCGTTAATATCTACCCCGATATCAAAACTTCTTTTCTGTTCCCAGGTGACATTGGGATTACCCAGCGCCCCTTCATAAATAGAACCCTGGCCCTGCGCGGATTCCCCGAAGCTATAACCCGGACCCTTAACATAGACCTGGCGGTACAGGTACTGATCACCTGGCGCCACATCTGAACCCACGACACCATATGAAGCCCTGATCTTAAACAAACTGAAACCCTTCAACAGATCTTTAAACAAGGCTTCCTTTTTCAGGTTCCAGCCCAGGCCAATGGCCGGAAACAGGCCATAGCGTTTATCGGCATCAAAACGGTCCGAACCGTTATAGCCCAGGTTAAAGTCGATCAGGTATTTCTGGTCAAAATCATATCCGATCTTATAGGAGAAGCCGCGAAACTTATGGGGGGCTTCGGCAGTTTTGTAATTGGTGTAGTTCTCCTGGTTCCACAGTAAAAGGGAATTAAAGTGATGGCGTCCGAAAGCCCGGGTATAGTTTAAAAAGAGTTGCATATTCACCCGTTGGTCTTTCAGGTCCGTGTTGCCGATCGTACGGTATCCGATTAACGTATACCCGCCGGAACTGGTACCGGTATTCAGCGAATAGCTATCTGTCAACGGATCATAATGATAAGAAGGCGGAAAAGCGTAAGGCCTGGCGAGATTCAGGGAATTGAGTTCCACGCCCGCATAGGCCAGACGGCCCGACAGGGACAGCCCCTTGGTAACGAAGTCCATGTTTTCCTTAAAGCCAACAAGCGCATTAAAGTCCGTTCTGCGCTGACGGCTATAGCCTCCCGTGGCGATCCGGCCGTTGAGCGTCGGCAACTGGTCTTCCGTATCAAAGGCATAGGCGTAACTGCCATCCGGGTTTAAAAACGGCGCAGAATATGGATGATACTTCGAAAAATCATACAGTGTACCCGTTACGTTCTGATTATAGGGCGAATTGATATCCCCGAACCGGGCGGTTACATCGAGCCGGAGGCTAAAATTGCGCGTTGCCTGGATATCGAGATTGGATCTCAGGTCATATCTTCTGTAAAAATAATTGGTATTGACCCCGTCCTGACCGGTGGAAAAGTCCCGGACATTACCGTTCTGGCTGAACACCCCGCCGGATACAAAATATTTAACCGATTTCGAACCGCCCGATACGTCCAGATTGGCATTATGCTGCAGGGAATAGGGCTTCATGATCGCTTCATACCAGTTCACGTCCGGATGGCCGTAAGGGTCATTGCCGGATTTAAAGGCATCGAGATCCTCCTGGGTAAACAGCGGGTTTAGCCCGTCGTTCTGATAGGCCTCATTGACCAGCGTCGCCGTTCTGTACGCGTTAAGGAATTTCGGCTTTCTGACCGGAGACTGCATACCGGTTTCTACACGGAAATTAAACTGGGGTTTGCCGGTAGCGCCCCGTCGTGTGGTGACGATCAGAACACCGTTCGCGCCTTTGATCCCGTAAATGGCTGTCGTAGACGCATCCTTTAATATGGATATGCTCTCAATTTCATTGGTATTGATCTGGGAAAGCTGCTCGTAGGTATATTCTATGTCGTCTACGATGATCAGGGGTTTATTACCGTCAGGGTTTAATGAGCTCACACCGCGGATAAAATAGTCGGAGGCGTCCTTTCCCGGCTGGCCGGAGCGCTGCTGGGCAAAGAAGCCGGGCATGCGGCCAGCCAGCGTATTTTGAACGCTGGAGGTAGGAATGCGGCGGATCTCTTCAGCCTTGATCGTGGCAACGGCGCCGGTATTGGTAATACGGTTGGTCTTGCCGAAACCCACGACCATGACTTCATTAAGAGAGGTCGTTATCTGATGGAGGGTCAATTCCATATGACGTCTGCCGCGCACAGAGATCCGCTGTGCGTGATAGCCGACAAGCGTAATAAGTAAAGAGTCCTGGCTTTCTTTCAATACCAGAGAAAACTGGCCGGAAGAATCCGTGGTCACCATATTGGTCGGGTGGGCGATTTCGTTAACGGTGGCACCCGCCAGCGGGCCGGCCGAGTCCACAATGACACCTGTCACTTTTTTGCCCTGGCCATAACTGAACACCCCGTGGCAGACCAACAGTAAAAGGATAAATGCAATTTTGTTCATGAATCGAGTATTAATGAATTCAATTATTTTATTGGGTGCACGAATAGAACACGACTTTATTTCCAGCCCGGATTCTGCTCCATCTTTTCATCTTTTATAACCTCCGTATAAGGGATGGGATACAGATACATTTTCGGAGCCGTAAAGGAAGGACTGTAGACGTCCACAGGATTGTAAAACACCTGCCCGTTGCCCGTGCGTTGTATATCCATACCGCCGACCGGCTGGCTATACAGCTTTTCGGCGATCTTCCAGCGGCGGATATCCCAGAAGCGTTGCTCCTCAAAAGCCATTTCGATCCGCCTTTCATTTTGGATAGCCCCGCGCATGTCCGTTTGATCCATGTTCGGATCCAGGCCGTAATGGCCCTCACTGCCCGGATCGATGCCGGCTCGCTTTCTGAGCTCATACAGCACCTGAAATACTTCAGCGGTCGGCCCTTCGAGTTCATTGATCGCTTCTGCATAGTCCAGCAGGATACCGGCGTACCTTATGAAGATCCAGTCATGTAACGTATTGGAATAAAGTCCGTTGGCAGCATTCTCAAAATCACCCATAAACTTGCGCAAGTAATAACCTGTTTTTGTCTGCTGCACATTGCCGCCAGGACGGTCCAGTCCGCCCTCAAAGAGCTCCACATGGCGGTTTAACCACTGCTGGTCGTTGTAAAAAACAGTCCATTTTAACCGGGGATCCCGGCCCATATATGGATTGGCCCGGTCATACCCACTTGTGCCGTCCGTTGTTGACAATCCGTTGAGCATCGGAAAGGCATCGACCAGGTTCTGTGACGGGCTCACCCGTCCGTTACCGCCGGCAGAGGTATAGCCTACCGGCCCGTTGGTCTTCTCAATATTCTGATTATAGCCGTTTTGCCGCCAGAATATATTTTCCGTATTCGGGCCGACAGGCATGTTTTGCGTGCTAAATACCTTTGGAAATTCTTCCATAAGGCTGTAGTAATGCAGGTCAATGACTTTCTTTGCCGCGTCAGCTGCGAGCTTCCACCGGTTTTTATCAAATCCGGTGTAGCCGGTCAATGGATTGGAGGGGTCAATATTGCCGCCGTTGAACAGCGGGCTGGCTGCATAGAGAAGCACTTTGGCTTTTACGGCCATGGCGGCTTCTTTTGTAATCCTGCCATAGCTCGTACTGTTCACAATTTTCTGTGATCTGAGCGAATCGGCAGCTTTATCCAGTTCGCTGACAATATAATCCACACATTCCTTGAAACTATTTCTTGGAAGTTCCATATCATCTGTCAGTTCATATACCTTATCTCCCAACAGCGGCACGCCGCCATATCTTCTGATCAGTTCAAAATAAGTCCAGGCACGCAGAAACCGCGCTTCGGCCTTATATGCCGTTTTAGCCGGTCGGCCGTCGGGCAGCTTTTCAATGAGCGGGACGCGGTCGATGTTAGTGATAAAGACTGTCGCCGAACGGATTGCCTGATAAGACCTGGCCCAGTTGTCGTCTGCGCCCGGGTCCGTCGACGTATAGGCGCCATCCGCTATTTTCTGTACAGCAGAAAGTGAGGTGGCTGATGAGAGGCCGTCGTCTGTAGCTTCATCCAGGTAGTCTCCGCCCGAAAGCCGGTTATGGCCGCTGACCAGCGCGTCATTATAGACTTCATTTAGAAAGCGGATTGCATAGACGCCGGCCGAGTCATGCACATCGAAGATCAGGTCTCTGGTCTGTTGCTGACCTAAAGGAATCTGTTCGTAATCTTTGGCGCAGGAGGACAGCATTGCAGCGGTTACCAGCGTTGCTCCAATCATTTTTATGAAAGATGAAAACCGCCTGTTGTGATGGTATATAGTAGGTTGCTGCATTTTCTAAAGTTTAATGTTAATACCGGTATTAATCACTCTTTGCATAGGATAACTGGGCAATGAAATCTCAGGATCCACGCTGTCATAGGCAGCCCATGTCCATAAATTCAGGGCGTTGGCAAATACTTTGATACTGCCTACTTTCAGGCGTTCGGTCCAGCTATAAGGTAACGTATAGGCGATACCCACATTTTTCAGTCTGATATAATTGCCGTTATGCAAAAACAGGGAACTGGAGGCAAAAATCGGGTTATAATTATAGCCGTTGCCGCCTGCGCTAAGGGCCGGATAAACTGCTGAACCGGCCGTCTCCGGGGTCCACCTGTTCTGTATCTGCTCATATGCCTGACCATAACCGTTGTTCTGCCCCAGGAAGCCCGCGTCCATAGTCAGGTTATTGACATATATATCCCGGTTCTGAACGCCCTGGATGAGGAAATTCAGCTCAAACCCTTTAACGGAGAAACCGCCGCTCAATCCGTAGTAGAAAAGAGGCCCGGTGTGGCCCAGGGCCGTCATGTCAAACTGGTCAATGACCCCGTCACTGTTCATATCCTTGTACTTGACATCTCCCACGCGGAGCACATACCCCGGAATGGTAGGCCAGACGTCAGCCTCGTCCGCGGTCTGAATGAATCCTTCGGCGATAAGTCCGAAACGCTGCCCCACCGGGAGACCGGTGCGGAAATTCCAGAAGTAAGGCTGCGCCTGTTCATCCATGAAGAGCACCTTACTGTATTGTAACGACGCATTCCCGGTAATGTAGTAGTTGAAATTCCTGGCGCTGTTCTGATAGGTTACAGAACCTTCCAGCCCGTGATAGAGGGCCCGTCCGATATTCTCTGCCGGATAATCCAGTCCGATCAGCTGAATGCTCTTGCCACGGTTTTGCATCAGGTCGGCATACCGCTCGTGATAATAGTCAAAACTGGCCTGCAGATGATAGTTAAAGAGCGTGATATCCAAACCGATATCCAGCTTATTGGCTTTTTCCCAGGTGGCGTTCACATTGGGCAGTGTACGGCCTTCTTCAACGCCCTGCGGCCCGGGATACTCACTGCCAATCTGATAGGCCACGTTCACCTGCTGGAAATGTTTATTCCAGATGTAATAGCCATAGTTGTCCACATTAGCGTTACCCGTTTTGCCATAGGTGCCGCGCAGTTTTAACTGATTGATCCAGGTAAGATTTTCCCGGATAAACTTTTCTTTGGCGATATCCCAGCCCAGGCCGCCTGCGTAGAACAGTCCGTAACGGTGCCCCGCCTGATAGCGGCTGTACCCGCTGTAATTAAGTGCCGCTTCGGCAAAATATTTTCCTGCGTAATTATATTGTCCCTGGAAAGCATAGTTACTTAAAACAGAAGGCAGGTCATAATTAAACAGTGTCTGTTTCTGGTCATAGAACAGTTTGAGGCCCAGCTGATGCTGGCCGAAAGTCTTGTCATATCCCGTAGATGCCTGTGCGTACCAGTACCTGGCCCAGGAAGTGGCTTCGAATTCATTTTCCTGATTAATCGTGCTGCCGAACCGGTTATAGGTCGTATCACCGGAAGGTGATACATTGAACTGAAAGATCGGCACCTGTTTACTGCGGTTTATAAAACTGGCCGACTGCACGGATACGTTACCGTTCAGCCGCACCCACCATCCGGGCACCCAGTTATCCAGTTTATAGCGCATATCCAGATTCACCATGATATCCCGCTCCTGATCCGACAGATAGCCGGATTCCAGGACCTGCGCCATCAGATTATCGGTATAATTGGAGGTGCCGCCGAAGGAGCCGTCCGGATTGTACACCGGATAAGCGTTATTGGGCGTATTGAGCAGGGCCGACAGGATGGCCGCCGGTCCGGTACCTGGCTGATTATTATCCATGATGCGGCCGATGAGGTTCAGCCCCAGATCAAAATCCCGGTTGATCTTAAATCTGATCTTGGAATTGATCGAATATCGTTTCTGGTTTAATTTTGTACTATAGGTATGCTCGTCGGATCCGATAAACATGCCGTCCTGGTTCATATAGCCCAGATCCACCAGGTAACTGGCCTTTTCGCCTCCCCCGGTCACGTTGATGTTATAGCGCTGCAGGAGCGGATTATCTTGGATGATCTGGTCATACCAGTTGACGTCAGGATGCCCGTATGGATCAGAACCGTTCTGATAGGCGGCAAAATCTTCCGCCGTATAAGCCGGTTTTTTGCCGTCGTTGAGCAAAGCTTCATTGAGCAGATAAGCATATTTCCCCGCGGAGAGCGGCTTAGGCAGCTTCAGGGACTGCTGTATACCGGCCTGCGCCGTAAAGCTCAGACGGGGGGCGCCTTTTACCGGCTCAAGGGTCGTGACGATCAGTGCGCCCCTAGAACTGTTCTGGCCCAACAAGATGGTGGAGAGCGCATCCTTAAGCACAGTGACCGACTGGATCTGATCGGGATCCAGGGAGTAAAGTTCCCGCTGCACACCGTCGATGACCACTATCGGAGATTGACCGTAAGAGCTGTTATGCCCGCGCAGCTGAATATTAAATTGTGTATTGTCGGTGGGGCCGGTGCCGCTTTGGTTGGTCGGAATATTGCCGATAAAAATATCGACGGCCGTCTGGCTGGTCAGCGGTGGTGTATAAAACCCCTGCGTCTGGATGACATTCAATCCGGCAAGCCTGCCCGGAAGCCCATAGGTATATTGCGGAGCCGGCGTATAAGAAAGTTCATTGCGGGTAGTTGTGGCTGCGGCCCCTAAAAAACTGCCAGCCGGCCGGCTGCCGTAAAGCACGTCTAAATCGCTTCGTACGGCAGGGGTGAGCACCGCAGTACTGTCATCGCTCTTGCCGTCAGCAGCTGTGACATCAGTCAACGTTTCCTTTTTGACACCTGTAGGTGCCGGCGGCAAGAAACTGCGCCGCATGCGGACCTGCAAAGAAGATTTGCCGGTTATTTTTTCTACTTTCTGATCATACCCCTCAAGGGTAAAATAAAGGACCGATCCACCGGATATATCCAATGTAAAAGTACCCTCACTATCAGTTGATGCCAATAATTTTCCGGCCCGGTTTTTAATCATGACGCCCGCCAGGGGTTTATTATAGAGGTCTATCACAAGGCCGCTGATCTGTTGGATGCCCGCTTCACTGCGGATCGTAGTGGACGACCTGGCCATGCCCGGGCTTTGTTGCCCGACGGAAGGAGTCTGTGCGTGCGCCGCCATCGTCGAGACCGTGACAGCCATTACTGTCCTGAAGAAAAGTCCGTATTTGCGATATTGTTTTCCCATAGAAATGATATTATCAAATATGTTGAAATAGGAAGGCGTTATTCACAACTGAAAGTATAAGTAAAAGGCGTGGCGCCAGTACCGTCCTTCCCGACCAGTTTTTGCCCCGTTTTATCCGTGAAATAATAAACCAGGCCGGATAGATGCTGGTCCTGCCCCAGTTTGAAAAATTGCCGGGGCCAAAGGTCGATCCGCCATTTTTTCAATGCATAGCTGGTAAGCTTTGTCCGGTCATCCTGTGCGCAGGCGTTCAGGGTGTCGCCATTGGTCGTAACACCTTTCATACACAGATATACCTCGTCGGCGTCTTTGAGTTCCGTATCAATGATCCCGCCGTCAAAATTCAGCGTGACAATATCATTTTCCAGAGACTTCAGCGGATCTACTGTCGACAGCTGCGGATTGCAGTAATCAAGCAGGTCGCCCTGACCAAAGACGCGAAAACATCCGGGAAATGCGGAGGCATAATAATCTGTGCCGGACAGCCCGTCTGAACTATTGGCCACGACATAGCCCAGTTTGAAAGAGAGATTCTCCACCCCTACCTTTACTTTGATAGAGATCGTCACGGTAATGGCGAGATTGGCTACGACGCTATACGCGTTATCAGAATAAAAGGCGACCCACTCCCATCCGGGCAAAAGGTTGCCGCCGTTGCCCACTTTTTCGGCGATCACGGTTGGCCAGTCTTTACCCCCGCCCTGAGGAGCCGCTACGCCAGGTGCGACCGGGCTCATCGTTTGCGTGCCGGTTGTAATGCTACTGGTGAAAGTAATCTTGGAATGGGCAGCACTGTTCCATGATTTAGGGACCAGCAGGGCTACCATGAATTTTGTATTATTACGGGTGTCATTGGTATTAATCGTGACATGCAGTGTGGAGGAGAGTGTATCGCCCCCATTGACACTGTCAGCCTGATCTATGCTGTCAATGGTGATACTGCAGCTCACGATTACCAGAAAACCGGCTATGAGTAGGAGCGCCGCCTGCCACCATCTGGTGCGTTTAGTGTTTTGAAGAACCTTTGCCATAGTGAATCTTTTTTCTATTGAACTTTCTGTAAAGTATATTGGTAGGTATTAGAGGTGCATCCCGGGGAAAAACTGATGATCATATTGCGTACTCCCTGATTGACAGGAAACTCCATATCCAGTTTCCGGACCTCCTTTCCTTCCTCAGTAAAGTAGATGCGGAAAGGATACTGCGGGTCATCCAGCTGGAAGGATCCGTCCGTTGTAACAGGAAAAGGCACCAGGCTGTCCAGACTGTAGTGTCCGTCCTGAAAGACGATTTTAAAACCGGAAAAGTCAAAACGGCCGGTCAGGTCTGTTCCGTTTCTTAAGGCCTTGGTAATTTTCCAGGTCCCGTTTAGTGTTTTGGTGGATTCAACGGGCTTCAGGCCGACCTCACGCTGACAGGCCAACAGGCTGCAGGAGGCCGTCAGGATTAACAGAAAGCTTTTAAAATTTTTCATAACTGAATTTTCTTTACCAATCAATTAATAAAGCGGATTTTGTTTCAGTCCGGTCAATTTGGATATTTCAGATAACGGCAGCGGCCATAGATACATCGCTTTACGGAAGTTATGCTTGCGGACATTAAATTCTTTATAGGTCACTGTATTGCCTCTGTCGACCTCCATTCCATGCATCATCTGGTTTTCCGTAGAGTCAGCGATCATCCACCGGCGGACGTCAAAGAATCTAAAACCTTCAAAGGCAAGTTCCACCCGGCGCTCATTTCTGATGACGCGGCGCATGGCGGTCTGATCCAGATCCGAGGGTAGCTCATAAGGCCGGAGCCCGGCGCGCTGACGGACGGCCTCCACAGCCTTAAAAACGGACTGATCGGGACCTGCCGCTTCATTTTGCGCCTCTGCGTAATTAAGCAGGATTTCTGCGTAACGGATCAGCGGAAGACACCGTTTGGATTCATTGATACCGTTGTTGATAATATTGGGGTCGATCATTTTGAAAATATAATAACCGGTTGAAGTGCCTTTATGAACGGCGTCCCCACTGGCAGCTACGGCCGGCGTCACCTTGGTATTCCAATACAGCGCTACCGGACTGGGCTCGTTGGCGCCATAAGTTATTCTCAGCGTTGAATCATGGATAATACTGTAATTTAGCCTTGGGTCCCTGTTTTTATAAGGATTCGCAGCGTCATAGCCTGATCCCTCTTCCGTGATCAATTTGCCGTTGGCCATGGGGAAGGCGTCGACGATCTCCTGATAGGGAAACGGCCCGCCTGATCCCCCTCTGGAAGGAACATCCCAGAGCGACTCCAGGTATTTATTGTTACCCATCATATGAGCCAGAATATATTCGGTGTTATAACGTTGCGTAAAGAGCTTCTGGAAGCCGTAACCTAACTGCCCGGCCATAGTGGTAGAATCAACTACCAGCTGATATTCGTTCATATCGATGACATCCTTGGCGGCGCTGGCGGCGCTGGCCCACCTGGCGGGATCCTGGTCCGGATACGCAACAATCGTATCCAGGCCGTCAAGTCCTTTACCGAGGCCACCATTATTAAAAAGCGGACTGGCTGCATATAACAGTAGTCTTGACTTCAGGGCCAGTGCGGCACCCCTGCTGGCCCGTCCATATTCGGAACCTCTTTGTACGGGTGGCAGATCGGCTGCAGCGGCCGAACATTCGCTTAAAATATAATTCACGCAGGTTTTAAAGGAATTTCTGATCTGAGGCATCGGGTCAGAAGCCTTGTAAATAGAATCTCCGATAATAGGAACACCTCCGTAGTGTTCCAGCAGCATAAAATAATACCAGCCGCGAAGAAAATGCGCTTCAGCCGCCGTAGATTTCTTTAAGGTTGCTGAAAACGGAATCTTGGGCAAATGCTTTAAAAACTGGTTGACTGCCCGGATGTTATTATAGCAGACGGCCCAGGCATCACTGGGTACGACAGTTGGATTAACTGTTCCGGTAGCAAACTGAATAAACCCGTTGGAGCTGGACGCATTAGGGCCCTCGGCCTCATCGGATGCCGCCTCCAGACCGGCAGCATAACTGCCCCCGTTGAAGCGCCTGGGGTCCGTTGCGAAGCCGATCTGCGTATAGATATTGTTCAGAAAGGCCATCGCATTGGCACTATCCGAGAAAGTAGACGCTTCATTGAGACTGGTTGTGCTGGTCTGGTCCAGAAAGCCACTCTTCTGACAGGCACTTAATGCGATAAAAAAGCCTGCAAGGGATACCACCCAGGGGATACACTGTTTTTTCATTACAATTATAATTAAGGGCCTATAATTTGACTATTTTAATCAGTTAGTACTCAAGTTGTCAACTTTTTGCTCTTCCTGCTTTCTCTCGACAGCGATTTGTCCGGATACTGCTTTGATGTATCTCTAAAATATAATCTATCTTTAAAGACACTTTCGGCAAATTCTACCGCTACTGTTTTTTATGTTTTTTTAACGGTGTTTTTTCCCCGACCGCTATGCGTGACCGTAAAACAACTTTTATACAAATACCGCAGATATTGTTTTTAGCCAGGTTATTTAATTTTTGACCGGCAGGCTTTTAGTGGCGGGTGTCAGAGAAAACGGCAAGTCGGCAGGCAGCCGCCCTCTTTCTAAAGCAGGTTGATCACCCATTTCAAAGACCAGTCGTCCTCCCTGCATAATGGTTGCATAATCGATCCAGCTGGCCGTAAACGGGCGGCCGTTTAAAGTAGCTGACTGGATGTATATGTTTTCGGGGCTGTTATTTTTAGCTTCAACGGTAAACTGCCGCCCGTTTTCCAATGAAATTGTCGCTTCTGTAAATATAGGACTGCCGATCACATACTGATCGGTACCGGGACAGACACTGTAAAGCCCCAGTGCGCTAAGTACATACCAGGCCGACATCTGCCCCTGGTCTTCATCGCCCGGATATCCCTCAGGTCCACTGTTAAAAAGGTGAGACATAATATGGCGGACATGGTACTGTGTCTTCCAGGGCTGACCGGCATATGTGTACAGATAAGGCAGGTGCTCGACAGGCTCATTGCCCTGGGCGTACTGTCCCATCCCGGCTGTTACCATTTCACGCATTTCATGGATCGTATCCCCATAGCTGCCCACATCGATGGAGTCTCCGGCAGCAAACAAGGCATCGATTTTTCCGGTAAAACGTGCGGGGCCTCCCATCAGCTCTATCAGACCCTGGACATCATGGAAAACTGACCAACTGTAATGCCAGGCGTTACCCTCTACAAACGGACCGCCCCATCTAAAAGGATTAAAGGCCGGATCAAAGTTGCCGCTACTGTCTTTTCCTTCCATAAACCCGGAAAGTGGATTGAATACATTTTTATAGTTATACAGCTGACGGGCAAATATTTTTTCATAATAAAGATTACCCGTTGCTTTTGCTAACTGATAGGCACAGAAATCATCATAGCAGTATTCCAGGGTCTTTGCCGTGGATCCTACCTCCTCCTTTTTATAAGGAATATAACCCATTACAAAATAATCGTCCCATTCCTTTCTGCCGAATCTGCCATCCGGCGCCGAACCTCGGACCTCATGTAAATAATAAGCCAGCGCGCTATCCGGATTAAAACTGTGAATACCTTTCATCCAGGCGTCCGTCAGAACAGAGATCGCATGATTGCCGATCATTACACCACCGGTTTCTCCAGGGAAAGACCAGGATGGCAACCAGCCACACGCTCTTTTTACTGCCAGGATGGCTTTCATATACCGGCCCTGCAGCGTCGGCTGTAATAAATTATATAGAGGAAACTTTGCACGAAACGTATCCCAGTATCCATCATCCGTATAGAAATATCCCTGATGAATACGCCCGTCATTGGGGCTATAATAATAAGGATGCCCCGAACTGTCCAGATCATAGAACTTGCAAGGGAAGAGACTCGACCTGAATAAACAACTGTAAAAGGTTTGAAGTGTTTCTTTTGAGGCCCCTTTGACCCGGATCTGCCCCAGTTTTTTATTCCAGATGCTGTGGGCTTCCAAACGCACCTGATCAAAAGATTTGTCTCCCAGTTCTGATGCGAGGTTTCTTCGTGCCTGACGGCTACTAATATAAGAGGAGGCGACCTTAACTTCTAGCCGCGTGCCTTTTTTAAACCGGAGATAAATTCCTTTTTTTTTGCCGGATACGCTATCCTGACCGGACGTGACAGTCCCCGAAGCCCCATCCCAGCTGCCAAAGGCTTCAATGGGCTGGTTAAAACGAAGTATGAAATAGTTTTTAAAGTTCCCAGGAATGAAAAGGCCGTTTTTAACGTACCCCGTCACCAGGCCCTGCTTCACATCAATGTGAAATGCACTAAGATCGGTATAACCGTCCAGCACCAGAAAACCTGGCGCGTTTTTGGGAAAACTAAACCGGAATACAGCACCCCTGTCCGACGGACTAATCTCCGTCTGCACACCATTGTCAAAGCGTACCCGATAATAATCCGGCCCCGCTATTTCATTTTGATGCTGGAAGCTGCTGGCGCGCTTATCTTCATTTACCTCCAGTTTTGCTGTTAGCGGCATCAGTGTAAATACCCCATAGTCATTCATCCAGGGACTACACTGGTGCGTCTGCCCGAAGCCACGGATAGTGCTGTCCTGATAGCGGTACTTCCAGCCGTTACCGTTATTTCCTGTCTGGGGGGACCAGAAATGCTCTGCGAAAGGCAGTGCTACGGTGGGATAAGTATTGCCATAAGAATAATCCGGACTGGACCGGGTTCCCTGTAAAGTATTGACATACCCGACCAGATCGCTGACAGGGCTTTGAGACCAGCCAGTCGTAATCATCATTACCATAGCCATCAGGTAAGCTATTTTTGAATGTACAAAGACTTTAGATGACTTCATAATAACCGGATAACTGGATAATGAATGAGGTGTTAGCTGCCGCCCACCACTTTGGTGGGCAAAGGCATATTAGGCGGGCATCCCGTTGTAGTTTAATTTCAGTCTGAGTATTTTCAGTGCCTTTACAATATGTTTTTCTACAGTGGAAGTAGAGATATTCAACTCCCTGGAGATGGCTTTATGAGAATAGTCCCCTTCCCTGCTCAAAAGGAAAACCTGTTTACATTTTTTGGGCAGTCCGTTGATCGCAATATGTAAGTGGGTGTTCAGTTCCTTTGTCTCAAGTATATTAGAAAAAACGTTTTCGCCTGCCTGCCGATAATAAATTTCATGATGGCAGTGATGGTGGATCAGCTTGTCACGTTTGCTGTTGATGATTTTATAACGTAGCGTCTGATACAGATATGCCCGGAAAGAGTATTTAATGTCAATTCTTGACGCTTTCTGGAATAAAGAGATAAAAATATCCTGTACCAGGTCTTTGGATTCGGCACGGGAGCCCGTCAACCGGAAAGCCTCGCTCAGCAGGTTAGACCAATACCTTTTGTATATCTGTTCAAATGCTTGTCGGTTACCGGATTTAAACTGCTGGAACAGCTCAATGTCTGTGTAAAACGGTGCAGGTTTCATAATACATTTTTTTTAGGGCGATTAAGGTATACTCGAGAATAACTTACATGACTTTACTAAGTAAACGGCTTAATAATCTTATAATATAAATTATTTTATCTATATATTAATTGTTAATATTATTTAAAATTATCTGCTTCAAACATGCTAATTGCTGTTATTATTGAGCAATATTAAGACTATAAATCGATTTAGCAAATATAATTTTAAAGTTTTTTTATTTATTCTCCAAATTTAGTTAACATTTTTTATCATATTAAAAAATATGATATAGATAGTAGGATATTGCCCAAATCGAAAGAGCCGGTTCAAAGAAAAAGTGACACCTGCGCGGGGAAATATGCTGCGGTAAAGAATCTTCTTTCAAAAAATACTGACTTATTGGAATAATGTTGCCAGCTGCTTTCTCCTGGCATCAAAAATTGCTTTTTTGCCGACACAACTTTGTCCGACAATGGCGGAGATAGCTCCTCAATGTGTCAAATCTGGTGGAGGTATGACCACTTTAACTGTAAATACATCCTTAACGCTTAATAGAATTTTTCCTGGAACAAGACGGTGAGCTATGCATTAGAGCATAGCGCTGTCTTATTCTATAAAAGATCCAACACAAAATCTAATCACCCCATTAATCCGGTTCAATTATGAAGAGACTGATGCTCTTAACAGCTGCCTGCTTACTTATTTACAGCCAGATCTTTGCCAACCTGACACAAAGTCAATGGCGTTGGCGTAATAATGATGGAAACGAAACGTCTGCCACCTGGAAAGCGGACCAGGGCAGTACGATTACCATATCAGATTACAAAGCCATTCGCCTGCGCATGAATGTTTATAACAGCACCGGAGATGTCAAGACCATGGACCATCAGCTAAAATATGCAACTTCTGCAACGGGTCCCTGGTATACCATCACCGATGCGTCGGCTATTAACGCCTTTGTGCTGGGAGGCGACAATACACTGATTAGCCAGGGACGGTCTACCACTTCGCAAATGCCAGAGGGAAGCTATAGTTTTGTGCCCGGCACGGTGATTACCATGCAGGACCAGATAACAGATACCTTTCAGAGCAACACCCGACGGGAATTTGAATGGTGCATTAAGCCAACAACCCATACCCGGCCAGGTGTCACTTATTATTTTAAATCCAGCGCCGGAGATGCTCAGACACCCCTACCCTCCCTTACAGCTTCAGGGGATGCTTTTACCGCACCGCCAGCAGCCATATTATCCAATGGCGGCTTTGAAAACGACTTGAATGGTTGGATAACGGCTACAGCCAATGGCAGTACTGCGACATTTACGCCCACTCAAACGCCATTAGAATTTCACGCGGGGACGAAAGCGCTGGCGGTAAATGTAACCAATGCCGGGCCGGCCGGCTCAGTGACCTTAGCTACAGACCCAATAAACCTGCAGGATACAGGTGTTTATCTATTGCGCTTTTGGGCGATTGCCCAATCGCGCAACGCACTGTTGGATATTGAGCTGAACAGTCCTTCCGGTGATGATTCTTGCCATTATCAGATATATGACCGTTTTGATGATACCAAAAACGGTTGGCAAATGTACCAGTATGCATTCCGGGTTACTGAAGGGCCGGCCACACTTACTATGCGTTTCAATAGTAATACCACGTATTACCTGGATGATATTGAGCTCATCAATGACAGGACCCATCCAAATATCGACGTTCACGCTCAATATATCTGGCAAAATAACTTTAATGAAAGCTACGGTTGGTTGTCAGGCGATAATAACAACCCGGTACTATTGCCCGACAGCAGTGTTGCCTGGGTCTATAATGACTCTTATATGGGTACCATCACGCCACATTCCAATGTTCTCTCCTCTGGCCATATTATTAACAACCTGGTCGTAAAGCAAACCGGTGATGTGCTGACTTCGGTCTACAAAGGTACTGCGCCCAGTTCCCAGTCCCTGTTCAGTCCCGGCAACGGCAATATTTTCTGGCAAAGTGGCGGCATTATTGAGAACGGTACCCTGAAGGTTTTGCTGATTGAAATAAATAATGGTAACTATGCCGGTCACAGTTGGGTCGGAACACTTTCCTTACCGGATTTACAGCCCATAGGCTTAACCCGGTTGCCTGCTACTATTAATGTCAGCCCCAACTGCATTATGACGGACGGGGCCTATAATTATATCTATTTTGGTCAATCGAGCGGTACTTTTGAAATGCATACCCTTGTTGCCCGTGTTCCCGTGGGGCAGTTCGATTCCCAGACACCCTGGGAATATTACCAGGACGATGGCAGTTGGTCTACCGACTACGCAAATGCCAAAAGTATTGCCACCGGTGTCGCTGCCGGTAATGTCTTGAAACTCGGAGAAAATAATTATGTGATGAGTGGTGTGCCACATCTGGCTAACGAAATAGCCGCCTGGTTCGCCCCGACCCCCTATGGCCCCTGGACCAATAAAACGATTATCTACAACATCCCTGAACAGGAAGGCATACTCGCCTATCAGGGACATCTGGATCCACTGAGCAAAGGTGGTTATTATACATTTACCTATTCTGTCTATCCATTTGTAACAGAGGACAATGGCTCATCGGGCTCTGTTCCGATGCAGTTAGCGGTTAAATCTACCTATCTGCCCATTTTTGTCAGAGCCAGGCTCGCAGAACTCTCTCCTTATACGCCAAGTAAATCAGCCGATTCCCTCTTGAGCTTTACTGCTCAGATGGGAAGCAGCAGCGTTCAACTCAACTGGACATCCGCCCACACAACGGATGAGCATTATGAGGTGCAGCGTAGCCCGGACGGCACAGGTTGGACAATACTATCCAGCGTAGCCGGTAAGGATTCCGTCACTTTGGCCAGTTACAGAGTGACGGATCCCAGTCCGCTGACGGGCATCAATTACTACCGGCTGGCGCTCTACAATCTGGACCATCAGCTTAGTTATTCCAATGTTATTGAAGTGGATAATGGAGGAACAGTCCCTATACACCTGACCAGTTTTACCGCAGCCAGGCAGGGTACGGTTAAAGTCCGGCTCCACTGGACCACCGCTACTGAACAAAATGGTGCCGGTTTTACGGTTGAACGCAGCCGGGACAATAAAGTCTTCATCCCACTATACCATGTCACAGGAGCTGGTGTCACTTCCGGCACCTCCCGTTATACCTATTATGATGAAAGTCCACTTACTGGTGTTAATTACTACCGGCTCAGTTATACCGCCGGTGGCAGAGAACAAAAGTCAGCCGTCCGCATTGTTCATCTGCCAGCTACTGTTCGGCTGCTGATAACACCCAATCCGGCGCAGGGAAATATCAGATTTAGTTTAAAAGGTTATACCGGCGATCATTTCCAGACAATACTGACCGATATAGCAGGTAAAGTGATCGATCAGCGTGTGATACATACATCTGACGGTCCGTTATTCAGTCTGCCGATTAGACCTGCAAGCGGCATTTATCTATTAAAGATCACGGGTCCGGATATTAAAGAAACGAAGAAGGTGATCATACGATAAATAGAAAAAACACAGATCTAAGTATGTCTATATGCTAAAATTCAAACGTAGCGTCCTTCGCCCCCGAACTGGCGGGCGGGCACTACTGTCCGGTCTGCTTACAACTGTCGCTATTACCCAGTTCAGCCCGGTACTGGTATGGTGCTGTTTTGTTCCCTTATTCACGCTGCTATCGACCGGCTCGGTAAAAACGGCCGTTAAGGCTGGTGTGTATTTTGGCGCGGCGTTGTCTCTGGGACTGTTTTTTTGGATGATACCCGGTGCCAGCCGTTTCACCGGTCACCCGACACTGTATGGCTGGTTAGGCCTGGTTGTGGCTGGTACCTTTTTTTGTCTTTTTTTCGGATTGATCAGCGGTGTTTTCAGCTGTTTAAAATGGCGGGGAAAAAACCACCTTGTCTGTATAGATACATTACTCATCAGCAGTTTTTTTTGCCTGGGAGAAGCGTTCCTTGAAAAGATTACGACCGGTGGTCCCTGGTTGCGTTTTCATGCTGGCTTTCCCCTGGCCGCCAGCCGCTATGGGATACAGCCGGCTGCCTGGCTGGGCGTGTACGGGTTGTCCTTTGTTGTTGTGGCCGTAAACTATTTGTTCTCACTGGCTATCCGGCGAAAAGCCTGGCACGGGCTTATACTGCCGGCAGGGGTTATCGTGTTGTATTTGGCTAGCGGTTATCTGCTAAAACTTCATTTTGAGCAAACACGACCAGCCGGTAAAAGAATAACAGTCGCCATCTTGACAGAAAACACGCCACCGGAAACCAAATGGAATGATCAGACCGGCAACCAATTGGCACAAGGGCTCTTGCGGCTGAGCCGTCAGGCAGCCGCAGCAAAGCCAGACATCGCGCTATGGTCGGAGTCCGCCATTCCCTGGACTTATCGTAAAGACGATGATCTGGTAGCCGCCGTTTTAAAGAATACAGCGCCGGCTGGTCTTACCCATATACTGGGCATGAATACAGTTACTGGAAAGGAAAATGTTGTCTATAATTCAGCCTACGTCATTACATCAGATGGACGGGTGAGCGGCAGATATGACAAACAGGTATTATTATCGCTGATTGAAGAGCCCGTTGGAGGACTGCTGCTTCCTTTTATGAGCAGCGGCGGTTACTCTGCCATGCCCGGCCCCGGCAAAGACCCTGTTCTTACGCCTGTGGGTAAGGCAGGTATACTGATCTGCAACGAATCGATGCAGCAGGAGCTGGCCCGGAGCGCCGTTCAAAAAGGCGCCGTTTTCCTGTGTAATCTGAGCAACGACGGCTGGTTCAGTGACAGTTATCTGCCGGGTGCGCACTTTTATAATGCTAGACTCAGAGCCGTTGAAACCAGAAAAGATATGGTGGTTAACAGTAACCTCGGGTATTCGGGACTGATTCGAGCTTCAGGCGATATCAACTTTATGCAAAAGACCGACCACCCGACAGTAGCGCTGGCCAGCATAGAGGAAAATCGTTCGCAGCCACTGGCCGTCAGATATCCATGGCTGTCACTGTATTTTTGTTTGGGGCTGGTATTGGCTTTGCTGATTTTGAGGTCTTTGTCAATCGGTCAGCCAACAAAATAACGCCCTGTCCGCCTTTGCTAGGCCAGCGTTAAGGCTCCGCCCCCCAGGATTTATTTGGCCTGTCTCCCATCACCAGTTCAAGCGTACCGCCGGCCGCCATATCACTATGCATCAGATAACATTTGTTATAAGGTTTCCCATTGAGTTTGGCGGACTGGATATAAATGTTCTTTTCACTATTGTTTTTGGCTATGATGGTAAAATTTTTGCCGCTTGCATAGGGCGCCATCAATTTAAAGCGGATTTTAGAAAAAACAGGAGAAGTGATCTCATAACGCGGGTCTCCCGGGCAGACGGGATGAATGCCTGCAGCTGCCAGTACATACCAGGCCGACATCTGTCCTACATCTTCATTGCCGACCAGACCTTCCACTTTATTGTGGTATGCCCCGGCACAGATCCTTCTGGTCCACTGCTGCGTCAGCCAGGGTGCACCCACCCGGTTAAAAAGAAAAGGCACATGGTGCACCGGTTCATTGGCATGGTTATAATAATCATTCCACATAAAGTTTTCCGGCGTATGCTCAAACATATAGGTCAGATCATTTTTAACTTTCTCTGGTCCGCCCATCATAGCCACCATACCATCTACATCCTGAGGCACAAACCATCCCTGCTGATAAGGATTGCTTTCTATCGTGCCATAGTTCTGTGTCAGACGGCCGTTTTCCGGCCACCTCTGCCAGGAACCGTCTTTATTTTTAGGCCGGAACCAATGCTTTTCCTTGTCAAAGATATGTTTGTAATCCATGGCTTTGTTCGCATAGAGCCGGGCATCTGCGGACTTGCCCAGATCAGCTGCCAGTACAGAGAGGCACCAGTCTGCATAGGCATATTCCAGGGTCTCAGAGATACTCAAGCCACCTGGCGTATAGCCTTGTGGGCCGTTATCAAATTTTCGGACGGTGCCAAGACTATACTGATAGGCCTTTTGAAGATCATAACTTCTGATACCTTTACTGTAAGCATCCGCGATCATGGATACCGCAGGGTTGCCTATCATACACCCGGTATAAGCGTTAAAAAGTTCCCAGCGGGGAAAATAACTGCTATCTGTCTGTTCGGCTAAAGAAATCAATGAGTTGATCATATCGCTGACCAGGGCCGGATTGATAATCGTCTGCAGCGGCATCTGACTGCGAAACACATCCCAGCCGCTGAATATCGTTCTTTTGGTAAATCCCTTTGCCTGATGAGGCCTGCCATCGCCTCCCGGATAATCACCATTCACATCGGTAATATTTCTGGGATCGATCATCGTATGATAAAGCGCGGTATAAAACACCGTTTTTTCTTCCCGGCTACCACCCTGGATCATTATTTTGCCAAGCGCCTTATTCCAACGGTCCACGGCCTGGTGATGTACCCGGTCAAAATTCCAGTCTTTTATTTCAGCCATCAGATTTTCACGGGCACCTTCCTGACTGACAAAAGAAATCCCCGTTTTCATAAAGACGTTTTCCTGGTTACCGGTAGCAAATTCGGTATAAAAGCCAATATGTTTTTCTGTAAAAGACCGCTGGCCGGCTAACACCCTGGCTGCTGCTACTCTCCTCTGATAGGCAGCGCTGGTTACGGCCTCCCGTTTGCGGCTGGCCGTATCTGGGATTGTGGCCGTCCAGACACCGTAGTCACGCAGCGGCTTGCTGAATTTAGTATAGAAATACACCGTATAGTCTGCCTTTCCTACGCCATCACCCCAGCCGCCGCCTTCAGGCGTGCATTTCATCCATCCTTCAATGGTATGATCATCCACCACCCGGACAAACGCTTCAGAGGCTGTCCCGCCCACGCGCCTGGCCAGATCGATCTGGATCCGGGAATGGCTGCCTGCAGGGAATGTAAAGCGCATGATACCGCTGTGCGGAGCAGCCGTCATCTCTGCCTTTACTTTATATTTTTCCAGAAACACACTGTAATAGCCGGCACTGGCTTTTTCTGAAGCTTTATCGTACAAAGACCGGTAACCTTCAGAAGGGTTTTCAAGTGTGCCGGCAAAGGTCCGCAAAGGCCCCGTAGCAGGCATCACCAGGAAATTACCCAAATCCCCGTACCAACCAATGCCACTCATCTGCGTAAAGGCAAATCCCTCAATACTTGTATGTTCATCACTATATCCTGATCCGTTATCGCCGCCGGTAATCGTGTTGGGGCTTACCTGCACCATCCCGTAAGGGGTAGTAGCCCCGGGAAATGTCTTACCCAGGCCGTGGTAGATGCCCGCCTCTCCTACACTGGTACTGGCGCCGATCATCGGGTTTACATAGGCTGCCGGAGATGCCATTCCAGATTGTCCGCATAAGGGTGCCAGGCTTGTTAAAATCATTAGCCCACTGTAGCATACAGAGAGCACATATCGGAAAATAGTGGTGTTGCTATTCATAATTTAAAGACGAAAAAGATGGTGTGTTGTAAAGATCCCTAATTTTTTGAAAGCTCAAAAAAATGATGCATAAATAAAAGTTCAAACTGGACTGAGTTCGCCCAGTAGTCCCAGGTATGTGCACCGGGCCGGGTAATAAAATCGTGGTCGATCTTATCGTATAATAATTTCTTATGCAGCGCCAGATTCTGCTGATATAAAAAATCATCCGAGCCGCAGTCAATGATGATCTTCAGGGAATCATTGACTAGTTTATGTGTCAGGTAGAGAACGCTATGGGCCTCCCATCTTTTCGGAAACGCACTGTAGGGGCCCAGTAACTTCGCAATATCAAAGGAACCGGCCAGCGCTGTAATATCCACGGCACCGCTCATGCTGCCGGCTGCTCCGAACAGATCCTGATGTTCTATGGCCAGATAGAGTGCACCGTGGCCACCCATACTCAGGCCGAGAATGGCCCGCTTTGAGCGTGCGCCAAAAGTCGGATAATGCTTATCTACCCACGGGAGCAGTTCTCCGGTAATAAAAGTCTCATATTGGCTCTTCTTATCTATAGGGCTGTCAAAATACCAGCCGGCAAATCCCCCATCGGGACATACGAGGATCACTTTATACCGGTCTGCATAGGAAGCAATTGCGGGTACCTTTTTGATCCAGTCGCTATAGTTGCCCGAATAACCGTGCAGTAAATAGGCCACTGGTAATTTACCATTGGTTTTATAATCCGTAGGTAAGATAACGACCGTTTTCATATCACGGTCCATCGCCCGGCTATGAAAAGAAATCGTGTCTACAATAGCCGCTCTTGTATTAAATACATGGCAAAGGAGTATAAAAACCAGCATAAACCTGAAACCTCTTTTTGTCGTTTTAACTTGCATGGATAAAGATGATGATGACTAAATTAAAAATGAACGATTACCTGTTAAAGCGCAGCTGTTTACAATGCACTAATAGAAAGTAACATAAGGGCGCCTAATCCGCCATTTAACTATACAGAAAATCACATATTATTTTCTGTCATAATAGCGGATGCCCTTTCAGAATGTGACTTCAGTTATATACAGGATCACAGCAACCAAGTACCCACTTAAATGAACGAAAACATATCTCCCACTTAAGGATAAAAAACAGCATTTACTTTATGCCAAGAACCTTCACCTTTACAGGCGCTATATCTCTTCTCGTTTTACTATCGTTTTTAACGAGCGCCACGGCGCATGCACAGGAGCAAAGCTATTTTATAGACGGGTACCACGGTGGCATCTGGGGGCATTTTCCCTATAAATACGCCTCTTTCATCAAAGGAGAAATGCAAAAATATCCCGAGTGGAAGGTTAATCTGGAGATCGAGCCGGTTACCTGGGATTCTATTCAGGCTGTTGATCCCGATGGATATGGGTTTATTCGCTGCCAGCTGATGGACAGCTCTTACACCGCCAGAATGGAATATGTGAATCCGGCCTACGGACAGCCTTATATGTTTAATATATCCGGGGAAAGCATCATTCGTCAGCTGGCCTACGGGATGCGTACCCTGAGAAGGCATTTTCCCGGTGTTACCTTTTCTACCTATAGCTCAGAAGAGCCCTGTTTTACGACGGCTTTACCCGGCATCCTCCACTCTTTTGGCTTTCAGTATGCCAGTCTGAAAAATCCCAACACCTGCTGGGGCGGTTATACTGCCGCTCATGGCGGAGAAATGCTTCAGTGGGTCGGCCCCGACGGAAGTGCTATACGCACCGTGCCCAGATATGCTACAGAAAAGCTGGAGAAAGGCTCTACCTGGCAGACCAACGCCTGGAGGAACGACCCGGCGTATATTAGCGATGCAATGGCTTACGGCATCCGCCGGCCGGTAGGTATGTGCCTCCAGGACGCCGGATGGACTCAAGGCCCCTGGCTGGGGTCCCGTGAGGCCCTGCAGACAGCCCCTCATACAAACACCACCTATACGACATGGAGGCATTACTTTAAAGAGATTTTAAAAGGCAGTACAAAAGATAAACGCGCTGCTGCTATCCCTGACTGGAAACTGAGCCAGGAAGATATTCATGTCAGTCTTGTCTGGGGCGGGCAGATTCTTCAAAGAGTTGCGGCCGCTGTCCGTCAGACAGAGAACAAACTGGTCAGCGCCGAAATGGTCGCTGCCCTAAATCATCATTTTTATCAGACTCCCTGGCCGGGCCAGGCTTTGGACAAGGCTTGGACGAACCTGCTGCTGTCTCAACACCATGACACCTGGATCGTTCCCTATAACAAAAAGCACGGTATCACCTGGCAGCAGCAGGTGGATCTATGGACCGATACGGCGCTGCATATCTCTGACAGTATTCTTTCAGCAGGTACAGTGGCTAACGGGTTTTCCGCGAAAAAAAGAAACACCGGCATTCGCGAGCTGCGCGTTTACAACACCAGCGGACGGGAAAGGACATCGATGGTGCACTATAGCTTTTCCATGAGCGCCGTTCGGCCCATGGCCTCTCCTTTACTACTGGATCCGGACGGGCATCCGGTACAGTACCAGATTGAAGAAGCGCCCGAAATCCAGCCGACAGGCGGCTCAAAACAGATAACCCTGCATTTTGAAGCCACCGCACCGTCGCTTGGCTACGCTACCTATCAGCTGGTACTTCACCCAGTAAAGGCGCCGGGGCCCTTTACAGCCTCCCGACCGCCCATTATCAGCCGGTTGAAGAACGGCAATTTTCAGCTGGAAACAGATCTCTATAAGATCCTGGTCGACCCTAAAAGAGGGGGGATCATGCGTCGTCTCCTACTTAAAGCAAAAGAGAGAATGGGCGACCTTATCCCGTCCCATGAATTTCTGGCAGACACTGCTAGCCGCGGCATCGGCGAACTGCGGGGGTATTTTTATAAGGAGAAGGTCTTTCATTCCAGCCAGGAGCATCCGGCCACCGTATCCATTTTAACCAATGGGCCTTTATATGCAATCCTTAAAATAGAAGGAAAGATCGGCAATACACCTTTTACGCAGCTGCTTCAACTCTCCAGACGCGATCCGCTGATTCGGACGCAGCTGACTATTGACTGGCAGAAGGCTGCCATCCCCGGCATTGGCGCTTACCCCCAGCGGCGTCATTTTCGCAATGTGGATCCCGGTAAAGCGTTTTACAACAGCCGGTATAAACTGTTGACCTTATTTCCGGTAGATGTGCCGGAAGCCACCGTACATAAAGATGCGCCTTTTGATATTTATCAAAGCAGGCTGAAAAACACATTTTATGACCGTTGGGACAGTATTAAAAATGATGTACTGCTACACTGGGTCAATATCGACAGCCGAGATAAAACCTATGGATTTGCGCTGTTTGCAGATGCTACGACCAGCTATGCCCAAGGCGGAGATCTGCCGCTGGGGCTGACGACCCAGTACATTGGCAGCGGTTTATTTGGCGCGAATTATACAGTGGACGGCCCAACAGTACTGCGCTATGCATTTATGCCGCATGGCGGGGACTGGAAAACCAGCGGCGTCAACCGGGCTTCAGCAGATTTTAATACACCGCTGAAACTGATAGCGACAGAAAATCGGGCACATGACCGCCCGGTAAAACGGCGCTCTGGCAGGAAAGCACAAAAGCGAGCCTCCTTTTTATCTGTTGATCCGTCGGCCGGTTGGGACGTTACGGCCTTTAAAATGGACGGCGAAGGCAGTTATATCCTCAGACTTTTTAACGCTGTGGGAGACGGCCAGCCCTACTGTCTGCGATTATCTGAGCGCCTGGTAAAGACCAAGAACATCACCCTGGAACTGATTGATCTCAATGGTCGGTCTCTTGGGACATTACCTGCTGATAAAAACGGCAGGGATTTTCAGCTCCGAATACCACCTCTGGGTTTGAGGACCATTAAAATTATCTGTAACTGATACTTCGGTTGCCAGGGCGGTAGGTCTGATTCAATTTAATACCGGTCAAATGGCTATATTTACCCAAAGATACGTAGCAATGAAAACAGACAGGATTCCACTCACCGATAAAAAATACTATCTCTTATTTGGGTTCCTCACCACTATTTTCCTGATGTGGGGACTAGCCCTTACGCTGATGGATGTACTCAACAAACATTTTCAGACAGCACTGCATATTTCTAAATCCAGATCAGCGCTGATTCAGCTGGCGACATTTGGCGCCTATACCCTGGTGGCCCTGCCGGCGGGTATTTATATGAAACGCTTTGGCTACAGAAAAGCTATTTTAGCAGGACTGTTTTTGTTTTCGATAGGCGCTTTTCTTTTCATTCCGGCAGCCAACCGGGGATCTTTCGAATACTTTTTGATGGCCCTTTTTATACTGGCCTCCGGAATGGCGGCACTGGAAACAGTGGCTCATCCATATGTAGCTGCGCTGGGTGATCAGCGAACCAGCGATCAACGTATTAATTTTGCGCAATCCTTCAACGGCCTGGGTGGTGTCATTGGCCCGGCGATTGGTAGCTTTTTTTTGCTGAAAGCGGAACAGCAGCATCTAAGCGATCTATCTACCGTCAAAACGCTATATGTGGCTATTGGTTGCGTTATCGCGCTGATGGGCCTTGTTTTTGTCTTTTCTCCCTTTTCCAGCACTTCCCTGCCGCAGGAAGCAGCCCATCCACAGACGGGTGAACGGTCGGGTGCGATGCAACTCGCTGCTCCTGCTTCCGTCAGGCATCTGATCCATGAAAAGCATTTCGTCTTCTCGGTAGTGGCCCAGTTTTTCAACGTAGCTGCCCAGGCAGGCACCTGGGCCTATTTTATCAATTATGGAGAGGAGGTGCTGCATCTAAGTGCCGAACATGCAGGCTATTTTTTCTCGCTCAGTATTTTTTTACTCGTGATCGGTCGCTTTACCGGTACCTTCCTGATGCGCTATATTAAACCCCACAAACTATTGGCTATTTTTGCCTTTTGTAATATTCTGATGTGCATGATCGTGGCGCAGAGCGCCGGGTGGGTGTCATTTGCAGCATTATTAATGATCAACTTTTTTTTCAGCATCATGTATCCTACGATCTTCAGCCTCGGGCTCAAGGATCTGGGCAGCTGCACACAACAGGCGTCCTCGTTTATTGTTATGGGTTTTTTAGGGGGAGCTATTTTCCCGCCTTTAATGGGACTTATCGCCAATCGGCACATGGCGGCTTCTTATTATTTACCCATTCTGTGTTACATAACCATTTTTGCTTTTGGCATCCGGTACCCGCGACTTAACAAGCATTATAGAACATTACATAAAGTGGATCATACCCCGAAAAACTAAAACCTTTACGACTTGAAAAAATTATCAATTGCCGATATTGCGCGAGAGCTGAATATTTCTAAAACGACCGTTTCCTTTATTTTAAATAAGCGGGCGGAAGAAAAAAGGATCAGTCCCCAGCTGGTTGAGCGAGTGGAAGCGTTCATAAAAGAGGTCGGATATAAACCCAACCCTATTGCCAAAAGCCTTAGAACTGGCAAGACCAATATCATCGGGCTGATGGTAGAAAATATTGCTGACCCCTTCTTTGCAGCTGTCGCCAGGCATGTAGAAAATAAGGCCTATCAGAACGGTTATAAAATCCTGTATTGCAGTACGGATAATAACACAGAGAAAACCAAAGAACTCCTGGACATGTTTCGGGAGCGTAATGTGGACGGCTGTATTATTGCGCCACCTGTAGGTGTGGAAGCAGAAATTACCTCGCTGCTGGATTCCGGCATGCCGGTGGTCTTTTTTGACCGTCATCTGGAAGGTATCCAGACTGACCAGGTAGAAGTCAATAATTACGAAAGTACTTTTGAGGCAACCCGACTGCTCATCGCAGAATCATATCGTGATATCGGATTTATTACTTTCTCCTCCACCCAGACCCAGATGCAAGGCCGGCTGGCCGGCTACCGGGCAGCCGTCGGCGCCGCCGGCCTGAAACAATATATACTGGAGATCAATTTTGATCAGGACGAGAGACGGATCATCCAGCCTATCGTCGATTTTCTACGTCAGCATAAAAAAATGGACGCCATTCTTTTCAGCGCCATCCAGGCGGGCACCAACGGGCTGAAAGCTTTCCAGCAATTAGGCATCCGTGTCCCCGATGACCTGGCGGTCATTGCCTTTGACGACTGCGATCTTTTTGAGTTATATAATCCTTCTATTACGGCCATCTACCAACCCATTGACAAGATCGCCGAAGCCACTATCGACCTGCTCTTAAAGCGTCTTAAAAAGAAAACCCCCGTAGGAGAATTCAAAAAAATTGTTATACCTACTGGTCTTACCCTTCGTAACTCTTCCGGGTTGGTATAGCGCTGTCTGCCAGCAGGTGTCTGTGCTATTTTTCCAGCCGTTCCGGCCAGTCATCCGATCTAAAAGGCTCCGCCGGCAGTCCGGCGCCGTTCTGCAAATTGGTCACCGGGTAATTAAAAAAAGCGTACCGGACGGCCACCGGACTGGCTACTTTCTCAGTATGCAGGATCACTGTATTTCCTTCAATAGAAGCCTCGGCGGGATAAAATACCCTGTCGCTTCCGGCCAGAAAGAAAAATTTGGGCGCTCTCCCATCTTTTGTATGTAATCCGCCCGAGAGCGTCCGGGGAACAAAATATACTACCACCCTGTTACTTCTATAGGCTGCATAAGCAAACGCCGGCCCCCTGTAAGGCACATGCAGCCAGCCATACGTTCGGTTCAGGGCTACTTCGGCCAGGCGGCGACCGACAGGGCGTTTATCTTTGGGATGCAGGTTTTGCGGATCGCCGACATCCATGGTCAGCACCATATTCGTATTATTAAGGCGGCGTATCTTGGCCTGCGCTTCCCTGAAAAAAGCGTCTCCTGCTAATGAAGGATTCATTTTCTCGTGGGCATAAGGCGCGATCTGCACATATTCAAAAGGAAGCGCGCCTTGCTGAAATCGGGCCCGCCAGCTTTGAATCATAGCAATAGTTGCCCGTGTATAACTTTCCCGATCCCTGTAATTGGTTTCTCCCTGGTACCAGCAGAACCCCTTAATAGAAAGCTTGATAAAGGGATGAATCAGGGCGTTATATAGCAGAAAAGGCCGGGTAACTTTTTCAAAAGAAAAAGCCGCATCGACGGGTTCCCTGGATTTTGGATCCTGTAAATAGGGCTGCAGGTAAGCATGGTTCAGTAAACTGTCTTTTTTAAGCACCTCCTCGGGCACAAATGCCTGGACGGCAGAGGCGCCGATACCGGAGAAAATAAGGCCGATCGGGATGTTCAGCTTCTTTTGCAGTTCTGCTCCGAAACTATAGCCGACTGCACTAAAGGTCCGGACGGTAGAAGGCGTGCAGACTGCCCAGTTGCCTTTTATAGAGTCTACCGGCTGTGCACTGAAGTTCAACGCGACATTCAGTAGCCGGATATGGGGATTATCAGCTTCCGCAATCACCCTGGTGGAATCCAGCATTTCCCGGACCGCAAACTGCATATTGGACTGACCGCTTAAAAACCAAAGGTCACCAATCAACAGGTCATTTAATACGACTTGCTGGCCCATGCCACTAATGCGAATGCTGTGTGTCCGGTAATCACCACGTTTCGCTTTCGGAACGCTGATAATGCCTTCAAAGCATTTATCCGAAGTCGCCCTGACCTGAAGCGGTGAGGCCATCCAGTCCGCTTTTATAGTAATCACGGTTCCCTGAGGAGCCTTTCCCCACACCTTAAAGGGCTTATTTTGCTGAATCACCATATGGCTCTGCAATACAGTAGAAACGCTGAGGCTGTCCTTTGGGAAGTCACCGGCAGATGCAACGAAACCAAAGTGCATAAAAACAGTAAAAAATACAATACGATAAACGCTTTTCAGGTATTTGTTCAACATTATTACTCGATTAAATTTAATAAGCCCCGCTGCATAGTATACTTTAATATATCTCTTTCAGACCTGGACCGGACTGAAAGGCCCCAACTGCGATTACTGCTGGGGAGCTGCTTCAAGATCCCAATATAAGAAACATAAAGCGGGCCGAGCCGCTACTAGAGGCCAGGAGTAGATCTGTTTTTTTATCCAGATAGCGATCTGGGACCATAAAATTCTGAAAATACCTAAAAATGCAAAGCATCCTGTGTGAAACCCGGTAATGTATTCGGTAATTTTGATCTTTAGGTTCTTTAACTTTCTTTAGTGCTGTGTCAAAACGGGAGTAGCCGAATTTTACACTAAGCATTTGAGGGTTAATTTATTAGAAAGCCGTTTGTGCTGGCTTTCATCTTTAACTTAAAAAATAATAGCGGTCAACGGTACATACATGTGTCTATCATACGGGTGAACAGTGAAGGCGGTGAAAGAATAAAGCCGGAATTAACGCCCGGCCTGTTTCTCAGAAAGCATAAGGTCATCCGAATCATTAAATTTTCAGACTTCATAAAATCTCTAGAATGAAAAAACCTGGACTATTCATCTCTTTTTTGCTGGCTATTGCAGCAAACAGCTTCGGCCAGCAAAAGCCCGCTCCCTTCAAAGCGGGTGACAGGGTGGTTTTTGCCGGCAACAGTATAACGGAAGCGGGATTCTACGAATCCTATATCTGGCTGTATTATATGACACATTTTCCCAACCGGCCCATTACGGTGATCAATGGTGGCGTTGGCGGTGATGTAGCAGAGCAGATCTACCGGCGGCTGGAAGGCGACCTCCTGCCTAAAAAGCCGACAAAGCTAGTCGTAAGTTTCGGTATGAATGACAGTAAGTATTTTGAATACAACGACACCAAAAACCCGGTAACGGAAGCCAAGCGGAAAGAGATCGTCCAAGCCTCTTATAAAAGCTATCTAAAGATCCAGGATACGTTATTAGCCCACCCGGAAATTCAGAAAATCATCATGTCCTCCTCTCCTTATGATGAAACTGTGAAGCAAGAAGGCAGCCTTTTTAAGGGGAAAGCCAAAACCATGGAAGAGATCGTAGCCTTTCAAAAAAAGGCTGCGAAGGATCAGCACTGGGCCTATGTCGATCTGTTCCATCCTATGACTGTCATTAACGAAAAAGAACAGGAAAAAGATTCCTCCTATACTTCGACCGGTCCGGATAGAATCCACCCAGGTAGCGCCGGACATCTGATTATGGCCTATATCTTTCTCAAAGACCAGGGATTGGCAGGCAATCCCGTTGCCCGGTTTACCATTAAAGCCTCCAAGACGAAGGCCATTGAAACAGAGAATTGCAGCATATCCGACATTCAGCATCAGGCAGGTAAATTCAGTTTCAGCTACCTGGCGAAGTCCCTGCCCTTTCCCATTGATACTGTTGCCCGCGTCTGGGGCAATAAGCAGGTGGAGACAGAAGCACTGCCAGTGATTCCTTTTATGAAAGAATTTAATAATGAAGAGATGAAAATAGACGGGCTGAAAGGCAAGTCTTATTTATTAAAAATTGACGGGCAGCCCATTACCATTTTGTCGTCCGAGCAATTAGAAGCGGGTGTAAACCTGGCAGCCTTACACAATACACCGCAGTACCAGCAGGCGCTTCAGATTATGGACCTCAATTCAAAAAGAAAAGAGATCGAAGCCAGATTCAGAAACTACTATTGGGTACAGTATGATTTTTTGTATGATAAAGGGTTACTCTTTGATACAACTCAGGTCGCAACCGATACGATTAATGCCAATTTATCCAAGAACGGATGGCTGAAAGCTAAGTATGAGGATTATGAAGCCGTCAGAACCAAGGCTCCCGATCTGAGACGCCAGATGAGCACATATGTTGACAAGATTTATTCAGTCAATAAACCCGTCCGCCGCCAATTTGAGTTAATTGAGCAATAACTGTTGTCGTTTCAGCAACAATGTTTGCATTATTACTAAAGCCCCATCTATGGCATATATGCTCATTGGCTGGGGCTTTATTTTGGTGGTATATTGCCTATTGAAGATCACCGGCTGTTATCGATCTCCCAGATCCAGTCTTATCGCGCCCTTTTCCGGTACAATTTCAAAATCAGCCGGTGCTGTATTTCGATCAATGCCGGCGACAAAATGACCCTGGATGGCTTTAACTTTGTAGTCATGGCCCAGAAACCTGCTTTTTATCCACCCGGGAGTTATTGCTGTAAAAGGTAACTCGTCTTTTTTAGCCGCTATTAATTTCATTTTCCACTGGGCAGCTGCCGGACCGTCCACCAGTTTTGCTTCCACACATCTTTCAGAGAGCCGTATCTCTAAGGTGCCGTTGTTGCCCTTTAGAGGCCAGCTAATCTGTAACGCCGTCTTGCTCTTTTTCGTAACCAAAGGCTGTTCCCCCTCCATCGGCTCAAATATACCATTTCTCTTCACTAGAAACACAAGCCCTGCACTACGCGCTTTCGTGCTCCAGAAATGCCCATCTATAAAGGGCAGCGTAAATAAGGTGCACTTACTGCCGGTAGCATTCCTGCTATAATAGGGAGAGGTCATTGTTTCATCAAAGAGATGAATATCCCTTATCCGGAGCCGGGCGCTGTCCCAAAGTAAATTGATCCGGTAGAATCTGCTATCCAGCCAAACTGTTTTCTGACCTTCTTCCGGAAGGTCCGTCAGGGCCGTCACAGAAGTCACTGGCGTCACATTGAACTGCTTTTTAAACCAGCGGGCTGTTTTGACCATGGTTTCTACCTGAAAGCTGCCGGTTTGCCGTAAAGCTGCGATTTTCCTAAACTGATATTGCAGGCCGTCTTTCATAGCTTTCCAGGTAAAAGAATTCTCCTGTCCGGCCTGTGCATAGCCAAAGGCCATTGCTTCTCCCTGAATAAGCGTCTTAAAGAACCAGTCTACCCAGGTAGTATCACCGCCGCCGAATTTATATACCGGTTCCAGCGTGATCACGCCCTGATGCGCTGTCCCGATACCGTCATCATACTGACGGATCGGGTCACTTCCCAGCATTCTAAATATGGGAACAGGAATCTGCCCCTTTTGTGTCTGTGCCGGCATATACGCATTTTGCAAACTGGGGTAATAGGCCTGATTCCAGTAGCCGCCCCATAAAGTGTAGCCGTCGGTGCCGATCTGATCTTTGCAGTTACAGGAGGCGATGATGCCATATTTTCTATACATGTAGTTAATGCTATACGCATCCAGGTACCAGCAGCCGACCGTTTTCGGATAATCGCCAAATACCCTTTTAAAGTCCCGCATATAAGTGTCAATCAACTTTTCCCTTTCTTTAGGTGTATAGCCTGTTGTAAAATCAACATCGGCTCTGGAATCCCAGCGTGCGTTTCCCCGCCATTTAAGGCCCGCCTTTTCTGCCAGCGGTTGTGGGACTTCCAGCCAGCCACCGATTTCAAAGCGGTCTTTAGGTAAAGCGCGCAAGAAATTTTGATACCGGCTGTCCAAAAGGGCGTCATACTGCAATAGAAACGTCCCTGGCAACTGATATTGATTCATTAGCTCCACCTGTTTTACGACCGTCTGATAGAGCACATCTTCAGTTATAGCCGGATCTCTGGGCTCTAGTAAGCGTATAAAATTAACGATATGGATAATTTTTGGACTGTTTGTATCTGCCTGCAGCAAACCTCCTCCTTGATCTACGGTCGTTACATAGCTTGCGTTCACTTGCCTTATGCCAGAAAATAGTAGCACGAACAGTACTGCATACTTGATTAATACCTTTGCCTGAAAGAATATTTTCATCACAATATTTTAAGATTGTAGAGACTATCTTACCGTAAGTTAAGCAACTCTTCAGGCAAAATGTTCGCGTTTAGTATTTGTTTGAAATTCAGCGCAGTCATAAAGACCTCTAATTAAATGAATGCCCTTTCATGTAGAAAAGAACCCTGATTGACCGAATTGTAGTTAATTTTTCGACCAGCTTGAAAAAGAGGCCTTATGTTAGCATCTCCTTTTTTCCTGTGAAATATAACTGTGATTGATCAGGTCAATAATAGCTGTCGGGAGGCTGCCCGGCAGTCATCTGAAAGAAGTCCAACAGAAAATACCTTCCGTCCTCAATATTTTATCATCTTTCGCTCGATGACAAAATCCTTTCAACGCTATTGCTATTTCACTTTTTAATTTGCTGTATGATTGCCTGTGCATATGCAAAGGGATTCATTTCAAAGCGGCCGTATCATATTTATTGATGTCGTGGCTTCGCAGTATGCTGCCATAATCAGAAGAATACAGGGGTTCAATATTCTCCTTCAAGTATACTGCTTTTCTAAAATGTCGAAGTTATGAGTAGTTGCAAGGTTCAATAGGCTTTTATACTTAGAAACAAAAATAGGCAATCAAGTTATATAGATTGCCTATTGATTGCCCTTGAAGGCTACCAGCCGGACATGTCATAAATTTTGCTCATAATTTTAGATATTTAAAAGTTAACGGATACTGTTTGCCAGTTTATGAAGGTCTCTTTTGCCATTTATCAGCCAGATCGGTAAACTCAACCCAAATTGTCGGGACACTTTGATACTTTCTTTTGTACATGATATAGAAGCTATAGTCGTTAAAATAGCCTATCATCAATGTTCTGAAAAGTTTTTTGACAAAAAGCTCATCTAGAATGCCCTGATTGACACCTACTGCCAGAGACTCAAAGTAATTCAAAATGGCAATTAAGGCAGCCCGGGCTTCATCACTTTCCTCTAATTGTTCATAAAAATCCTTTGCTTTATTCTCAAGGATTAAATGTTTTTTGGACTCAAAGAGCTGCTTCGTTGTCTTTAAATTCACTACCATAGCAGGGCGATGCCATTCGCATATGGTGTTGTAAGTTTCAGCACACTTTGCAAATCTTCTGTCATACAGGTCTTTGTCATGCTTATGCTCATAGTTCAAAATTGCATAGAAAATCCCGATGATCACAGAGCCGTAAGTTGCAATAACGGCGATGTTTCTTAGAAGTTCACTATCGGTAGAACAAATAACTGCCTCATAAACGCCGTAACCAATGGCAATCAGGAATAGGAGGATAAAAAGCATCCTATACTTGAACACAAATCCTGTTACATAATTAATCCACTTGTCTAGCCCTGCTATGGAATACTTGGGCTCTACTAAACTTTCCATTTATCGGATTTAAATTTTGAAAAATAATGTTTCTTAAGCAATCGCACTTACTTTTCAATAATGGGTAGGATCAATGAAAGGCAAAGGTAACTGCTTTTGTTTATCAAACAAAATGTTATCCCCAATAAATTCCATTTTTTTCACGATAACTAAAGAATTAACATTTTGGTGCCCGCTCAATACAATCGGGTCTTCTGTTATTTTTATGTAAATATCAGCAGTCATATTTCTGACTGACTCCCATTCCAATCATCTACTTACAACCATAGACAAGAGATCTCATCAGGCATATACATAGATAATTTTCTATTATTATTAAGACTGTACTTCTTGCATTTGCAGTATCTTAGAACTTAACTATGAAAGGAATTTTTAAAAGATTACACCTGAAACTTCTGTTTACCTTTTACAGAAGCCATCTTCTGGCTGACACGGTCATTACGCTATTATGTTTGTCGACACTCTATAAATGGGGTCTTGTTTCTTTTCAAGGCATATTTTGGCTGAAAATTATCAGCTATGGGGTTATTTATTATTTTATGGATGCACTTTACAAAAATCAATACTATTATTATCTGAACCTGGGTTTGAGCAAATCTGCCCTTTGGACTGTTACACTATCCATAGATTTTGCTGTTTTTATATTACTGATCATCCTTACCTGTTATATACGATGAGTATCCTGGAAATCGATAGTATCATCCTTGAGTTGGGTGCCCGACGGATCCTGTCAGACATTTATATCAAATGTGAAACCGGTAAGGTTACAACGCTGGTTGGAGCAAACGGCTCCGGAAAGTCCTGCCTTTTAAATATCATTATGGGTAAATTGACTCCTTTAAGTAAATCTGTAAGAATTGATAATAAGCCTTTGAAATCGGTTTATCCGGATATCAACTATTTGCCACAGGTACCCTTTGTCCCTGGAAGGTTGACTGTCAGCCGGGTTTTCTCAGATTATCAGGTAAGGTTGGAAGAATTTATCAACCATTTTCCATCATTTAAAACTAAAGTAAAACATAGATTTCGACAATTGTCCGGCGGTGAAAGACGGTTGATTGAGGTCTATCTTTTAGTTAAAACACCCGCGAAGTTTACATTACTTGACGAGCCCTTTACCCATATCGTGCCCGTGCACTTGGAAAAGATAAAACCAGTTATCCAGTCAGAAAAAACTAAAGGCTTTTTGATAACCGATCATCTTTATAAGGAGGTGATGGATATTGCCCAAAACAGATATTTGTTACAGCAGGGAAAAACCTGGCCTGTTAAAGACATGGCCGATCTGCAAAGGTTGGGTTATATTAATATCTCTTGAATTTCTTATGATAGTATCGTCATAAACGGACGGCCAACAGGCAACAAATCCCTGGGACTAGGACAAATCTTTTTTATGGTAAACAACCTGAATCACTCCAGAGTTAAAGGTTCGGCTTCCCACTAAATTCAATGATACCGTCCGGTCGACCTGTTCAAACAGCCGCTTACCACTTCCAAGTATAATCGGGTGCACCGACAGGCGGTATACATCGATAAGATCATGGGCCATAAAATAACCAATTAACCCTGCACCACCGTATAACCAGATATCTTTTTGCCCTGAAGAATCGCCCTCTGTCTTGATCCGTTGAATTTGATGCACGATATCGCTATGGATAAATGTCGCATCCGGATCTGAATGCCTTGTTCTTGAAAAAACATATTTTTTCTTTGAATGAATGGCTGCCCACAGCACCCTGTCAGTTTCGGTGGCGTCTTCACCTGGCTGGAAATTCCCCCATCCGTCATAACTGACCCTGCCATAAAAAATCGTATCTATGGAAGACAGAAACCCTGAAAAGTCCATTTCTTCATCCATTATACACCAATCTACTTCTCCGGCAGGGCCTTCAATAAACCCATCCAAAGTAACAGCTAAATCCAAGATTATTTTTCTCATCCCTGGTCAAATTTTCTGATGGGAAGTTAGTGAAAATTGACCGCGTATCCAATTTAGGCATTTTCCGCCTGTTCATCCCTTACTTTTAAGCGCAGCAGTAAGGTTGGCAACACAATTAGTAACAATGGCAGTGCCACCACAAAGCCGCCGATGACCGCTATAGCCAGCGGCTGATGCATTTGTGCGCCGGTGCCGATGCCCAGCGCCAGGGGCAACAGTGCAATAATGGCGCCTATGGCCGTCATAAGCTTCGGCCGGAGACGGGTGCTGATCGCATAAATAATTGAATGCGCTTTATCCATGGTTTTAAGTGACTCCTTGAACTGTGCGTAAGTAAATATGGCATTTTCCCCGATAATACCGACAATCATAATAGTCCCCGTATAGCTGGCGACATTTAACGGTGTCCCTGTCAGATATAGCAGCAGAAAACTGCCGCTGACCCCAAGCACCGCTATGAGTAAAATGACCAGGGCGACCCTAAAATCTTTATATAAGAACAATATCACTGTAAACACCAGCACACTGGAAAGGCAAAGGATCAGCACCAGCTCGCTAAAAGACCGCTGTTGCTCTTTATAGGCACCCCCGTAGTTGATAGCGTACCCTTTAGGCAAATGCACTGCTGTTTTGATTTTGCTTTGAATTTCCTGCATGGTACTGCCCAGATCCCTGCCTTCCAATCTGGCACTTACGATTCCCATATTCTGTAAATTATCTCGTTGTTCTTCTGCGACACCTGTGACAATCTTAAACCGGGCAAAATCAGAAAATAACCTTTTGCCGCCACCTGGTAAAAAAACAGGCTGGCTGCCAATATCACTTATGGAGGGTGGACGATTATGGAAGTACATCATTCGCATCGGTACCAGCTGCAAGGGATCCTGTACATAACTGACAAGAGTGCCGTTTAAATAGCTCTGTACCTGAAACTGGAAATCGGCCGGCGTTATGCCATATCTGGCCATTTCTGCAAAATCAGGCCTTATTACCAGAGAAGGACCTGCAATCGTTATGCCGTCAAAGACATCTGCCGTTCCCTGCACAGCGGACACGATAGCAGCTACTGATCTGGCCGTTTGGTGTAAAATAGGTTGATCACGGCCGAAGATCTGGATTTCAATAGGCTGCGCGGCAGTCATCAGATCCCCTAACATATCGCCGATTACCTGCCCAAAGTCTACCTGAAGCGGCAGTCCGGCTTTTTGAATGCCGTCACGCAGATGGCGGATTACATCTTCAGTAGTCGCCGTCCTGTTCTTCTTTAAGCCGATCAGGTAGTCACCCCTATTAGGTTCTGTAATAAAAAAACCCATCTGTGTGCCGGTTCTGCGATTGTATGTCGCTACATCACTATCGGCTGCAATAATCTGATCTACCTGATCGAGTATCCGGCTTGTTTCGTCTAGTGTTGTTCCGGGCGGAGAACTATAATCCAATACGATACTGCCTTCATCCATTTCCGGCAAAAATCCGGTAGGAAGTCTGGGGACAGTCCAGACGCTTATCAACACCAGTATCGCGACGAAAACGACACTGTAAACAGGCTTGTGTATAAAAAAGCTGACCCATTTTTTTTCTTTGACAGGGTGGCTTTCCAATGGGATGCTTTTCTTTGATCTTTTAGAGAGGATGAGATAAATTACCGGTAAAAAAATCCAGCTAGAGAAAAAAGAACAAATCAGGGTGATGATCATGGTGTCGGTCATCACTTTAAAATAGGCACCCGCGATACCTGACATTAATATAAAAGGAATGAATATGACAATCGTGCTCAAAGAAGATCCCAACATGGCTTTAAGCAGATAGTGAATGGCATTTTTTACTAGTGAAGCGGAGGGGCGACCTGCAAACTCCTCATGTGTTCTCTGTATCTGTTCCACGACTACAATGGCATCATCAATAATCAAACCAACAGAAGCGGCGATGGCGCCAAGCGTCATAATATTTAGCCCCTGACCGGTAAGTTTCAAAGCGATCATGGTCAAACCGAGTGTTATCGGAATGGTCAGCAGCAAGGTAAGGCTGGGCTTAACAGACTTTAAAAATATTACGGCTACAACTACTGCCAGCAAAAGGCCGATCCAGAGGCAGTCCGATACGCTGTGCACAGCATCCAGCACAAAATCTGCCTGGCTGTAGTAGGGTTTCAATACCACGCCTTTGGGTAAAGAGGAGCTTAATTCTTTTACTTTACGCCGTACCCCGCTGGCCACATCTATTACACTCGTACCTGGCTGTTTAACGATCCCTATCAGAATGCTTTCCCTGCCATCGGCTTTTATTTTCTGATACTGCCGGGCAGCATGAACGGTGATACTGGCCACATCCCGCAGTAGTATAATTCTGCCGGCCGTATTTTTAATAATAATGTCTCCTATCTGTCTTATATCGGTTAACCGGGCATCTGTTACGTTAAGGTATAAGGTTCTGTGATCGGACAAGTAACCTGAAGAGCGGATAAAATTAGTGTTGCTGACGCCATCTGCGACCTGCTGGGGTGTGATACCCAGCAGGCGCATTTTCTCTGGATAGAGCTGTATCCAATATTCCTTGTCCTGCCCGCCCAGTATAGGCACATCGCTGACGCCCGGCACCTGTGACAAGCCGGGCTTGATCGTAAACATTGCCAGCTGTTTTAAGGCTATGGGATCTAGCCGGTTACTGATAAGGGAATAGCCCATCACCTGAAGGATAGAAGGGTTCATTTTCTCTACGCTAATGCTGGCCCCTGGTGGTAAATTCCCACGGATCTGATTGATCCTGGATTCAATACGCTGTTTGCTTAGATCCAGATCCTCATTCCAATCAAAAAAAGCAGCGATCTCAAGACTGCCACGACTTGTTGTGCTTCTGATATCAGTCAGCCCAGGCACCTTTTTTATGGCAGCTTCCATGGGACGTGTAACCGTCATCGACATCTGATCCACCGGTTGGTCCCCTGCTTCAACAATCACTTTGATCTTCGGGAAGGTGATTTCCGGGAAAAGCGCCACCTGCATACGAGTATAGGCATATACACCCGCTATCAGGGCGGTAACGGCTAATAGCAGAATGGGAAACTTATACAGCGCAAAAAAATTACGTTTCATCGATCTTTATTGTGGCGTTGTTATTTTAATACCGGACGAATCCGTCAGGCCGTAACCACCCTCCAACACAAATCTGTCCTGCGGTGAAAAATGAGGAGAATCAATCCCCGTCTGACTGTCATTTTCCAGACCGATGACGACGGGCACTTTATGTACCGTGGAATCATTGAGTAGCTGCAGCACCCAATAATGCTGCTTATTTTCATCGGCATAAATACTGGCGGTCGGTAATATAAAGCCGGAGAAAGAACGAGTCGTTAAAAAGACACTGGCCATCAGCGCCGAAGGAATACCGCTGACAGCTGTTTTAATGAATATCTGTTGCGTTTGTGAAACGCTGTCCATTTGGGGCATTACTTTTTTCACTGTCCCATTTATGGCCGTTCCGTCCGGCAGGTTTATTTTCAACGATTGGTTCAGCCTGATCTTCTGACGGTATTCAAATGGCAGATTTAACTTAAATCCGAAGCTGGCTGCGTCAGCGATGGTTGCCAGCACTTCTCCTTCCTGGACATAATCGCCCACCTGATGGTTCAACAATGTGATAAGGCCACTGGCAGGGCTTTTTACCCGGCTGGTTCCGGAGAACCGAAACGATGAATCGAGTTGATTGATGATGTTGCCTATATTTTTAGATTCTTTTGTCTGGATGGTAAACAGGGGCTCTCCGCGCCATACCTTATCTCCTACCTGACTCGCTATTTGTTTAATATAGCCATTCATATCATTTTTAACCGCTATCTCCAGTAAATAAGCCGACACTGCGTTCAGTGCAATACTATCTGCCATGGACCCATAGTTACCACTTGTAATGGTCACGGGTGTCTGTTGCCTTGCCTGATCCATATCTCCCTGCCCACTGTCCGTAGATGCGGAGCCGCCATGGCATCCGGTCATACAGATTATCACAGCGAGCGCCGGTAGAAGAACATATTTCATGGTAAAAGAAGATTATGCAATTGATTAATGATTAGAAATCGTTTTATTTTATTTTGTATAACGGTTGCCCTGAGATTCATATAATTATTAATGCCCATTAAATAGTCAGCCATTCGCATACCTCCTGTAGGTAACTGCTTTTTACCGGCAATGATCAGGGTTTTTGCGTACAGCAGGCGCTTTTCCGAAGCGTTAATCTGCTCTTCACAGATATGGAGTTGTTGATTTAACTGCATCACGATCCCCTCGTACTGCCTGCGTCGCTGCGCCGCATGCCTTTGTCTGCTTTCACTTAATAGATTGTTTTGGAGCAGTGCATATTTTTTTTGTTGGCCATCATATATAGGTAATGAATAGCTGAGGCCAATGCTCGCGCCAAAATTTTTTGCGGCCTGTCCGGGCAGGGAGGAACTGTAACCCCCATCACCGAATACACTGATTTTGGGTTTGTAGTTCAGGTGAATGACCCTGGCGGTATTATCAATCTGGATACTGTCCAGCTGGTTTTGTTGATAGTAGAGACTCTGGTTAAAAGCCACCGGTTGTGCGTCTTCCGCCGGAGGCGGTGCCAGTTCTGTCCAACTGGTATCCACAATACCACATTGATAGTTAAGTAGCCCCAGATCATTTAAAAACCGGCCCCTTGCTTCTTTTTCCGTCAGGTCCTGGGTCTGGAGCGCCACTTTGAACAAAAGATAATCGGTTTGACTAAAACTTGCCGTGCGGGTAAGTGCCAGTAAAATATGATCTTCGACGGCTAAAAAGCTACTGATTTCCCTGGCCAGCAAATACTGTAGCTGATCGCCATAGCAGGCAATATACTGCTCAGTAACCGTCTGTCCGATACTCCTGCGGGAAATAGTCTCCTGATTATCCAGCTGTTTTCCCTGAATGGAGAATTGCTGCAGCCTCGTCTGCATATTATCCCTGCTGACGATTTCTTTCTTTAAGGATAATATTCCCGTTATATCCTGACCATTGGTAATGGCCTTATCATATCCCCATCCATGAATGACAGGTGCATATATCAGATTGACGTCAGCAGACACCTGTATACCGTATATGGCCTTCAATTTAGCACTATCGAGTGAAAGGGACCGGCGCTGCCCCGCCAGGTCATCGAAAACCGGTGTATGTTGCCTGGCCATCGAGAGGTAAAATGATAAGTCCTTTTTTTGCCCCAGCGCCGCGGCAGCGACCAGCATCGCTCCGCTCAGTAAAAAAAGTTTCCCCTTTTTCATCTACCAAAGGTTCATCTGAATTCTGAACAAAATCTAAAGGCCACCTCTCCGTAGCAAGGGGAAAATAGACGCATGCCCCTTTTCAAATTTTCTTCAGGATGAGAAAATAGCTTTGCTGCGGCCCCGTTCGCTTAATTACATAAAATTCGTACAGCACGCTCTTAAATCGACCCGTAAAGATGTTCAGAATATGTTGCATTATACTGCAGCTGACATTATTGCTTTTTCTCTCCTTTATACGTGTCAGCGCACAGCTGCCTGCTGGAGATGAGACCAGCCCACTGATGAAGGCAGATTCACTGTCTGCCGGCAACATTTACCGATACGAAACCAAGCCTTCTCGTGCTGCCTTTGCTCATGATTCAGAAAGGCTGGTTTATGCACCCAGGCAGCTTCTGGCGCCGGGTCTGCTTGCGGCCGCCGGCATGGCGACTTTTTTTAATCAAAAAGAGGGACTAAAAAACGAACTGGTGGAATACAGAGCCGATCATTTCTCGAGTTTCAGAACGAAAGTGGATAACTACCTTCAGTTCTCGCCACTAATCGCGAATTACGTTCTGGAAGGCCTGGGTATACCCGGCAGAACGGACCCTGCCAATCAGGCTGTGATCATGCTTAAAAGCGAGGCCATCATGTTAGGTACGACCTATCTGCTAAAGACCAGTGTCGATGAACGAAGGCCGGACGCCAGTAATCATCAGTCATTTCCGTCAGGACACACAGCTCAGGCCTTTATGGCAGCCACTGTTTTGAGCCAGCAGTATGGTTACCGGTATAACTGTCTGCCCTATGCTGCCTATACAATGGCAGCCGGCACCGGCCTTCTAAGGATGGCCAATAACAAACACTATATCTGTGACGTATTGGCAGGAGCCGCCATTGGGATACTCTCCGTTAAAATCGCCTATTGGACCCACAGGTATCATTGGGGCAAACATGCTATAAGACGTTAATTTTCATCTCTCAACCTGGGTATGCTTTCCGTTCTTCAGAATTCATTCAGAATATCACATCACATTTGCAGAAATATGTTGATGGAAGGACCAGGGATGAAAGTTTTTAAGTGGCTGGGATTTTTATGGATCTGGGTCTGCCTGCCCCTGTCGGTGGTTTACGCGCAGGCCGGGGGTGGATCAGACACCGCGTTAAACCAGGTGTCACGGCCAGTCACTGACACTGTTGCCATACCCGATTCTTATCACAGGGCGTATTTATCCGCCCCACGGTATACGCCGAAGCAACTCCTTACACCCGGTGTGCTCACGGCCGCGGGAATCGCTATGGATTTCAGTCAGGGCTTGAAAAACACCCAGTTAAGCTTTCATGACGCGCATTTAAAAGATTTCCATACAGCAGCGGACAACATCCTTTTGTATGCACCTGCTGCCATACCTTATGGATTGGATCTCATTGGGATCCGATCAAAAACAGATATAGCCAACAGAACGGCCATACTCATCAAAGGAGAAATCTTGCTGACGGCTACAGGCTATTTATTAAAGCACACCATACATGAATGGCGCCCGGATGGAAGCAATCACTATAGCTTCCCTTCCGGGCATACCCTGCAGGTCTTTGCGACAGCCACGATGCTCAGTGAAGAGTATCGGGACAAATATAAATGGATGCCTTATGCAGCCTACGGACTGGCAACCGGCGTTGGCTTACTTAGACTGGCCAATAATAAGCACTACATAGGAGATGTATTGGTTGGTGCGGGTTTGGGCATCCTGTCTATGAAACTCGCTTACTGGACGCATCGCTACAGCTGGCATAAACACAGGAAATTCAAATGATAATATCATGCGGGCATATTTAAAATACGGCAAACCCTTTGCTTATCTTTGCGGATTTTATCTGGTGGTCAACACAGCGCTTCGGCTGCTGTTGCTGGCCGACCATCAAATGCGCGCGACTTTTCATTTTACGGACTATTTCCGGGTGCTGCTGCCGGGACTCTTTCCCAACCTGCTGGTGTTTTTCATGCTGGCTATGCCCTTGTGGCTATACCTGCTTTTCCTGTCTGATGGCAAACTCAAAAAGCCCTATGGGCAGATTATATTGGGTCTTCTGATCCTACTACTCGGTTATGTATTACTGAGCAACAATATCATTAAAGCCTATGGCAGTGTCCTGATCAATATCGTGGTTATTTTTCTTTCTATAAAGCTACTACTAACAGCCTGGATGGTCGGTGCACCACGTTACAGGCTACAAACCCGAAAATGGTTATTTGGATTTACGCTTTTTCTTTATGTAGCAGCCATTTTACTAAATGCGCTCAGTGAATATTTTTTCTTCAAAGAATTCGGTGTCCGTTACAATTTTATTGCAGTAGATTATCTGATCTACACCAATGAGGTGATCGGGAATATTATGCAGTCCTATCCCGTAGTACCCCTGTTTTCAGTATTGGCGCTCGTGGCCATTGCGATTACGGTATTTATTTACCGTAGAACAACAGACTATTTTGCTCCCTTACCCGATCTCAAGACAAAGCTTTTGCTGATCATCGCCGCCGCGGTAAGCATACTTGTTGCTTCCCGGTTATTACCCTTCTATGCCGGGGAAAACACCGGTGATAACATATATGTCAGTGAACTCGGCGCGGATGGCCTGTATAAGTTTTATACCGCCTTTCAGGACAATGGCTTAAGTTATACAAAGTTCTACCCGGAAATAGAGCAACAAAAAGCCGTTACCTTCCTGGCACGGCAGCTGGGATGGACACCATCCCCGGATCATCAAACGGGCTTTGAAAAAAAAGTCACCGACACCGCCGGCGAAAGCCATAAAAACATTGTGCTGATCAGCGTGGAAAGCCTGAGTGCTGATTATCTGGCCCATTATGGCAACAAGCATCATCTTACTCCTTTTTTGGATTCTCTGGCAGACCAGAGTTTAATGTTTACCCGGCTTTACGCCGCGGGCAACCGGACTGTCAGGGGCCTTGAGGCTTTGACCCTGTGTATTCCCCCCTCTCCCGGGGAAAGTATTATTAAGCGAAAAGACAATAAAAATAAATTCACGACAGGCGGCATTCTGAGGCAAAAAGGCTATACGGTACAGTTTTTATACGGCGGTTACAGCTATTTTGACAATATGCAGGATTTTTTTGAGGGCAATGGCTATCAGGTGATCGATCGAAATAATTTCCAGGCTTCCGAGATCAGTTTCGCTAATATATGGGGTGTTTGCGATGAGGATATGGCTGGCAAAATGATCCAGGTATTAGACAAGGATCATGGGACCGGCAGACCGTTCTTTGCCCATTGGATGACCGTTTCCAATCACCGGCCTTTTACCTATCCGAATGGTAAAATAGCTATACCCGGGGATGCCAGATCCAGAAACGGCGGTGTGATGTATACAGACTATGCTCTCCGCCGCTTTTTTCAAATGGCCCGGCGCCGGCCCTGGTTTAACAATACTGTTTTTATTATTGTGGCTGACCACTGCGCTTCCTCTGCCGGCAAGGTCGCCCTGCCGTTGGATAAATACCGGATCCCCTGTCTGGTATACAGCCCGGGCTTTATACCGGCCAGGAAGGTCAACACACTGATGTCCCAAATAGATATTATGCCGACTGTTTTCGGGCTGCTACACTTCAGTTACCGGTCAAAATTTATCGGAGAAGATATTTTTAAACAAAGCTACCGGCCAAGGGCACTCATGGCCACCTACCAGGATATGGGCTATCTGCAGGACAGCGTATTAACGGTATTGTCGCCGGTCCGTCAGATCAAATCGTACCGGATCCGGCCCGCAAAGAGCACAGCTACGATACCAGGGGATTTTATCAGTAAATTTGATGAACTGCCAGTAAGCCCCAGGGATAGTCTTAAAGACGCGGCTATCAGTTATTATCAAATGACTGCATGGCTGCTGGATAAGAGAAAATACCAAGAGTAAAACCGCTCAAAGGATGAGTATAAAAGTGCCGACGATGATCAGTGCAGCACCGGTCAGTGTTTTCCAGTCAGGTGTTTCTCCCAGAAAAATAATCGACAGTACGATAGCCAGCGCCACACTTAATTTATCCACGGGAGCCACCTGAGACACTTTGCCCAGACTAAGTGCCTTGAAATAGAAGATCCAGGAAAGTCCTGTGGCAATACCGGAGAGCACCAGAAAGGTCATATTCTGCCGGCTCAGTTGTTGCCAGTCTTTCCACTCTCCTTTATACAAGACAATCCCCCAGGCGAGTGTCAGGATCACTACGGTGCGGATCGCCGTAGCCAGGTCTGCTGACATGCCTTTTATGCCGACTTTGGCAAATATGGCCGTAAGCGCGGCAAACAAGGCCGCCAGTAAAGCATAGATCCACCACATAGTTGACTATTTAATTGACAGGACCACAAAGATAGGAACAAACAAAACGCAGCAACGCCGCTATTTGTGATCTGTTTGCTGCTTTTGAAGATCCGTCTATAAATTCAGGGTTTATTCAGATTTTTGCAGGTTCTTTGTTCAGGGCAAGCGGCCAGGAAACTGAGCACTGGCTCAGGCAAGTATCATCAAAATCAGTATCTTTAACGTACTTCCGGCAATTTAACTATGAAAATATTAATCGTAGAGGATGAAATAGAACTGGCTAAAAGTATCCAGCAATATTTACAAAGAGAGAATTATCTGTGCGAGGTGGCGGCTGATATCGCCCAAGGACGGCAAATGATAGAGGATTTTGCCTATGACTGTATCTTACTGGATATTAATTTGCCGGAAGGCAGCGGCCTTACCTTGTTAAAAGAGCTTAAGCAGGATAAAAAAACGGATGGGGTGATTATTATTTCCGCCAGAGACGGCTTAGAAGACAAAGTACTTTCACTCAAACTGGGAGCGGATGACTACCTGGCCAAGCCGTTTCACCTGGCAGAACTTAGTGCGCGTATTGAAGCCATCATTCGCAGAAGATACCTGAAGGGAGAAAGCCGGTTAAGTTATGAAGATCTGGTAATCGATACGCTGGCCAGATCGGCCAGCGTGGAAGGACTGCCTATCCAGCTCACCAAGACGGAATATGAATTACTCTTATTTTTAATGATCAATAAAGGGCGGGTGATTACTAAAAATGCCATTGCCGAACACCTTTTAGGCAGATCCGCCTTATATTTGGATAATTATGACATTATTTATGCCCATGTCAAGAATCTGAAAAAGAAATTAGGATCAATGGGCAGCAGCATTAAAACGATCTATGGCACAGGCTATAAGTTCACCTGATGAAACTATTACATTATACTTCTTTACGACATCTGCTCTTTGCCTCCTTGCTGACCCTGGTCAGTATCCCGGTTTTTTATATACTGTTAAACAATATTTTTGTTCATTCCATTGACAGAGACCTGAGGATGCAGGCCTCACAGATTCCCTCCATTGTCAGTATCATTCAGACGCCGGCAGATTTCCAGTTGTGGAAAGAGCTGGATAATGACCTCGATATCCAGCCCATCGACAGTGTCGCTTTCCATGATAAGCCCTTTACCATTCAAAGACAATCTGCTGACGGTACGGATCCGGAAGACTTCAGGATCCTGCAGAAAAAAGTGGAGATTATGGGCAAGCCTTATGTTGTCAGCATTGAATCCTCTTTATTTGAGAAAGAAGACCTCATCCAGACCATTTTAACCATTCAGCTCGGCATTCTTATCCTTTTACTACTGGGTACTGTCGGGATCAATTATTTTATCCATAAAAGAATCTGGAAACCCTTTTATGACGCGCTCGCCTACCTGAAGGCGTTTAATATCGAATCTGATAATATGCAATTGCCAAAAAGGCTCAAAATACAGGAATTTAAAGAATTGAATCACTCTGTCCAGCAACTTTCCATCCGGGTACGGCGTGCGTATCACTCTCAGAAAGAATTTATCGAGAATGCTTCCCATGAGTTGCAAACACCACTCACCGTACTCAAATTCAAATTAGAGTTATTACTGCAGCAGCAAGATCTTACCGGCGAACAGGGGGAGCTGATCGGTGACATGTATCGAGAGATTGAACAGATGCAGGAACTGAACAGTAATCTGTTATTGTTGAGCAAAATAGAAAACGGGCAGTTTGCCGATGAAGAAACAGTTCATGTACAGGAAACCATAGAGGAAGTCACAGAGGACCTTTCCTTGCTGGCACAGTCGAAAGCTCAGTCCATTCAGACAGACTTTGCCACACCGGCGATCACACTTGCCAGTGCGAACAAAACACTTTTTAAAATCATGGTGGCCAATCTGGTAACCAATGCGATTCAATATTCTGCATCAGGAAGCACTATCCGGGTAAAGCTAACCGCTACCTTCCTGCAGGTCTGTAATCCCGGGACACCCTTTAATATCTCCTCTGAAAAAATCTTTAAAAGATTTGTCAGACAGAACAAGCAAAAAGGCAATGGGCTCGGATTATCTATTGTACAAACCATCGCCAGGTACCACCATTACCATATTTCTTATGACTACAATAACGGAACGCATCAGTTTACCCTCCGCTGGGAACCGGTCAGCAAATCAACAGAAAAAGCCTCCCCTGCAATAGCTCTCTTATAAATCTGCATCCCAGGCGCTCTTTAAAAGAAATTTCCGATCGCGGTAAATTATTCCTCATCTCGTAAATTATAAAAAAAGCGGCCTCCTACATTTGCGGCACAAAACTGTGACGTACATGTTGAAAAAACTATGGATCGCTATTGGTGCCCTTGCTGTCGTACATTCCCTTTATGGTCAGACAGACAGCATAGGCCCGGATAGTAGCTCTTTGAAAAGACCGCATACAAGTTATAAGCTGACCCCTGCTCAAAAAATGGTCGCCAGTTCGGGTGAAGACCTGTTAACCGGCGGAAATGCTAAAATTTCTCAGACCGTTATATCCGGTTATGGAGAAGCCACCTACCAGCATGATTTTGCCTATAAAAATTCCATGATTAACCTGGCAAGAGCCGTTTTATTCGTAGGGCACCAGTTTACCGGTAAAATTGCATTTTTCTCAGAACTGGAAGTGGAGAGTGCCAAGGTAGAAGGAGGCGACAGTAAAGGAGAAGTAGGTTTGGAACAGGCTTTTTTAAAATTCTCTCTAAACCCCAGACAGTATTTTGTGGCCGGTTTGTTTACGCCCAGGATCGGGATTACCAATGAAAACCATTTACCCATTAATTATAATGGCACGGAGCGTCCTTTAGTCGAGCAGCTCATCATTCCTACTACCTGGCGCGAAGTCGGGATCGGTTTTTACGGGCAGGCAGCCACCCTGCCACTCGCCTATTCGGCCGCGTTGGTCAGCGGTATCAGTTCCCAACATATGATCCATGGCAATGGCTTTGCCGGTGGCATGAGTGACGGACAGTTGGCTACCGGGAATAATCTGGCCTTTACCGCATCACTCAGGTATTTTGCCGGGGATTTTCAGTTCCAGGTTTCCGGCTACGCCGGTGGAACCACAGGTATGGGTACATACCAGGCCGACAGCCTCGGCCTTGAATCCGGTCCGTTGGGCACACCGGTGTATTTAGGCGAAGCAAACATACAATATAACAAAGGCGGTTTTTCCGCCAAACTGCTGGGCACCTATGTTTCTTACCCGGATGCTGGGAAAGTCAATGCCGCTTTTGCCAGCAATGTCTTTAAAGCCATGTATGGTGCTTATGGTGAGCTCGCCTATAACCTGCTCTATCATACGGGAAGCCGTCATCAGTTGGTAGGTTTTGCCCGATACGAAAACCTGGATTTAAACCATGAGATTCCAGCAGGTGGCATTGAAGATCCTACACTTAAACAGTGGCATGTAATTACCGGGCTCAACTATTTTCCGACACCCAATGTCGTTATTAAGGCCGATGTACGTATTACGCATACAGGGCCGCAGAACCCCAACCTGATTATCAACCCGCCTTCTGTCATGCAGGCCTATCAACAGAATAACCAATTTTTAAATATAGGCATTGGCTACGCCTTCTAAACAACCAATCGATGGATAGAAGAGACTTTCTGAAAAAGACCTGTGGCACCTGCGCCGCCATTAGCCTGGGAACCATGCTGAGCGCCACTTTTATGGACGCCTGCAAAACAGCTTCGGTCAGCGTTTATAAGGCAACGCCGAGCCAGGGAACTATTGCAGTACCAGCTTCCAGTTTTGCAACCACTGATTTTAAATTGATCCGGGTCAGTAATTATGGTTACGATGTAGGTGTGATCAAAAACGGGTCTTCATATACCGCCTTACTGCTGATGTGTACACATGCCGGCCAGGCGCTGACAAAAACCGGCAGCGGCTATTTCTGTCCCCTGCATGGCAGCCGGTTTTCCGGCGCCGGAGAAGTCATCAAAGGTCCGGCAACCGACCCGTTACAGCATTTGAAGACAAAGCTGGTAAACGAAGACGTCGTTATACAACTGGATCCTGATTATTTTTTTAGCTAATTATTTTTAAAACCTATAGATAAAGTAAAACAATGAGAAAAGTATATATTTCGGGGTTAGCGATTGCAGTCATACTGTCGGCCGCTATGACCTCCTGTTCCAAAAGCGAGACGCCGGATATGAACGGCAACGAAGATATCCAGAAGGTAGAAACAAAGGCGCTCGGTGATTTTGTTAGCGTGCTTGGCAATCCGTTATACAGTGATTTTGTAGATCAGGCAACGGTCCTGAATACCGCTGTTCAAAAACTGGTAGAAGCGCCAGGTCCGGTTAATCAGACAGCTGCTCAGGCAGCCTGGAAAAAGGTACGTGTGGTTTGGGAACAGAGTGAAGGTTTTTTGATCGGACCCGTGGACGATGACAATTATGATCCTCATATGGACACCTGGCCTACGGATAGAAATCAGATCGATATTTTTCTGAAAAGCAATGACCATATAACCAGTGAGGACTTAAACAATACAGAAGATGCCCTTAAAGGCTTTCACCCGTTGGAGTATCTGCTATGGGAGACAAAGCCGGAGGCCTATACTGATGAGGAGAAAAACTACATGATGGCGCTCTCGGCAAATATTCTTTCCAATGTAAAGGCCCTTCAGGCCAGTTGGCTGGAAGGGGGCTTTGGAGAAGAGATCAGCCGGCCAGGCGTAAATGGCAGCCGTTATACGACAAAAAAAGAAGCACTGGAAGCCGTCGCCAATGCTTTGATCAACATCTGTACTGAAGTAGGAGAAGCTAAAATACCCGACCCATTCGGTAATACGAGGTCTGACGCAGATTCAACAAAAACAGAGTCTCCCTATTCACACAACTCTATCGCTGATTTTAAAAATAATATCCAGGGCGCTTATAACAGCTATACCTGTTCATACGGCGGCAAGACCGGCAGCAGCCTGAGCGCGCTGGTACAGATCCATAATAAAAACCTGGATAATCAGATCAAGGCAGCCTTTTCGAATGCCATTCAATCTTTTGACGGATTTAAAGATATCACTTTTGAAAAAGCGATTTACGATCAGCGGCCAACTGTGCAACATGTAATCGATCAGATCCAGACGCTGAAATCCCAGGTCGAAGACGGATTGATTCCTTATATCCAGCAATATGTAAAAGACTAAACGGCGCAGCCGTACATTTAAAGCGGTAAGCGAGGCGGCCGTTACCAGGCAGCCTCTCAGCCTCTACCCAACTATTCCAGTTCGATGAAAAAGTTCTATGTGATGTGTGTGATCGGCGTCATGATCCTGATCGGCAGTTTTTGTCGCAAAGCGGAAGAATTCTCCGATGACTTGCATGATCTCAGACTCTCCGGTGGCGCAGCCACCACCTTCTTATCTAATTCCAAGGCATTTGGCGATCCGATATCCGGGATGAGTACCTATGATGGTTTTGTCCACAGTGTGGGGGACGGCATCTTTAGCCAGGTTTTTGTGTCCGCACCAGCTCCACATTTTCCGGGGCTCGGCCCGATCTATAATAACGTGTCCTGTGTTTCCTGCCACCATAATGACGGCAAGGGCACGCCTACGCTCGGTCTGGTTGAGTCGTCTTTACTGGCAAGGATTTCTGTCCCTGGTATTGCCAGTGACGGAGGGGCGGTCCCGGCACCCGGTTTTGGTCTGCAGCTGCAGGATAAATCGCTTACAGGGATACCAGAAGTAAAGATAAACGTCAGTTACACCGAAATCCCTTTTACCTTCCCCGACGGAGAAACGGCATCTCTGAGGAAACCTGTGTACGCAATATCCTCTTCCTATAAGCCCTTACCTGCAGGTTATATGATATCCGTCAGGCTGGCGCCGCCAATATTTGGCCTGGGCCTGCTTGAGCTTATTCCTGAGTCCACGATTCTTTCCTATGCAGATTCCAGTGACCTCAATGGGGATGGTATTAGTGGAAAACCCAATTATGTCTATAACCCTGAAGATAAAAAAAGAGCGCTGGGAAGATTTGGTTTGAAAGCCAATACGCCCTCGATCCGCATCCAGGTGGCCTCTGCCTTCCAGCAGGACATGGGACTTACCAGCAGTATATTTGCAGCGGAAAGCAGTTGGGGGCAGCCACAATATGATGACCGGACAGATGATCCCGAAATCAGTGACAGCCTCTTAAATGCCACCGTTTTCTATGCCCGTACCCTGGCCGTCCCTGCCAGAAGAAATGTACATGACTCCGTCAGCCTCAGAGGCGAAAGAATATTCAGGCAAATTAACTGCGGTAGCTGTCACTTGCCGGATGTAAGAACGGGTGTGGATGTCAGGCTTCCTATGCTCAGCCATCAACTGATCCACCCGTATACAGACCTGTTACTCCATGATATGGGCGACGGGCTGGCCGATGGAAGGCCCGATTATCAGGCCACAGGGAATGAATGGCGCACGATGCCGCTTTGGGGCATCGGCCTGTTTCAGAAAACCAACGGGACCGCCTACTATCTGCATGATGGCCGCGCCAGAACAATGACAGAAGCGATATTATGGCATGGAGGTGAATCAAAGAAGTCCAGAGACCTGTTTATACAACTATCAAAGACAGACAGAGATGCCTTGCTTACATTTCTACAGTCTTTATAGTCATTTTACTGGAGCCTTTAGACTGGATAGATCAGATTATCCGCTCAAAGGGCACGGGGCTGGTAAAATGCGCCGGTTCTACTGATCGGCTGTTAAGATCGACAGAAAGAACGGAATCCCTAAATTTGAGTAGCTTTGTCGGGTAAAATGAAATTATCCCTGCACTAAGTGGCGGTTTTGTCATTGAATGATCTAACCGGCACTTGTTTGCAATATATAGTTTAGTACATGGTTCAGTTAACAGCATTTCAAGATTTGGATCTTTGTAATCAGGCACCTACGCGCCTGCTTGTATACCGGTTGGTCTATTGCCAGTCCGGCAGCACCGGGCTTCACATAGATGAGACTGAATTTACGATGCAATCCGGTCAGGTGATTACCATAACTTCCGGTCAGGTACATTATTTTACTGCTTTAAGGGGCCAGATCCAGGTGTTGGATTTTGCACTTGAATTTATCTGTAAAGATGATAGTGATATTGAACTCATCTTCCACAATGGTCTGTTTTGCCATTTTGGAGAAAACGAGCTGATCTCGCTCAGGGACCCGGCCTTATTTGAAAATCTTTTAGACAAGAGCGCTGCAGAACTTGAACAAAAGCCCTTTCAATATCTGATAACCGTCAGAAGCTATATTGAACTTTTACTCATCGAGATCAATCGAACCAAAATTGCCAATGGTGATCCCATTTGGAAACCTGATGCACTGTTTTTAAAGTTCCTGGAAAGCGTCAGGTCTACCTTTGAAAAGAATTATACAGTGAGTGATTATGCACGCCTGCTTTCTACCACCGAAACCAGGCTGAACGAAGCGGCTAAACAACACACCAGCAAAACAGCCCAAAATGTGATTTTCAGCCTGAAGATATCTGAAGCAAAGCGAATACTCCTCTATCAGGACCAAAGCATCAAAGAGGTCGCCTATGCATTGGGCTTTTCAGATCCGTTCTACTTTTCCAATTTCTTCAAAAAACATACGGGAACGTCCCCAAAAGAGTATAAAAAGGCTCATATCGTCTGAGCCCCACATAATATCGCCGTTTCTGCCCGGGCTTATAGGCACTCCAAAGCCTATTTGTCAGATCTTACATGTGTTTTCTAGAATCTTCCATTTTTGGTAGGCCGGATTTGTAGAATTTTGCATGCATCAATAAAATATAATCAACAATGCAAAATGTATTACAATCCGCTTTTTCCTTTTTGCTGCTGAGATTGGCGCTGTCAGCAGGATTCTTATCCGCTGTAGCCGGCAGACTGGGATTATGGGGCAAGAAATCTTCCGGCTGGCAGGGATTTCTGGACTATACCAAGCAAATTAATTTTTACCTGCCGGATCAGCTTATATCACCAACGGCGATCACCGCGACCTTTTTAGAAACGGTTCTCGGTCTATTGCTCCTTGTCGGTCTATTTACCAGGGAAGCAGCCTTAGGAGCCGCTATATTGACACTATTGTTTGCCGTCGCCATGAGTGTCTCCAGCGGTATTAAAGAGCCACTGGATTATTCGGTATTTGCTTTCAGTGCCGGTGCACTGGTTCTGGCTACCGCAGAAAACTATATCTACAGTCTGGATCAGCTGATGCATCCTATCAAATAGTTCAACATAAATATGCCTATCATGGATACAAATATGCACGCCTACATCACGCCATCAGGAAAACAACAGTGGCAGCCCCTGATCGAAAAAAACATACACTACAAAGGTGTCTTCGTGAAATCCTTGCGCTTTGATGCCCGGCAAGGGCGCTCTACCACCATTTTATTAAAATTCGAACCGGGTGCCTCCTACCCCTATCATGACCATCCCGCCGGCGAAGAGTTGTTTGTGCTTACCGGAGAAGCCATTATCGAAGAAGCGCACCTTAAAACAGGTGATTACCTCTATACACCTCCCGGCTTCCGGCATCGTGTGCAGTCTGACAACGGCTGTACGCTTTTATTGATCGTGCCGGAAGAAGTAGTGATTCTGGAAAAATAGACTGTTCTGTATAGTTTGGTTTCCCGACCAGGAGAACCGGACCCGGAGACAAATCACTTATCTGGTTGAATCCTCCTATCTGACGTATATTTGCGTGTTGCGCATTATTGACACGTGCCGTTATACTAAAATACCTATCGGATGCATAGACAACATAGGATCTTGCTATTTTTAGTTTTTTTTGTTTCGAGCCAATTGCGGGCGCAATCAAAGGCTAAACTACTCCATACGCTTTTTGACAGCCTGGGTAAGGCCCATGCATTTAATGGTGCTGTGTTGGTCGCGGACAGTGGGAAAATCATCTTGGAGAAAGGTTACGGATATGCAGATTTTGAGTCCAAAATACCTATGACAACCGATACCCGCTTTGAAATAGCATCGGTTTCCAAGCAATTCACTGTGCTCGCTATTATGCAATTACATCATCAGGGGAAGCTGGACTATGATGACCGGGTGACAAAATATCTCCCCAGGCTTCCCTATAAAAATGTAACGATCCGCGATCTGACTGATCATGCCTCGGGCATTGTGGATTTTCTCGGATGGACAGCCGAACAGATGGGCATGGCCAAGGACAGCTACACCAACGAGGATATTGAGCGACACCTTTGCGCTTCGGCTCCTGACACGCATTTTGAACCGGGCACGCGCTTTAGCTATTCCAATACCAATTATTTATTACTAGCCGATATCGTAGCCAGAGTGAGTGGGGTGCCCTTTGCGGACTATATGCAGCGGCATATATTTCGCAAAGCGGGCATGCATCAGAGTTCTATACCGGTTTTCAAAGGCAGCAGGTTCGAACCGCCTGCCGGCAATATCGCCCGCAATTATATGTTTGATCCGGTCACAAACAGCTACCGGCTCTTTAGCAAAAGCGCCCCTGTGGATTATCAGCGTTTTATGGGTGGTGTCTGTGGCCCTGCGGGAATCAAAAGCACGGTTGGCGATCTTTACAAATGGACACAGGCGCTTCGAAGCAACATTTTGGTACCGGACAGCATTTTTGCTGCTGCTGTCCGCCCTCAGTTGACCAAAGACGGAAAAGATACACTTGGATATGACCATATGGCCTATAGCTTCGGCTGGCTGATTACCCACCAAGGCAAGCAGACTTATATATGGCATAACGGTGGGTTTGGCGGTTACAGAAGCATAATCGCTTTTTATCCGAACATTAACCGCAGTATTATCATTCTTGAAAATACAAACCAGACCGTTTCTCCGGATCAGCTCTGTGTATCTATTATGCAGATTATGAATGGCGCTTCTTCCATTCAATGGCCCTCTTTAAGAAAAATACCCTCCACCATTCGGGTTGACAGCATATATCTTAAAAAACTGACCGGGACTTATTGTATGTCGACAGACCCGAAGATTAAAATGGTCATTACAACCAGAAGCGGCCGGTTATACGCGCGTTATCTGGATCAGCCCGTAGCAGAACTGTATCCCTGTGCCAGGGATAACTTCTTTTTCCTGATCGCCGACGCGCAGGTGAAATTCAGAAAAAAAGAAGATAGATATGTTGAGTTGGTGCTCGTGCAAAATGGCAGGGAGCTGCCTATGACGAGGCGGCGTAATCATTAAATGATTTTTAATGTGATATTTTTTCATGTCAAACATGGCTAAAATTATCATGAAGCAAGTGGCTGTTATTTTGTGTCAACAATATTTAAAAACAAAACGGCTGCAAAAGCTACAGACATTCTTTTTGAATAATCGCAATCTAGCTGTCTGACCGTATTGACAGAATCACCCGCTATATATCGTCACTTCAGTGGTCATTTCACGAAATATCGCCATTTATTTTCGGCGATTATTTTGTTGCCTATTGAAACATAATGGGTTGCATAATGGCACTTCAATTGCCAAAAGGGTAAACAGTAAAATCATTTAAATCAGTTTTAAATATTTACCCATGGATGCAGACAAAAAAAAGGTGATCATTATCGGTGGCGGTTTTGCCGGCATGAATATGGCCAGAAAACTATACAACAATTCCTACTATGAAGTCACCCTCGTTGATAAGCATAACTATAATTACTTCACACCCCTGTTATATCAGGTTGCCACAGGTTTTCTCGAACCTTCCGCCATCAGTTATCCCTTCAGAAAACTCTTTCAGCAAAAAGGTATTCATTTCAGGCTGGGAGAAGTAATGAAGGTAGACCCGGATAAACAGCTTTTATTCCTGGCAGATGACAGTATATTACGTTATGATGTGTTGATCTTTGCTGCCGGTTCTACCACCAATTTTTTCGGAAATGCCATGCTGCAGAAAAACGCGCTGTATATCAAAAGTATTGAAGATGCGATTACCATGCGTAATACATTGCTTGATATCATGGAGAAAGCATCTGTTGAGAGGGACCCGGTTATCAGAAAATCATTACTTACGATGGTTGTTGCCGGTGGCGGACCCACTGGTGTGGAACTGGCGGGTATGCTGGCAGAATTCAAGCAGTGCCTGTTAGGAATGGACTATCCTGAACTTCAGGGAGAGATCCTGCAACTGTATTTGATAGAAGGTTCTGCCAATCTGCTGGCGCCAATGAGTGAAGCCTCTCATAAAGAAGCCTTCAAAACCCTCGACAAACTCAAGATTGACATCAAACTAAACACAAGAGTCCTCAAATATGAAGGAGAACAAGTATATCTGTCCAGTGGAGAAATCATTACGGCCAGTACCTTGATCTGGGCCGTAGGCATAACGGCGATGACCTTTCCGGGCATCCAAAAAGAATCGCTGGATAAAACCGGCCGGATGATCACAGATGATTATAACCGTGTCAGAGGATATGATCATATTTACGCGATTGGCGATATTTCCGTGCAATACAGCGATCCCAGATATCCAAACGGTCATCCCCAGTTGGCGCAGCCTGCCATTCAGCAGGGAAAGCGGCTGGCAATAAATCTGCTGTTAGCAGCGAAAGGCAGATCCATGCGGCCCTTTCATTACTTTGACCGGGGCGATATGGCGATCATCGGCAGGTCCTGGGCTGTGGCGGATCTGTTCAGACACGGCAGCCGTCCGGTTCATCTGGGCGGTATACTGGGGCTGCTCAGCTGGTTATTTATCCATTTGGTTTCGTTGGTCAATTATAATAATAAGATCAAAACTTTTTATAACTGGCTGGTATCCTATCTGACCCATGACCAGATGCTACGGATGATTTTCCATACGGATAGTACAAAATCTCAAAAAAGACCGCTGTCGTCTTCTCATCCTCAGGCGGCACCGCAGCCAGCCCAAAAGAAGCAAACCGTATTGTTTTGATCAACAAGCGGATGCAGGCTGACTGAAGATGGCGGGCAGTGCGCGACAATCTTATGTTTTTCTCATCGGCTTACCGGATCTGTCTGTAATGGGTCTGAATAAAAGACAGCATCCGGCAAGCCAGCAAAATCGATATAAAATGAAAATTGTAGTAATCGGAGGAACCGGACTTATCGGTTCAAAACTCACGGCCAAGTTAAAGGCCCTGCATCACGAAGTCGTCGTAGCTGTACCTTCTACCGGCGTAAACACACTGACCGGAGAGGGACTGGATCAAGCCTTTGCCGACGCCGAGGTTGTCGTTGATCTGGCCAACTCCCCTAATTTTGAGGACGAAGTCGCCATGCACTTCTTTAAAACCGCTGGTGCCAATATATTTGCGGCCGAAAAGAAAGCAGGCGTCCGCTATCATGTTGCCCTTTCTGTTGTAGGGACTTCAAGAATGCTGGCCAGTGGCTATTTTAGAGCAAAGCAGGAGCAGGAACGTATTATCGAGGCTTCCGGAATTCCGTATACCATCGTACATTCCACACAGTTTTTTGAGTTTAGCGCCGCCATTGTCGGGGCCGCCACAGTGGGTGATGAAGTCCGTGTGCCGCCGGCCGCTTTCCAGCCCATAGCAGCAGAGGACGTCGCAGAGATATTAAAAGACGTAACGCTGGGTGACCCGCAAAACAAAATCATCGAGATCGCCGGACCAGAAAGAAAACCGCAGGACGAATTTGTCAGCACTTATATGCAGGCGACCGGTGATAAACGCAAATTGCATAGAGATGTACACGCGCTTTATTTCGGTATTGCCCTTAATGATGAAACGTTGGTGCCTGGCCCCAATCCCCGTCTGGGTAAAATTCGCTTTTCAGACTGGCTGGCCAGCCAGCCGGTTAAAAAATAATTTTTCAACGGAGGACCGTAACAGATACCCATCCCTTTTCAACAAACGACTGTCTGCCCATGCCGGCGGGCAGTCGCCTTTTTCACACGAACCGGTCATGATTCAAATTCCCGGCATCGTTTTCCGGTAATTTTGTAATTTCGGGTAATGAGCAGGGGCTCTTATTCATCATTCTGGCATTACAGTAAGATAAATATTCATGAACGCGTCTTCCAAACATACATCGATGTCTGCTTTCAGTGCTGACCAGACCGTTCAGGATCCGGATGCATCCATCCGTGAAAAACAGGTGCTGCTCTCTTTGATCAGAGCTACATCCAGGGTACGGGATACGAAGGATCTGGTCACGCTTTTTTCAAAAAAGATCAGAGGCTTAGGCCATCATTATGACCAAGCACAGATCCTCCTTTTAAAAAATCAGCATTGTGCGCATCTGTCTTCCATTACACAAGGCATTAACCATTTACTGAAAAGCCACCCGGAAGCGCATTTAAGTGCTGTATACTTACTGGATTTGCAAGATGCCGTTTGGTCCTTATGCACCAACGCCACAGCTCCTTTTGAAGTGGCGCTACCTGTCAAAAACGGAAAGAAAGCTGATCCGGCCACTCGTGCACTTCATGAGTTGGTCAGTGAACTCATGATAAATAAGGACGATCATCAGATGCAGCGCTGCCTGATCATGCCTCTGAAAGACAGAGACATGCTCATGGGTTTGTTGCTGGTTGCCAGTAAAAGTAAAGGCCGTTTTACCGCCGAATTATGTCGCATTCTACAGGAGATCGCTCCGCTACTTTCCAACGCCCTTCTTAATATTATTGATCATGCGGACATACGACAGAAAAACTGGGAAGAAAGTTTTCTTTTGGATTTCAGCGGCGGCATTGCTGCTGTAAGAACAAAAGGAGACCTTGCGTCAGTCATTTATACCTTCTTGAAGAAGCTCAGTATGGTGCAGGCCTATTTTATCCGGCTGATTAATGAAGTGGGCGGCGAGCTGATGCCTTTTATGCATGACAATGAAACGTTTTATCACGCAGAACCCCGCTTTAAGGCCTTACTGAACGAAAAGATAAGCCCCAGACATGGGATCTCTGGACGGGTATTAAAATCTGAAGGGCCGGTCGTTATTGACTTTCTGCAGGAAATAGCCAATGACACACGGGATCCCTATGTGGAATTTTGGAAAAAAGTGGCACGGGGAAAACCCGGCTTTGAGAAAATGACCGGAGCGGCACTAAGGGTGGGTAGTCGGAATATCGGCATCTTATGGATCATCACAGAAAAGATTGACACCAGACTACTGGAAGGAATCTGTGCGCAGATTTCCATTGCGATTTCCAATATAAAGGCGAATGAGGAAATACTGAGAAGGGAACAGGAAAAGGAGACGCTTCTTTCTCTCAGCCAGGAAATGGCCGCGCTAAGAGAAAGAAATGACCTTTTTCAGAAGTTCTATACAAAAGTTACCTCGGTTTTAGGTATTGAAGAGTTCGGGATGGTCCTGCTGGACCGGGAAAAGAACACCTATAGCATTATCATTGACGAAGCTGCCACCTTTGCCCGTCTGCACCCGGGTCATGAAGGCATACTTGATATGACCTTTAAGGCCTCAGATCCGGTCTTCCAACGGATCAGCGGATCCAAGGAGCCTGTTTATTTTGACGTAGCTACACTCTCCGCGCTCCCGGACATGCCGGCGTATGTGCATTTCTGGCAGGCGATCCATCTGAAAAGAGTGGCGGGCACCTTACTGAAAGTGGGCGGGGAAATAATAGGCGCTGCATTCTTTCATGTTGACCCCGTGGCAAAAACGTCCGCCTACAGCGCTTTACTGCAATCCGTTTCGCACCAACTGGCAGTGGCCATTTCAAACATCTACGCGAATGAACAAGTCCTACAGTATAAGCAAATGCTTGAAATGGAAAATGTTCAGCTCAAAAATGAAATCAACAGTCTATATAATTTTTCGGAGATTATCGGCAGCGGAGAAAGAATGCAGGAAGTCTACCGACTGATCCGGCTGGTTGCCACGACTGACTCAACCGTACTTATTCTGGGGGAAACGGGCACGGGAAAGGAGCTTATTGCCCGGGCCATTCATAATGCCTCTCCCAGAAAGGATAAACTTATGATCAAAGTTAACTGTGCCGCCTTACCGGCAAATCTGATCGAAAGTGAACTCTTCGGTCACGAAAAAGGTGCTTTTACCGGCGCCATAGAGCGCAGAATAGGTAAATTTGAACTGGCCGCTGGCGGTACTATATTCCTGGATGAAATCGGGGAAATGCCGCTGGAAACACAGGTGAAATTGCTCCGGGTGATCCAGGAAAGAGAATTCGAGCGCGTTGGAGGTAAAAGCCCCATAAAAGTAGATGTACGCATTATCGCCGCTACGAACAGGAAACTGGATATCGAGGTCAATGAAGGCCGGTTCCGGCCTGATCTATATTACCGGTTAAATGTTTTTCCCATTCACCTGCCTGCGCTCAGGGACCGAACGGAAGATATGGAAGCCCTTACCCGGTACTTTGTTCAAAAATATAGTAAGCGGACCGGACACGCCGTTAAGAGCATTGCTGCCGTTGTGTTCCGGGAACTGCGCAGCTATAGCTGGCCGGGCAATGTCCGGGAGCTGGAACATTTAATTGAAAGAAGCATCTTACTGATGGAAGGCTCTGTCTTAAAACGGGTGCCTTTGCCCTTAGGTCACGTTGATCAACGTCTTCGTCACTTGAGTGAGGAAAAAATAGCACTTAAAGATATGGAGACGACCCATATCATTGATATTCTGAAAAAAAGCCGGGGTAAAATAGCAGGTGTGGACGGTGCCGCCCGCAGGCTGGGCATCCCTCCCACGACCTTGCATTCTAAAATCAAAAAGCTCGGCATTAAAAAAAGGGATTACCTGTCCTGAAATGACAACCGCCGCATTAATCTTTAATCAGCGCCTTTATGGATCTGAGGCCGCGGACACCTCCCTTAATTTCTGTATCGGCGCCTAACTGCCCTGATAACTGACCGGTTTTGAAGGGGTGGGACAACTCCAGTGAAGAACTGTTTTCCATTTCGAGTTGGAAATTCTTAAAGGCAAGTGGCTGGATAAATCTTACCGTGCTGTTATTGGCAACTATATGAAACCCTGTCATCGGAGCAAATGTCGAATCAAATTTATTTTTGCTTGCCTGACAGCTGTCCCGCACGAAAATAATTTGCCCTTTTGGCAAGATTGTATCCCGCTTTAATACATACCTGAGATTTTCACTGCCCATTTCTAATATAGCGCCGTCTTTTAGATAAATAAATCCAGGGGCCGTATAAATACCGTCCAGTGTATCCGTATTCCAAGAGGCAAACCCGAGTTTACAATTATCCGCAAGTACAGGTATATTCCCGGGTAGCTCCAGAACTAACCTGATGTGATGGAAACTTCGAAAATCGTTCATCCCCTTGGTTGTATCCTTATAATAGGCAAAGACCAGAGTATCTCCCAGCCGTTGGATCTGCACACTGTCTTCTCCGGATTCCTTTATCAGAGTATAGCTATTTTGGCTACCATGTGTAAAAACTGTACAGAAGGTATCTGTACTTATCCGATCATGACGGGGTCCGATTAATTTAATCGCTTTTACATCGTCCAGCGGTCCACGTGATCTGAGCGAAGGGTCTTCTTGTCGTATATGTCTTTCAATCTGAAAATGGCCGGTACGGACTTGATGACGCAAGACTATGGCTACTAACAGAGGAATAGAAATCGTTAAGGCCAAAATACAAAGAAGTATCTTATTGCTGTTTTTTGCTTTCATCACCGAAAACTTTTTAATAATTTAAAGAAACGCTGTTTGATCAGAAGATCTCGGACTAAGTATCCAAATTCTTTTTAAATTGTTCAAATGGCTGTTGGAGGTCCGTTATATCCATTTTGAGCAGATACATCGTTTTAAAGACTTGTGGCAAGGATTTACTGGTAAACTCCTGTTGCAGATATATAAGGGCATTGGACTGGCCATGAGGTGCAATAAAATAGCCAATGCCTCTTTTATCAAAAATGATCTGCTCGTTTTTAAGTACTTCATAACTGCGCATAACAGTATTAGGGTTAACCTCCATTTTTACTGCCAGTTCTCTGACACTAGGTATTTTCTCTCCAATAGACCATTGTTCCAGTATAATCTGTTCACAGACATATTCGACAATCTGCAGGTAAATAGCCTGGGTACTGTTTTCAAAATGCATCATCAGATAATTTTTTTAAATCTCCTTTTCTCTCAACCTGAACCAAGCTGCCGACCAAAAGAGCGGCGCCCAGCCCAAAAGACAAATCCACTTCAAAACAAATCTGACAGATTCCGGCATTCTATATACTTTATCTCCACCATATCTAGGATGTAAACCGGATTCACTCCAAGAGTGGTTAGGAAAGAAAGCGTCCTGTAAATTATTTAAATAATAAATCCCTAAGCAAAAGAATATGGCGAGAGCAATAAGCGTTAATAAAAATGAAAAACGTTTAAAGTAGACTGAACCTAATAGAAACAAAGCTTGTACCCCAAAAAATAGTATGGCAAAATAACCAAGGGCTTGGTCCAACCAGACATTTTGACCAAATTTAGCGGCAGTATAATGAAACTGATCGGGATGGGCAGCAGCTTTTGCTTTGACAATTAAAACCGTCAGCCATTGCATGCCATAAAAACAAAGACTAAAGATGAACGTAAAGAGCAGCGTGTTATACACGATCAGGGTTAGTAATTTTTCAAAGTGGCTGGCAGGAAGTGTCAGGTAGTAAACTCCTTTCTCCTTTTTCTGTAGCACATCAAACGAGCCGCTGGCAAAAATAGCGCCTACAACATAGAGTCCAAACATATACATTACAAACAAGTCTGTCTGCCTGTAATCGTGATTAGATTGGACCCAAAAAAACAGGGAAATACCTATTGCTCCTATTATGGTCAAAATACCGTACAGGTATAACGTTCCATTTTCCATCCAATGCCTGCGCATCAGAAGTAACCACCTGCTTAAACTAAATGTCTGGTTCATATTGTTGATAAAATAAATTAGATAATAGTTTGTAAACCCACTCATTAGGATGCTGCCACGGCAAAAGCCTGGTCAATAGCCGGTCCGTTTAGGTTCACGGCTTTGTACAGCATTTCCAGATCGACTTTGCCGGCATTCATTTCACCCGCTGCAGCCTTTTTAATATAAGCAAGGCCGCTCAGCACACTTTCACTATAAAGCGTATCCTGAGGGAGCGTTTTCTCAAAACTAAAGCCAAAGTGCAGTACGTCCTGGATCGTTCCCATATCATAATGAAAGCGGATCTCGCCGTCATCCAGAATTGTGATATAATCAATCAGAGATTCCAGATCCCGCACTTGATGGGTGCTGATGATAATATATTTATCTTCTGTGACTACACTGGCCATTACTTTTCTAAATTGACTCTTACTGAGAATATCTAATCCATTGGTCGGCTCATCCATTAGTAATAATTTCGTATTACAAGCCAAGGCGAAAGAGATCAGTACTTTTTTTCGCTGACCATAGCTCATCTGATCAAGTGGATGGCTCACCGGCACATCAAACTCCTTGAGATACTCCCAAAACTGCGCTTCATCAAATGCCGGGTAAAAAGGGCTGTTACTTTTCATAAAACGAGGCACAGAAACGGAAGGCAAATAGAACTCTTCGGCTACCATAAAGGCCTCCTGTAAATACTCCGGATGGCGTTTAGAAGGATTATACCCAAAGGCTTCAATGGACCCTTGATCCGGGAAAAGCAATCCCATCAGCGTACGCAGTAAAGTGGATTTGCCGGTACCATTCTTACCCAATAATCCATAGATATGTCCTGGTCTTAATTCCAGGGTGAGGCGGTCAAAAACAGTGCGACGTTTATAAGCAAAACCTAAAGACTCAATTTTAATCATGGCTTATGATTTGAGTGTATTAGTTTATTAGTACACTACAAATGTAAACATTATTTTTACAAACCACCAATTTTATTTTGAATTTTTATCAAATTCATCGAACCTTATCGTAATACTCTGGCACCCAGAACAAAGGGGTCCGCCAGCTGGCGGACCCCTTTGTTCTGGGGCGTAAATACTGTTTAACAACGAGCCTCTTATCCCCGGTTATGGGTTCCGGATTGATGCTCCAGATTGGGTAGAAAACCCGTAATAATACCCAGCAGCGGCAGAAAGGAACAGAGCTTAAATATATATTCAATGCTGGTCCTGTCCGCCAGCCAGCCTAAAAATGCCGAGCCGATACCCCCCATGCCAAAGGCAAATCCAAAGAAGAGTCCTGCGATCAAGCCCACCTTGCCGGGCACCAGATCAGTGGCATAAACCAGTATGGCAGAAAAGGCAGAAGATAAAATGAGCCCGATGATCACGGCCAGTATGATGGTCCATGTCAGGCCCACGTAGGGTAATAGTAATGTAAAAGGCGCTACACCTAAGATGGATATCCAGATAATGTACTTTCTGCCAAACCTGTCTCCCAGTGAACCGCCGATCACCGTTCCGGCGGCCACCGCCGCCAGGAAGGCAAATAAATACAATTGAGAGTGTTGCACACTGACATTAAACTTGTCGATCAGGTAAAAGGTAAAGTAACTGGTAATACTGGCCATATAAAAATACTTGGAAAAAATCAGCACCAGCAATATGAACAGTGAAATGCTGATCCTTTTTGAGGATAACCTTGGTCCGGCATCAGCTTTGGCGGCTTTAGGCTTAGACCTTACATAGACCAGATGTTCTTTATACCAGTTTCCCACTTTAATCAATACCAGCATGCCGAGTACAGCAGCAATCGCAAACCATATAATGTAAAACTGTCCGTAGGGTACAACAATCAATGCGGCCAGCAATGGTCCGGTGGCGCTCCCCGCATTGCCACCTACCTGGAAGATAGACTGCGCCAGGCCTTTTTTTCCGCCTGACGCTAAATGCGCCACCCGGGAAGACTCCGGATGAAAGACAGAGGAACCCAGGCCAATTAAAGCGACAGACAATAGGATCAGATAAAAGCTTGAGGCAAACGACAAGGCGATCAGCCCTGATAAGGTGAACCCCATGCCAATGGATAGAGAAAAGGGCCTGGGCTTTTTATCCGTATACCGGCCCACAAATGGCTGCAATAAAGAGGCCGTCATCTGAAAAGTCAATGTGATGAGCCCGATCTGCGTAAAGGATAATTTGTAGTTTTCCTTTATAATCGGATAGACAGCTGGTATTACGGACTGCATCATATCGTTGAGCAGGTGCGTAAAACTAATCGTGAAAAGAATGGAAAATACCGTCTTCTCAGCCAGGGATTTTGGGGAAAGGCGCTGTGATGCTGCAGGATTTACAGAAGGAGGATTATTTTTCATTATGTATGTTGCTTTGTCGGGCTGTGATGGAGCCATGCGCCCGGTTAAACATGATCGATGATGGCAGTGGCTGTGTTCCAGGCGGCTTTCGCATCCTGCTTTTTAATGTATTTTAGTAACTGTTCATGTAGTTGCTGGCTTTGTATAAAAGGCAGGGTATCATTATAAATTTGTAAAAACCAGGCTTCCACGTGCGTGGCTGCAGCTTTATATAAGTCCAGAAGAATCTCATTCCCGGAGGCTTCCGCAATGGTAATGTGAAAATGGATATCGGCTTTGATAGCGCCTGCTAAATCTCCGGACTGAGCAGCCCTGTTGCGCGCCGCCAGATATGCTTTCATTTTTTCAATGTGCTTTGCTGTATAATTTTCTGCAGCTTTCTCTGCGATCTTCAGTTCCAGGAGCTTCCTTACCTCATCCAGATCTTTGATATCAGCCCGTTTTAGCCTTTGGCCCAGGGGCTCACTTAAGGCTACCTGACTTTCAACAAAGGTGCCCACGCCCTGCTGAACACTTAATAATCCCCGGTTCGCCAGGATCTTTATGGCCTCTCTCACAGAAGACCGGCCTACACCGAAGGACTTCATAAGTTGCAGTTCAATAGGTAGCTTATCGCCTACTTTAAATACGCCAGAAGTAATCTGCTGCTGCAAACGTACAGCCACTTCATCGGCGAGGGATCTTTTCTTTATCATTGTATGCACGGTGTTAAAAAATAAATTCATCATATCATCTGATGAATTACAAAGGTAATCGATTTCCCCAGAAAAATAAACGGCGGGCGGTTTATTTTTTGCTTATCCGCCTGGGCGGAGGCAGATCTTGATCCTGATGTGTGTATAACGATCCATACATGGCTTAGTTATTCTGCTCATTCCAATAGTAACTGTCCGGATATATCCGCTTACCGAAAATAGCGGTACCGACTCTTACAATGGTAGCACCTTCTTCTATGGCTATTTCCAAATCTCCACTCATACCCATAGAGAGCTCCCGCATCTGCACATTCGGTATATGAAGGGTTTTGATGTCTTCACTCAGCTGTTTCAGTAATTGAAAGCAAGGTCGCACCAGTGCAGGTTCGGCACTGAAAAGCCCGATGGTCATCAATCCTCTTATATGTAACCGGTTTAGTTGAGCGACCGCCTTTATCAGATCAATCGCGCCGGCAGGATCTACACCGAACTTGCTTACCTCTTTTGATGTATTGACCTGGACCAGTACATCCAGGTGCTTATCTTCAATCGTCAAACGCTGGTGTAGTTTTTCTGCCAGCTCCAAACGATCCAGAGATTCTATACAGTCGATATTATAGCGAAGGATTTCCTTTACCTTATTGGTTTGTAGGTGTCCGATGAAATGGCTTTCATGTGGTATACGGGCAAGCGCCTCATATTTCTCTTTGACTTCCTGAATTTTATTCTCTGCAATCAATCTGTAACCGGCGTTCAAAGCAATCTCAATACGTTTAGCTGATACGGTCTTGGTGGCCAGTAACAATTTTATCTCTTCCCGGTTCCTGCCACTTTTTTCGCAGGCATTCATAATCCTGTTTTCGATGGCTTCAATATTTTGGATTAATTCATCGTGCATTTCAGTAGATCCTCAATTATTTTAGTTGCGTAATGATATGCTTTGTAAAGGTAGTAGCTTTCGTATTCAACGGCAAGATTGCCCTTTTGAGGTATCGACTTATTATAAGATATCAACATTATTATAAAGACTTCCGGATGTACTTGTCGCTGTTATATAAGACAAACGTGCTGAGAAAATGCATCAGAGCAGGCATTAAAAAAAACAAACAACTGGTAGTATGCAGTCTTCCGGACGGAATGCAAAAATAATTCATGATGCAAGTAATTGGTAATCTATCTTATATATAATTAATATACAAATAATCCGCCGAAGAAAAATCTCTCAAAAAAAAATCGTAGTTTTACAATTGATAAATACTCCAACCGACTAACCCAATAAGCTTTATGTATCTTTTGGGTTTTCCTTAATCATTTATGAAGTAGACCCACAGGATACTAAAGACGAAGGTGTCTTGGGTATGAACCTATAAATACGAACATCATTATGCTTTTTGGAAAGAAAAAAAATCGGGAGACTGCGGTCGAAAAACAACACAGTCAGCAAGGCTTTAGTGGCGGCGCTGAAAATCCATTTTTAAAACCAGGTGATATTATCCGCTTACGCTCCAGGGAAGGAAAATTTCAGGTGGCTTCTACAGACCATGATGGATTTACCGTTCATCATTATCCGGTCAAACAAAGTGGCGCCCGTCTTATCCAATGCCGATGGGAAGATTTCAGGCACTGGTCCAGACAATAGCAACAAGTTACACATTTATCATTCTGCTGCTATTATTAGCATTTGTCAGGCTGGTATCGTATTTTCGTATATAAAGAAATAAACCGCTCCAACAAAGGTGTCACACCTTAAGGAGCGGTTTGTTATTTTAATTTGATGGATGGAACATGTACCTCTGCTGATACCTTCTCAAAAGAAACCGGTAATATGCACTTTATAACTGCCGGATCTTAATATTTCTCCAGGCACTGGAGCCCGGATGTTGTTGTAAGGCAATATGTCCCTTAGCCACTTTACCAAAATCCGCAAAGGCTTCATTGGCAAACTTACTGCCGGCCACCATTTTATTCCAAGCTTCACTACCCATCTGGCCTTCAAAGGTCTTGATACCATTCAGGTAAAATGTCAGATGGCCTTTATCCTGAATAATGCGGACTTTATTCCATCCCCCTACCGGTACAGGCTTAGAGACTGTTGCGTCTCCCGACATATCATATAAACAGCCGGCCAAATGATTTTGTTTTTTATTGTCCTCGGCATTAATATTGTCCAGGACCTGCATTTCCGGGCCCGTTAAATAAGTTGCGCTGTATTTTGGATCTTCCTGTACATCGAAGATAATACCACTATTTCCACCTTTGGAGATCTTCCATTCCAGATTGAGCTCGAAGTTCTCATACACATCATTGGTGACGATATCCCCACCTCCCGCATCTGGCTGACTGGGATCAAAAACCAAGGCTCCATCTTTTACCTGCCATTTAGAACCCACCGTATCTTTCAGATAAGTGTGCCACCCAGAGGTCGTCTTACCGTCAAATAGCAATTTCCAGCCTGCTTTCTTTTCTTTTTTTGTAAGCGTATTCGGTTTTTGTGCCATTACAGCGGATCCGGTAAAGGCAAAAAAGATACCGGCGAGAAGTAGTTTTTTCATTGTTTATTTTTTGTTTTAAATATTACTGATCAAGAATGCATTAAAAAAACGCCTGATCGCATTTTTATTCGATTAAGACGATTGAATGCGATGAAATCACAACTAAAAATAACAAAACTAATCAGGAATAGCACCTAAAATGTGTGGATTTAGGTTACGGAGAGTTTTGATTTAAATTTGATTAACAATTCAAATCAGCCCTTTCTGTGGTTAGGATCCTAGCCAGGATAGCTGTAAATAAAGGTATTCTTATGATTCAGGAACTATTTGCAGGCCTATGCAGTAACAAAATGGTCTGATTTTAGTTAGGCTTGTTAAAGACTACGGAACTATCTGGTAAAGGGCAGGTATTCAAAGTCTAATGGGGATTATTGTGCCGTGATAACAAAAGAGTGGCTGACACAATAAAATCCAGGTGCGCTTCCCTCTATTGACATTAATATTAAGGTAATGGCGAAACAATACTGTGTTCAACATCAAGTCCGGTGCGCCAGGCTGCTCCATACAACAGCGGAGATGGCGCATGGCGCGTTTTCTTACCCGATTGGTCTGGCAGATCATGCAGCAAAATGCACATGCTGCCCTGCTTCTGCTGTAACCGCCCGTCAACGAAACAGCGGCGGTATTGTTCTTTTATTGTCAGCCGTGATGCTTATGATAATATCTATTTCCAGCTATGGGCAATTAAATACACGTAATGAAAGAAACGACTCTATAAAACCTTATACAATGACGGATAGCAGCATGCTGCCTGCGTATATGCAGCCTGATACCAGCCGACAGCAAGCTATTCAGCCAATACCAGACAGTATACAAATGGATATATGGGATCTATACCGGCAACTTTTTCATAAACAAAAAGACTCCGCCAAGGCGCCATCAGCCATTACCGTTGTGCCGAACATCTCTGCCAACCCTACGATCGGGTTTCAGATCGGCATTAAGGCGGTTGCAGGTAAGGTCCTGGGTAAAGATCCTAAAACTTATTTATCCGTAGCGGCCACATCTGCGTCGATTACTACCAAAAATATTCTGTATTTTTACCTTACACACAATATATTTACCAACGGTAATAAGTATAACCTGCAGGGAGCATTGATTGCTTCTAAATCCGTTACACCGGATTTTGGGCTAGGCAGTAGGCCTGGTCCGGACGGCACACGCAAGGGCTATGTCTTCAATTCTCAATACTATCAATTCAAAGAGAAAATCTATAAAGAGCTGGCGCCTCATTTATATGGTGGAGCGGGACTGGAATTCGATATCCGCCGAGGAACAACAATGAAGGGCGGCGATATTGAGACGACGCCCTATGGTCAGTATAATGCCAGATATGGGTTCAGGCAAGACAGGTATAATTCCAACGGCTTTCTGTTTGATGTACAATATACGACCAGGGACAATCAGAACAGAGCGTTTAAAGGCATATATGCAAATGCAGGTATCCGGCTGAATCAAACCTGGATCGGCAGCACCAAGAATGCCACGCAACTGAATCTGGACCTGCGTAAGTATGTCAGCCTGTCTCAAAAACACCCGGAACACATATTAGCCTTCTGGACCTGGAGCTCCTTTGTGTTGGGTGGACGACTCCCCTACCTGGAATTACCCGGCACGGGCAGAGACATCAATTTCAGAAGTGGCAGAGGCTATACCATCAGTTTTTTCAAAGGAACCCAATTTTTTTATTATGAGACAGAATACCGTTTTCCCATTACCCGTAATCAACTCTTAAGCGGGGTTACCTTCTTCAATCTTGAAAGCGTTAACGACGAATCTGTACATCAGCCACTGTTTCACTCCTGGCAACCCGGTGGTGGTGCAGGGCTGAGAATCTTGTTTAATAAAGCGACCAGAACCAATCTTTGCCTTGATTATGCCTTTGGTAAGTTCGGCAAAAAAGGCTTCTTTTTGGGGTTGAACGAGGCTTTCTAACCGGTTTTTCTACCAGCGCTGCTTACTGCTTTCCGGGGATGATCCTGATTTGCGTTGGGGTCGGACCGCTCTGTAACCACTTCCGGTGGTACCGCGCGAAACAATATGGTTGCTCCTCATTGCCGCTTGATTACAAACGTCATTAAAAGATTAATGTGGATAACCTGTCTATTATAGACATATTACTCTCACTTCGTCTGTAACTATTGATATGACTGGGTTATAGATGTGCATATCTTGCCTAAGATATACCTCTAAATAGTAGGAACAGGCCGTCTTTTCGATCTATCTTGCAGCCGTTAACAAAGAAAGAATTTGGCTGGTTAAGGTGTTCAATCACGACTCAGCCATCAATAACAACAAAAAAATGCAATATGATGACTTCAAAGCCAAATGAAAAAGAAAGTTCTGATCTAGTACTGGACGTAGACAAATTCAAATACCTGAATTTAATGACCGATTATGGGTTTAAAGCGTTTTTGGGAGATGCAAACAATATTGATTTATTGATCCAGTTTTTGAATGATTTATTTGAGGGTGAAAAGACCATCAGCCACATTCAATTGATGGACAAGGAAATTCTTGGCACAACGACCTATTACAAAAACGGGATATTGGATATTCTCTGCGAAGGACAGGATAATAATGAATTTATCATTGAAATTCAGCGTGTAAAACAACCTTTTTTCAAAGATCGTTCTGTCTTTTTTACTAGTTCGCGTATCTATAATACAGCACGGAAAGGCCTTATTGAAGGAAATAAGAGCGATTATCGACAAAAACCTGTCTATTTTATTGGTTTGCTGGATTTTGAAATAGAAGGTTCTAAGCCCAATGATTATAAAAATGTCGTACAGCTGTGTGATATAAAAGACGGAGCTGTTTTTTCCGATAAAGTGACCTACATATACCTGGAACTCCCTAAATTGTCCAAGGGCGTTTTTGATAAAGCGGACAAAAACATGTCCAGCCTTGAAAAGTGGCTTTTTATGATTAAAAATCTGCATAACTTAACGACGTTACCAGATTTTTTGCAAAAAGCCCCTTTCAAGAAAGTATTGAAAATTGCAGAAATTAGGAATATGTCAGATGATCAGAAACGAGAATATGAACTGAGTCTTCGTAAACTATGGGACGAAAATGGCATTCGGCAAGGCGGCTACAATGATGGCTTTGACGACGGCTTTGAAAAAGGGGTCGACGTTACACAGCGTAAGTTTGAACAACAGATCAACAAGGCAGAAAAAATGCAGCGGCTCAGTATAAAAAACATTTTGGAAACAGGTGGCCTTAGTATCACGCAAATTGCACAAGCTTTCTCAGTCGATGAAGCCATAATCCTGGAAGTCAAAAATTCAATAGAGAAGTAATTGCCTGAAAATTAGACAGCTGTTGCTGTTGAGTTAGCCCTTTACAGTCAACGAGTTTGCCGGATGAGGTTTGTTTGCTCAAAACGTTTGCCAGATTATTTCCCATTCATTTCTGAGTGGGAAATAATCTGGCAACTTGTTGAATGAAGCAGCAATGAATTCCCTAAAAACAGTGCATCCGTTCATACGCCACGCCTGTCCAAACAATGGATTGGCTGGTTTGATTCAGGCCGGTGGGTCATTATAAATTCCAGCCTGTCACCTCCATCAGCGCCTGAGCTTCACTTCCCTCCTTTTTGGCCCCCGGGAGATCCTTCACCGCATAGGTACAAGTAACAACTCTTGATTCGCCCGGCGCCAGCTGTAGGTAGTTGTCACTATAAATGGCCGGCAATATATCTGCACCTGCACTACCGGAGGCTGTTTGCTGAGCTGCACGCACCCGCACCTGAAAGGCCACCGTGCTGCCGGTATTGGTTAACTTCAACGTATGCCGTATAGAGTCTCCCGCGGCGCTATTAATCAGCTGGCTGGTCTTGCCAATATCAAGTGTCGTTTTACCTAAAGCTTGCAAATCCGTGTAATCGGCGTAAGCAGACTGTGGTGTCATCCACCAGTTCGACTTCGCCCAGTTCAGGACGTCTTTCTTTCTGGAGAGCCAATACCAGTTAATGCTAACGACCTCTCCCGCCTTATTTTTTAACTGTAAGCGAAGAAAATAGGTATTTGAGAGATCTGTCATTGTCTGCGGCAGGCTGAAGAGATGTTGGATAGCGTCTGCCCCTACTTCTGTCGGCGTCTCTTTGGAAAAGACTGTTTTACCTTCCAGGTTATAGACCTTCGCGGAGGCCGTTAGCCCTTTTTCCGCCTTAAGCCTGGAATTCACCAATGCGATGCCGTGGGTAGCATAGGAATACTGAATATGTAAGGGCTCCATTGCTTTTTTAATGCCAAAATAGGTGCCACCTGGATTCAGATAGTAATCAAAAGTATGCCAGATCAGACCCGGCCAGGGGTTGGCGCCCATCCACTGTATCACACCGGTAGCGGTGTGATACTTATGTAAGCCGTAAGCCTCCATCATTGCCCGATGCGCTTCATAGTTCTGTGCCTGCGCCTTCTTTGCATAGTCCTTCATATCGGTTACCTTGCCATAACGCGCAAACAAGGCCTGATTAAACACTTTTGTATCGCCAAACTTCATGGTCCCGCAGTGATAGTTCCAATCCTCGGAATCATACCAGAGCCCGTCTTTTGGCAGGAACCGCGTAAGGCTTTCATAGGGAGGAATAGAAGGACCGGGAGAAATTTCAGTCGCAAAGCTCCATGCGCCTCCATATTGTCTGGATTTATCAGCTTCCCAATAGATCGGGGATACCCACTCATAGGGACCGGCCATCTTGACGCCGCTATAGCCAGAGACTTTGGACTTTTGTTCATTGGCTGTGGCCAGGATCGGGTTAGGCCAGTGCAACCCTTTTTCAATGTTTAAGTAGTCTCTTTCTACGGATTGGATCCGGGGCGGCATATCACTGCCGTTTAGCCATACCATGATACAGGCTTTATTTCTGAGCCAATACATCATGGAACTGTCTGAGGCCATTGCCACCTTCCTTTCAGCCGTAGTCCAGTTTTCCGGATACTGCCAGGCACCACAGCACATCCACCCTGTCATCACCAGCATCCCATACTTATCACACAGATCATAGAACTTCTCATCTTCAAACTTGCCCTCCGAACGGATGATATTCAGATGCATATCCTTGTATAGCTTAATTTCCTGTTCTTGCCTTTCAGTAGAACGGCGTTGGAAAATATCAGGCGACCAGGCCGCACCTCTCAGCATGATCTTTTTGCCATTGATCCTAAACATCCTGGAATGATTATCGATCAGCTCAGAAGTTACCTCCCGTATGCCAAATTCGTCACGGACCGAACTGCAGATTTCATTGTTTTGATAAACGGATAATTCAATATCATTGAGTAAAGGTTTTCCGTACTGCCAGGGCCACCAGATCTTCGGATGGGTAATATTCAAAGCAGCATAGCTATCAGGCGTAAAGCTGATGTCTTTTTTCTGACCGGGTCCAAGTGACACCTTTTTTTTGAGGGTTATATCCTTATTGATCTTAGCCTGCACTTCGATCTGTTGCGCCTTATCGGTATAATTGGTCACCAGACCATGGACCGTCAGGTGGGCTATATCCAGAGAAGGCAAATCAAAATGCGTAACGACATGTGGATACTGAACGCCTACCTTATTGTACCAGTGAATAACCACTTCATTGATAATACCGGCATTATAGTCCGGTGGATAATGAATCCAGTCTGCATAATCGATAGCCAGATCGCCATCCTTTCTATTCGGCCTGAAGGGTCGCTGAATCTCCAGGGCAAGAACGTTATCCCCCATTTTTGCATAGCTCGTTATATCCAGGTCTATGATTCGCATCGGGCCTTTAATTTCGCTGGAATCCGCTACTTTATGGCCGTTCAACCAAACATTCGCCTTATAATTAATGCCCTGTAACTTTAATACAATGTTTTTTCCCTTATAGCCAGCATCTATTGTAAAGGCCTTTCGAAACCACCAAGGCTTGTCCATAGCCGGATCATCCAGTTTTTTGAAATTCTGTCCCATAAATGGATCAAAGTCATAATAGTCACTAGCCATTAGTCCACCAATAATAGTAGAGGGTATTGATATTTTAAACCAGCCAGCAGGCTGATAGGTGGGGTTTGTGAGTGTTGCTCCATCTGCCTTGACCTTCAAAGCGGACTGCATATTCCAGCCATCCATAAGTATGATCTGATTGCTGGGATTAATATTATCTTGATTAGAGTTGGACGCTGGTTGACAGGAGCCATACACACCCAGCAGACAAAACGTTGCCATCGTTAAAATCCGCAACTGTGTTATCATAGTCATGAGGTATTTTTTGCATTTTGATAAAAGGCAGCCCAATTCCTATTGGGCTCATTGTATCTGTGATAGCCGTTATCGCCATCTATTCAGTCAAAAATACCATCTTTTGCTCTATTTATGAAGCAAATTGATGCCGATATAGAAATACAATCGGTAAAACTGTAAAAAGACTGGACAGTTCTTTATGAATTTACTAACCAGATTTTCATCAATTATGTAACCAATTTTTTTCTGCGAGGTAACCAATTCTTTACTTTTAGAAACGGTAGCCAGATTTTGATAAATTTACTAACCAGATTTTCATCAATTATGTAACCATTTTTTTTCTGCGAGGTAACCAATTTTTTACTTCTAGAAACGGTAGCCAGATTTTGATAAATTTACTAACCAGATTTCATCAATTATGTAACCATTTTTTTTCTGCGAGGTAACCAATTTTTTACTTTTAGAAACGGTAGCCATATTTTGATAAATTTACTAACCAGATTTTCATCAATTATGTAACCATTTTTTTTTCTGCGAGGTAACCAATTCTTTACTTTTAGAAATGGTAGCCAGATTTTGATAAATTTACTAACCAGATTTTCATCAATTATGTAACCATTTTTTTTCTGCGAGGTAACCAATTCTTTACTTTTAGAAACGGTAGCCAGATTTTGATAAATTTACTAACCAGATTTTCGTCAATTATGTAACCAATTTTTTTCTGCGAGGTAACCAATTTTTTATTAGGTCAATTGTTCCCGACTGATTATATTGATCATCGGCCAATTGCTTAGATATCGACAATCACTGCATGGCGGCCTTTAATAATTGATAATCAATGTGATGGAAAATATCGAGCATCGCCTGACCTAAATAATCCGGGCTTTTTGTATAATCCAATCCAGGTATTGCATAATACATTACCAACATTTGCGCTGTTGGTGCGCCGGGCGAGCGGTCATAATAGTCAGGATTGATTTTGACAAGAAGTGTACCTTCAGTTTCTCCTGCCGGCAGTAAGGATGTCAGACTCGCCAGCCTCGTCGAAGTGTTTTTATTGTAATCTACGCGCGCCGGCGCACGGGTTTCCTCAGGCGACATAGATTGTAATAGAGCCTTGCATCTTTCTACCTCTGCTTTGCTTTGCGCCATATTTTTCCGAAACTGTTCTATGCCTTCATCCATACTTTTTAAAGAAGACGCTGCATAATCCCTGTCGCTTCCCGTTTCTGTCTTCATGAGCTTTCTGATGGTCTGCTCGCCTTCGAGACTGGTTTTTACCGCATCACTATCGCTTTTAATGGATTCCTGTTCATATTTAATTAAAAACTGTATGTATTCTTTTCTGGTAAGGGCAATGAGTAAGGGCTTATTATTGCCAAGGACGATACGGACCGGATCGCCTTTGTACTGGAATTCAATATAATCACTGCTCGAATCAGAATAGACAGGAGACTCAAAGAACAGCTGAAATTTTAATTTGTAACAATCCTGCCAATAATTGCCCATCTGATCAAAAATGTCATAGTCATTCATGATCAGATAAAGATCCGCCCCGTCCATCGATTCTTTGATACCCGTATAACGGGAATCTTTCGTAAGATACCTTAACATACAATCTACCTGAAAACGAGGCTCCTTTTCCTTTAGTTTCGTGTCCAGCCCTACCGCATGTACGTCAGCATTGAATCCTGTAGGTGGGTTTAGAGGTGGCTGCTGGCAAATAATATCCATTATTTTATCAGATATGTATGCCAGGGATGCAGCTTTTCCCATTGACAAAGCTTTAAAACTTTGAATAAATGCAAGCGTATTGCGATTTCTGGTAAGTTTACCCGGTGCATCCCGGAGTTTTTCAATATTGATCTGCGCTACTGCGGAAACCATAACTGGACAAAGAAAAACTGTAAAAAGCAATGCCTTGATCCTCTTTTTCATTATAAATCGTTTTGATGGGGTATTGACACAGAATGCCGGTGAATGCTCTGACAAAATTCCATTAAATACACATTTGAGACAATCCTCTAAAAACAGGCTTTTCCCGCCCTCCCCTGAAGGGGGGATTTTATCGAATTGCTTGGCCGGATCATATTTTTTGAGGAAATTTATGTAACTAAATACGAACCGGAACAGCAATCAAACCGTCATACATGCGCAATATCCTTTTTACATCGTTTCTCGTTGCAATATTGGTCTGTAGCATTTCAGGGAGGGGCACCGCGCAAAATCGATATATAGATAGCCTGAAAAATGAGTTGGACAAAAGGGATCTGCCGGACAGCAGTCGCCTGAAAATTCTGTTGGATTTAGGCAACAATCTGTATCTGTCCAACAAACCAGAAGCCTCAAAGTATTTTTGGCAGGTTTTCCAGCTGGCCCGAAATAATAGAAATGACTATTATCAGGGAGAGGCACTGAGTGGTCTTGGGAATACCTGTTATGAAAGAAGTGAGTATGACAGCGCTATGTACTATTATCACCTTGCTGATAGCCTGTACGCCACTGACCCCTCAGAAATGGCTAGGGAATCAAGTGCCTCTAATAAAGCAAGCATGGGTAATATTGAAGTCATGCGCAACAACTATGAGACCGCTATGCAGTATTTTACGGAGGGAATTGCGATTATGAAAAACAGCGCCGCCGACAACAAATGGCAAGTAATCGGTAATCTATATGCAGACATTGGCAATATCTATAATGATATGGATCAGACGGATAAGGCGTTAACATACGATTTAAAGGCACTGGAGTCCCATAAAAAGCAATCAGAGAATTACTTGCTGACAGGCATGCTGGAACTGTATGTCGCCAGTGATTATACAAGTCTCAGAAAAATGGAGCAAGCCCGGACGCATCTGACGCAGGCCAGCCATATCGCCAAACAGCTGAATGCACCTGCATTTTATTACAGCCTCTATAGCGAATGGGGTCGGTATTATCAAAGGTCTTCCTTGTTGCCCCAAGCGGCTGACAGCTTCCAAAAATCGCTGAAGTTCGCCAAACAAAAAGGAAGCAAATTTGATATCATGACGGCCAATAAAATGATGGGATATGTACTGCGTGACATGAAAGACTACCAGAAAAGCGCCGATGCATTGTTAAATGCATTTCGCCTTGTAAAAGAGCTTAACAATATCAGGCAGAAAGCTGAAATACTTAAAAATCTTGCATTAGTGGAAGCGAAACTGCACCATGACCACGATGCAGTACAATACTATCAGCAATATTTAGAACTCAATGATCGTCTGAATCAGTCTGAGATGCAAAGAAAAATCAATGAAATAGAAAACAAATATCAGAACAGGCAAAAGACAGACAGCATAATAGTACTGCAAAAATCAGCACAAGTTCAGCGGTTGGAGCTCCACAGAAAGAAAGCCATCAATATTTTCCTTGTGGTCGGTTGTGGTATACTGCTGTTTTTTGCCGGATTGATTTACATTAATTTCAAAAGAAAGAATCAGCTGCTTAAACAGTCTGAGGTATTGCAAAAACAAGAGGTTGCCGAGTTACAGAAAGCACAACAAATTGTAGCTATGCAATCAGTTCTTAAAGGGCAAGAACAGGAACGAAGTCGTCTGGCACGTGACCTGCACGACGGTGTTGGAGGTTTATTGTCAGTCATAAAATTATCGTTATCAGGTATGAAAGGAAATGTGTTTTTACCAGAAGAAAGTGCTCAGTCGATCAACAACATCATTACCCAATTAGATCAGTCCATTGGTGAACTACGAAGAGTTTCACATAATATGATGCCTGAAGCGCTCATCAAATATGGGCTGAAAGAGGCGCTGGAAAATTACTGCAGTAATCTTAATTTCAGCGGCAAGATAAAGGTGCAATTACAGACCTATGGTATGGAGCAGCGCATGGAGCAAAGCACAGAGATTATTCTGTACCGCATCATACAGGAACTATTGAACAATATTATAAAACATGCACAGGCAAAAAGTGCGCTGGTTCAGATTGTCCGTACTGGTGACCGGTTCAGTCTTACGGTGGAGGACGACGGCAAGGGGTTCGATATAGCGGCTGCCGAAGGCGGCAATAACGCAGGGCTGGCCAATATCAGGGCTCGTGCGGCTTATCTTGGCGGTACTGTGGACATACAATCCTCTCCCGAAAAGGGAACTTCTGTAAATGTTGAAGGTGAATGTAGTTGACAGTGGCGAACAGTGTCCCCAAATTGTCGTCCAATATGGAATGCATGATACCAGATCATTATATTTATGCGTGTCTGACATGGTCAAAATAAAGGGACGCGGCTCCCAGAATAGCACCATTTTGTATCCGGGAAGGGTAAACCTGTATTTTTTGTAATATACCCGGAAAATCAAAATCCTGCATGGCTTCGAACATTTGTTGTTTAAACAGGTCAAATGCCTGACTGACCGTTCCTCCTAGTACAATCATATCGGGATCATAACTGTACATCGTAATTTTAATGGCCTGTCCCAGGTGAAAACCGAACTCTTTATATAAGTCCAGTGCCGATGGATCGCCTTCCAGGGCTTTTTTATAATGCGCTTTACCATCTAACCCGTTTTTATTAAAGAAAGCGCCACTTACATAGCGTTCGAGATTCGCATCCAGATATGGCAGGCAGCCGATTTCTCCTGCTCCACAATTAGGGCCGCAGTATAACTTCCCGTTCAAGATCAGCCCCGCGCCCAATCCTGTACCCAAGGTTAACCCTACTAATGAGAAAGCCTCATCGGACACGGAAGACGAAAGAAAAGGGGTATTAGATAGCGTAATATCATGTTTTTCTGAATATTGAGATGGGTGTATGGGTTTATTTCTACCCTCTCCAAAATAATATTCACCTAAAGCAAAGGCGTTAGCATCATTATTAACCAATGCCAGAACGCCAAATTTCTCAGAGATAAGTCTGCCAAGCGGCAGCTCTTTACAGGCAGGTATGTGTTGTACATCATAAACAATACCATTGAGGGTATCGACAACACTGGGCACCCCGACACATATCGCCGCCGGCATACGCCCCTCATTTTGGTCAATGACGGACTGAATTAACTCAGCGAGGGATCGCCATACATCATCTGCATTTCCCCGATTAGGCGTTGCTCTTTTTTCAATAGTCCCAACACCGTGTTCTGTGACAATAGCTGCCCGGAGCTGCGTGGCGCCGAAGTCAATACCTATCACACCGCCTCCTTTTAAAGCAGAAGGTGTGCCGTCCGGTCTGGACTGAAGTTGTTCTCCATCAGTTATGCTATCATCCATCGTTATTCTTTTTTTTACTGCCGATCGTCGCATTATTAATCAAAGGTTTAGCCCAGAAGCCGATACTTAGAATGTAACCCATTGTCAAAAATAGTACAATCATGCCACCAGTGAGTCCAAACTGGTCACTTATTGCACCCATGATGAGTGGGATGACAGCACCGCCGATAATTGCCGTTACCAGAATGCCCGCAAAAGAGCCATGGTGTTCACTCATGGAATTTAAAGCAAGAGAGAAAATAATCGGATACATAACAGAAATAAAGAATCCCACCATGGGGAACGCATATAAAACAGTACCGCCTGATCCAAATAATCCCACTGCCAGGCTTATCATCGCCAGAATTGTAAATATACGCAGTAATAGCCGGCTATCCATTATTTTGAGCAGCAACAGTCCCAGGATATTGCCAACCGTCATATATCCCCAGAAGTTACCCAGCGTATCAGCGGCAGTAGCCGGATCGACCCCATGTAAGGTCTGAAGCAGTAAAGAAATATTATTATTCAGCCCCTGCTCAGTTCCTACATAAAAGAAGATTCCCAAAAAATACAAGATTACAACAGGTTTTCGAAGGAGCGCCAGATGCACTTTTAAAGAGCCTGCTTTCTCATCCTCGTTCAACTCCACCTTTGGAAACTTCATCAGAGCAATGATAATGATCATGGCCAGGGAAATCAATGCAAATATCCAATATAAAGCAATCCAGGGCATGCCCGATGGTACAAGACCGGTGTATTTTGAATCCGCATCACTGGAAAGACGCTGGACTACATAGGTAAAAGCCCTTGGGCTTAAAAAAGAGGCAGCCCCGAAAATCAGTTGGGCCAGGACAGAAGTAAAAGCATAGTTTTTCTCCCCTCCTGCTGTCCGAAGCAGCGGATTAATGACCACCTGAAGCATAGCCATTCCACTGCCGATAATAAACAGCGATATGATAGCCGTTAGATAGTTTGGCCATATGGCCAGTATCAGAGAGCCGGCAAAAGCAGTCACGAACCCAAATATCATAATTTTCTTTTCCCGGTACTTTTCCAGTAGTATTCCCGTCGGAATAGAAACCAAGCCGTAAGCAATAAAAAAAGCAAAGGGAAGCAGTGCTGCTAAGGTCAGACTCAAATCAAAATCCTGAATAAAATCAGGATTTAAAGCACCAATAATGTTAGTCAGAAAGGAGATCACAAAAAATGTGAGCATGATAAGGCTAACAATAGTATAACTCCTTTTCATTGGATTGGTTTTTAGTTTTAAATTTTTATAATACCCATAACTAGTTACAGATCTGAATGAAATTGTATAATGTAGGCCATTTCCGGCCAGTTATAAAATCCATGTTATGAAATATACAAGCCTCATTGATTAGCCGGGATTTACTTACGATCAAAAGTACAAGAATCAATGACTATACATTTCGATACTTTTTCCATATAAAAATACCAGCAATATCAGGAACCACAAAATAATATATCCAGTATACTCTTAAATCCTCTGCCGCTGTTATTGAGATCGACCAGTTGAGGGCCCTACCCGGAGCTAGACTCTAAATTCAATTTCTGGAAACCTGAAGAGCCACTCTTAATCAGAAAATCTATAAGAACTGTATAGCTAAAAACCAAACTTTCCAAAATCCAATACTAATCGGCTCTCATCATTAATCATGTCGATAGTCATTCACAATTTAGGCACGTCCTCCGGCACTGAATGGTTGAAAATCTTCTCAAATGCCCATCCTGACGGCAAATGAAAAATTTGAAATTTGATTATTAGGTTTATTTGTCATATGGCAAATAAGGTGAAAGATTTAGTCAAAATTGGTAAAAAAGTAAAGCAGTTTAGAGAAGGGAATGCTTTCTCTTTGGTTAATTTTGCCATCGTTACAGGGGTGAGTGCTGCTACACTTTCTAGAATCGAAAACGCAGGGCAATACAGCCAGGAAATGTTAGATCCCATTTGTGCGATTATGGGCATAAGCGCAGAAGATCTGTTGACAACAGATGTTACAAAAATTTCCAAGGAACAGATAGCTGGCCGAATTGAGGACCAGGTTGAGAAAAGGGGCATTAGAAAAACAGAGCTCAATCAAATTAATCGGAAACGTAAGACTTTTCACGGGCCTTCCTATTTAGTCAGACAAGCTATGGAAGACGGCTTCCTGAGTCAATTCAGACATGTAAATGAGATCCAGACCTATATCAAAGATGAATACGGTATAACACTTATATCTTCAAGTATTACCAATGCCCTGAATAGAAAAGAAGATATTATCTACAAGCCTTCCGGTATTTCTAACTATAAGCAATACAAATTTGTCCGCCGAAAAAGTAAAATATAGCGTTGGTATACTGGTCAAGTCGCCCGGCGATAGAGATTTCATGGCAAGTTGGATTAAAGGCCTGTTCCGCTATAATGTTAATTTTTTATTTTACCTTTTCTCTGCATCAATATACAACTACCTTCATATAACAAATAAATGAATTTATTCACCTATGAAGGCAATTTTGCCTTGCTCAGCGCACATGATTCCTATGAAAAAGATTTTGATTCAAGAAAGAAATAAAGATGTTCGCGAAGTCCTCCAAATTGCGTTGGAAAGCGTAAATTATATGATATTCACCTTGAATGATGCGACAAATCTGCTATCGACTATTAAGCAGCTTCAGCCTCATCTCCTTATTATGGAATTTCATCGGAAAACGGAAGCCTGTATGGATATCTTTAATAAGGTTTTTTCAAACCACCCCAGATTACCGGTCATCGCCTTTAGCAGTAATCCGCAATGTGAAAAATTATACCATAGTTTAGGGTTCTGTGGCTTTATACCCAAACCTTTTGATCTGAAACAGCTTTATAAAACTATAAGCGATATTCTAACTGACAGTACGCCGGCGGACTGATATAGCTTCCTTATCTGGTTAATGTACCATAAGGGTAAGATCTGAGATATTGCTGCTGCAATTTTGTAGGTGTTTCCTGCCTCTGATCAAAGAGATCTATCATGAGTCATCATTCATGTATGCCGAAACAATGGAGCTATTTCAGAAATGCGCAGTTATTTCTCCATGCACGACATATCAATTTATCAGATAGCCGTTTTCCGATTGTAGAAAATTTACTCAAATATGTAACGCCATTCCCAAATCAGGGGGAAAATTTAGAATCTTCTGGTTTGGAAGACGCCGGGAAGGCAGTAATGGGCCTGTTGAATCTTCTAATTGATAGGATAAATAAAATCTACTAAATGCCTTTTCGTATTAATTAGAGATCAATGATTTATCAAATTTGAAAAACATTGAAGAGAATTTCAATCTATAACCCTCGCCCAAAAATAGCTCTCCCCAAAAGAGCTTTTTCCTATAATTTATTTGGCATTAAATTTCATCAGGGGTAATAGAGCTTTTTACCGGGGTGTGTCAGGACGTGTTAGGATGGACCTGATTCACAGAGAAAATACCCGTTGAACCTAAAGCAGGTAATACTGACGAAGGAAGCTAAAAGACTCAGGCTCCGGTGAAAAATCACCGGAGCTTATTTTTGGATAGCTGTGAGATGAAATTGCCGCCAACTGTTCTTTCTGTAACAGACTATTTTCTCACAATATCTATATACCAAACGGATATGTTTCAGGAATTTCCAGGTTATCAGGCTGGATATGTAAAGGATGTAAGGCAGTTGTCTCATCTATAAAGATGAATGCGTCATAACGGAACGGAATAATGCTTTTTACATAGTTTGCCGCTCTTTCATATTCAGGGCGATATACAACACCGATGGCTCTATGGCCAATAGGGACCTCTAGTGCACTTTCTTTAAGTTGATTCATCATTAGCAGGCAACTGTGACTGGCTCCTTGGTGCAGAACATGTTCCCAGCTATCTTGCTTGGCTTCAGGCACCGTCATTTTCTTCATATCATCTCCCCAGTATTCACCTGCGATAACACCACCTTTATAAGTCCCGAAGCCGATTAGCACAGTATCGTTGTATTTTCTACGGGATAACTCACCTATATTGTACATTCCTTCGTCTGCCATTTCAGTGGCACCCGCATCTCCGATATGTGTATTATGTGCCCACACGATGGCTTTGGACCTGGGCCCGTGAAATAACAGTAAACGCTCCAAGGTATCTTGCATATGACTATCTCTGACATTCCACGAATGGGCATCCCCCTTTAACATCGTCCGATAGTATTTTTCTGCATTGACAGCTACTAATGCATTCTGCTCCATATTAAACGCTTGTTCAATATCGCCATCATACCGGGGCATTTTTTCGTGTATTGTAGCTAAGAGCCGTAACATTTTCGGTTCGCAGCTTTCCGAAACAAAACGACTGGCCCTTGCATAACGCCCTTCGTCTTTTTTATACGGTTCAAAACAGTTAAAGGCCTCTCGTGCGACTGCTAACGCATCCGGATCGTTTTTCTTGAGATACTGCATTATTACTTCCATAGATTCCCACAGACTATATACATCAAGCCCGTAGAAACCTATTTTTCTTTGTGTGGAAATTGGCTGATTATATTTCTTTAACCAATCCGCAAACGCCACTATTTCCCAGTTCGCCCACATCCACGTTGGCCAGCGGTTGAACTGCTTCAGAACATCAACCGCAGTCATCTCAGCGCCATACTGCTTAACATATCGGTTAAGTGCGTAACAATCCGGCCAATCACCTTCCACAGCAATAAAATTAAACCCCTGCTCATCAATAAGCCGTCGACTGATCCGGGCTCGCCAGGTATAAAACTCATGGGTGCCATGAGAAGCCTCACCCAGCATGACAATACGTGCATCCCCAATTCTTTTTATCAGCGGATCAAGATCTTTATCATGCTTTAGTTCATGACAAGCATTTTTCACCTGCTTAATATAGTAACCGTTTGGTACGGTTTCAGCCTCGTTTTTTTTAATTCGTTTCATTAACATCATTCAAATATTAATAGTTTTATTGTATAGTTGTATGTATTTCACAACCTCTTCATCACTCAATTGTCTAAAGTCTTCATAGAACTCACCTACACCTTTGAATATATCTGGCACAAGCGGGCAGATTACCACATCTACCTGCTCAGACAAAAGGTCGATGCTTGACTGACTAGCGACAGGGACGGCCACTATAATCTCGTTAGGGTGATGTGTCTTTACCATCTGTAAAGTACTCAACATGGTATGCCCGGTAGCCAATCCATCGTCTGTTAAAATCACAGTTTTCCCCGATAGTGCTTCAGGTGTATGATTGGCTCCCATATACATTCTGTACATTTCCCGTAAACGTGTACGAATAACTGATATTTCCTTTTCGAAATACTCGCTCGGAACCCGTGTGTTATCATCGACAAAACTATCTGTCAGGCTTACTGCGCCGATGGCGTATTCTTTATGCAGCGGATGGCCTATCTTTTTTGACAATGCCAGATCTAGTTTAAAATTGAGTGATGTCGCAATTATATAGCCAATCGGCACCCCTCCTCTTGGAATGGCCAGAACAACGCCATTCATATCCGCATATCGGTCAAGCGATGCTGCTAGCAAATGCCCAGCCTCTTCCCTGTTTTTATAACCATGTATATCCCAAAAAAACATGTTGCCTCCCATTTCTTTTTTGATACTCAATCGTGTACAAATCTTTCTGTGTTTCATTATAGACTGCTGTATAAAAGTCTCAATAAGCACTCCATATTCATATTTTATCTTGCAACTTTGTTATATAAAAGGTTAAAATACCATAGATATAACAGCCGTTCAGCCCACGGTAAAGGCCTACGTTAAATAAATACATTCACGTTTAAAACCGGCGGCCGTCAGCATTATTTAGTGCGCCCGTTTGCCGGTCATCTTAAAAATATTTCATAAAGCCCCATGTTTTCAGTATTGCGTTTAAATACAATTATTTTTTGTACCGATATTTTAATATAAAATCAACATTCGGGTGGCAGTTTGGCAGCTTTATTGTGCTACTCCAGTTAGATAAAAAAGGAGGAATTATGTCATTATTAATAGCTCAGATTATTATTGGAGTTGCAGCAATGTGGTTAATTAATATCCCCACCCCTCAGAAGAAAAAAACGGCTAGAACGGCGGGGTAGATCTCAAAGTTTGGGTATCGTGGTGCTTGCTTTTTTTGATTTTAACCTGGAAATATAATTATATCGGATGATCAATGATTCAGCTAGCTTGCCGCATTCAATTTCCATTATTCTATTGCGTGAGGCGTCCTATTAACAGCCGTATAATACCTGTAATCACAGGTTACATAATAGGCATATGGGCGTCAGACTAAAACACGACCGGCCGGCACAATCTGAATATTCAGCATTTTATACGGAAGTATTCAATATGCACCGACCAGCCTGTTTTATTAAACACTACACTACTACTCTACTTCAACTGGACCTTTACAATTTCAGAAAAGATCCGGTCATCGACACCAGAGATCTTTACGCCTACCCTGGCGTAGAAATAGTCCTGATCCGCGACACCAATATTGCCTCCGGATATATCCTCAGGTATCTTAGCAGTCAGTTTAATGCTGGAAAGATTGGTGATATCTGAGCCCGCTATGGAACCAAAGGCAATTTTATTATCCTCATCCACAAAGGCCGTTCTATTGACGTATAGGCTAACAGATTCGATATCTTTGGCTCTGTTATCCGTGATAATCTTACTAATACTGGCTGTAGCCGTTACTACAGAATCAGTTCCTATGCTAAAATCAGCCTTGTCTACCATATAGTACGGCAATACCTCAATATCCATATCTGTACTGCCATGTAAGCTTAAAGGGATCGTGTCAGAATGAGTCTGTTCATTTTCCAGGCTCAAAAACGGTCCCTGTGATGAAGGAATGACCAGCCGGTAATCTCCATTAAATAACAAAGCAGAAAAGGAGCCATCCTGATTCAGATAAACGTTAATGGCCCCGCTCTTACCAAACCCTGATTGCCAGAGTTCAAAATAAACTGCTGATATCTGATCTCCCGTATTTTTCACCTGGATTGGTTTCCCCTGGTATACGAGATGGCCGGTAAACCGGGTCTTGGGTGCCTCAAAATTGTCCTTCTGGCAACTGCTTATACCAATGCTCAGCAGCCCCATTAAAGATAGATAATATAAAAAACGATACTTTTTCATAATGTAATTTTTAGTATTCCTTGAATAACCAATCAATTTCACGGATCATGATGTAATCATCGCGTCGCGATGATTACCAGGTCTTTAATCCTATTGATTAGGGTTTTTAACGATCTTGGGATTATTGCTAATGATATCCTGATTGATCTTAGAGTAGTAGTTACCCGTCTGAAAACGATGAGCAGCCGTTACTTCACTTGGCTTGACCACTTTAAAGATCCATTTGCCATCATTAGCGGTACCGGGTGCATATACTTTATAAGACCATAGGCCGTAGGCCATCGTATTGGGAGCAGCCGCCTTGCCAATACCATTGTCCAGATCTGTAATACTGATACTCTGACCATTCCAGACTTTATGTGCAATACGCCAGCGCTTGTTATCAAACAATTCATGTCCCTCAAAGGCCAGCTCTACCCGTCTTTCATGAACGATCCTGTCAAAGGTAATCTGCGTGGGCGTGAGGTCTGTTTTAAACCCGGCACGACGGCGGATCATATTCAGGAAAATAGCGGCAGAATCTTTATTCCCCAATTCAAATTCGGCTTCAGCCAGGTTAAGCAGCACTTCTCCGTAGCGGTATCTTACCCACCAAACTTCACTCTGCGTACCGATCTGGCCAGAACCCGTTGCAGGGTCCATAAACTTACGTACATAGAACCCGGTCTGTGCACCAAACTCTAACCCATCAATCGGGCCGGATCCACCTACCACCTTTTCCTTATAGTTCCTGCCCGGTAACTGAGCCAGTCCGCCAAACACATTCGAGGTAATGATCCTGCCCGTTGCTGCGACATAATAACCAGCCCAGATATCTACATCTTTACCCTTAAACTGACTACCCGGCAAAATAAAAGTGCCTGCCAGACGTGCATCACGATTTTTAAATATATCCGTCTCCTGATCATAATAAGCATAATCGGCGCCATTTTTTAGTACAAATGGTGTGTACTTGTTATCCAGCGTTTCATATTTAAGCGCCAGATTCAGTGTAGGGTTAAGCCTGCCTCCCTGTGCTTCTTCTGCAATAGCTCTGGGTTGATTATTCAGGGTCCATGCTTCAATGGTGCCGCTCTTCAGCTTGAAATTTTGAGCGAAGATGACCTCTGGATTGTTAGACTTGTCATAAAAGAGTGCTGCAAAATTATCAGACAAATCCTCCGGTTTTTTCATATACAGACTATACTTATGACTATTCACCAGTGTCAGAGAAGCCTTTCTGGAGATCTCATAGTATTTTCTGGCCTCAGCAGTAGGAATGCCTACTTCTCCACCAGGTAACGAAACGCTGGGCGTCATAGCTCCATATTTGGCGATGGAGGCCGCATACAAAGCTGCTCTTGACTGCATGGCTAAACACACACCCTTAGAGGCTCGGTCCTGCACACCGGCATCATCGGGCAAATACTGTTGGGCGGTGTCTAATTCAGCTAATACAAAATCGTATACTTCTGACTCCTTGGCTCTGGCGTGCTGTAAATAAGACGGATCACCATTATAGTCGTAGGTCAGAGGTTCAGTTATAATAGGCACCCCTCCCATTCTTTTTACCAGCTCAAAGTAATTGGCTGCCCTTAAAAAGCGTGCTTCTGCAATGAAACGCTGCTTGTCTTCATCTGCCAAGGCTTTTGAAGCGCGACAACGTTCAATATAGATATTGATATGGCGGATATAATCATAATTCCATATGCTCCACCAGTCGTAAGGGTAATCGGTTTGCTGAACGCGCCAGTAATTGCCAGCCTCAGAAGGAAAAGCCTCATCATAATTTGTAAACTCCGACCAGTTCGTAATCGTCTGCAAATCCACATAGCCCTTATACAGGTCCGCCAATGCTGAAAAAGCCAGCTCTTTAGACCCAAAAACCTGATCTGTTTTTAGAATAGAGGTCGGATCATTGGTTAAGAAATCTTTACTACAGCCAGAAGCCAGTAAACTGGCCATCATGACTATCAAATATATCTTCTTCATAACTTATTATTTAATAATTAAAAGCTCAGATTAATCCCCACATTAATAAACTTACTCTGCGGGTAAGTTAAACCGTTGTCGTCCACAATCTCTGCATCAATGCCATAATCATGCATGTTGTCAATGGAAAACAGGTTGTTCGCATTTACATAGAATCTAGCCTTGCTGATTTTGATCCGTTCCAAGACAGCCGTGGGAAGCGAGTAGCCGAGCTCCAGCGTCCGGCAGCGAATGTATTTGACATTCGTCAACCAGAATGTAGAGAGTTTGTTGTAGTTGCTGTGGCCCTTTTCATTAAAACGCATGGCTGGATAATCTCCGGCTACCCAGGGGCTGTTGACATCATAGATATCCTCATGGTGCCAGTGACTCTTATAAAAAAGTTCCTGTAGAGCACCTCCATTCTGATAAGGCCAGCGCATTTCCCAATTGCGGACAAAGGAATAGCCGGCACCAATCGAAAAGTCCATATGAAAATCAAACCCGTTCCAGTTGGCTGCCAAATTGAGTCCTCCGTTAACGATAGGGTCTCTGCCCGTGCCCCATCCCAGAGGCCTGGTGTCATCTTTATTAATGACACCATTGCCATCAATGTCCTTATAAATAAAGTCCCCCGGCAAAAGGGTTTTGTTCCCCTGTCCGTCAATATTGACAGGATAGTTATTGATCTGTTCTTGAGAGGTAAACTGTCCAATCGTAATATATGCCCAGGTAAGGTTCTGTGGTCTGCCCTCCATACTGCTGTAATATTCATCCAGGGAATTAAAGAATCTGGGCTTATAAGTAGAAACAGTGGAGGTTCTGGCATAGGACAGGTTCGCCCCAATTGAGAATGACACTTTACCGGCCTGACCATGATAAGAAAGAGAGCCTTCAATCCCCTGTACTTTATCACGGTTCACATCCAGATTCTCATCAGGCAGGGTGTATCCCAGTTCGCTGGGTAACAACACATCATATTTCTGAGCAGGTATATCGGAGCGTTCTCTTTTGAAGAAGTCAAAAGTACCCGTCAGTTTATTATGGAACATACCAAAATCGAAGCCCAGATCCAGCATGTGGCTCTTGATCCAACTGATATTGGTAACCGGTTGCCCTCTATAATGAGAACTGATCACCGGTACCCCATCCAATATTGCCGGGTTACCATTATTATAATTGTAGGCTTCCAGATAAGAGAACTCATCTATAGGCAAGTCACGGTCATCACCGGTCAATCCATAAGAGCCTCTCAGTTTTAGTTCATTCAAGATGTCCGGGCTGACTAACTTTTGAAAGAACGGCTCCTGCGTGATACGCCAACCGGCAGATGCAGAGGGGAAGGTTCCCCATTTATGGTCAGGGCTGAGGATATAGGAAGCGTCCCTACGTCCTGCCACCTCCAGATAATACTTATTGTTATAATTGTAGCTGATGCGGCCCACATAGCCAATCTTAGACTTGGTTACATCCGCATCATCATAGGTGTCCATCGTAGAGAAATAAATCAGCGGTAATACATTGGTCGTGGGGACCGCATGGACCCAGTTCTCCAGTTCCTGTCTTTTGTTACGTTCCGTTACGAAAGTAATGCCGACAGAATGTTTCCCAAAGGTATGGGCATAGTCCGCCTGCAACTGGATATCGGAGGAGAGTACCATTTTTTGCCTGCGCTCTCTCCAGGGGTTAGAGCTGCCACCGGTAACATTATAACTACTGTCCTTTGGATCAAATGTATAGGCATCGTAGGTATACTCATGGTTATTGAGCAGCTGGTTGGCATAGTAATAACCGAACAGTCCTTTTAAAACCAATCCTTCCAAAGGTGTTTTATATTCAGCGGTCAGATTGGTTTGTAAAACGCGCCAGGTATCACGGTATTTACCAGACAGATGCGTATTAAGCAAACCCCAGTTTTCATTGTTATGTCCGATATTATTCAGGTAATCCGGGTTATCATTGGCAAAAGGCCTTTCCCATGGCGTATTGCGCAAGATAGCAAAGCGGGCTTCCCAGTAATCATCTGTGCCAGGAACCCCCGGATTCTGCCGGTCTTCCACACGTCCATTGATAGAGGCGCCAATCTTTAAGCGCTTGGTGACCTGGGCATCAATATTGCTTTGGATATTGCTCCTGTTGAATTTGTATTCCCGTCCCAGTACAGAGTTCTGGAAGAGATTACTGGCTGATACATAATAGTTCACCTTATCTGACCCCCCCGTGAAGTTCAGGTTGATATTATTGAGCGGTGCATTGCCCTGCACAATAAAATCATGCCAGTCGAAACTTTTATACCCCTCTTCCGTTCCCTGGAGGTATTTATTCAATTCCTCCTGGGAGATCGGGTTTCTGTGCTGATTGATATCAGATTCCACCTTTCCTTTCTGCCAATCGTAATTGTTGACAGTCTTGGGGAAGCGGCTCCAGTTTTGCCAGCCTGTGTATGCATTCAGGTTGATCCGACTGGGGCTGCCGAGCTTGCCACGTTTGGTGGTTACCAGTACAACCCCGTTGGCAGCTTCCACCCCGTAGATGGCAGCCGACGCATCTTTTAATACAGAGATACTCTCAATGTCATTGGGGGAAATATTATTGAACTGGCCTTCATCCTGTGGGATGCCATCAATTATGTATAAAGCAGCCCCCATGTTTCTGATAGAAATATTGGCGCTGGCACCCGGACGACTGTCAGACATCCGGAAGGATACCCCCGGCAGCTTGCCTGCAAGAATAGCGCTCACGGTAGAGCCATTGTGGTTGTTCTCTATATCCTTACTCGAAACCGTGGCAATCGCCGAGGTTACATCAGATCTTTTCTTGTTGCCGTAACCGATAACAATAACGTCATTCAGGCTGCTGTCCGCCGCTTCAATCAGCTGGATCTCCATACTCTCTGTGTTACCCAAAGCGAGTCGTTGGTCTATATAACCGATGAAAGAAACATATAAGGTATCACCCTCATTCGCTTTGATAGCGAAAGAGCCATCTGCCAGACTGAGTGTACCGGAAGCGGCGCTTTTAGCTTTGAGTGAAACCCCTTCCATAGGCTTTCCCTGAGTGTTATAGACATGACCGTGGTAATCATGCAGATCTCCGTCGCCAGTATTACCTGTCTGGTCCTGGGCTAACAGACAATGACTGATGCCCACGATAAGGATGGTGAATAACACAGGACGCAGTATGGGGACGGTCTTAAACAGCCGCCTTCCAGGGATCCGGGTATCACCATTTTTTTGTTTTGATTTAGTTTTCATAAAAAAAATTTTAGGATAGTAATTTGTTAGAACCGGTGTGCTGTAGCATTTATCTGGTAGGCTATCGTGGCATTTACGGTCAATGAGTACAGATTTATTTTTTCAGTTAAGGAATATATTCGCCTGAAATAGCCACCGCCATAGATGATTGCAGTCGTGTTCGTTATTATTTCAACGAATGCGATCAATACCTTAGCTCACAGATGATGACCATTAGCCATCATCTGTGAGCTGTAACAGCAGTCCCTTGAGCTGTTTAGCTGCACCAATTGTAATCACAGCAGATGCGCTACAGTGACTGGTGACAATTTGATTAAATGCAGTATGATTTCTTATATAATTACTTTGCATGACAACAATTTTGTAGTTGATAACTGTAATAATCTGATTTGACTATAGGGCATAAAATGGCCTTTCAGGCCCAGACGCAAACGTTTGCGTTAAAAGGCTTGATAAAACCAGCGTATTACTGGTTCGTTGTTGATATGTTATTCACCGGATTTTACTGACAATCAGCCGGTCTTAATTTGGATACCCATGCTGCTTTCGTTTTACTTTTCTTCAATGTGGCTTTAAATTCCCAGACGAAAAAAGATGTTTGTCAGAAACTTATACGTTTAAGCATGACAGACACACATCTTTCTCAACAGAAGTAATATTTATTCAATAAAAAGTTTACGCATAAAGCGTAATCGTTTGCATTGACAACACAAAAAAATAGCTTTCGCGACGCTTTAATTTTGATTAAACTAGATTTAATAAGATGTTACTACCATCGGTTTTTAATTGCCTCAAATTCCAATTCAAAATCCCGGGCAATGCATAGGACGTTTTTATAAGATTAATCATCGTAATTTATTCAGTTTTACTTCAACGAGGATTTAAATTAATAAATCATTGACAGTAATTTGGCATTTTCAAACGGGATTAGGCAATTATTCGTTATTCATTTAACATTCATTAACATAGTTTGGCGCATTTTTATTAAATAAACGTAAATGAATCAATTCGTTATTTTTGTAATGTCATAAAAATCTTTGATAAGAAGCCAATAGGGCCGTTAAGCCGATTTATGTATTAAAAAGTAGTTTCTAGTATTTTTGAAATGGCGTTTCCGGCAATTAAAAACGGCCTTGAATCATCCTTTTACGGTGAAAGTATACAGCCTTGAGCTGACGGTTATTGCTGAACGGTAGATAAGGTATGTCATTCGCCCCGGTTAGCCAATTTATTAAAACTTTTGGACAGAATGGCGCTAATGTTGGCGTTGAATTTCATCTCTGAATCTATCGGCAAAGAACTCGAAAAGCAAAAAACAGTCAGTGATGTCAAGAGATCTTTGGCGGAGGCATGCGCTTTCTCTTATCCCCTCAAATATTTACATCCATCTTCATTCTATATAAAATCATACATACCGTTTTTCCACCCCAGAACTTTTGTTGCGTCTGCTTTAAGCCAGTTTTTTAAAACAGTTGCATAAACCTTGCGAAAATCCTCTATGAATATGAGATCTCCCTGATCAAGTTTTTGCAGATCGGGTAAGGCATTCAGGATACCTGTTTTCTTCAATCCCCCTGAGATAAAGAACATCTGATTGGCAGTGCCATGATCGGTTCCACCACTGGCATTTTGAGCAACTCTCCTTCCAAATTCTGAAAAAGTCATGATCATTACATCCTTAAAAAGTCCATTTTGTTTAAGGTCCGTTACAAAGGCTTCTACTGCTTTATTCATGGTCTTGAACAGGTTTTCCTGCCTTTGCTTTTGATTAACATGAGTGTCGAAGCTACCAATTTCTACATAATACACACTTGTATTAATATCAGATTTGATAAGAGAGGCGATCGTCTTAAAATCTTTCCCCAATGCAGAATTCGGATAAATCGTGTCTGTTTTTTTAGCTTTGCTTTTTTCGAAGATATAGCCCGCATTGCCAATAGTTGATCCTAAAGTCTGATACAAATACGCCACTGTTTCATCATGATGGTCGTGATGGTCATATAGTGACTTAAAATAAGTCTCCTGACTGGTGCGATACATTTTGGCGGGATCTTTAAAGGCAAAAGCCTTATTGTGTTCACCTTTTAGGGCCAGACTAAGCATATCGTTGATTTCTAATGCCTGTGTCGGATGACCACAGTTATAGCAAGCTTCATCCAGGTACCGCCCTATCCAACCGGTTTCCAGAAATTCATTGCTTTTACTCGCACTCTGCCAAATGTCCATACTTCGAAAATGGGATTTATCGGGCCTGGGATAGCCAACATTGTTTAATACCGCCATCTCTCCATTGTCATACAGCTGCTTGAAAAAGCGCAAAGCAGGGTTGATACCCGCGTCATCGTTAAGAGGTAATGCGTTATTCACGGCGATCGTCTGCCTTTCCCGGAAATAGATATCATTTCTGGTGGGAATAATCGTATTCAGTCCGTCGTTACCGCCACTGAGCTGAAGAATAACCAATACTTTGCCTTTCATTTCCATTGCTCCCGGCAGATTCATGGCTTTCAGGAATTTCGGCACCATAAATGAGGCGCTGGCCAGAGAGGTTAGCTGGAGGAATTCACGTCTTTTAATAAGCATTACACAAAATTTATAGTTTTAACAAAGCTGGTATTCCGGCGTACTCATGATATCAATAATACGCCGGCTGAAATCCCCATCTGCGTATTTTTTTATCAGGTTCCGATTAATACTGCCGTCGTTTAACAGCAGGATCCCGGCCGCGTCCCTTCCTGAAAAGGCCGCTTCTACCTGCGGCCAGAAAATAGACATATGCGGGTTTTTGAAATTCCTGGCGAGGCTTTTCTGTCTTTTAAGGCCCATATCTATATCGTCATCACTGCCAGGGCTCAGATCCAGAGGACGGAGCCCGCTCCATATCTGGGGGATCTGCATCCTGAGTAAAAGCGTGGAACTGTCGATCCAGGCGTTGCCCGATGGCCAGCCCGAAACATTTGGCGGATATAATAACATCTGTCCCAGTAACCTTTGATAAACAATCAGGTTTTCAGGATCATTCATTTTCATAGGGAGCATGCGCATGATGCCAGCCATAAGTTCTATAGGAGATTTTATTTTAGTGCCAATATTTTGTTTGTCATAGAACCAGGAGGACATAAAAATGCCTTCCAACAGCCTGGGAATATCATACCCTGCATCGTAGAACTGCCGGCTTAACGTGGCAACGACCTGTTCATCAATTTGCTCATTTACAAAAAAACGGTATAACTTGGCTGTAATAAAACGAGCGGTCGCCTTTTGCTCTAAAATGATATTCAACACATCATTCCCGTCAAAATTTCCGGTCTTACCTAAAAAGGTCTTACTTCCATTGTCATGAAACTTATCTCTTTTAATAAACGTTCCGTTTCTATCGTAGGACCAACCTGTATAGGCTCTGGCTGCCTCCCGAATATCCGTTTCTGTATAATGCCCCCTGCCCATTGTAAAAAGTTCCATTACCTCTCTGGCAAAATTTTCATTGGGATGCCCTTTCCTATTTTGCTGATTATTGAGGAAGCTAAGCATAGCCGGCGCCTTGGAAACGGCAAATAGAAGATCTTTAAAATTGCCAAGCGCATTTTCCCTGATCACATTTAGAAGTTGCTGGCTTAATTTAGGATTGGCTACTCTCGTGGCAAAATGCCCATGCCAGAAAAAGGCCATCTTCTCTCTCAACTGGTCTTCGGAATGGACCATTTCATGCAGGAAATTAAGGTTGAGTTCTATGTTTTGTTGCCTGTTACGCCGTTGTACCTGCTTTTTCTGTTCGGCGTTCAATTTTGATATCCTGCCGTAATCAAAATTGATCGCCGGGGAATCAAAACGGATGGGTTTAAATGCTCTTTTCTTCACATATCCTTTCCAGATATCTGTGTGATTTTGCATTTCACAGACTTTAATCTGGGTTAAACTCATTCCAAATCCCGCCCGGCTTACCAGGTGCTTATTTTTTGTAAACTCAGAAGCCATACCACTATATTTTATAATTTCTGTCAACTTCTACACAGCAAAGTTATCCCTATTCCCTACTAAATTAACGAAAATCATAACAGGTTGGATCCAAGTCTCCGTTAATTTAGCTCCGGTAGCCTTCGGTCAGGCTGGACGATTATGGCCCGCTCACAGTAAAAAATTGATTTTCATAAGGCCGATAGAACCGATTTATGGATTCCGTATAGGAAATAGCAATTAGATAACCTGTAATTATATAGGAATGGAAAATTGATTTTGATCTTTGCTGTCATAGAATATCAACTTACCAGACTGTAGGCTCCTTAACGGGAATCTCCAATATGAGAACTGATATTATTAGAAATAATGATCCGGGCCTTCTTGGACAGTTCTTTGAAAATTTAATTTAATTACAGCCTTAAACATTGTAATTCATCGACTTGTAATACGTCCGTTAAGGCACTGCAGTTATCAAAGAGCAGAATAAACCGGCTATCTGGGCAATGATCCGCTCTGATAAAGTGACAGTAAAAATTAATTGTTGTATTTTACTGCCATTACCGTGGTCAGGTGGCCAATTTTAAATGAGAGAGTCATGAATCTTATCAAACTATCCGGGTGGCTGGGCGTTATGTTCTACTTGGTAGCCTATTTATTACTAGTCATCAAAAAATTAAGATCAGAGCGCCCCTTATATCATATACTTAATATACTAGGGGCCATCGGGCTGTTGATAAATGCATGGCTGCTTGACGACTATCCCAATCTGGCGGTGAATATTGTCTGGGCATTCATAGCGGTCTATGCGATTATAATGATTGTTAAAAGGTCAAACAGAAATATCAAGTAAGCTAATGGCGTGATCTTTATATCTTTTAAGATTCTCACCATATTCTTTTTTGTCTCTGATCAGGCTTAAATAATAGTAAGCACCATCAACTAATACAAAAATAAGGTCTGCAGTTGTTTCGGCATTCTTTACTTCGATTTCGCCATTCGCGATACATCGGGAAATTAAAGCGGATAGCCGGCTTCGCAGGGCCTTTAAAACGATCCTGTATCTTCCCTGGATGGTCTTATCCCTAAACGTCAAGGCGTAACAACTGTAGGAAACACTGTCGTCAAATAAAAGATTCCATTTGTTAGAGAAAAGCCTTTCAATCACTTTGATCAGCTCTTCCAGTGAGCTGATCGTATTTTTACCTTTGACATCAAAGATCAGAAGATATTTATCTAATATATATTCCACCAAACCATAGAGTAAATACTCCTTGGTTTTAAAGTAATGCATGATCAGACTTGGCTGAATATTAATTAACTGGGCGGTTTTGGCAATTGAGGCATTCTCCAGTCCTTCTTTTTTGGCAAGTTCATAAAAAGCAATAATAATCTCTTTTTGCCGCGGTTCTCTTAGACTTTTTCTTCCCATATAATAATTAAATTTAAATAAGACATACAGGGTATACAACAGGTTATGTTACAAGATTAAAGTACAAATTACATTCATAAAGATAAACAGATTTGCAAACGCAATGTTAATCCAATAAGAAAATTTTTATACAATGATGAATCGATATACTTTTATTGAACATTCAATCAATATATTATTTTATACCTGAGCGCGCAACAAAAAGATGCTGCGTTGTTCCGATCGAAAACGAAGATGCACAGGCCAGGATATACGGGACCCTCAGCGCATGCAGGGTATAATAATGATTACAGTTTTTACATAGAGATTCATTAGGCACTTCCTGCGAGATCGCTCTAGGAAAATATAAAGCGCTGGCAGGAGGCCCTTAAATATGCTGGCGAAATACTGAACTAATTGGCGTGTATCTTTTATTTCAAAGGTAATGCCTGGGTTATGACTGTAGTCATCGCCGGACGATCCTCATAAACCGAATATAAACATAATTAACGCAGAATGGAACTCCTTTATGGTATGAATTACGATAATGAGATTTCAGGCAATCCAGGCGCCTTTTCAACCGGATCGGGTATCGTATCTGTGTTATCAAAACTTGCCGTTCCCAAAATTTACGACGTTACCTGTTTGTTGTACCGGTTTCAAATAATGATAAGAAGTCTGTCATAATCTGTAACGATACAGAAATTCGATAATAAAAAATTAAAGTAACCATTAAAATATAATAAATGATTCGACATTACAGGACCTAGCCATTCAACTGTTCACATCTTCATGTTCGCCAGACAGTCGTCTGATTTTACTATAGGCGATACCATCCATTCGGCATACAAATCTTAACTAATTCATCTAATTGAAAGAACCATGCGAAAGTTCATATTTACAATTGTCTTTTCCCTTGTTTTTTGCACCCTGGCCCTGGCACAAAATATAGAGATTAAAGGCACGATCAGGTCTGCCGCAGATAGCAGTGTGCTGCAAGGCGCCTCCGTTGTTGTCAAAGGAAAAACAGGAGGCTCGATCACCAATACCACGGGCTTCTTTACCATACACTGCCCTGCTGACGCTGTGCTGGTGTTTAGCTATATAGGCTATATAGCTAAAGAAGTGCCCGTAAACAGTCAGACAAACCTACATATCCTTTTAAACCCTGCGTCACAAAACCAGTTAGGGGATGTCGTGGTTACAACTGCCTTGGGTATTAAAAAGGAACAAAAAGCCCTGGGCTATTCCGTTCAGGAGGTCAAGGGAGCTGCCCTTGAAAAAGTTAAAACCTCAACTGCTGTGGGGGCCCTTGTCGGCAAGGTTGCAGGCCTGAATATCAAGAACACCACTGATCTGTTTCGTAATCCCGGCATTTCCCTGAGAGGAGAATCTCCGCTGGTGGTCATTGACGGCATTCCGGATCCCAATGCAGACCCTTATAAAGTTAATGCTGACGACATAGAAAGTGTTACTGTGTTAAAAGGAACAGCCGCCGGCGCCCTTTACGGGGCTATTGGTATCCATGGCGCTATTTTATATACAACCAAAAAGGGAAAGCGGGGCAAACTAAATGTAGAGATCAATTCTTCTACCCTCTTCCAGGCTGGCTATACCAGAATACCAAAGGTGCAGACCATCTATGGTGGTGGTGATCAAGGTAAATATGCCTATATCGATGGCAGTGGCGGCGGACTGGAAGGTGGCGGCTGGATCTGGGGGCCTAAATTAGACCAGAAAGACCCCTCTACAGAAAGTGGTTTTGTAGAATTGCCACAGTATAACAGCCCTTATGACCCCAGCCAGAACTATACCGTTCGGTATGCAGATGGTTCGACCTACACGGGGCATTACAAGCCCCTGCCCTGGGTATCCAGGGGAAGCAATAATATTAAAAACTTTTTCCGGCCTGGTATTTTATCCACCAATAGCATTTCTGCGTCGGTAGGCAGTGACAAGGGGTCATTCAGGGTATCCGCTGCGCATAACTATCAAAGGGGATTAGTGCCGAATACTGCTGTCAATAATTCCACTTTTTCAATAGGAGGTAATTACGCACTGACATCCAAATTAAATATCGATGGCAAATTGACCTATAATAGGGAATACTCGGAAAATTACCCCACAGTAGGCTATAGTCCACAAAATATACTCTACAATCTGATCTTGTGGATCGGCCCCGATGTAGATATCCGGGATTTACGTAATTACTGGGCGAAAGATCAGGAAGGTATCCAGCAAAGAAACTACAATCTATCTTGGTATAACAATCCTTATTTTCAAGCTTATGAATATCTGAATGGCTACGTTAAAGATAATACTTTTGGACAGGCGACCATGACTTATCAGTTCAATAAGGATTTTTCCCTGGTATTTAGAAACGGGTTTAATGCATACGGAGAAAATACGGAGATCAGGGTGCCAAAAAGCTATATAGGATATGGCGATAAATCCCTGGGCAATTATTCAAATGCCAAAACCAACTATTTTGATATCACCTCTGATTTAATACTGACCTATAAGCATACCTTCAGTGATTATCTAAAGATCAACCTGACAGCAGGTGCTTCTAATTCCTATAGAAACAGCAAATATCTGTATGCTGCCACGGACGGCCTCACAGTGCCCGACCTATACACACTGAGTAACTCAATCAATCCCGTTAGCGGCTTAAGCTCCCTGCAGGAACGCAGAACCGCCAGTTTGTATGGAACGGCTGATATTGAAGCCCTGAAATTCCTGTATTTTTCATTTACCGGCAGAAGAGATCAGACCTCTACCCTACCTGTTTCAAACAATGCCTATTTTTATCCATCAGTAGGTGTTTCGGCCGTGTTGTCGGACGCCTTGCAGCTACCTGAATTCATCTCGTTTTGGAAACTGAGAGCTTCCTGGGCACAGGTCAATACAGGTATTATTGATAACAATGATGCGTATTCCCACATCCTGACCTATAGTAATGGCATCAAGTGGAATAGCGTTCCTTCACTTTACTGGCCCACCTCGGTCATCAACCCGGTTTTGATCCCTCAGACAACAAAATCAGGGGAATATGGAATGACATTGGGATTGTTTAAAAACAGGATCAATATAGATGCCACTTTCTTTAGAAATGTCAACTCCAATAATTATGTCCGGGGACCGCAGTCTCAGGCCAGTGGCTACACCAGCGTCTTACAGAATGCGGATGTCTATCTTAAAAAAGGCTGGGAATTTATCGTAAGCGGTGTGCCGTTCAAAAATGCAGATTTCAAATGGGAGACCACACTTAACTTTAGCAATATCCATGAATGGCTGCAGCAGGCGACGCTTTCCGATGACGGATATATCGGCACCTATTTAAAAGAAGGCGCCAGAACCGATAAGCTCTATATCAGCGATTATCTGACCCCGGACGGCAGAGCCATATACGGCAGCGACGGATATCCCGCCAACACCGGAGCTACGCTTACCGGAGGTGTATATGGTTATACACTGGGTTACAGTGACCCAGATTGGATCTATGGATTTCAAAACAGTTTCACCTACCGGAATTTTCAGTTTAGCTTTTCCTTTGACGGCCGCCTCGGAGGTTTGATCTACTCCTCCACCAATCAGAAGATGTGGTGGGGCGGCACAGCTCCCGGTACCGTTACCAAATACCGTGATGATGCAATTGCCGGTAATAATACCTATGTCGGCCCGGGCGTGATAATTACTGAGGGCAGTGTTACCTATGATGACCATGGAAACATTCTGGAAGATACCAGAAAGTATGCTCCTAACACGACACCGGTAAACTATATCAGCTTTATGCAATCCACTTCAGGTGGCATGTCCAACAATTATTTCTATTACAGTGGTTCTTACTTAAAACTCCGAGAAATAGCACTGACCTATACCCTTCCTGAAAAGTGGGTAAAAGGTATTTGTAAACAGGCATCCCTTTCGCTAATCGGCAATAATCTGTTCTTGCTCTCAAAGATTCCCAATGTCGATCCGGATGCCGAAGCAGATAATTTACAATCCCCTTCTATCCGGAGTATGGGCATCAACCTCAATGTTAAGTTCTAAACCACTATTGTCCAATACAGTTATTCTAAAATACTTTCACATGAAATATTTAATGATTATAAGTGCGCTCTGCCTGGTCATGGCAAGCGTATCTTGCAAGAAATTCAGTGATTTTCAAAATAACCCTAATCTGCCTACGGTAGCCGATCCTTCTTCGCTGCTCCCTTCCATTGAGGCTGATGCATTCGCTAACATCTCAGCAGATGCAGATCTGGCCAGCAGGTACCTGGTGTACACGCAGTCGAAGGCTGCTTCTCAATATTATAGCTGGACTCGCAGCGGCTTTAACTATGAGGCCATTACCCAGGTCGTCAAAATGCAACAGGAAGCCAGGAGAACAGGCAAAACCAATTATATCTATCTGGGTAAGTTCTTCAGGGCGTATTATATGATTGGTATGACAATGGCTTTTGGTGATATTCCTTATTCCCAGATGATGCAGTCCATCGAGGGCGGTAAATTTGACGCCGGTGCGGTAAAACCTGTCTATGACACACAGGAACAAATCTTTGAAGGTGTTTTGAAAGAGCTGAAAATCGCCGCCGACTCACTTTCTGAAGCAGGTGGTGGTATCGCTGGCGATATTATCTACGGTGGCAATATTACAAACTGGAAAAAACTCATCAACTCCTATACACTGCGTGTATTAATGAGCCTTTCAAAAAAAACAACCGTTGGCTCGGTTCAAATCTCGCAGCGATTTAAAGAGATCATTGAGTCTCCGGAGAAATACCCCATTTTTCAATCCAATGAAGACAATGGCGCATTGCCTTATTATGCATTAGCAGCAAACCGGTATCCTTATTTCAACGATAACAGTATGAAGACCGACTATTATTTAGACAGCAGCTTTGTGCGTATCCTGCAGCAACTAAAAGATCCGAGGCTCTTTGTTTATGGAAGGCCCACGCCGAATGCAGCCGGTTCCAATATGCCGCCCGACGATTTCGATGCCTATGGGGGACTTAGGGGGAGTGCCACACTTGATTACAATACAAGTAAAAAAGGGAAAGGAACCGCCTCACAGATCAATAAGCGGTATGCATATGACTCCATCAATGAGGTGAGTCTTCTGATGGGCTATTCAGAAGTAGAGTTTTTAATGGCTGAGGCTGCTGCTAGAAAATGGATCAATGGCGATCCGGGGGCTTATTATAGGAAAGGAATTGAAGCGGCAATGAATTTTTCTATGTATGAAACCACAAGTATTAGCGGTATCTCTTATACGCAGCAGGACATTGCCCGGTACCTGGCTCAGCCTTCCCTCCTGCTCCAGCCGGGTAAGGAAATTGAGCAGATTATTACCCAAAAATATATCAGTATGTTTATGCAATGCGGATGGTGGCCGTTTTATGAGCAGCGCCGCACCGGTTTTCCGGATTTTGACGTGGCCGGCGGCGGTGTAACCAATATGGTGAATGGAAAACCTGCGGTGGCGCTTCGTTGGAATTATCCCACCGACGAATACACGAATAATGATGAGAATCTGGAGCTGGCCGTCAGGCGCCAGTATACCAATGGAGATGTTATCAATGGGAAAATGTGGTTGCTCAAATAGAATGCATCCAGAGAAATAAAACCATCTTAAACCTCGTTGATGACAGCTGATCTGTTATATTTGTTTAAACCGGCCGTCACTCCGGTCCGAACACTGAATATATACCGCCTTGGCTATAGGTTTTAAGAATAAATTTATCAGCAATGAAAATTGCCAAAACAGACACAACGAACAATATGACGACAAAAACCACCACAAGAAGAGAATTTTTAAAAAATGCGGCGATCCTGTCCGGAGCGGCGGGGCTGTCCAGCGTCCTGCCTTTTTCCATCAAGAGAGCTATGGCGATCAATGCGGAGAAGGGAACCACGTTTTTGGACGCTGAACATGTTGTGTTCCTTATGCAGGAAAACAGGTCCTTTGATCACATATTTGGTACTATGAAAGGCGTAAGGGGTTTTAATGACCCCAGAGCCAAAACTTTACCTTCGGGGGATAAAGTCTGGATTCAGCGTGATAAAGACGGCAAGGCCTACCCACCCTTTCACATCGATATCCAGAAAACGAAAGTCACCTGGGAGGGAGGCCTCCCGCACGGCTGGCCAGACCAATCTGCGGCCAGAAATCGCGGCAAATACGACCAGTGGATTCCAAATAAAACAGCCATGACAATGGGGCATTACCAAAGAGAAGACGTGCCTTTTTATTACGCTATGGCGGATGCCTTTACTATTTGCGATCACAACTTCTGCTCTTCTCTGACAGGCACAACTCCTAACAGGCTCTTCTTCTGGACGGGTAATATCCGCCCTGATCTAAAGAGTGATTCCGTGGCTGCAGTACTGAATTCCTTTGCAGAATCCAGAGACAATGCCTATGTTGACTGGAGTACCTTTCCCGAACTTCTGGAAGACAATGATATTTCCTGGAAGATCTATCAAAATGAGCTCTGGACCGCTAATCTACAACCCTCCAGCACGGACTACTGGTTAGGGAACTATGGCGATAACGCCATCGAATACGTTACCCGGCACAATGTCAAGCTCTCCGCATATTTCAGAAAAAACGGCGATAAGAGTGTGAAGCCAGATCTAAGCCCTGAACAGGTACAGGAAAAATACGCCAAGCTATCTGCTAAGCAGAAAAATCTGGTAGATAAAGCCTTTACCACGAATATCGACGATACGGGGGATTATCTTCGACTGGCTCCGTTTACTTTTACCGATGACAAGGGCAAAAAGTGGACGATCGAGGTACCTAAAAACGATATCTTTCACCAATTTAGGCAAGACGTCCAAAGCGGCCAGCTGCCAACGGTTTCCTGGCTGGTTGCGCCACAGAGCTTTTCAGACCATACCAGTTCTCCACTTTATGGTACCTGGTATGTATCACAGGTGCTGGATATTCTTACCCAGAACCCTGAAGTCTGGAAAAAAACAATTTTTATATTAAATTATGACGAGAATGACGGTTATTTTGATCATCTGTCTCCTTTTGTCGTACCTAAACCGGGCGATCCCCATGCCGGAAAAGTATCTGAATCGATAGATACGCTTGCTGATTATCATCAAAAAGACGATGCACCTATCGGGCTCGGCTACCGGGTACCCATGATCATCTGCTCCCCCTGGAGTAAAGGAGGCTACGTCAATTCACAGGTCACTGACCACACATCCACTTTAATGTTTCTGGAAAATTTTCTGAGTAAGAAAACTGGAAAACAGATCAGGTCCCCTCATATCAGTAGCTGGCGACGGGCCATTTGTAGTGACTTATTCTCTGCATTCAGGCCCTATAACGGAGAACAGGTCCCCCTACCAGATTTTCTAAACAAAGATGCGTCCATTATCCGCATACAAAATGCTAAGAACAAGCCTCGCCAGTTACTACCCGATCCACTGACTGATGAAGACAGGAAGTTGATCAATGGCAGCCCATCATTTGACGGGAAAGTAGCCGGTTTAATACCACACCAGGAATCCGGTATCAAAAATGCGTGCGCGCTGCCAATGCAGTTATTTGCGCATTGTATCGTAGATAAGGATACAGGTATCCTTGAATTGAGTTTTGCCAGCAGCTCTCTTCCCGGAATAGATAAAAACAGCATTAAAGGTGCCCCGTTTAACATGTATACGACAGGAAAATACAAAGGTGAAGCAGGCAAAGTATGGAATTATGCCGTTTCGGCCGACAGGACACTTTATGATCAGCTTCTGTTAAGAGATTTTGCCGACGGAGCATACGCGTTAAAAGTGGATGGGCCAAACGGGTTTTTCAGGGAATTTACCGGTAGTCGCCAGGATCCCCAAATCAATATCCAGTGCCAGTATGAAAAGAACGGAAAGAAAATAAGCGGTAATATCGCCTTGGAAGTCGAAAATAAAGAGAGACAACCGATTGAAATAGAACTTTTGGATAACGCCTATAAAACAGCGCATCACAGCCTCGTTATTGGACCAGGCCAACGGAAAACTGTCATTATCGCCTTGCAGAAGCAGCATCATTGGTATGATTTTACCCTTCGGGTAAACAACAAGGATCAATACGCCAGACGCTTTGCAGGACATGTTGAAACAGGGAAGCCGTCTATGACGGATCCCTATATGGGCGGGATCGTATAAGTGAAAGGATGCCCGCTTCAGATATTCGGGTGGCATAAAGACAGCAACAAGTAAACCGTCTTGTGCCACTGTTTCAGCCATCCCGTTGGCGGACTATTTTCTTCGTCTTTTCGTAAACCAGCCTCTTATTGCTAAATTTGCCATCATTATATTTACACAGATGTCTCCTTTATAGAATTTGCGGAGACGTCTGTTTACGCTAAACAGTATTCTCGATTAATTTTCAGATAGTTATGTCCGTGTTTGACATCCTCAAGACGCAAAAGGAGGCACTTGACCGACAGGCACAAAACCTTCGGCGCAAGCCAACAGATATATTTATTCGGCTCGATTTTGATCAAAAAGGTGCTTTTATCCAGACAATAGATAAGACAGGTAAGGAAACGCTGATTGATCCTAACCTGTTTTCCGGTGCAACCCGGCATCTTATTCAATCCGTCAATGCCATATCAGACAAAAATGCTTTTTTAATTGACTGGGAGAATCCCGGCAGCCGGCTCTACCTGCATGACTACCCGCATTTAATAGCGCCGCTAATGAGTAGCGGCTTGCTGGTGAATAACGGCCTTAGGCCGGTTAAAACCGATAGCCGGGAGCAGAATATGGGCAATACGGATCAACCTGCTATTTTAAAACTCCGGTTACAACCGCATACACCAGCAGAAAAAATTGTTTCGAAAGACAGTAACGCCAACAAAAGAAATACAGCGCCCAGATTTATTTATGTTCCGTTGCATGCAAAATAAAATTTATGATGCGTTCCGGATTAGCCAGGCTATGTGGATGGTGGAACATGCCGGGCTTATGGATCACTTCGATCGCCCCGCCAAGGGCGCGTATATTCTTTACAAAGGGTGTCGTATTTTCAGAAACCGGCACGACCGTGTCAGCGTCTCCAACTACATGCAGCATCGGGTAGTGTCCCGCTATGATCTCCTTAGCCCGGTATATCGGTGCACCCCGGAAAGCTACTGCCTGCTGTTCTGATCGTAGGCCGTAATCTTTTTGAAACAATGCCCAGTCGGCTTGACTTCCAGGGCCGGTTCCTTTTCCACCGGGCCAGCTTTTAAAATCCAGCACAGGGGCATCGGCATAGACACATGCTACTTTTTCAGGATTGGCCGCGGCCCAGTTATAAATATATATCCCTCCCCTACTATATCCTTCCAGGGCGACTTTGGCATTTAACCCCAGCCGGGTATGCAAAAATGCGTAAAACTTGTTCCAGATATCTATACACGCCTTATTGCCATATAACTCGGCGACATCACAATAGGCGAGATAAAATCCCCTTTCCAATAGTCCAAGCTCGGCCTGGGGCTGATTGCCCCAGAATCTGGCTCTCCATATCCAGGGATTGCCCTTCTCAAAAGCATAAGGTCTGACAATCTTGCACTCCCGGCCCTCAAATTTGAATTCCACACATTGATATCCATGATAGTTCTTAATACTTGTCGGAGAAGGTATCTTTTTAAAAAAGCGGTCATTGTGGGCCGGCGTCAGCTGCAACTGCTCATACAGGCGTTGCGCAATCCTTGTATCGCCAATGGAATTCGGATGAATTTTATCGAATAATTCGTTCTCCCTGCCCAAAAACATGGGGTGAAGGTCGATGAACTCAACCTGCTTTTTAAAGGCGACTGATTCACACATGGGTATGATCTTTTTTACAATTACCGGATCATAAATGGAGTTTGAGTCAGCATTGAAAGTAGCTATGGGCAGAACCATTATGACCCTTGGGTGGGTTGACAAGGCGCGGAAAGAGTCAATTAAATCACTATAGTCTCTTTCAAACTGATTAAAATAGGGTCGATTGACAGCTTTGCTGTCATTGGTTCCTAACATGATAAAGACGACATCAGGTTTAAAAGCCATTGCATCGTGAAACGCTTTCTCCTTCCAATAGGGATGATTGCCATTACGAAGTAAGGTTCTGCCGCTGACACCGAAGTTCCTGACATCATATCCATCGCCTAGCATTGCCTGCAGTTGACCCGGATAGCTGTTCTGTTCTCTCGGGTTTATACCATAACCAAAAGTGATGCTATTGCCTACGCAGGCGATTCTTCTGGCCTTCTGACTAAAACATTGAATCGATAATAGCAGAATCAGAAATATAAATATGGGCTTCAAAAATTTAGGCTTTAATAACATTATATAACGCTCTATGATTATAAGTAAATCTACAATTTAACCTGATCAGGATATGGCACCCACTGCCCTGTACTTTTTAAAACAGTCATTTGGGCATGCTGCTGTTTTAATTTTTTTGTAAGTAGCCTTGCTAACTCTTTGGTTTTCTGACGATTTTCCATTGACAGATCATGTACTTCCTTTATATCTTCTTTCAAATTATACAGTTCGAGCCTGCCATACTTTTCAAAATAAATCAGCTTCCAGTCTCCTTGACGGACCGCACAAGTCCAGGAGCAATCCTGACTTAAGTGGCCTCCGGACCATCCATTGGGAAAATTCCAGGTCAGTGTACGGCTGTTGTCCCTAAAGGAGGGTTTACTAAGATAGGGCACCATGCTTTGACCATCTATATGCTGCACAACGGCAGGCTTTCTAATACCTGCCATTTCCAGGATTGTAGGGAAAAAATCCTGAATGATCACATATTGATCACAGCTACTTCCCTCCCTGGTAACGCCCGGCCACCTTACCATCATGGGTTCCCGGATACCGCCTTCATATAACGACCCCTTACCATTACGGAGCGGATAATTCTGGCTGTTTTCCTTTCCCTGACGGGGTGCATGAGAAAACCCGCCGTTATCCGACATAAAAATTACGATCGTATTTTTCTCTAAGTCATTTTTCATTAAATATGTCAGTAAGTCTCCGAAACTCTTATCCATCCCCTCAATCAGTGCACAATAAGCCGCCTCCGGTATCGTAAATCCCTTGTCCAGGTATTTTTGAACAAATCTCTTGTCAGGGTTATAAGGAAGATGCACGGCGTACTGCGCCATATATAAAAAAAACGGCTTGTGCAGACTTCTGGCTGTATCCATTGCCTTTTGGGCCTCAATGGTCAAGTCTTCAGTCAGAAAACTGGGCGTATGCCAATACTGTTGCATATTGGGAATATCTGCACGTACATTAAAATGGGCTGGATCATAGCCAAAATCATCTTCGGCAAGGTATGACGCGGGATTACCGGCGGCACTGCCGCCAATATTTTTCATGAATCCTAAATTCAACGGATTAGCCCCCGGTGTTTGATAGGCACCAAAATGCGCCTTTCCGCATTGAATTGTATAATAGCCATTGTCTTTTAAAATCTGAGGCAGTGGTGTTACGTAGACGCTTCTTGGGTCACCAGGTACCGGAGAAAGACCATTTACATTCCATTCAGGAGCTTGCATCTGGCTGTCCTTCGCATCAACCGCTTTATTTTTGAACATAGTCCAGTTGGTGACCTTGTGGCGGCCGGCATCCATTCCTGACATCAGGCTTACCCGAGAGGGCGTACAGATAGAATTGGCATAGGCATTGGTAAACTTTTCAGCTGTGGCCGCAAAATGAACCATATTGGGTGTCTGGAACTTTTTGTTTTGTGCAGTAATACTATCCCAAAAAGGAACGGAGCAGTCCTCCCATCCCATATCATCTACCAGAAAGAAAATAATATTAGGCCGGTCAGGACTTTGCTTTTTTACGTGCTTTTGCTGTCCTCGCACCCATAGTATCGGCATTAAGAAAGAAACTAGAATATATTTTCGCATTATTGATAATTTTTATTTTAATTGCTTATCAAGAAACCCGGAACGCTAAATAACGCAATCTTCATTTCTGCTTTCGAACATTTTTAGTTCTTTTTTTAATGAATGGAATCAGACTTTCTGCCAGCAATTCTACCCGCCTGAGCTATTCTTTGATATTATACTGCAAATTATCCGGCAACTTTGGAAGCTGATCTCTGTCGACGATAAAGCAGCCTTCTACGGCTCTGACTGTTTTCTGTTGTGCCTCTCTTACCCAAGATGCGGTTATACGAAACAAATATACTGTAACACAGAGTATGTCATTAACATTATGTTGATGTTTATTGGTATTATTTTAATAAATTATTGGGAGCGAAAATCAGAATGACCTAAAAAGACACTACAGATTCACGTTGAACAATTTAAATAAGAATAGATTAAGGTGCATCGCCCAATTCTAGCGGCAAATGACCTTGAGGCCTTTTTGCTAAACATTTGGCGAGTTATCTATTATTATTTTTCGCCAAAACTTCGATTTTTTTTTGTTTTGGCGAGATATAAGTGCTCACAACATGCCAAATATTGTAGGGACCGAAAAAACAGCTGAATAATTATTAAAGAAAGAAAAAGACGCGACAGTAACTGCATTATGCAGTTCTTCTGGCAACAGGCATCTTACATGCCCATCTACCTTAGCTAATGTGTCAAAAAAAGAAGCTGCCCAAAAAATTGAGACAGCCTCTTTGCAATTACACAATAAACAGTACAAAACATTTAGCCTGAGCCTTTGGCTTACACCTATTCATTACTGGAATAACCAGGGTTTTGCTTTAAGATATCATTACTCAGATCAATTTGTTTCTGCGGCACCGGAAAATAATACAGTCTGTCATTCCAGACCCTGTTTTGAGCCGGAGATTTACGAAGGTCATAAATAGTCTTCATGACCTGCGGCGCGATCTTCCAGCGACGGATATCCAGATAACGTTGTCCTTCCAGCGCCAGTTCAATTCTTCTTTCATGACGAATGAATGTGCGCAGGCTTTCCTTGCTGCTGTATTTACTTCTGTCTACCCCAGGCATACCGGCTCTTTCTCTGATCTGATCCAATGCATCATATACTGAGATATTAGGCCCGGCATACTCATTTTCTGCCTCAGCATACGACAAAAGAATCTCCGCATAACGCATCAGTATAACATTGTTGTAGTTATCGACTTGTTCTTTGTAGACATCCGGATCCACCATCTTTCTAAAATTGTAACCGGTCTTGGAGTTATTGCTGCCACCAATGATCCATTCGAAGCTATACCCTTTTTCCAGCGCGTTCCATGGGCTGCCATTAAACATAATGGTCGCATAGAAACGCGGATCACGATTCTTATATTCATTGTAGAATCTGGCGTCTTTCGCGCCATACCATTCAGCTCTCTGATCGGCGGAGACGGGCGTTACGGCTTCACCGGTCTTATAGCTGTCATATGCGTCTACGAGTTGCTGCGTCGGAGTAACTGAGCTCCAGCCGCCCAGTGTACTCGGGGGTAAGTAGGTGTTTAAATAATTGGGATCCTGCTGGACAATATAATCTCTCTGGAAGATGATCTCATTGCTGGTCTGCCCGGCCTTTTCAAACAGACCTTCATAGCTGCGCAGTCCCAGTCTAAACTTACTTTCGTCTGCGCTGCTAGAGAAATTTACCCATTTGCTGTAGTTATCCAGCTTATTATCGCCTGTCTCTGCTGTCACTTTATAAAGACCATAGGTGCCAAGATCCATCACTGCTTTCGCAGCGTCAGCCGCTGCCTTCCATTTAGAAGCGTCGTTACCCGTATTGAAATAAGGGCTGGCGTCCGTCAGTAAGATCCGGGCCTTCAGTGCCAGCGCTGCGCCCTTGGTCGCTCTGCCATTATCTGCAGCGTCATAACTTACGGGTAATACGGCGGCAACCGTATCCAATTCTTTGATCAGAAAATCCACGACTTCTGCTCTGGGCGTCCTGGGCACATCCACCTGATCAATTTCAAGAGCCGTTGTTATCAAAGGATAATCGCCATACTTAACAACACGGTCCCAATAAAACCAGGCTCTTAAAAACCGCACCTGAGCCTTATATTGGGCTAACTGTTCTGCATCGATCGTCGCCTTATCACAGTTGTCCAGGAAAAAATTAGCCCTTCTGATATCAGTAAATCCCCAGCTACCAGTTAAATCAGTGGTGACATCACCCGAACTCATTACGGTTGCTGAACTTTCCCAGGGATACTGCGCAAAGGCATCATCACTCATGGCAGCATCATAAATGATACCATCTCCGCCTAATTGATTATATACCCCTGTTACGGCCTTTTCAATATCTGCCGCTGAATTCCAGAACTGTTCTGAGGGAACCGCATTTTCCGGCAGACGATTGAGAAAATCCTTGCTGCATGCACTAAATAATAACCCGGCCCCTACCATGATAGCGATAACGGGTTTATGTATATTGTATTTCATGATCATTTTATTTTTAAACTGACTATTCAATAAACAGCCAGTATTATTAGAATTTTATATTCAAACCGACAGACCAGGTTTTAATACCAGGATAGCCGCCTCGGCCGGAAGCCATTTCCGGATCCCAGTCGCCGAGTCTTTTATCTGCCATAAAGGTGAACGGATTAGACGCAGCAATATACACTCTGGCCTGCGTCATGCTTGCCTTTTTGATCAGGTCCGAAGGCAGGTTATAGCCCAGCGTAATGCTGCGGACTCTAAAATATCCCGCGTCAAACAACCAGAAAGAAGAAGTTCTGCCATAGTTCTGATTACCGTCTGCGCTGGTAAGCAGCCTTGGAAAATCTGCATTGGCATCAGGATTCTCTTTGGTCCAGCGATGATCCAGATATTGTACCTTGACGCCTGCGCCGTTAAAGAAAGGCTGAGAGGCTTCATTTGACAAATAGGCATCTACATTGGCAACTCCATATGTCAAGACACTTAGATCAAAATTCTTGTAGGTTGCATTCAACGTAAAACCATAGTTGAGCCAGGGTACATCATTACCAATGACCGCACGGTCATTATCATCGATGACCTTATTGCCATCCAGGTCTTTGTATTTAATATCTCCGGCATGGGTATTGGAACTTTGGAAAGGGCTACTTGCGACTTCTTCTTCACTGGTAAAAAGGCCGTCCGCGACATATCCGTAAAATGCCCCTACCTTCTCTCCTACCTTTTCAATATAATTACCGTCGAAGCGCTCCTGTTCTCCGCCCAGGGAAAGAATCTCATTTTGGATAGCAGAGATATTTCCGCCCAGATTAAAACTAAGATCGCCGATCTTACCGTTATAATTCAAAGCGACTTCAACCCCCTTGTTTCTGGTGGAAGCAGCATTGGCATAAGGTATTTTAGACAGGCCGTAGCTGTCCAGGGTCGGAGGCTGCATCAAAATACCGTCAGCATCCTTAATATAATAATCAGCCGTCAGATTAACATGACGATCCAGAAAGGTCGCGTCAATACCAATATTGGTCATCGTCACTGTTTCCCATGTAGCCATCGGATTGGCCCCTGCGGATTGCCAGGCACCATCATAGGCAGATCCGCCAAAGCTATAGGCATAGCCAAAATTGATCAGGGAATAATAGTTCCCGATCGGTACGGCGTCCTGATTACCTAATTGCCCCCAGGAACCTCTTATCTTCAGGTTGTTTAACCAGCTGATGTTTTTCATGAAGTTCTCATCGGAGATCTTCCAGGCGGCAGACAGAGACGGAAATACATGTCCTCTGAGATCAGAGATAAACCGGGAGGAGTAATCTGAACGTAAATTGGCCTCAAACAGGTACTTCTCTGCAAAATTATAGTTGATACGGCCAAAGAAAGAACGCATCGCCCATTCTGTATTCATCGTTCTGTTGGCCTGGCCATCGTCATCACTACTCATATTGGCATCGCCGGTGGAGCCTGTTATAATAGTCGTCACATCATTATTGGGGAAATTCTTTCTACCCAGAAAAGCGGTCCTGTAGATATTACTTTCCTGTGAAGCCCCTGCCATTACTTTGAAATAATGTCTGTCTAGGTGCATTTCGTAGTTCGCATACCCCTGTACCAGAAACTCCTGACGCTTGCCCCAGTATTCTTTCATTTCATTCGTGGTTCTGGCTGTACTGTTCATGGGATTTCCACTGATAAATCCAATAATAGGCTCAATGGTTTTATTAAAATCCCAGGAGTTCTCATTGGTATATTTTAATGACATCAGGCCGTTCACGGAAAATCCTTTGAAAGGTGTCAGCTCGGCATTGGCGGCTAATTGCAGATAATTATCCTTATTATAGTTACTGCCGCCCTCGTCTAAAAGACGCAGCTGATTTATATTCGCATTGGTGGCGTTCTCGGCACCAGCCGTGACAGAACCCCAGGCACCATTGGACTGTCTGGCAACTGTAATCGGAAGGGACCTATACAGGTCAATTAAAGAAATATCACCACCGTCATTATCATAATCCTGCTTAATGAAAGAGAGATTCGTGCCCAATTTTAAGATGTCCTTGATGACGTTCGTGTTGGTATTTAATTTTACCGATGCTCTGTTCTGAGATTGGCCGGGGTATAAGGACTGTTGGTTCAAATAAGATACCCCTAAATAATAATCTGTATACTTACCCGTAGAAGAAATATTCACGTTTCCACTGGTCATTGGCGGATTCTTTCTAAAGAACAGATCCAGCCAGTCTGTATTCGGATAAAGATCAGGCTCGCTCCCACTCCTGAATTTCTCAATGACATCATCAGAATAGACCGGTTTGGCTCCCGCATTGGTCATGGCTTCATTGTATAGCGTTGCATACTGAACTGAATTGACATATTCAGGCATTCTTGTAGGTGACTGAAGGCCGTAATCAAAATTAAACTCTACACTGAGTTTGTCGCCTTTCCCTTTCCGGGTTGTAATCAGGATAACCCCGTTGGCTGCCCTCGAACCATAAATAGCGGCAGAGGCGGCGTCTTTCAATACAGACATGGTAGCGATATCATTCGGATTCAGGGCAGAAAGCTCTGCATTGGAAGCCGGAATTCCGTCGATTACGATCATAGGACCAGGAGACCCCAGATTGGTCCTGCCCCGGACAGTAATCGTTCCGTCCCCGTTACTGCTTCCGTTTTTGGCTTTTGAAACAGCGCCTGGGCGATTCAAAATGGTGAGTCCCGGAGAAACACCCTGGAGTGCGTTTTGTACAGATGTTACAGGGCGGCTTCTCAGCTCCTTGGGCTGGATAGACGCCACGGAACCGGTCAGGTTCTCCTTTTTCTGCGTGCCATAACCCACGACCACAACATCATTTAATTGCTGACCGGCTTCTACCAGGAGAACGTCAATGGTCGTTCTGCCGTTTACTTTCTCTTCTTTGGAGGTATATCCCACTGAAGAAAAAACCAGTGTCGCATTCTCAGGAACTGTAATGGTATATCTTCCGTCCACACCTGCTACTGTTCCGTTTTTACTATTATCCTTTACACTAACCGACGCACCACTAAGGGGATGCTCCATGGAGCTGATCACTCCAGTCACTTGTACACTTTTCTGCGCCCTGGCGATCCCAACTATGGATAATAGCAGGATGGCCAACAGCCCACACGATTTAATTTGCATGCTTTTTAAGTTTTTGAATGGTTTGATGTTTTCATTAGGTTAATTTTTTCCGAACGGCAGCTAAATTAACCAGAATCATTTCTGAAAAAGAATGTGCAAACAGTCTATAATTTTCCAATTAGCCGACATTACGCTTAGAAAATGCTGGTAATCAGAATATATAACATGTATTACATATTCAATTCAAACGTTTGCGTAAGTTTCTTAAGAAGCAACAATCAATGGGATAAGATATCGGATAACCCGGTGGCAGGCAGGATTAAAATCCATTTATCATAATTCAGTTAAGGATTATTGAAAGGGAAAGTTCTTGTTTGTTGTTATTTTCTAAAAGAAAATCACGACTAGACTGCCCTTATTAACATTTGGGTTTTGAATCAGATTCCGTATTCAAACCAGCGTCAATAGATTCTTAATTTTTAACGGAAAAATCAGCGGTATACATTCGACGCCCCTTCAACCGGGTTCACTTTCCGAAGCAAGTGCATAGGATGCGCTTTGCATCAAATACTTGTTTAATCTAAAAGGTATTGTTGTGCATAGGATGCATCCATTAGTCCCTCGGAAACAAGAGCAGCCCATAGCGCTTGCGGCACGCTCAACTTAATCATTTCGATATTTTTTTGAACGCGGTGTACGTTTGTCGTATTTAATGCAATGCTTTTTACACCCGGCGCTTTTTGACCAAATGCAACACAGACAACTTCTGGCCGGACATGAAACTTTTCGCAAATCGCATACATACTTTCACGCCAATGATAAAGCTCAGGGCTCGATGCCGGTGAAACCGGTTTATAATTATAGTAATCCAGGCCTGTGAGAAAGCCTCCGTTGAATATGGCAGAATTGATAATCACCACACCTTGTTCCTGCATTTGCTCCATAAATCGTACTAACTCAGCCGGATGACTGTGAATTGTCATACTGTTAGCGATCATAATCCAGTCCAGCCTGACATCACTGCTGATTTTCTGGATAACCCTCCAGTCTTTAGCACCGACACCAACGGCCTTTACCTTTCCGGCCTCTTTCAGTTCATAAAGGGCCCGGTACGCTTCCATTATATCATGATAACGTTTTTCTGTATCGTCGTTTGATGCATACAAATACTCGTCGGGATCATGCACCGACACCCACTCTGCCTTATAACCATTCAATAATCTATTTCCCTGGTGATAACATGCCAGTATACCCTCGTAGCTAATTTGTTGAATGGCGTCATGCTTTAGGTCTTTCCATACGCCTGGTTCAAATGTCGGTTCGACGGTGCTTAAGTTTGTTTGCAGCCATCCCAGTTTATTACTGATGACAACTTCATCAGGGTTAACGCCCGCAGCCTTCAAGCCTATACCTAATGATTCGAGGGCCAGTCCCGCTCCATATTTTCCAGCCGTATCAAAAAAAGGTGTTTCAGGGCTGTGCTTGATACACTCGCCAATAATCTCTATTTTGCTTCGCTCAGATAAAACCTTATATAAATTGCCTAAACCGCTTGTCCCGAATACAATGCCCGGCATCTCAGGTTCAATCATAATCGTAAATATTAAATGTGTTGCAACAATGAACGCTTCAACAAGTCCGCGCTTATTCGACATCCTTTTCCGAATTTTAGCAACGCTTCATCGTTTAATAAATCTCCCAGGGCAAAACTAACCATATTTACCTTTGAAAACTTGTCCTTTTCGGGCTATTTTTTGTCTAAATCCGACATAAGGATAGGGCAAAAAACAGCAGAAAATTCCCAATGGCAAACCTCTCCCGATGAACTATATTATTATTTTTCCCATTGCAATAGCCACAATCAGTTAAATTTGTAAATAAAATAGGTCTGACTGTAATTTGATTTATCATTGTTCAACTTTTTTGGAAGATTGTACTTCAACAATTCACTCACCAATTATGCAAGGAAATAAAAATCGACATATCGCCTGTAATGCTGTCAATTATAAACCGATATGGCTCTCTATTGTCTTTATCCTCTTTTTTTCTTTTTTATCCAAAGCACAGCAACCGGTACATTTCAGAACAGAGAAACCCTCCCTATATGGCAAACACTGGATGGCTATTACAGGAAAACCCTTATCAGCAGAAGCAGGTGCCATGATTTTTCAGCAAGGCGGCAATGCAGTGGACGCCGCTTGTGCCATGCTGGCAGCGGGTTGCACCATGTGGGATGTACTGAGCTGGGGCGGCGAAACCCAGGCCTTAATCTATAACCCTCATACTAAAAAAGTAATTGCCATCAATGCGATGGGAGTAGCGCCTACCGGAGCCACTCCTGCATTTTTTAAAAGCAAGGGCTATAACTTTCCACCCGAATACGGCCCGCTGGCAGCGGTAACGCCGGGGACACCCGGCGGCTTATGCTATATGCTGGCTAAATACGGTACTTTAAGCCTCAAGCAAGTCTTAGCCCCTGCCATGGAAATGGCAGCCGGTTATGCTATGGACGCACAAACGGCCGGCAGCATCGAACGCAATAAAAAACGCTTGAAACAGTGGACATATAGTAGGGCCGTCTTTTTACCGCATTTAGGTGAGCAACGTGAAGGGCCGGCACCTGGTGAGATCTTTATTCAGAAAGACCTCCTGGAAACACTAAGAAAAATGGTTGAAGCAGAGACAGACGCCCTGGCAGCGGGCAAATCCCGTGAACAGGCGATTATGGCTGCTTATGACCGCTTTTACAAAGGAGATATTGCAAGAGAATTTGTCCGTGGCGTTCAGCAGCAGGGAGGTTTGATTACAATGGAGGATTTGGCCGGATGGCATCCTGTTGAAGAGGAGCCGCTACACACAAGCTATAAAGGCATCGACGTATATAAACTCCAACCCTGGTCACAGGGTCCCGCCTTGCTTGAATGTCTCAATATATTAGAGAATTTCGATCTTAAAAAAATGGGATATAATTCTGTACAATATATACATACGATCTATCAGGCCATGAACCTCGCTTTCGCAGATAGGGACTTTTACTATGGTGATCCCCGGTACCAGCCCAGCGTACCCATCAAAGGGCTGTTGAGTAAGGACTATGCTAAGCAACAGGCAGCCAGGATAAACCCTCATCACAATGATGCCCATGCAGCGCCAGGTGATCCCTACCCTTTTCAGCATGAAAGCAATCCCTTTGCCGATTTACTTAAAAAGAGGATAGCGACCTTTGACTCTTCCGCCACTACCCCCAAAGCGACGGACAGATTCGTGCCTGTCCATGACGCCGTTTCCTATAACAGCTCTCAACAAGGCGTCGTTGACAGCTTATACCTGGACCGGTTATGGAGGGGAACAACCAGTATTGAAGCAGCGGACAAAGAAGGATGGGTGGTTTCGGTTACACCCAGCGGCGGCTGGATTCCGGCTGTTATTGCCGGTCACACAGGTGTGGGGCTCAGCCAGCGGATGCAAAGCTTTGTACTGGACAGCCTGATAGATCCGTTTAATGTCGTTGCCCCCGGCAAACGCCCAAGAGTCACGCTTACACCGTCTATGGCGCTTAAGGATCATCAACCCTATCTGTCCTTTGCGGTCCAGGGAGGTGATACACAGGAGCAAAATCAGTTACAGTTTTTTCTGAATATGGTGGAATTTGGCATGACCGTTCAAGAGGCGACAGAAGCGTCCAACATTAACAGCAATCAACTTTGGTTGTCCCTGGGTGGCACTCAACTAACAGACCGCAAGCCTAGGCCCGGGCAGATTCTGCTGGATAAAAAAACACCCCAAAAGTATCTTGAAACTTTGAAAAGCATGGGATATGCGCCGTCTTTAGGCAGCCGGACCAGCGGACCCTTGAATGCGATATTTATAGATAGAGAACATGGCAGCATATGGGGCGGCAGCAGTGATAATGGTGAGGACTATGGAATCGGCTGGTAGCTGATTGTACAGATCCTCCCATACATTGTGGCCCCTGCCAAACCGCCCCTGACTGCTGGCGACTTTTTGAACGGGATATGTGATGATCCCAGGAGCCCTTGGCACCCCATTTGATCTTGTTAAAACGAGTGAAAGAATAATCAAAGATCAATTGTATGACAAGGGACAGTAATACGACCAGTATCTGGCAAGAAACAAAAAGGCCTTTCAATCTCAAGACGGAAGGCGAAATGAGAACATATGATGTTATTATTATCGGCGCAGGCATTACCGGTTTAACAACCGGTCTGTTCTTACAGGAAGCGAGAAAAAAATGCCTTATTCTGGAGGCCCGAAATATAGGTTTTGGTACCACCTCCGGCACGACTGCCCACCTGAATACTGTTCTTGATACGCCTTATACAGATCTAATACATAAATTCGGTCTGGCAAATGCTGTCCTGATTGCTGAGGGTGCAAAAGAGGCAATCGCCCTCATTAAAGATAATATGGACCGCTACGACATCCTTTGTGATTTTGAACACCGGGACGGATACATGTTTGCTGAAACTCAGCAGGAAGCCGCTGATCTGGACAAGATCTATGATAGTCTGAAACAAGTAAATATCAACACAGCTTTTAGTGACTCTACACCTGTCCCGATTCCTTTTGTAAAAGCGATCAAATTTTCAGGTCAGGCACAGTTTCATCCGCTGAAGTACCTGTTCTCACTTGCGGAAGCTTTCCAGCAAAATGGCGGTATTATAATGGAAGAGGCCGCCGTTGAAAAAGTGGACGCCGCTGATGGCAAACAAGTCGTCTGTACCCTAAACGAGCGATATATTGCACACTCTGTGGTATATGCTACTCATATCCCCTTTGGCCTAAATGCACTTCATTTCAAGTGTGCTCCTTACCGGTCGTATCTTATCGGCGTATTACTTCCAGAAAACCACTCCTATCCTGAGGCACTCATCTATGACATGAAAGAGCCCTATCATTATTTTAGAACAGTTGAGCATGGCAGTGACAGGGTGCTGCTCATTGGAGGGAATGATCATAAGACCGGGCATAAAATGAATACTGAGCATGTCTTTGCCGAACTTGAAGCCTATGTACGAAGATTTTATGACATTCAATCAGTCATTTATAAATGGTCTGCGCAATATTATGAGCCTTCAGACGGTCTGCCCTATATCGGTCACCTGCCTGGTGCTGACCGGAATGTCTATGTTGCCACCGGGTTTAGCGGCAACGGGATGATCTTCGGAACCCTTTCGGGGCGAATACTAACCGACCTAATCGTATCAGGAGAAAGTCAGTATAAAGATTTGCTTTCTCCTTCGCGTATTAAACCGCTGGCGGCCTTTAAAAATATGGTCAGGGAAAACTTAGATGTTGTCAAACACTTTGTTGCTGACCGCTTATCTGTAGCCTCATTACCAGAGTTTGCTGATCTCAGTAAGGGAGAAGGCAAGGTCGTCCGGTATAAAGGAGAAAAAATTGCTATCTATAAAGACCTATCAGGAGCATTGAAAGCGCTTCATCCTGTTTGCCCGCATGCAGGGTGTATCGTTGAATGGAACAATGCGGAAAGAAGCTGGGACTGCCCTTGTCATGGAGCAAGATACGATATTGAGGGCCGTTTTTTAAACGGCCCATCAGCATCTTCGCTGAAGGTTATTCCATTAGACCAAAGTATTTAAGGGCTCAAGAGATAGTAGTTGCAATCATTAAAATGAGTTCAAGCAGTCCCTCCCTTTTCTGTGGAGCTCTCACAGGGATTTCTGGCGGCATTTTTCAGGTTCGGAAATGCCCACTAATTTTTTTATCTTTTTTATGAGATTTTTGACATTTTTTTGGTTTTGCTAAATTTATTATACTATCTTTGTGTCAGCGGTGAATAACTGGATTGTTGCCATCAATCAGATGATTTTACTGCGGTTTTATAACCTACTATTCTTGCCGGATTACCATTTTTTTTAAACAACAGACGCTTTTAAATAAGTGCCTTGTATAAAATCTATGTGCCATGGATAATATTATAGTTTCCAGTATCCCCATCTGCCTCAGTTCCTTATGGACTTGTTGTGGACAGGCTTGGCAGACTGACCAACCGTGAGGTACGGGAGCGGCCCCTGAAACGGGATGTGCGGCCGCAGTTTCGCAAAGAGGATGAACTCATCCAGTCAGGTCAGTCTCCGTCTAAGGAGCAGCTGGAAAACCTTAAAAAGGATGTGATTTTTAAAATGCTGTTAGGTGACGAGGATTATGCGAAGCAGGTTGCGATTCCTTTTATCAAAGCTTTTTGGGGGCACCTGACTGAGGTGACGGACTTGAAGTTAAAAACGACTACGCTCACAGGCAGTACCAAAGACAGCAGAAATGTCTGTCCGGATACTGTCTGGCAGTCACAGAAGACCGGCGATGTATTTTTGATAGAAATGCAAAGGCGCTATCAGGATTTTTATAATCAACGGCTGTCGCTGTATGACGGAAAGCTCCGAGCAACGCTTGCAAAAAAAAGCAGTGACTGGAATTATAACCAGGTATCTGTTTTTGTTCTGGGAATGGCTGATTTTGATCTGGAAAGACCTGCTTCTGACAGCTGTATCTATGAATATGTAAGTATGAACCCGAAAAACAGTCAGGACCTGCTGACAGGCCGGGACTGGAAGATGCTGATAGACCTCAGGAAAGCCAGCAGAGTCAGTCAGGCAGCCTATTAGGAAAGGGATAAATGGATGTATCTATCTATTAAACAATTTTCATAAACTAAAACGGATACCGGCGTTTTTAAAAGAAGGTTATTTTGATCAGGTAATAAAAATTGCTAAAAATTTAATCGAACAAAAATGGAAGAATTAGAAGATTTCTTTTGGGAAAACTACCAGAAAGACCTGGCTAGAGAAGCAAAGGCAGAAGGAAGAGCGGGCTAAAATTGTCAGGGCTTTTATTTCTGCCAACCCAAATTATAGCATACAGGAGGCAGCCGCACAATTAGGTATTGAAGTACAGGCGGTGAGATCGGTGTTTCCTGCGGGAGTCTAAAGGCGTTCTGGTGCTGAAGACAGAATCTGTATTTTACTTAGGGCATTAATACTAAGATGTGCTGAGCGACTACAATAGATTCAAATACAGCATCGTTAATGCGATTGTGTCATATACTGCGTGCGAAACCATCGGATACCATAAATTCCGCTTATACCTTTTAAACAAAAAAGTCCAATAAAGCCCACCCAAAGTTGCTGAGATCACGCCAAAGACACCTTGCTGCTGATGGTACAGGCCGAATAAAACACTCGTTATTCCTCCTGCAATCCAAAATGCATGGTTCTGTTTTTTTATCCATCTTTCTATCACTTTTTGAATGAAACCTCTAAATACAATCTCTTCATAGAAACCTCCTCCAATCCAGGCAGCAATGATAATCAGTAAAAGAGTCCAAATATTGTTTTTTATGAAGTCATACTCGGTATACGACTCTATGTAATCTTTAAAAAAATGATTGATAAATGGAAAATAAATAAGCTTAATAAATACCATCCAGATCATCGCAGAAACAATGCCAACGACCACGGCATGAATGGAGAAGCCGTTACGTTTAAGCCCTAGGTTGCTCAGCTTCGTGTTATGCCGTTTTAAATAAACAACTACAACTAAAAAGCAGATGACCATGTAGGAATAATACGGCAGGTATGCATAGTGTGGGAACAAAATCAGAAATGCAATCACCACAATATCGATGAAGAACTTTAGATAATTTTGATGCTTCATATAAGCTGAATTGAAATTATTTCTATTTGCTGACTACTCATCATCTTCATCTGCCAAGCCTTACCTGGTGTTTATGCCAACCTAACCTGGCTACGCGCAAGGCAGATGAAACGTCTGCCGGCCCCCATTCCGGTTTATGCTTAAATGAGCGTTCTTAAGCAGGCTGCTTGAGATTCATAACCCATTCAAGTTTCGGCTCCAAATTAGGCATTTTCCATCAAACCGGCATAAAATTATGAGCATAGGGCCGCTACACTACGATTGATGTACCCTGCCCACTATATCAAGAAAGGCCACCTAGAGATACAAATCCAGTAAAACAAACGTCTGCGTTCAGTTAACGGCATATTTCACAACTAAAACAGAGGTCTAACGCCTTCCCTAAAAAGCGCATAGACCTCTGTGATAACAGTTTAAAATAGCAGTTGAACCGCCCCGCTACTTATTCAAAAAGCCCTTAAGGCCAGACTTGCCCGTCTGCCCATATCCATTATCCCCATACTCTTCCGCATTATCGATCTGACTTAAAAAATCGTAAGAAATCGGCCGGTAATAATCGATGGAAGGGTTAAAGCTTGCGGCTGCACGCGGGTTGCTCGACGGCAATACTTTCTCGAATGCATGATGGCGTTTGAGTAAGGCCCAGCGATTGAACTCCCCACAAAGCTCCCTCGCGTATTCATCTAAAACGTCCTGCTCTGTTGCAGAAGTCAGATCATGTTTAGTTGCCCCCTCCCTGACCGCTCTATCGCGCAGTACATTCAAATACGTTGCGGCTTTTGAGCCATTTCCAAGCTGCTGTTCCGCCTCTGCCGCGATCAGGTACACTTCAGCCATCCGCATAATGAACATATCCCCCTGTTTAATCTGCAGATTTGAGCCATAGTTCATGCCGAAATGAGAGACATTGAACTTGCTCAGTGAGGGGAACAACTTATATCCGCTGTTATTTAAACCCTGTCTGGAGACCCAGTCGGTAGTCGTTTTTAAATATCTGCCATCGGAAGCGAACAGATCGTCAATATTAATGCAGCAGTATCTGCGGGCCGCTTTCTCAGCCGCACTCAACTTGTCTTTTGAAAGATAGATGGCAAAACGGTCTTCATCCGGCGCCAGTGGATAGGGATTGACATATACTTTCTCTGTCGGCTCTAATTTACTCACGTCCCCTGTATGAACACCTTTAGGCCACACGGAAGCCTCATACTGATTACCGCCGAATGTGGCAGGCGTCGCATTTACATCAGCATAGGGATAAATCTTCTCGCCTACGTGTGACGGATCGATCCCGTATTCGGCACAGATAGCGGCTGTCAGGGTGACGATATTGTCATCATAGCTCATCCAACCGGGCTGTACCATGGAAAAATTGGCAAATGCTGTCGTAAACGAATTTTCCCACCGTTTATCCCAGCTGGCATCGAAACAGTGAACCAGATACCGGGAAGGCGCAAAATTATTATTGTTAACACGGCCGTAGAAATAATTTTGCTTGTTCTTCGTGATACAGAGTTCAGGCAGGGAATTGGGATCACAATAAGTATAAGAGAACAATTTATTGGACTTTGAAGCGTAGTTCCAGCTATCGCTTTCTCCGCTTACAGGCCCCGATGCAAAGAAAAGAGCCTCCTTATTATTACGGTTATTATTGTCCGACCAGACCTCCGCGACATCGTCGTACAAGACGGCGTTATAAGAGGCGCCTTTGGTAATCAGATCCTCCGCCACTTCCTTTGCCCGTTGCCAGTAAGAAACACCGTTTTCTTTCAGCCCTTCTCCGGCGCCCTGCGCATACGCGCGCGCCAGAAGCCCTAACGCTGACTTTTTCGTGACACGACAGGCTATACCCCCTTGTGGTGTCACGCCCAATGCCGCTGACGCCTCCGTCAGATCTTTTATGATCTGGCTGTATATCTCCCCGATCGTATTACGCTTGGGGGTCAAGTCAGGTGTTGCACCGGCAGATTCCAGGTTCAGCGTAACCGGGCCATAATAGGTTGCCAAGAGTAAATAATAATAACCCCGCAGGCATTTCGCTTCTCCCACCATCTCGTTTATATCGGCAGAGTCGCCTCCCTGCACCTGATCCGCACCATTGATCACCGAGTTGCAGGTTGTAATCACTGAATAGGCCTGTTTAAATAATTTGTTCGTCGGATTTGTACTCGTTGTGAGGGATTCATAATAGTAGAGCTCCTTGGTATTGTCATTATCATTATGACTTAACCAGAGATCCGTCCCCGTTTCTGAAACATACAGGAAATCCGAGGCGGAGAACAGCTGGTCATAAAGCGGTGTGTAACACTGTACCAGTAAGCCGCTCCAGGTATTAAATGAACTTTCTGTTGCATCTCCGGCAGAGGGATTATATTCATCCAGGGAACAGGAATAGCATGATAAGCATAAAATCACGGCCGCCAGCAAATTGTATATAATAGTTTTTCTCATTATCGTATGTTTAATAGGATTCGTTATGTTTAAAATGTCAGATTAAGTCCTAAGACCATTTGCTTGGTTAAGGGAAAGTCAAGACTGCCATTTTGTTCAGGATCATACTCTTTGAGCAGGTGGCTTCTGGCGATCACTAAAGGATTGGTGATCGTTCCATAAAAGCGCAGCCTGTCTATTTTGATTTTCTCCAGCAGCCTTTTAGGCAAGGTGTAACCAAGGGTTATATTCTTAATTTTAAAAAACGAGCCGTCTACAAAGGACAGTCCATAAAACCCTGTATAATCCTGCCGGCGAATGGAGGCGTTTAAACCAGGAAAATCATTGGACGGATTAGTAGAAGTCCAGTAATTAAAGTAAGCCCCAAAGTTATCGCCGCCGGTCGGATCATAATCCGTTAAAAATGAATAATTGATCATCTGCCCGAAACGCATATAGGTATAAACAGTCAGATCAAAGCCTGCATAGGCGAATGTATTCTGGAAACCGAGCGACCAGTCAGGTGAGTTATGTCCGATGATCTGGCGGTCATTATCACTTATAGAGTATGGGTTTTCTGCAGTAAAGATTCTTTTATTCCCTTCATCGTCCACCACCGGATTACCATTAATATCTAGTTTTGAATAGGCATGATCCCCCTCTCTGATCAGATTAGGAATATCTATTTTAAGGTCTCCGGGCTTCTGACCAAATACGGCAGCTTCTGCCTCCTCTCCTTTTTGCCATACGCCCAGTATCTTATAGTTATAATAAGAATTGACAGGATAGCCTACCAATAGCGCATAGTCTCCATTAATGACAGGACTATTAGATTTTTCGGCCAGCTTGGTGATCTTTTCTTTATTGGTCGCAAAGGTCAGCGCTGAACTCCAGGTAAACTTCTTGGTAGTTATATTTGTCGTATAAAGTCCAAGTTCCAGGCCAGTGTTTCTGGTCTTAGCAATATTGACTCTTGTCTGATAGGAAGTGCTGGCATTATACCCGCCATTGACCACCGGAATATTCTTGGTCCAGATCACTCCATCTGTATTGGTAATATAAAAATCGCCGGTAAACCGGATGCGTGCATTCAGAAAATCCGCATCCAGACCGATATTGGTGTTGTAGGACCGCTCCCAGGTCAGATCCGCGTTGGCCCATAGCTGGGAATAATTATCCTTGCTCACCTTCTCCCCACTCAGGGAATAATATCCGGCTTCAATATTAGATATGGAAGAATAAGGGTCAATACTGGCCGTACCGGATACCCCATATCCGACACGCAGTTTTAAGTTCGATAACCATTTCTTCGTTCCCTGCATAAAGGCCTCGTCTGAGATTCTCCATCCGGCAGAGACCGCCGGAAATGAGGCCCATTTATGCCCGTCAGCGAGTTTGGAAGAACCGTCCTCCCTAATGGAGGCCTGAAAAAGATATTTCCCCTTGTAGGCATAGTTTAAACGTCCGATCAGTCCAAGACTCCTTGACATGGAATAACCAGAGCCGACAGCCGGGCTTTTTCCGACACCCATATTTTCCCACAGATAACTGTTTGAACTGATCTGATTGTTGTACATATTTGTGGTTTCGCCTTGATTATGGTCATACGTGCTGACGGCGGTCAATTTAAAAGCATGATCCCCCGCCACGTCGAAGGCATAGGTCAGGATATTTTCCCATCTGTAGTTATAAGCCCGGTCCTGGTCGATTGTCGCTGCAACAGTAGGTGTTGTCCCTGTCGCTGAAGCACCCTCCGCCCAGTAATATTGATAAGAGCCGACGCCTATAAAGGCATTGCTTCTGGAGTAAGACAGCTGACCGCTGACACGTGACTCGAAAGACAGCCCCTTAAGCGGTGTAAAACGGATATAAGGATTAAAATAAAGACTGAAATTATTGTGTTCATCCCGGTATACATCTTTATCTGTATCCAGTAGATAGTTCACCGTCTGCTCGTCACCCGCTACAGGAAGTACGTTCAGATTGCCGTCATCATTATAGAGACGACCATAGGGAACAGATCTCAGCGCATTTTCCATCTTAGAATAGGCACTCCCGGACCTTGTATAAAACATCTGCGTATTGATACCCGCTGCAAACCAATCATTGACCTTATGCTCAATACGGATATTAGAGCTTAAGACTTTATACATATCTCCCTTGTACTGACCGTTCTCATCGTTATAGTTCAGTGAAAAGTAAGCCTTGGTTTTCTTTGTCCCGCCAGACAAAGAAATACTATGGTTCTGGGTCAGCTTGCTACTCATGATCGCTTTGGCCCAGTCTATGTATTCTCCTCTCTGATAGGCGGCATATACCTCGGCCGACAATACCTGATCGTCAGTAGTATAGGTGCCTGCCTCCTGTTGGGCGAGTTTTTTTACATTAAAGTATTCGTCACCGGCATGAACTTTCGGTGTTTTGGACCAGCCATTAAAGCCCACATAGGCATCATAATTCACCTGTGTCCTGCCCTCCTTACCACTTTTGGTCGTGATCAGTATGACACCATTCGCGCCTGAGGCGCCGTAGATGGCCGTAGAAGAGGCATCCTTCAGAATGTCAATACTCTCAATATCATTTGGATTGAGTGTACTGTAAGAGCCTGGCATACCGTCTATCAAGACCAGTGGATTGCCACTGGCGCTGAGCGAGCGCGTTCCGCGCAGTTGCATGGATACACCGGCGCCTGCCGCACCGGAAGATTTTGTAATATCCAGCCCCGGGACCTTTCCCTGCAGGGCGATCATGGGATTGCCGCTCGGATTCAGGACAATGTCATCACTTTTAATACTGGTGATGGCCCCCGTAAGGTCCTTTTTTTTCTGCGTTCCGTATCCAACGACCACCACGTCATCTAATGAAGGGTTAAAAGGTGCCAAAACAATATGAAGATCTTCCTGTTCCCGATAGGTCACTTCCTTATTAATATAACCTACGTAAGAGATTTCCAGTACTGCACCAACTTGTATATCTATCGTAAAATGCCCCTTCGCATCACTGAGCACCCCTTCACGGGTGCCTTTTAGTTTAATGGACACACCTTCTAATGGCTTTCCGGCTTCATCCGTCACCATACCCTCGACCGGCCTTGCCATTTCCCTGAACACCGCCTCGTGACGATCAAAGGGAACAAAACCGCCGGCCAGCAAGCGCGTTGACGACAGCATGCAACAGATAAAAAACAGCATCCCATAGCTTTTGAATCGCATGAGTTTAAAAAAGTAAGACTCACGACATCTTCGTTTTAGTATAATTTTCATATCACATTAATTAAAATATAAATTATAAGTTCATTAGTGAACCAATACCATAACAAAAATATTAATATTAAAAAGGGTTAACCTATTGGTTTTTGGCAAATATTTATATAAAATTATCTTAACTGAAGCCATCAGGAGAAGGGAATCAAAAAGCAGCCGTAACGGACACTACATTAAAAGCCGGTAACAGCTCGATATAGAAAACACAGAGGATGGTCATACGCTGTCTATGAATTTGATTGATTATTTTATGTGCCGGCCCTGTTGCCCGGATCAGCCCTCGAGAATAAGCCAAAACCGTTTCTATATATTAATAGGTGCTGTTACATCGTTTTAAATAGTGCAAGAATTTGTCAGCATTCAACAAGCTGATGGCTATTATTTCACCCAATTATGACGAGAAGACCTGGTTAAACTAATTTTTTTGTCTTTTTTTAAAAATTTGTGCATTATTTTTTGGTTTTTTGATTTAAGAAATCCTATCTTTGTGAAAGCAGTGAATCTTGATATTGTATGCCATTAATATAATTGCTTTACTGCTGACCTATAACCTACAATTATTGCCGGATTATCAGTTTTTTTGACTAGCAAACATTTTTGATTAAATGTCATGCGTAAATTTTAATGCTATGAATGATGTACCTATTTTTAATGCAGGGCCTACCAGCTTGCCCTATGCCATGTATATCGACAGGGAAGGCAGGCTAACCAGCCGCGAAGTCCGGGAAGATATGGCTCACCAGTCACCTTCTCAGAAAGAAAATGTGCCGACACCCCTATATGGAAAACCGTGGACCCCTAAGCAGCTGTCAGATCTCAAAAAAGATATGGCTTTCAAATTATTTCTGGGTGATGAAAAATACAAAGAAGAAGTAGCCATTCCCTTTCACAAAGCATTCTGGGGTCATTTGACTGAGATAACGGATCTCGATTTGACAACGGCTCCGTTAATCGGCAGTACGCTGGATGCCAGAAACCATAACCCGGACGTTGTATGGCAGTGTCCTAATACCGGTGCCTCATTCTTAACGGAAATGCAGCGACGGAGGCAGGAGCATTATAGCCAGCGGATCTCCCTTTATGATGGAAAGCTCCGGTCTTCTCTGGCCAAGAAAAGCGCCAAATGGGATTTTGACCAGGTAGGTGTCTATGTGTTAGGGTTGGCAAACTTTAAATTGAATAGACAAGGTCCGTCAGATTATCTGCACCAATATGTAAGTTTGAATCCGGAAGATAACAGCGATATGCTGACAGGTAGAGACTGGAAGATGCTGGCGGATCTCAACAAAGCAAAAAAGGTCAAGCCAGAGACCTACACGGAAAGGTATAAATGGATTTATTTATTGAATAATTTTCATCGGTTAAAGAAAATCCCCACCTTTCTTGAAGGAGGAAACTTTGATAAAGTAATTAAAATTGCAAAAAAAATAAATCAAACGAAAATGGAAGAATTTATGGATTTCGTAGATCAACTACACAGACGGGACGCAGAAGAAGAAGCACGACAAGAAGGAATGACTAAAGGTCTCGCCAAGGGCAGAGAAGAAATGATGGCTAAGCTAAAAGAGATAAAGGCATTTATTTCAGTCCACCCAAAATGGGGTATAAAGCGTATAGCGGCTATATTCGGTGTCGATGAACAGGTGGTAAGCACTGTAATGCCTGGCTAACAGGTTATTCATGAATAACCTGTTACTCTAGTTTGGCCTTTTTCTAGATAAGGCAAAAAAAAATAGCAATTTAGTTGGTTATATTGCTATTTTTTGTGATCTTTATATCTAGTTAAACGACTAGATATGGGATATCCAACTAAAATTCAGATAATAAAAAGAGCAAAGAGTGAGCAATGGTATGTAAATTTTCCAGCTGCCGTGGCTCAGGCAATAGAATTTAAGCAAGGAGAGATTGTTGAGTGGGTGATAGATGATCACCAGCGCCTAGTACTTCAGCGTAGTGATGAATCCGTAAAAGATCTTAAAAAAAAACTCCCCAAAAAGAAGGAGTAGTTGCTTGCTTTAATGAATTATTCGATAGATGTATAACAGCTTTCAAGCAATCCAGAACTTTTCAGAGAGCTCGCGATTTGTCTCACGGAGTTATTTCATGTATTGGACGTTGTACGATAACAGGGATGTTAACAGCAAGTGGGAATCAGTTTAAGGACTGGAGTGCGGCCTATCGAATATTTAAGGGTGAAAGAATGGATATGAATGCAATTTTTTCTGAAGTTAGAAAGGAGGTCGTGTATCAAAATAGAAAGAAAGGCGATTTTATTTATGCACACATGGACGATACCCTGTTAAGGAAGAGAGGGAAGAAAATATCAGGGACCGGATGGCTAAGGGATCCACTTGGCCCCCCGTTTTGTAATAATTTCATTTGGGGCCAACGATTTGTTCAACTCTCTTTATCGCTCATTGAAAAAGACCTCTGCGGTCCATCAAGGGCCATCCCGGTAGACTTCAAACATTGTCCTCCCACCAAGAAGCCGTCAAAAAATGCGACCGACCAGGAAGTAGCACTATACCGGGAAAGACAGAAGAAAGAAAAAATGAGCGAAGTAGGCGTCCAGCGTGTCATAGCCTTGAGAAAGTGCTTAGATGACGATGGCTATAAAAATAAAAAACTTATCCTGAGCGTGGACGGCAGTTACACGAATGGAACTGTTTTAAGGCAACTTCCAGAAAATGTAGAACTCATTGGCCGCATAAGGAAGGATTCAAAAATTTATGCTCTACCAGAAGAGCAACAATCAGGAAAGGGACGTAAACGATATTATGGAGAAGAGCTCCCCACACCAGAACAAATCCGACAAAGCGATGACTATCCTTATCAGCAGGTTGAAGCATGGGCTGCAGGAAAGATGCGTACATTCAATGTGAAAGTTGTAAAAGATATACGCTGGCGAAAATCAGGTAAGAGAGACTTAATGCTGATCATTATCAGGCCAGTTTCCTATAGGCTCACCAAAAAATCAAAATTACTGTATCGTGCTCCCGCCTATTTAATATCAACCAATCAAGAGATAGATATTTTCCTGCAGGTCCAGGCTTATATTAGAAGATGGGAGATAGAAGTCGGCTTTAGAGATCAGAAAACATTAATGGGATGTGGTCAGGCACAAATCCGGGAAAAAACTGCGGTAGCAAAAGTTCCGGCATTTGTATCCGCATGTTATGCTATGATGATACTGGCATCGCACAAACAGCAGCAGTCCAAATCAAAAAAACAACTCCCTGGGCCTAAATGGTACGTAAATATTAAAAAGCAAAGGGTTACTACTGGTGATATTATAAATAGATGTAGAGTTGAAAATTGGGCGCAAAGTGTAAATATTAATTTTTCCGACTTCGTGAACATTGAAAAAAAATTATCGAAGTGCGAAAAAATGGCAAATCCCTCATTTTCCTCCTTCTTTTATGCCAGAAATTAGCCAAACTAAAGTAACAGGTTATTCATGAATAACCTGTTAAAAATGTCAGATATTTTGTACCTAAATTGTAGAATCAAAAAGTATAGTTATGAATCAGTATCCAATGGAAGAATTTATGGATTTCGTAGATCAACTACACAGACGGGACGCAGAAGAAGAAGCAAGACAAGAAGGTAGAGAAGAGGGCCGAGCAGAAATGATGCCTAAGCTAAAAAACGCGATAAAGGCATTAACCTTCGTCTACCCAAAATGGAGCGCAAATTGTATAGCGGCTATGTTTGATATCGATGAACAAATTGTAAGAGCGTCAATGGCTGGATAAGCCGCATCGACCTTTTGATGCAGATCAGATCCAATTGTTCAGAAAAAGACAGGACAAGTTTTAATACTCCATCCTGTCTTTTTTATTTTCGTTGTCGAAATCTAATAGTAGCGCAATCCAATGGTAATGGCACTTTTCAGAAAAATATGAGACAAGATCCTATTTTGAGTATCCAAAATAAGCAGGCCAAAGGATGAAAATAATCACATAAGTAAAGCTTTTTTTACCTACACGGAGGATATAGACACCAATTGAGGTAGGTAGGCGTTATTGAACAAAGGCTTGCTGTGAGAACAGGACCTTAATTACCATAATATTTTCTCCGAAGCTTGAACGCTACGTTGACCAATAAGATCAATGCAGGCACCTCAACTAAGGGTCCAATGACGCCGGCAAATGCTTCTCCGGAATTTATCCCAAATACGCCAATTGCAACAGCGATCGCCAGTTCAAAATTATTGCCGGCTGCGGTAAAGGCAATGGCGGCATTCTGGGAATAGTCGGCACCCAATTTCTTGCCCATAAAAAAACTGACAAGAAACATGATCGCAAAATAAATCATCAGCGGCAGTGCGATGCGCAGCACATCCAGCGGAATCTGAACAATCATCTCTCCTTTCAGGCTGAACATAACAATAATTGTAAATAACAGTGCGATCAAAGTAACCGGAGAAATAAGTGGAATAAATTTACTTTGATACCACTGCTCCCCTTTTAAATGCAGCAAAACATAACGGCTTAGAATGCCGCCGGCAAAAGGTATTCCCAGATAAATTGCAACACTCTGAGCTATCTGTCCAATAGTAATAGATACATCTAATCCCTTATAACCAAACAATGGCGGCAATATAGTAACGAACAGATAGGCATATATACTATACAGCAATACCTGAAAAATGCTGTTCAGGGCCACCAACCCGGCCGCGTATTCCCGGTTTCCTTCCGCTAATTCATTCCATACGATCACCATAGCGATGCAACGGGCAAGCCCGATTAAAGTCACTCCTGTCATATATGCGGGATGATCATGAAGAAAAATCAGCGCCAGTGCAAACATGACCACTGGTCCGATCACCCAGTTCAGCAATAGCGAAGCGCCAAGCACCTGTTTATTGCGAAACACTTTCCCTATCTGTTCATAACGCACTTTGGCTAAAGGCGGATACATCATCAGGATATGCCCCACTGCCAAAGGGATATTGGTCGTTCCGGAAGAAAAAGAGTTAATAAACCTGGCCGAAGAGGGCAGATAATAACCGGTGATAACGCCAAGGGCCATTGCCAGAAAGATCCAGAGCGTCAGATACCGGTCAAGAAAGCCTAGCCTTTTTCTTTTATAGACAGGTGAACATCTTGTCGATTTCATAATTATCAGGAATTATTACAACAATCCGGACCACAAGAGTCCGCTTTTACAGCTTTCTCAGCATATACTGTAATGCTTTGAATACCCCCCTCGGCTGCTTTAAACTCCCTGATTTCTTCTTGAGACAGATAAGCTGCCAGTATATCCTCCGGTATTTCAATGAATTTTTCCTTTTGGAGCGAGAGATTGACAAATCCATTTTTACGAATCAGATCCAGGTACTGCTCTTTTTGAATGGCACCGGCTACACATCCGGCGTACATTTCCGCAGCCCGCTTAAGACCGGCCGGCAACGAGCCTATGAGCACGATATCCGATATACTGAAGTGCCCGCCTGGCTTTAATACCCGATATATTTCCCCGAAAACGGCATCTTTGTTAGGAACAAGATTCAGCACGCAATTGCTCACCACCACATCGGCGATTTCAGCGCCTACAGGCATATTTTCAATATCCCCCTGCCGAAATTCCACATTGTTATACCCGAGCTTTTCTACATTCAACCGGGCCTTCTCAATCATCTGAGGGGTAAAATCTACACCGATTATTTTACCTGATGCGCCCGCTTCCCTGCGGGCGATAAAACAATCGTTTCCCGCACCCGACCCAAGATCGATCACCGTGTTCCCTTCCTTAATACCCGCAAACTGCGTAGGCAGCCCGCATCCCAGACCCAGATCGGCGTCAGGATTATAGCCCTCCAGTTGGCTATAATCTTCACTCATGATATTATAAACATCGCTGGAACAGCAGCTTGATCCACAGCAAGATGCCTGGTTCAAGGCTTTATCCTGAAACGCAATTTCTCCATATTTCTGCTTTACCAGATCTTTTAATTTGTTTTCCTCATTCATGATGTGTCAATTTATGATGATAAAATTAGATTATACCCAGAACCTCAAAGCGCTGGCTTCCCTGACGAAATCTTCGACCTTTTGCCGTATGGCATCCCTAACCTGCCGTGTTTGCTCCATGATCTGTTCGGGAGCACCATTAAAAGCAGAAGGATCGGGAAACGACCAGGCTATACGCTTGGTTTTGCCTGGAAATACGGGGCATTTTTCAGCGCTTGCCGCATCACACACTGTTATCACAGCGTCATAGTGTTTGCCTTCCCGTACCAAGTCGAAAGCCGCTGTTGTTTTGTTATTACTTATATCTATACCGATTTCCCCCATCGCTGCCACCACGTTCGGGTTAAGCCTGCCTGGCTCAAGACCCGCACTTTCAGCCTCAAATCTTGCACTGTCAAACAGGTTTAAAAAGGTTTCTGCCATCTGGCTTCGGGCACTATTATGTATGCAGACAAAAAGAATCCGGTATCGGGTGGTTTTCATTTTTTTATTTTATTTAATTATTGCAATAAAGCGATCACTTTAGGCAAAAAATTAGCAACACTCTTTATCTGTGCACTGCCCGACCGTCACGAAGAACTCACCCAAAAGCTGCCGGTATTTTTGCCAGACCTTTGGGTCAATACAATAACAGACACTGGTTCCTTCTACAGTTCCCTGAATAATCCCCGCCTGCTTCAATTCTTTAAGATGTTGAGAGATCGTTGGCTGTGCCAGCCCCAGTTCAGTGACCAAGCTTCCGCAGACACAGGCATTGGTTTTTATCAGCTGTTGCAGGATGGCTATACGCGCCGGATGCGCAATAGCTTTTGCCATACCCGCCAATTCATTCTGTTTTTTTGTAAATAAAGCCGTTTTCGTTGCTCCCATGATCTATCGTTTAATTGCAATATTACGATAGATAAACCGAATCCACCAAATCTTTTTTAAATACTCCTGCTGTTGCAAAAGCGAACATCGCCCGATTCTTTGTTAAAACGTTGATATTCAATAAATATGGAAATTGAGTTACCTGACTCGAAAAAAGAACTTAAAAAAAATAAAAAATAATTTGGGAAACCAATTGGTTGCATGTATATTTGCAACTGAACGGTTTCATAAATAAAGTATACAACCAGTGAGAAGAGATATATTTCAGGCCATTGCAGATCCGACAAGGCGGGCGATTATTGCACTAATCGCATTGCAGGCGATGACGCCCAACGCAATTGCGGAGAACTTCAATTCGACACGTCAGGCCGTATCCAAACATTTGCGCATTCTGACGGAATGTGAATTGGTAAAACAGCAGCATCAGGGAAGAGAAATTTTTTACAGCCTAGAAATTGAAAAAATGAAAGAAATAGACAAATGGCTGGAGCAGTTCCGGGAAATCTGGGAAACAAGGTTTAATCAATTAGACGATCTATTAACTACCATTAAAAATAAAAAAAATGAGTAATCACCTATTATTTGACTTCGTCGTCAACAAAGAAGAGAAAACCATTCACATTAAGCGCGAATTTAATGCAAACCTTGAACTGGTTTGGCAGGCATGGACAACAGCTGAATTATTAGATCAATGGTGGGGGCCAAAGCCCTGGAAGGCTCAGACCAAAACAATGGACTTCCGGGAAGGCGGATTTTGGCTCTATGCCATGGTAGGCCCACAAGGTGAAAAACACTGGAGCAGGTCCGATTACATTTCAATTGAACATGGGAAATCCATTACGCATAAAGATAGCTTTTGTGATGAAAACGGAACGAGTAGCCCCTCCGCTCCTCAGAACGTATGGAGAAATGATTTTAGCGAAAAAGAAAATAAGGTTCATGTGGACATTTTGCTCTCATTTGACGCATTATCCGATCTTGAAACGCTTATTTCCATGGGCTTCAAAGAAGGCATGACAACAGACTTTAATCAATTGGACGCGTTATTATTGACTATGAATAAATAACATTCCTTGTTAACAAACTAAAATTCAGGACGATGAAACATCTATTTAAAATACATAACCTTTTAAAATCGATATTGCTGACTGCAATCATTATGCACTCACTATCGCAGTTACAGGCGCAAAAGGCGAAGCCTTCTGCGAGTGGTTACGTACCTGTAAAGGGTGCCAAAGTCTATTATGAAGTGTATGGTGAGGGCAGGCCAATCATTCTGCTCCACGGCGCTTTTTACACGATAGGGCTAAATTGGGGACAAATCATCCCGGAACTGTCCAAAACAAAAAAGGTAATCGCCATTGAGCTACAAGGACATGGCCATAGCCCTTTTTCAGAGAGAAAGCTATCGATCGCCACATTAGCCAATGATGTAAAATCTGTTATGGATTATCTCAAAATTGACAGTGCGGACATCGCTGGCTATAGCTTTGGCGGTTCTGTGGCTTACCAGTTTGCTATCCAATATCCCGGCCGGTTAAGAAAGCTCGTGATCATTTCCTCCACATATAAAAGCAGCGGCTGGCTACCCATTGTCAATAAAGGGTTTGATCATTTTAAGCCGGAGATGTTTGATAATACACCTATTAAGACAGCCTATGACGCTGTGGCACCGGACAAAACAAAATGGACTGCATTTTTAAATCAGATGTTTGATTTTGCAAAGAAACCCTTTGACTGCGGTGACGCTAATATCGCAAAAATAACCGCACCTGTGTTGATCATTTCCGGTGATAATGACGGTCTTGACAAAATCGAGCTGATGAAAACATACCAGTTGCTGGGAGGCGGCGTCAGTGCAGACATGGAACCTATGCCCAAATCTCATTTGGCGATTGTTCCTTCCCAAAGCCACGTTGGATTGATGATGCAGACCCAAACAATAATAGATTACCTCAACGAATTTCTGAAAGAATGATGGCGGGTCCGCTAATGCAACGGAAACGAATATGTTATTATTGGCTGCCTTCTTTTCGTCTTTCTAATTCATAAGATTCGAATAGAATTCTATAGAAAACCTTTTTGTTTGCCGTTTAATACCGGTTAGCCAATTCCTCGAGATTGGCACTTTAAAAGCTATATTGAGTTGCAGCTTTATGATATCACCTGGCAGATGTGCTTTTATCAGAACGCTTACCTAGAAGATCTTTTTTCTGTAGCACCTAGCGCTCCAATGGAATCTGAATAGGGATTTTCCATTTTTAAAAAAGGAATTTTCCCTGGAATTAATGATCAAGGAATTGCTGGCAAAATCCTGATCGAGCCGAGACTATTAAAGGCTCTCTTAAGTCAGCGATACTACGCACACTTTTATCGCAAAATAGATATATGTTTATCCGTGATAATATCAGGCCCCGATTTTCTCAGCCATATATCGGGACCTGATTTATGATTTCCTAGAACAAGCCCGGTCGAAGTACAAACCCTGAATCCTCACAAGCTGTGATGACACCAGAATAATCAAAACAACTTCAACTCAGCCATGTTCGTGTATTTTACAGAAGCGTCTCCATACATTGAAAGTATCGTAACTTTAAAATACTGTACCGAAGCTGTAGGGCTATTAAACTTTACTTTCTGCCAGGTATTCTTATCTGCCAGAGTAAAATTATCAACAGTGGTCCAAGCGATATTGTCTGAGCTTACTTCAACTTTCACTTCTTTTGGGCGACCGCTGCTGCCTACCCCCTGCCTGTCCAGTATCATAATGCCATGAAGTTCATGTGTGGCATTCATATTTACAGTAAACCAATGTGGTGGTCCGGGCAGCGCGTCTTGCCATTGAGAATGCCAGAAGGTGCTGGGGTTATTGTCAAATAAAAACACAACTCTACCATTATTTGGGCCTTCACCAACGGCCTCCTGTGAGGAAAAGGCGACTACCGACCAATCGCTCCTGCTGTAAGGCGGATTCGGGTCTTTCTCAATATGTATAAAAGCAGTATGCATAACACTTTTTTGAATCCCTTCCACCGACTTAATACTGACAGGAAGCAAATACCCCGTTTGTGAAATATCCATCATGTTGGGGCTAATGGCTACTTTAAAAGTTGTGTCCGTAGTACCTGCCGGAATGATCAACGTCGGCGTTACGATCGAATAATAAGTCTCCGGCATAAGTGCATATTGCGTGGGGCCATACAAGGTATCTTGATTATATAAGGCAACAGCTTGATCGTCTACGCCTAAATTTACTGTAATGTCTCTTGATACCGCCTCCTTTAAATTCAAAGAAAATAGCAACGTATCAGTCATTTTCCCTAAATCTGGATTGATTAATGCTTTGGTCCAGTAGTTAATACCACTTGCTGCGAGATTAAATTGATTTTTCGCCGGATAAGATAATACCAACTCGTTATCTGAATGGCTCATTTTTTCTGCTGTCTTGTAGCATCCCATAAGGGACAGTAAAATCAGCGCTAAACAAAAAACTGAAATTCTTTTCATCCGTATATTTTTTTTATTTTCTGATTGTCAAATGGAACACTCCAATATCGTTTTCAATGTGAAAATCCAATATTGACAGTGCCTCATCTGGGTGTTTTAGTTTTAAAACCCTAGATGAAACGTCTGACCGTTCTCAATAAGGAAAATCCAGCCAGGCGCTTCATGCTTGATGCATCTCAATACCTTATTGCCTTGGCCAACCGGGATTTTGAGAAAGTTTGGGATTGAGCATTAACTGATTGGTGGGAAGCGGTAATAAATAGTCCCTGTCCGTCCTGAAATTAAATCCATTGGCGCCAATGACGTTATTTTTATAGGGGAAAATATAATCATCTCCGTCTACCGGGAACTGGGCCATAAGTACAGAAATGTCGCTGGGAGAGGCGATGTTTAGGAATTGTTGCCTCTTGGCTCCTTTAGGCTTCCATCCTTTTATTAATATACCAGCAGCATTCCATCTCCAAATATCATCATGACGATATCCCTCGCAGGCAAATTCCACCCTGCGTTCCCTTCTTATTTCATTGATTATTGGAGAAAGCGTCCGAAATTTCCAGTTGGGATCTGTCGTGATATTTGACACCTCCAGGTGAACCATGTTCACTCTATCTCTAAGCAGATTAATAGACTTATCTACATCTGACTGCGTCAGTGTACCTAATTCGGCCTTGGCTTCGGCATAATTCAACAACGCTTCTGCATAGCGAAAATAGATTAGTCCCTGCGTACCCTTACCTACCTGATGCTGAATCAAATCCAGATTCAGACCCTTGTATAATTGATAGCCGGTATAGTTATTATCTTCCGCTGCAGCTCCCCAGGATGGATGTGTAAATAGCGCCGTATCATTTAGGTAATGCTTGCCATCGTTAACTTGTATTGTTTGGATCAAACGTGGGTCACGGTTGGTAGATACACTTATCAACGTTGTATCCCCCTGATATAAACTACTGGCTGCAATAGGCTTGCCGTCAGAACACAGGTATGCGTCTACCAAGCTTTTGGTAATACCTCTGCCGCCGCCAAGCGACATATATCGCGCCCAAAATGTATAATTACCATCATCGGCATTGTACTTTCGCCAAAACATCACTTCTTTGCTTCCGCTATAATCTACCTGATTAAACAGTTTCCAGTAGCCGAAAGGCTCCCCTACGTTGTCCAGGCCGAACATCCCTGCGTTCATTACCGCTTCAGCCGCCTGATATGCTTTGGTCAAAAATTTACGACCGTCTGCCCCCGCGACACCATAATCCGTGCCCGCGTGATATTTTTCCCAGGTGCCTTCATAAAGAGCAATCCTGGATTGAAACAATTCGGCCAATTCTTTATACACTCTGAATTCTTCATAACCACCACCGCCTTTACTCGGCAGATAGGCTATAGCCGTATCTAAAATACGCATCATACTATCTACAACAATGTCTCTGGACAATCGGGGATTATGCAATTGTGAACTATCATTGGGCAGCAGCACATGCGTTAGCCAAGGCAGATCACCAAAGCTTTTTAATTTATCAAAATAGTACCAGGCCTTGAAGAATAAAGCCTCCCCTACATATTTTTTTATTTCGGTGGGATCGCCCTCTACTTTATGGTAATTATCTAAAAAATAATTAACATTTCTGATGCTGCTCCAGTTACCGTAGCTCCAACCACCACCTGAGGATGGCAATGTCCGCGCTCCGTTCAAATCCTGATCATATTGATAATTTACCATATTGTCAGATCCCTGCGCGTCATCTTCACTGTAAATTCCAAAATTGAAATAAGACTGAATATAACTAGGCAACCCATTGTAAAAATTGTTAACGTACAGTCTCAGATCATTAGCCGATTTCCAATAATCGGCATCTGATATTTCAGACAGGGGTGCTCTGTCCAAAAAATTCTTTTGGCAGGCAGTCAATACTGCGCAAATCCCAAGAACGATTACTAATAATTTATTTTTCATCACTATAATTTTTATGTTTTAGGCCATTTGACTCTTGTAAAAATCCTTGTTAGCCGGATTGTTACGGCATTTATATAAGTTGATCAATTAAAAAGTTACATTCAGGCCAAAAGAATAACCTCTTTGTAAAGGATAAATCTTCATATCGCTAAAGAATGTTTCCGGATCAATGGATGAGTGCTTTTTCATCGGAGAAATAACGGCAACATTCTCTATTTGTGCAAAAAGCCTCACGCGCTCGACGCCACCTTTTTTCAATAAGTTTTTAGGAAGTGTGTAGCCTATCTCTACATTTTTTAAACGCGCATATGCACCGTTTTGCAGATATTTGGTTTGTGTTTGCAAGTTTTTGGAATTTTCTCCGCTCATATAAAATTTGGGGAAATAGCCATTAGGATTACTTGGCGTCCACCTGTCTTTTTGCGTAACAAAAGGAGAGCCTTGCCACTGATTGCCTGTAATGCCCCAAAAATAATTAACGCCACTGCCAAAAAAGTAATCCCTTTTAGCTACGCCTTGTATGAAAATGCGGGCATCAAAATTACGCCAGTTCACATCGGCTGTAAATCCAAATTGATACTGAGGTGTAGAGTTGCCTATAATGCGCTTGTCTCCCATATCATCTACTGTATTAGCTCCCCAATCGATTACACCGTTACCGTCCAGGTCCGCATATTGAATGTCCCCAGGCCCCCACTTGGGATATATTTTAGACTGGTCCGGAGCCTTCAAAACGTCTGCGTCGCTTTGGAAAAAGCCTACCGTCGTATATCCATAAATAGCGCCCATAGGCTCACCCGCATACCAATTACTTATTAACTTTAGATCATTTGGATACTTTGTTACAAATCCTTTATAATTACTCAAGGTACCCCTTAGCGTATAACCTACTTCACCGATTTTATCTCTCCACGAAACGGTCAGATCGAATCCTTTGGTTTCTATAGCTGCAGCATTTTCCTGAGGCGGATTCGTTCCAAGCACAGCAGGATAATCTCTGGCAGGGCCCAAATAATCCTTCGCGCTCCTTTTGTACCAATCAAAACTAAAAGCAAGTTTATTGCTAAATGCTGCCAGATCCACGCCGAAATCCAGCACGTTTGTAGTCACCCAGGTAATGTTCGGATTTACCAATCCGGGAGCACTGGTTCGGGCCTCCCTTCCGGTAGAGAAATACCAGTTTCCATTTGTTGGCGTAGAAGTACCCAAGGTCGGGTAAAACGGATACCAGCCACTAGCGGATTGATCACCCAAGCTGCCATAAGACCCTCTGATTTTAGCTGAATTTATTACTCGATCTATACCGGAATTTCTCCAGAAACTTTCTCTGTGCATATTCCATCCGGCCGAAACTCCGGGATAAAAATGCCATCTTGAAGCAGGTAAATACTTTGAAGTACCGTCGTATCGACCCGTAACTTCCAATAAATACTTTTCGTCAAAATTGTAGTTAAACCTTCCAAACACACCCTCTGATGCCAATTGAGAATGGCTATCACTAATCCAGGGGGTTTTACCGTAAGCGGTAGAAATAGAAGGTACATTATCCGTAAAGAGGTTTTTGTTTCCGCCACCGAACCCGGTATTGTCAAACAATTCTCTTACATATCCGCCCAGTAACTTGAAGTGGTGTTTTTGAACGTCCTTTTCATAGGTCATAAAAGCATTCAGTACCTGATGATAATTAAAACTGGCATCTCTGGAAAACTGATTGGGGTAAGTCCAGTCAATTGGGGCAAGCTTGCCGCTGGGCAGCGGCGCATATACTGTTTTAACGTGATCACTGGTGTTGGCAATATTTGCTTCATACGTGTAGTTAATAGTTCCGGTAAGCCCTTTTAACGGCGTCAATACAATTTCACCAGTAATAGTCGGCTTATCCCAACTTTCTATGTGGCGACCACCTTCTTCCATAAAACCGACATCACTGACTTCCGCATAACTTTTTGGTGCATTGGCTGTAGCGGGTGTATATAATGGAATGCTGGGCCATTTTCTGGCAATTTGATGCATCCAGTTGCCACCGGTTCTATTACCGCCCGTCCAGGGCGCGTTATAGGTTTCTTTAGCATAGGCCGTACGCAAGGCGACTTCCAGCCATTCATTTACCTTGGAAGAGACATTGGCCCTCACATTGTAACGCCTATACACATCATCCCCAAAGGCAAGCATACCGGGGCGATCATTGTAACCCAACCCTACAAAATATTTTGACTTGTCGGTACCACCGGAAATACTCAGATTATGTTGCTGAACAAGTTGAGCATTTTTGTAAAAAATGTCAAACCAATCGTTATTGGCATTAGAAGCTCCCCAAAAAAGCCATTGGTCTGCGCCAGGAGCCGGATTGGCCTGCGTTTCCGATTTTAAAGTACCGGCCAGATAAGCTTTGATACGGTCTATGGTTTCGGCTGAGAAAATATCCGCACCATCCGCATTTCTAGAGGCCTCGTTATAAATTAATGCATGATCCAAAGAGTTCATCATTTTCGGCATACCGATAGGTGTGTTGAAGGTAAAAGAGTTGTTATAAGACACCTGTGCCTTCCCCGATTTACCCTTTTTGGTGGTAATCAGTATCACGCCATAAGGAGCGCTGGACCCATAAACAGCCGCCGCGGCCGCATCTTTTATCACCGAAATACTTTCCACGTCATTGGGATTGATGGAGTTAATATCTACACCCTGAACACCGTCTACTACTATCAGTGGCCCTTGACTGGTGCCTAACCCCGTATACCCTCGGATATTGAAAGATTGTGTAGCATTCGGCGCTCCTCCGCTATACTGTGTCGCAATGTTCAGATTTGCTACCGCGCCTTGCAAACCCTGTGATAGTCTGGATATAGGCCTGTCTGCCAATATCTTTGCATCTATGGTTTCGACGGCACCTGTTGCATTTATTCTCTTTTGCGTACCATAGCCCACGACCACTACATCATTGAGTTCTGCATTTTGTGCAGTTAAGGATACATTAATGGAGCCGCGACTATTGACAGCGACTTCCTTTCGCTCCATGCCGACGAAGGTAAAAACCAATACGCCATTGTCTGGAATACGTATTTGATAATGTCCATTCGTGTCGGTAATCGTCCCCTTAGTACTTCCTTTGCTTGCTACCGCTACACCGGCCAGCGGTTTGCCTGATGCATCCTGTACAATGCCTGATACTGTAATATCAGGATGATTCACTTCAAATACAGGAATTGTGTCTTGCCCAAACAAGACCGGGGGCAAAGCAACCTGGAGCAACCCTGCCCCAACTGCCCAGGTAAGCACCATAGAGATTTTTGTCAATCGTTTGTTCATAATTTTTAAGTTTAAGTATTCAATCGTTGGCCAGATATGGACAATTTTGGCGTAATAAAAATTTAAAAAATGAAATTATAAGCATTGTTTTAAGCCTGATAATGATAATAAAAACAGTATTTTTATCTATTTTTTGAGCCATCAAGTTGTTAAAATGAATCGATTATTTTCCCTAATAAATGTTAAACAAAGAAAATAGTTTATAGTTATTAAAAAAAGAAAATTTTTAAAGAACAAATATAACTTACTAATAAACAATATAGTCAAACGTTTGCGTAAGTTTTGAAAACGGTAAGTCATTTCTGAAAACGGTATGAAAAATGTATCACGGTTTGCAAAGCATTAAATATTTAGTGGCTTATTTGTTAAAATCTGAAAATTTGATATATGTAAGACATATAAAAATCACGAAATTTATTATATGTTAGACATATTAGTCGACCATTTCTGTAGATATCTCTTTGATTGAATCCACCATTTAATCGCCTCAAAATCCCAGTTTAGTACTCACCTCCACCACCCTTATATCAAGATATTTGTCAAAATAGTTTATTAAAGTTTGAAACAACTACAACCGGATTGACCAGCTGCGCGCACGTTAGGCATATTGGGCAGCAGGCCTGTCTTTTCCGTAAGCAGCGCTTATATGAGATAAACTGCCGAATTGTCAAGATGCGATCTATAAATCTACTGTTCAAGGTTTGCTGCGACACAGGTATGGAAATGCTATCTTAAGTAGTCGCCGGCATCCCGGACAGCGGTACACTTCTAACATTATCTTCTAAGTAGAGATCTATTCAAGCATAGATTTTGTGGCATTTCCAAAAACGCTAGACCATGCTCAAAATAGATTTCAATTCAGTACCCTACCAGCCCATGCCCGGTACACTTCAAAATAGAATGGCAGAGGCCGCTGACAGGGAAGTAGATGCTGAAACCCAGATAGAAGTAACGCTTGTGTTGCGTTATGAAACAAATCCAGACACCTTTCATGCTAATTTTCAGGTGGCGACGCGGGAGGCTTTTACCGCACAGTTCCATGCTAGTGCAGAAGATATTCAACTAGTGAGGGCATTTGCTGAACATTTTGGTCTTACTGTAGCCAAAGCGTCTCCAGATCAAAGAACGGTTGAACTAAAAGGCACGGCAGCGGCGTTTTCAAAGGCCTTTCATGTAAAACTTGTTTCATGTTCAACAAAACATGGGCAAACTTTTCGAAGTAGAAGCGGCCATATTGAGCTACCAGCGCCGATGCTACCTGTTGTAGAAGCCATTTTTGGGTTAGATAACCGTCCAGTGGCAACACCCAAATACCGTGTAGCAAAAAAAAAGACTAAAAACAGGCAACACATTATTGCTCATCGTGCTATCAAGCAAGCCTTTTATCCGAATGAGTTATCAGTCATTTATGGTTATCCTGAAGGGTTCACAGGTGAAAATCAACGTATTGGTATCATAGAACTTGGAGGCGGTTACCGAATGCAGGACATGAATACATACTTTAAACAACTGAATCTTCCAACACCTGATATAATAACCGTTTCCGTAGATGGAGGCGTTAATAATCCTACAAAGCCCGACAGCGCTGACGTCGAAGTAGTGCTGGATATTGAAGTAGCTGGGGCCGTTGCACCGAATGCCGGAATTATTGTCTATTTCGCACCTAATACGGAGAAAGGCTTTTTTGATGCCATACATGCCGCCGTATATGATAAGCAAAATACGCCTTCCATACTTTCCATCAGTTGGGGAGCGTCTGAAGGGAACTGGAACGAACAGTCGAGAAAAACCTATAATGAAACTTTTCAAACGGCCGCCAGGATGGGGGTTACCGTTTGTGCAGCTGCGGGAGATAACGGCTCTTCCGACGGAGTTGCAGATGGTAAGGTGCATGTTGATTTTCCAGCATCCAGCCCCTTCGTATTAAGCTGCGGCGGCACTAGCCTTACAGTGCAGAATCAAAGGATTGTATCGGAAATCGTCTGGCATAATCCAGATGGCGGTGCTACAGGCGGAGGCGTAAGCGATTTTTTTGAAAAGCCGGCCTATCAACAACAAATAAATGTCCCCGTTTCTCTCAATAGCGGTTTTGCCGGAAGAGGCGTTCCGGATATTGCCGGCAATGCTGACCCAAACAGCGGCTATCATATACTGGTAGATGGTCAAAAATTGGTAGTAGGTGGAACAAGTGCCGTAGCTCCTTTAGTGGCTGGGCTGATCGCACGCATTAATCAAGAGGAAAACAAACTTGCGGGGTTTATTCATAACGATTTATACATGGGTAAATATAAATATCGGGATATTACTGAAGGAGACAATAAGACCACAGAAGACAATCAGGGATATACTGCGGCAAAAGGATGGGATCCCTGTACGGGTTGGGGCATTTTGCTTGATATTGCCTGACGTTTGCTGATCAGCTTTACGGATGCTGGATCATGTAGCTGCATAGGGGTTTTCAATAATTTATCTGACAGGATATGGGACTGAAAATACATACATATGATTTTGTGAAGCCAAGAGTCAGCAATATCTGGAAGGCATGGTTAAGCACGAGTATCGGCTTATTCATACCTGTGCTCACAGCAATTGCAACAAAAATCATGAATGGTTCGATTGACTGGAAATATATAAAACTGTCTCTTATCGGGACACTTGTTTTAGCAGTAACGGACTTATTGCATGAAGTCAAAGAAAGGATGGATAAAAACCGAACTAAAAACTAAATCAGTTAAATAAGGCAATTGCAAAATGGATCATTTCTAATCGATAAATGAAAAGACGGACTGTGACTTAAAGATTTATGCTGTTGCGGCTTTTCCTAACCAAAGGCCAGAAAAGCCGTCTGGCCTTTGGTTCAGATGATTTAAATACTTCGAATTCAGTAAAAATTCAGAATATATTCAGAATGACAGTAGCTAATATTTTTTTGCATTACCAGTAAAGTTTGATGTCTATGGAATTATTTGAACTTCAAATAATTCCATAGACATCAACAAAAATCTCAAGACACTGTCTCAAAAGCTGTCCCTTTGTTTTAATTACTTAATTTAAGAATTGGCATCTATTTTGTTCAAGGTTTGATAAAATTATGATCATGAAAAAGTTTATGTTATTCACCTTAACGATTGCTTCTTTGTCTATTATAGGATTGTCCTGCACCAAAAGCGATGACAATTCTCCAGGCTCGGCCTCCGTTAACTTTCATCTGACAGATGCACCCGCCTCCTATGACCAGGTAAATGTTGATGTTCAGTCAATACAGGTTCAAACCAATCAAGATACTGGATGGCAAACCTTAACACTTATTCAACCTGGTGTATATAACCTTATCAAATTAAGAAACGGAGCAGATACCTTACTGAGCAGGGCTACCTTGCCAGCAGGCACGATTTCACAAATCCGGCTGGTTTTAGGAACAGAGAATTCCGTTGTGATAGATGGACAATCTCATCCTTTGGCCACTCCTTCATCAATGCAAAGTGGGTTAAAATTTAATTTTCATCAGACACTGGTGGCCAATGGTGCCTATGACATCTGGATAGATTTTGATGCTAATAAGTCTGTTGTAAAAGAGGGTAATGGCTCTTACGCCTTAAAGCCTGTCATAAAAGCTTACAGCCAGGAAACGGACGGGCAGATCAAAGGTTATGTTTTGCCTTATATGGCGTCCGAGTCTGTATTGGCGATCAGCAACGGCGATACGGCTTATGCCTATCCTGCTTCAACAGATGGTTTCTTTATGTTTAAAGGGCTTGTTGAAGGGAACTATACGGTCGTTTTTAGCGCTGGCATGGAATCCGGGCTTAAAGATACGACCCTGACAGATGTGAATGTCAGTTATGGACAAGTGACAGACCTGGGAACCACCAATTTAGTATCTCTAAACCCCTAAACATCCTATCCGTAATAAGTATAAGTTCATATTCAAAAGGGGTTGTCTTAGAATTTCGAGACACCCCTTTTTTAAGTTCTACCTCCCACCGCATTTCGCCGGTGATTTTAAGTATGCTCCTGGCCATTATAATCTCAAATGCCAATAAAGAAGAACAGGTACTTCCCCCTATAAGCTACCTGCAGATAGCCTAGGCTTATTCCGTTTTTAGACTTTTAACCGGATTGATGCTGGCTGCCCTCACTGCCTGCCAGCCCACTGCCGTCATGGCTATAATCAGCCCAAATGCGCCGGGCAGCGCGAACCACGACCAGTGTATATGCACTCTGTAATCATAATTCATCAGCCAGCCGTGCATACAATACCAGGCAACAGGAGCTGCGATGATAAAAGCGATAAATACCAATTTCAGAAACTGTCTGGATAACAAACTAGTAATGCTATATACAGAGGCGCCAAGAACTTTTCTAATTCCAATTTCCTTGGTCCTGGTCTCCGCCAAAGACATAACTAAACCTAAGAGCCCTAAACAGGAGATAAAGATCGTCAAACCTGCAAATAAGCTTGAAAGCCGGGACATTCGTTTGAGATCAGTGAATTTTAAAGCATAGTCTTTATCCACGAAAGTATATTCAAAAGGAAATTCGGGATTGTATTTATTGAAGATTGCCTTTATTGTTTTCAGACTTTCATCTGTTGGCCGGTCTGGATTGAGCCGGTAATGCATCGTTGAAAACCATGAACAGGGTCCAAGAATAATCATCGGGTCTATTTTTGCGGTGACGCCCTGAATAATAAAATCTTTTACGACTCCTACAATATGCAAGGTGGTATCAAAATGGATGTCTTGGCCAATCGGGTTTTTAAGGCCCATAATCTGAGCAGCCGTTTCATTCAGCAGGCAGGCAGTACTATCACTCGGATATCTGGCAACGTCGATGTCCCTGCCCGCTACAAGTCTTGTTTGCATGGTTTTTACAAATCCTCCGTCCGTGCTATACCGGCTAAAGGTTATATGCTCGTCCTCCGGTGTACTTCCCGGCCACTTGGCACCCCATGCATTACTATACTGCGCTGTTATCGGAGACATATTCTTGGAGACAGCTATAACAGCACCACTGGCTAAGAGCTCATTTTTGATCACCGTATAGTTCTTTTCCAGTTGACCGGTTAGAAAACTATATACCAGGCCATTTTCTGTATACCCTTTGTCACGCTCCTGCGTATATTTAATTTGCCTGGAAACAACTATTGTGGCTATAATCAGCGCAATACTGAAAGTAAATTGTGTCACGACCAGGGCGGATCGCAAGCTGATTTTAGCATTTATTCTTTTAAAAGTTCCCTTGAGCACTTTTACAGGCTGAAAGCTCGATAAATATAAAGCCGGGTAGCTACCCGCAAGAAGTCCCGTAAAGATGACAAAACATACAGCAAATATCCATATATAGGGGCTGGAATAGGCAATGGAGAGTTGCTTGCCGACAAGCCGATTAAAGAACGGCAGCGCCACTGCAACAATTCCCGCAGCTATTAAAAATGCAATAAAAGAAAACAAGATACTTTCAGATAAAAATTGCCCAATTAAAGAACGCCTATGCGCACCGATCACTTTACGCACCCCTACTTCTTTGGCACGCTTTTCACTTCTGGCCGTACTAAGGTTCATAAAATTAATACAGGCTATCAGCAAAATAAATAAAGCGACGACAGAAAATAAGCGGACCATAACAATATTGCCCGTTACAAACTGGCCATTTACTGCTTTATTGTATAAAAACCGTTTACTTAAAGGAAACGCAAATACTTCAGTCGTTTGATGATCACTACCCTTCGTATGATTGATCGTAATATTTTTAATTTTCTTGTTAAACGCGCTGAGTGCCGTATGAGGCTTTAAAAGTGCAAAAGTTGCCACAGAGTTATTGCCCCAGTATTCATCGTAGTAGCCTATTTTCTTTGCGTAGTCCCAAGACACCAGATAATTAAAATCAAATTGGGTATTACTGGGAAGATCTTGTATTACAGCTGATACCGTTACGTAATTTGTATTATCCAGTTTCAGCGTTTTACCAATGGGGTCTTTATCCCCGAATAGTGTTTTGGCGAACTTTTCAGTCAGAACAATCTTAGTGTTGCCATGCAAAGGATTTATTGCGGACCCCTTGACAACGTGCATATCAAACATGCTTAGAAAACCGGTATCTACATAAGCGCCAGCGGAGAATATCTTTTCTGTTCCCACTGTAAATAGAAAATTAGTTGTACTATATCGACTTATATCTTCCACTTCTGGATATTCCTGCCTCAGAGTAGGGCCCAGAATTTTGGGTGTATACTGCCAGGCAAACACCTGCCCCTTATTTGAGTCCCGATTAGATAGGATATAGAGCTGGTCCTCTTTTTGGTAAAAGCGATCAGTACTGATCATATTTTGAAGCCAGAGAATAATGAGCATGGCACTGGCCATACCGATGGCGAGACCCACAATATTGATAGCAGAAAACCCCTTACTTTTTAAAAGAGATCTCCAAAGGGTCTTTAAATAATGTTTAAACATACCTGTGCAAGAGTTAGAAGTTATACTCACTTCCATTACCACTCCTATACCAGATTATAAAATATTGATAATGAGCAACTTTCTTTTGAGCCTGTATTTTGCGACTGTCCGTTTTTGGACAATTGTCCAAAAACGGACAGTCGAGCGAACAATTATTTAAGGCTTTGAAAGCTGTAGTATTTCTGGTTCATCGAACAGGCGACTCAATGACCGCTTGCTTAGTTATCAAGACAATAGAGTCATAATTACTACCAATAATATAATCCCTGTCTTAGGTTCAGGCTCCCTCAACCACCTTCTTTAACCCCTGCAAAACGGGCATCCAGGTTTGTTCCGCATGCTGCATCCGTTTTTCGCTATCAAGATTTTGTTGTGTGATCACAACAGATGTACCGTTATCTTCGTCTTTAAGTTCATATGTCAGAATCTGATATAATTCTGGCTTGTCAGGGAGTCCACTCATGGTGCTCCAATAATTATACGCAAGTTTTTTAAACGGGATGAATTCCAAAACATTCCCTTTATCTTCATAAGCAGTCCCCTCCCACTCTCCCCGAAATAGGATGGGTGAACCAATTTTCCAGTCCGTAACAAGATTCGTTCCGTAAAAATACTTCTTCACAATTGCAGGGTTGGTGAGCGCTTCCCAAACTTTTTCTTTTGGCAATAAAAACGGAAAGTGTTGCTGTGAATTCTGTCATATTTTTAATTTAAAATAACAATAATCAAGCATGCAAACGACGGTGCATCATCAAATATACATTTTTTTACGTCAGAATACCAAAGCCTCTCTTCAAATAACCACACCTAGCAGTTTGCCTAAACATGCATTTATTATGTTTTATTTGAAAAAGACAGCAGTTGGTCTTTTCCAGATACAAGTCAGCATCGTAGCCATTACAGCAATCATTAAATATCTGAGTCAGTTACAGGTGACACGTTTTTTAAAAAAAATACGCCCAGCAGCCCGGAAACAAGAGAGGCTAACAATATACCATACTTTGCCTCATCAATCATCTTGATATCGGTAAACGCCAGGCCGGTAATGAATAATGACATCGTAAATCCGACACCGGCCAGTAAGGCGACTCCGACAATATGCTTCCATTTGGCGTGCTGGGGCAAGGCTGCCCATCCAAACTGCACCATTAACCAGGTAAAAACAAGTACACCAAGGAATTTTCCTACAACCAGCCCCAGTGAAACACCCAGGCTTACCGGATTCGCTAAAGAGCTGAAAAAGTCACGGCCGATATGCATGCCTGCATTCGCCAGTGCGAATAATGGCATGATTACAAAGGCGACCCATGGGTGTAACCCGTTTTCAATTTTCTGTAATGGCGTTTCTGCATCCAGACAAAGTTGTTTTATATTGCTGATCGTTCTGTGTTGCTCCCAGGTGGTCAGCGTACCGTCTTGCCTGTGCGCCTGTTCAAAATCCGTAGCATATTTTCTCACATTTTGCACATATTCCTGTTCGTTTATTTTTGTCCTGGCAGGGATCATAAAAGCGACCAAGACCCCGGCAATCGTAGCATGTACACCCGAAAGCAAAAAGAAATACCAGATAATAACGCCTATCACCAGATAAAAAAAAGTATCTCTAACTCCCAAGCGATTGCCAATCCAAAGTACGGCAAGCAGTAATACACCAATGCCCAAAGGTAAAAGCGCAATTTGCTGTGTATAGAAGACTGCAATAACCAATACAGCTCCGAGATCATCCGCTACTGCCAGTGCAGAAAGAAAAGTTTTAACCGATCTGGGAATGTGCTTGCCTGCAATAGATAGAAGTCCCAGTGCAAAGGCAATATCTGTGGCCATGGGGATGCCCCATCCATGCGAAGAAGGTAACCCCTGGTTAAAGGCTATAAATAGCAATGCAGGCACCAGCATGCCGCCTAAAGCACCGACCATCGGCAAGGAGGCTTTCCGGAGAGTGGAAAGCTCCCCAGCAATAAACTCCCGTTTAAGTTCCAGACCGATAACAAAGAAAAATAATGCCATTAAGCCGTCATTGATCCAGATATGCAGGGGCTGTATAAACCTTAGCTCCTCAATCCCGATAGCAAACTTCGTTTCCCAGAGATGATGATAGGTATCCTGCCAGGAAGAATTTGCCCAGACTAGCGCCACCACTACACTTGCAAACAGCACAACGCCACTCGTATATTCCTGGTGAATGAATTTATTTACAGGCCTCAACAGTTGGTCTATAGGGGATCTTGTCATAATATTACAAATATATTTCTTTCCTTTTTAATTGCCCCTGTTTTACAATAAAAAGCATTACTATTCCATTAATAGGTTGCGCATTGCATCATTTAGCTCCTTCCCATTCGACGAAAAAAGAGGATTATAATGTGATTTTTTTGAAACAGGTAAGCATCACTTCTATCGATTTGGTGACTTATCTCTTTATTGATAACTTTAACTTATGATACAACGGCATTTACAGAATTTTATCTCATTGCATCGACTACCGGTTTTCCTGCTTCTAACAATAATAATTAGCTTTCCTATTGGAATATCCGCGGCCAGTCCGCCTGACACCAGTCATTTGCGCGTCGGAATTGCAGGAAGCCCTCCTTTTATCATGTCCGGGGCACAAAGCCAATCCGGAATTGCTTATGAAGTATGGACCGCTATTGCAGATGCTGAAAATTGGGACTTTACTACCCAACGATTCAATACTGTATCAGATGCCCTTTCCGCTTTAAAGGACGGCCAGCTGGACCTGGTAGTGGGCCCGGTCAGTATTACCTCTGAGCGTGTTGAAACAATGGATTTTTCCCAGCCTTATTATTTTTCAGGATTAAGTATTATGTCTCGTAAAGATGAGCCCACCCTATTTGAGCGAATCCAGCCTTTTTTCAGCATGAAATTGTTGGTAGCGGTCGTGGTTTTCCTCTTTATCCTGGCAATTGTAGGCACGTTAATCTGGCTCGCAGAAAGAAAAAAGTCTCCTGAACAATTTCCTCCGGATATAACACACGGGATTGCTAACGGGATGTGGCTGGCGATTGTCACGATGTCCACAACCGGTTATGGAGACAGAGCGCCAATCACGTTATGGGGAAGGATTATTGCAGGTTGCTGGATGGTCATCTCCATCATCTTCGCCACTTCCATGGTAGCCGGAATTGCCAGTACGCTAACACTGACAGGGATGGGCAGCAATACCATCACCGAAGCCCGGCAACTTACGGGAAAAACAGTAGCCACTCCTTCTTTTCAGGTATCCAAATCTTTTTTAGATGAATTTAAGGCAAAGGCGGTTAAGACCCAATCATTAACAGAAGCTTACCAGCTCCTGCAACAGAAAAAAGTGGCCGCCATTGTTTTTGACCGCCCCCAACTGCTATATTTTCAAAAAGAACATCCGAGCGATAATATTATCGTCAGCCGTTCGGTTTACGACCCTACCGGTTACGGGTTTGCATTTCCCTTGAAAAGCCCTTTGATAAAGAAGGTCAATATCCGTATGTTACAATTAAATGAGCTAGGTAGTGTGAAGCATATAATAAAAGCCTGGATTGATGCAGAGAACTAATAAGGTATGATCTACCCACCGAATTGTAGTAATGTCGGCGGGAGCTTAAACCCACCATTGCTGCAAAATCGTCATTAGGCAGGATGAAATAGCCTGACTACATCCGGAGGCTCATTTTCTGTCGCTCTGAACAAAGAAAATAAACGCAAAGAAGCCCATACATGCGAACAATGCACCATATAAAAATACCGCTTCATGGCTAACCCTGTCCCACAGTTGCCCGGCAACGTTACTGGCAATCAAACCACTTAACCCTATTGTAGCCGCATACCAGCCTATACCGCTTGCCTTTAAATGCTGTGGCACAAAATCAGCAGCCAGGGCTTTTCCTACGGAACGAAAAATACCCTGATACAGGCCATATAAGCAAAACAGAGAGCCAATAGCCCACAAATTTTTGGTTAAAGCGAATCCTACATAGGTCATAATGTAAGTAAGCAATGACAATAACAACATATTTTTTCTTCCTATCTTATCTGAAATATGCCCCGCCGGATAGGATATCAGGGCGGCAATCAGGTTAAAGACGGCGTAGATAATAATCGTGTCCCTAAAGGATATTCCTAAGTCTCTGCTTTGCAGGATAAGAAAGGCATTACTTGAATTGCCAAGACTAAACAATGCTGTTACGACCAGGTACTTTTTGTAGTTGAGTGTAAATTGTCTGAACTTAAAATCTAGCTTCGTTTTGGAAGATATCGGAACTTTTTTTTCTTTAACGAACAGGATCATCAATACGGCGATGGTGCCCGGAATAACTGAAAGGAAGAAAACACTTCGCAAAGAAAACCCCAATATAAAAATGACAAATACAGCCACCAATGGGCCGATAAAGGCGCCAAGATTGTCGCCTGCTCCTTCTAAACCAAAGGCTTTCCCTCTATTTTTTTCATCTGTGGATGATGCAATAAGCGCGTCACGGGGAGCAGACCGGATACCTGAGCCAAGCCTGTCCATAAATCTGGCACCCCCTACCGTTGGCCAGCCGGTCGCCAGTCCGGTAAGAGGTTTGGAAATAGCTGCCAGCAAATAGCCACAAATAGCAATCTTCTTATGCTTTTGCCATTTGTCGGACAGCCAGCCGGAAAACCCCTGCACCAGGTTCTGTGTCGTGATGGCCATCCCTTCAATAATTCCGACGATCCCACCTCCGGTTTTCAGCGTTTGTGTCAGAAAAATTGGAAGCACGGGGTACAGCATTTCTGTAGAAATATCTGAAAACAAACTGGTGAGTGCCAATAGGAGGGAATTTTTCGTCAATCCGGAAAATAGTTTATTTTTCTTACCTGTTTGCATCGTCTGTTTAATCTATAGCTGATTGAAATTAGACCCGTAAATCACTGTTTGTCCTTTATATCACCTTTTATTAAGGTGTCTAAAACCTCTCTCTTCGATGATGGAGCCAGTCCTGGTCCAGTCACTTTTCAAAGGTAGGTTTTGTGCCTATATATTTTAATCACTTTTGCAACAGGCAGCAATAGAAAGCTGTGATACAATGCTCTAAAAAGTAAATAATTCTGGCATTAATCTATTGGTATACAAGGCAAAATCAGACTTTAAGGGATCTTGCGTGCCGATTTTTTTCAGCCCGATTATATCGCCAGCTTTCTCAGTCTGAGTGAATTTAAAATAACAGATACCGAGCTAAAACTCATGGCCAGCGCGGCAATCATCGGTGAAAGCAACCAACCGAATACCGGATATAAGATACCCGCCGCAATTGGAATGCCCACCACGTTATATCCCAAGGCGAACCATAAGTTTTGCCGTATGTTTTTCACGGTTTGGGCACTTAGCTTTCTGGCTCTGGCCATGCCGCTTAAATCGCCTTTTATCAGTGTAATTGCCGCGCTTTCCATAGCCACATCTGTACCCGTACCCATAGCAATACCGATATCGGCCTGGGAGAGCGCAGGCGCATCATTGATGCCGTCACCGGCCATTGACACCTTTTTTCCGGCGAGTTGAAACTTCTGAATCCTGGCCAATTTATCCTGAGGCAGCAGACCAGCTTTATAGCCGTTCAACCCCAAAATTTCGCTCACAGCCTTTGCGGTATGCTCGTTATCCCCTGTCAGCATCCAGACTTCCAAGCCCTCCTCCTGTAGTTTTCCGACAGCTTCCTTGGCACCAGGTTTTATCTTATCCGAAATCACCACGTAACCCAAGAGTTCCGATCCGGATGAAAGATAGGACACGGTTTTACCCAATAGCTGTTCTTTCTTTACTTGTTCTGCTATTGTTGCAGAAATATTTACGGTTTGCTGTTCCATCAGTTTTATATTTCCTAAAGCGACTTTTTTCTGGTCCAGAACAGCGATAACCCCTTTCCCTCCGATGGCTTCAAAACCCGAAACAGTTTTTGGGGTGATCTTTTTTTCCTTGCCAAACCGAAGCGCTGCTTGTGCCAAAGGATGCTCACTGCCGCTGTTCACCGAAACGATCTTTTGTAAAACATCATTATCACTTAGTGTGGTGCTGACATTCACCACTTTTTCTACAGAAGGCTTGCCTTCCGTTAATGTTCCGGTTTTATCAATCACCACCATGTCCATTTCTCTTAGCTTTTCCAGGGCCTCTGCATTTTTTATCAGTATGCCTGCCCCTGCGCCTTTACCTACCCCGACCATTACAGACATCGGTGTGGCCAGTCCCAGGGCGCAGGGACAAGCCACGATCTGCACCGAAACTGCATTGACCAGCGCAAATACATGGGCGGGCGCCGGCCCCCATATTGACCAAATAACAAAAGTGATAAAGGCAATCACCACCACAATCGGCACAAAATAACCGGAAATCTTATCGGCCAGTTTTTGCACCGGGGCTTTGGAACGGCTGGCTCTATTGACCATATCTATAATCTGTGAAAGCAGTGTCTCTGCACCCACTTTTTCGGCAGTCATCACAAAGGTCTTATTGCCATTGATCGTCCCGGCCTTTACACCGTCTCCTATTTTTTTATCGACCGGCATCGGCTCACCGGTAATCATTGATTCATCGATCGGCGAATCGCCTTCTTTAATCCTTCCGTCTACCGGTACTTTCTCTCCGGGCTTTACCCGTAGCAGATCACCTTCATGAATATCATCAATAGCGACCTGCACTTCTTTACCCTCCATAATTTTAGTAGCGGTATTGGGCGCTAATTTTAACAGCGCCCGAATAGCTGAATTTGTTTTTCCATGGGCGCGAGCCTCCATTAACTGGCCCAGTAGCACCAGTGTAAGTATAACAGTACTCGCCTCAAAATATACGTAGACAGTACCTTGCCGGGTTTTGAATTCATCAGGAAAGATGCCTGGAAAAAATACAGAAACAACACTAAAGACCCAGGCTATACCTGCGCCGATGCCGATCAGCGTAAACATGTTTAAATGCCAGCTGACAATAGATCGCCAGGCCCTTTCAAAGAAAATCCAGGCAGCATAGAAAACAACGGGAAGAGATAAAGCAAGCTCGATCCAGTTCCAATATTTAAGATCCATTATTTTAAACAGCGGGTTGGCAGGGAGCATTTCCGACATGGCAATGATAAAAACAGGCACTGTAAAAAAAACGGCAATTTTAAATTTTCGCAACAGCATTTTATAGGTCTGATCTTCATTACCATCGCTGGCTCTGTTCATTGGCACCAGATCCATGCCGCAAATGGGGTAGCTTCCCGGCTCATCCCGGATAATTTCCGGATGCATCGAGCAAATATATCGGACTGCTTGTAGAGTAGGTTGCTTTATCAAATCCATACCACAAACAGGGCAGCTTCCAGATTGAGGATAGGTCTTATCTCCTTCACAATGCATGGGACAATAATACACGCTGCTATCTTTATTTTCTGAATTTCCTTTATCTTCATTTAAGCCGGCCGGATGGTGATGCGCCATGTCAGCGGGCAGTATTTTATATTGAGAATCCTTCAAAGCGTCCTGCAACTTTTCCAGCGGAACATGCTTTTCCATTTCGATGGCTGCCTGCTTTTTTTTGAGGTCAACAGCTACTTCCTTTACTCCTGGCACCCCTTTTAAAGCCCTTTTAACGGCAGTGCGACACCCCTCGCAACTCATGCCTTCTATGGAATAGGTATGGATCATCTCAACCTCCTTCTATTTATCAGGCCAAACAGCTCTTTAACTTCAATAACCGCCGGCCATCGCCACTTGCTGTTTTGCCACCTAACCTTTTTGGTTCAAAAATGTTGCCAGACCCCGGCACTCTTGCAGGTTAAACGGTGTTAAATAGCTCAACGAAAGAAATTCAAGGGACAATTCTCCTTATACCATGCGAAGCCTTATATGAACCTGTCTTTGCCATTCCAATGAATTAATTATTATATATATTTGTTAAATTTAAATATAATAATTATTGACCAAACTTACAAGTTTTATAAATTATAAATAATAATTTTACTCACAGTTACTCATACTAAGTTAAAAATATTCAACTATTGTATATAATATATCATATATTATATTAAATAATTTAAAGTTAAATTATATGTATAAACCTTCGAATGAGCCTTTAGAAAAATTAAATATATTTAGCTTAAAGGGGATCCAGATGAAGACCTTTCATATTACCTGGTGTATGTTCTTTATCTGTTTTTTTGGATGGTTCGGTTTAGCACCCTTAATGCCCTTCATCCGGGACGATTTACATTTAACGAAACCCCAGATCGGAAACCTGGTGATTATTTCTGTTTCTACAACCATTATCGCGAGATTGATTATCGGGAAGCTTTGTGATAACTGGGGGCCTAGAAAAACAGCGATACGACTGCTTTTGGCAGGCTCTTTACCTGTCATGTCAGTAGGTCTGGCCCATAACTATACAACCTTGCTTTTATTCAGGGGGGCAATTGGCATTATCGGCGCCTCTTTTGTGATCACACAATACCATACTACAATGATGTTTGCACCTAAAATCAAGGGAACTGCCAATGCTTTTACCGGGGGCTGGGGCAATCTCGGAGGAGGGGTCACAAATATGGTGATGCCTTTAATCTTTGCTGCCATCGTTAGCTTTGGGTATACCAAACCGGAAGCCTGGCGCTATGCCATGATTTTTCCCGGCGTACTCATGTGGCTGACGGCCTGGTTGTATGCTAAGTTTACCAAAGATACGCCAGCGGGCAATTTCGGGGAGATTGACTACCAAAAGAAGACAAGGAAGAAGACAGACTGGCGTCTATTAAGGGATTGGCGTATCTGGGCACTGACCCTGGGATATGCGACCTGCTTTGGTGTGGAAATCACTTTTGATAATGTAGCTGCCCTTCACTTTGTAGACAATTTTCACCTATCGCTTAAAACGGCAGGAATATGTGCAGGTATTTTTGGGGGCATGAATTTGTTTGCACGCGCATTGGGAGGATATATATCAGATAAAACAGGAGAAAAATATGGGATGCGCGGCAAAGGCCTGTTCTTAGCCTTCATGCTATTATTGGAAGGCATCGGCTTACTTTTATTTGCAGCTTCCGGCACCTTGTTAATGGCTATGATTTGTATGCTGGTTTTTGCCTTATTTTTAAAAATGGCCAACGGCGCGACCTATGGAATCGTTCCTTTTATTAATAAAGATAATGTAGGTCTTGTCAGTGGAATTGTCGGAGCAGGTGGTAATTTTGGAGGGATGTTATTCGGCTTTCTTTTTAAAAGCGAAAACATTACCTACATACAAGCCTTCAATTGTATAGGCGTGTCCATTATTTGTGTCTCTGTGGTTATTTTGATTTCAAAATTCACCAAACCCCGCCATAAACGGGCTCAGGCAAATAAGATCACTCCAGTATTAGCTTTGGAAAAAGATTAGTGCAGGATGGCAATTAAAGGGACAGCGCGACTGTCAATCCATTTGACGGTGCAGTATTATAAGACCAGTGTCAGGCGAGTCTTGTTCATTTATTTACTTTTGCCTTTCATTTTCATGTCGGACATCTGCATGCCCATCATGTTGGCGCCGGCGCCATATCGTAAAATATATTCGCTGTTGAGTAAATAGGTGCCCCCGGTGACCACTTTTTCGCCTGGCTGCACACCATGCAGCACCGCCACTTCAGTAGCATTGTCACTGCCCAACGCTACCTTTCTGCGCTCAAACTTATTGCCCGGCTGAGCAACCCATATATATCTATTCTTTTCTCCGTATATAACGGAAGACCTCGGCACAAGCACGCCGGGCTGTCCTGGGGATGTCTGTAGATATACATAGGCCAGCATTCCTGGCTGTACCTGCCCCCCAGGGTTATCGATAGCAATATTTAACAGATGTATCCGGGTATTTTTTTGATTGACCGGATTATTAAAGACGATGGAACCGGATAGTAGTTGACCGGGGAAGCCCTCCAATGCTACCTTGATCTCCGGCTGCGAGGCCAGTAGGGGCAATTCGTTGTCATACAACTCTGCTTGTACCCAAAGGGTCTTATTTCCGGTGAGCTCAAGGACAGCGTCACCTTCTTTCAGGTGATCGCCCTGCTGTTTTACTTTTTGCGTCAGATAGCCAGAGACCTTACTGTAAACAGTTATTTTGCCGCTGGGTTCCATTTGCCTTAAACGATCGATTTGCCGAGCGGTTAATCCCCAGCGCCGGAGTTTTTGCCTCATCGCCACCAGCGTGGAGGTAAAATCAACGGAGGCCTCCTTAAAAAGATCCTTTTGCTCAAGCGCTAACCGGTAATCCTTTTCCGCTGACAGCAGATCCGGACTATATAGCTCATAGAGTTTTTGTCCTACTGCCACTTTTTCGCCGGGGTTTCGCACGTACATCTGTTCAATCCAACCACCCACCCAGGCACTCACCACCCGGTGCTGCTCAGGATCAAAAATAGTGGTCCCGGTAAGGACCCGCTGTCCTTTCAGAGATGCCTGTTTTGCAGTATCGATCCGGATACCGGCCAACTGCTGCTCTCTGGGCGGAAGCATCAATTGTGTGGTCATGGAGTCCATGACTTTTCCCTGGCTCTCCTTTTTTTCCATAGGTACCAGTTTCATCTCGCAGATGGGACATTTACCAGGTTTCTCCGACCGGACATCGTGATGCATGGGACAGGTATAAAAGGTTGTTTCCTTTTGTCCGGTTATTGTGTCATCTGCCCTTTGCGGTGCTTCTGCTTTTTCGACAGGCACTAACTTCATATCACAGATAGGACATTTACCAGGCTTCTCCGACCGGACATCCTGGTGCATCGGACAGGTGTAAAATGCAACTTCTTTTTTTTGTATGGCAGTATCTTTACCTCCAGTCGTTTTACTGTTCTTATCAACACCGCGATTATTTTGACATGCCACCATACCTATGGCAAGTATTGCAATAATAATTTTTGTGTACAACATTTTTTACTATTTTATTTTAAGAAATTATTTATTCGATAAAACTATCACTGTCTACCATATAGGCCGCATTCGCTGCAATTTTATCGCCAGCTGCAATGCCCTTAAGAATCTGAATACCTTGACTTGTTTGTATACCGGTCTTTACATTTCTGACATGAAAGACATCCTGGTGCTGTTTATCCTGCACCCAGACCACCGTCCTTTGCCCCAGGCGGTTGATGGCCGAAAGGGGCACAAACACTTGATCTGGTGCACCAGCGCCGGCGACAGCAATCTTTCCCTGAATCAGGGTACCTATTTTCCAGGCGGGAGGCAGATGATCCAAATAGACGCGGATGCTGGCCGTTTTCTCCTGCTGGAGTCGGGCTGGCGGTACAAAATCCACTTGTCCGGTTAACGCATGACCGGGACTAGCCTCCGCATACAGGCGGACGGCATCTCCTCTATGCAGGCGCCAGACATCCGGCGTAAAGACGTCCAGCAGCGCCCACGCCCGGTGGATATTCTGAATAGAAAATATGGTTTGACCTCTATCAACATACATGCCTTCCCCAACACCGAGCGGCTCAGGCTGGGCATCACTTTGTGCAGTCGTTACACGATCGCCCCTACCGACCGCCATATCCATATCGGCTTGTCCCTCAGACATAGCCATCTGCCCACTAGCCGCATTTGTTTTTGTTAAAATACCACTGAACGGACTATAAATAGTCACTTCTGTTAAGGGCTGGCCGCTCTGTATAACCTTTTGTACTTCAGCGACACGCATCCCCAGATTAAGCAGTTGATCCTTAATGCCACTGATAAGCGCCGAATCCCTATCTTTCAGAACCTGTAAAAGATTTCTTTGTATACTGAGTAGTTCGGGACTATAGATATCCATCAGCGGTTGCCCCTTTTTGATAGACTGATTCGAATATTTTACATAGAGCTTTTCAATGCGGCCGGTAACTCTAGAACTTATTGTATTCAGATCACGCTTGTCAAAGTCGATATATCCTTGTGCAGTGATCGTGTCGGCGGCACTTGCCTTTACCGCCTCAACAACTTTGAACGCACCAATTACTGTCTGGGTAACAGGCTCGGTCAGATAACGCAATGAAGAATCTAAAGAGGCAGCGTTCTGACCGGAAGACGTGACCTTGATGAGCTTCATACCGCAAATGGGGCACTTGCCGGGTTTTTCTTTGTGTACCTGCGGATGCATAGAGCAGGTATAATAAGCGTCTGACTTGGCCTTTAACCGGGAATGGTCTGTCCCACAACCGGATAATATCCAAACAAGCCCCCATAAAGGAATCAAATAATACCAGGATAATTTTGTCAATTTCATTTTTATTCATTTAACTGCCAAAGAGGCAATGGTTCATCAATATGCCTGCATCTCTGTTTCCAGCATGACCTGAATGTTCAACAGCGTCTCCAGTTTATCATAATACGTCAGCTTTTTCATGGTCAGCTCATCCCAGGCGGACAGGGTTTCATAAATATCACCCGTATTTTCACTAAACGCATTCAAATTGGACTGAAACACTTTGCCATAGGCCGGTATCACCTGCGACTGAAAGATATTAAGATCCTTTCTTGCGGACTGCAGGCGGAGCCAGTCTTTACGGATATTACCAATCACTTCATGAACTTGACCGTCCTGCATCTTCTGCATGGCATGTATCTGATCATCAATAGAACGGGCCTCAGCTTTATACCCCTTAGAAAACCAGGGCGCAATGGGAATAGATACCATCGCCATCACATTATACATATACATGCTGCTGTTTTTTCCTTCCATCCGAACCGGCATGCGCATATTGTCGAAACTGAGACCAAACGTCGGTTTTCTTTCAGCAGAGACGACCTCTTGTTTTAACCGCATGCTATGGATCTCATCCCCTATATGTTGTATATCACTGCGGTGTTTTTGAATATAGGATGAGTCCACCTGTAGTATGTCAGCGTGCTGCTCCATGACAGCGGTTGCGGTGTCCAGTTGCAAAGAAGCGTCTATAGGTAAATTCATGAGGCTGTTCAGGACAGCAACAGCCTGATCATGCATGCTTTGCAATTTGATCTTCATGGACGTAAGGTCGCTAAGCTTGGCCCTTGCTTTATAAATATTGGCAAGCCTTGCTTTACCGTAGGCCAGACGCCCCTCAGCGATTTGAATCAAGAGCTTTAGCTGCTTTTGCTGTTCCCCGATCACCTTGATTTTCTTCGCGGCTGTATATGTATCATAATAGGCCAACTTTGCCTTCGCAAAAAGCCTGTTTTTCATGGTTTCCCTATCATCTTGATACTGCTGCGCATAGGACCGGTGGACGGCCTGTTCTTTACGTTGCCGACTAAAATTGGGAAACATCTGTTGCAGCCGCAGCATCAGCATTTTGCGGCTCGTACTGCCATTACCATCCATTGTACTGGCAGCAGAATAGGGAAATTCACTCAGGCCTATCCCCGCTGAAGGAGGCGCCCAAGACCTGGCCGCTTCGCCCCTGGCATAACTGGCCTGGGCTTTATAATCAAATTGCTGTAGTCCCGGATTGCGCGCGTCGATACTGTCGAGTATGTCAGATAAACTGAAGATTGCCGGCTGCACTTTTGGGAAAAGTGAATCCGGTTGCGCCTCACTGCATTTCGCGATGATCAACAGCGCTATAAAAAGTAGCGATTTATTGAGTCTATATTTCATGATTTTCCAATTGGTTCATTCTAAAAATAAAAGGGACACCCACCCCACTGCCTTTGGGGATGGCGGGCTCTAATGTCTGACCTCTGTCAATTTAATTTTTCCATATTTTTTTAGTTCCCGCTCTTTGAATATTTCGAAGATGACCGGCATCACCAGTAAAATACTGAGGGCAGAAGTGATCACGCCTCCAATCATAGGAAGTGCAATGGGGCGCATGAGTTCTATGCCCGTGCCCTGGGACCAGAGGACAGGCACCAGCCCAAATAAAGCCACACAGACTGTCATCAGTTTAGGGCGAAGACGCTTTACCGCACCTTCCATAACATAGTGACGTAAAGTCTTTACATCAACGGCTGCCCCGTTTTCTTTAACCATCCGCCGCATAGCTTCCTCCAGATACACCATCATCACGACGCCTGTTTCTACCGCAATGCCAAATAAGGCAATGAATCCAACTGCTACGGCCACAGAAAGATTTTCTCCCCACAAATAGACCATTATGAGTCCGCCCACCAGGGCAAAAGGCACGCTGAGCAGTGTATTCAACGCATTGCGTAAGTCTTTGAAAGTAAAATACAGGATAAAAAAAATGGCCAAAATGGCAATAGGAATGATGAGCTGCAGTGTTTTTTGGGCATGAAGCTGATTTTCCCACTGCCCACTCCACTCGATAAAATAGCCTTTAGGTAAGGTGAGTGTCTTACTTAACCGGTCCATCGCTGCCTTAACTGTACTGCCCAGATCGCGTCCGCGGACATCAAAAAGGACCGTACTGCGCAGCAGGGCATTTTCACTGCTGATCATCGGCGGACCGTCCTTAATAAAGATATCTGCCACATCTGATAAAGGAACGGGGCCGTTTTTTGTCTGGACCAGTGCCCGCCGGATATCATCCAGACTATTGCGCCAGTCCTCAGCCAGCCTGACATTGATGGCAAAACGTTCCCTTCCTTCATACATAGTGCTTACATTCATCCCCCCGAGCGCCGTTTCCACGATTCTGTTAACATCATCGGTGGTAAGTCCGTAGCGGCCGATGGCGTCCTTTTTGACGTGGATGTTCAGGTATTTACCGCCAGTGATCTGTTCAGGATAAAGATCCGTTACTCCCTGAATATCTTTTAGACTACCGGCAATTGTCCGGGCCAGTTGCTGCAGCGTGTCCAGGTTATCTCCAAAGATCTTCACGCCGACATCGGTGCGGATACCAGTAGACAACATGTTAATCCGGTTGATAATGGGCTGCGTCCAGCCGTTGGTGACGCCGGGTATCTTTAGCTTCTCATTCAGTTCACTGATGATATTTTCTTTCGTCATACCCGGGCGCCACTCATTTTTTGGCTTCAGCAATACAATAGTTTCTATCATGGGCACCGGCGCGTTATCGGTGGCAGACCTGATCCGCCCCGCCTTACCCAAAACGTTTTTTACTTCCGGCACCGCCGCGATGATCTTGTCCTGTATCTGCAGCAGCCGTTTCATCTCGGCATTAGACGCGTCAGGAAGGGCTACCGGCATGAAAAGAATGGTTCCCTCATCCAGGGGTGGCATAAATTCACTGCCTAAACGGGTGAACAGCAAAAAAGAAGAAACCAGTAGTAAGAGATTCACTGCCAGTACGGTTTTCTTCCACGCCAGGCACCAGCGCAATACAGGTGCGTAAAGCCGGGTAAAAAAGCCGGAGACGGGGTTTTGGCTTTCGGGACGCATTTTCCCTTTCATCAGTAAAACCATCAGTACAGGCACCAGTGTAATGGCCAGTAATACGGAAGACACCATAACCAGTGTCTTGGTCCAGGCCAGGGGATGAAACAGTTTCCCTTCCTGACCGGTCAGTAAAAAGACCGGTAAAAAGGACACGACAATAATCAGGATCGCACTGACCACAGGTTTACCTACCTGATGAGCTGATTTTTCGATAATGGCGATCCGTTCCGCTTTCGTATATATTTTTGAATTGCTCATTTTTAATGCTTTAAGTGTATAAGGCTTCTTAGTTGCTTTGCTTCACCCAATTTCTTTCTATTCAGTCAGATGCCGGTAGGCATTTTCCACCATAACGATACCGTTGTCTACAATGACGCCGATGGCAATAGCAATGCCACTGAGTGACATAATATTGGAAGAAAAGCCCAGCCAGTGAAAAATGATGAAACTGATCAGAATAGCCACAGGAATACTCAGCATGACCACCAGCGCACTCCTGAAATGAAAAAGAAACACCACAAGGATCACACAGACCAGCACGATCTCTTCGATGATCGTATGTTGGATGCTTTTAACGGCCGATTCAATCAATGTACTGCGATCATAGGCAGTTTGGAAGCTGACGCCGGGAGGAAGGCCTTTTGCTACCTGCTTCATTTTTTTCTTTACGTCTTGTATAACCCTGTCGGCATTTGCACCATACCGCGCCAGTATGACGCCCCCTACAACCTCCCCCATTCCGTTTTGATCGGTAATTCCCAACCGCTGGTCACCGCCTATTTGTACATTCCCGACATCCCTTATCCGGATCGCAGTAGCCCCCTGAGTGGAAACTGCAATATCAGCTATTTCCCTGCCGCTGTTCAGATAGCCCGTCGCCCGGACAATATAATTCGCGTTATTGATATCCAGGACTCTGCCTCCTACGTCATTATTGTTTTTGCGAACGGCGTTAATCACGTCCTTTAGCGTAATATGATAGTAGTCCAGTTTATTGGGATCCAGGGTAATCTGATATTGCTTCTGGAAGCCGCCAAAAGACGCCACTTCGCTTACGCCGGGGACATTTTGCAGCGCAAACTTGATATACCAGTCCTGCAGGGCTCGCAACGCTCCCAGATCATATCCGGGAGCGTGTAGCGTATACCAATACACTTGTCCCACGCCGGACGCATCGGGGCCTAAAGCCGGTGTAACCCCCTGAGGAAGGAACTTCTGGGCATAGTTCAGTCGTTCGAGTACCCGGGTCCGTGCCCAATAGATATCCGTATTATCCTGGAAAACGACAAAGACAAAACTCATCCCGAACATAGAGGTGGCCCGAATATCTTTTACATGGGGTATACCTTGTAAATTGCTTACCAACGGGAAGGTGACCTGATCTTCTATCAGCTGTGGATCCCTGCCCATCCACTGGGTAAAGACAATCACTTCATTGGCAGACAAATCGGGAATGGCGTCAACAGGTGTTTGATTCAGACTATATATCCCGAGTCCTATGAGCCCCAGTGTAATAACGATCACAATGAAGCGGTTGTGGATAGACCACGAAATAATTTTATTGATCATGATGATCATGCTTTTTCATTACTGCCATAACAGCAATAATCCTGATGTAAAAATGAAAAGAAGAAAGTGGCAAATACAAATGCCAAAGCCAGACAAACAAAAGTCTGCCTGGTATCAGGAAAGCTTGAAAATCAAATTAGAAAACTACAGTTCTTTAAGTAAACGGGAATATTGTTTGGTAAGGGTGGTCCGTGAGCCAAAAAGCTACTCTTGGCCTCCCCTACATCAAAGCTCAATGGAGTGGGTTCTGGAAAATCCGGCAATATAGCGATGAAGGAATAGGCGGCCGGAACGGCTATATTTGACGCGTTTTGTTGCGCCCGCTCTATTTTTAACTGTTTATGAACATTCTTGCAACAGTTTTTTCCCATGAAGGACGACTCCATGCCGCAGCTATTATTTCCTGCAGTCGATGTACCTGCATAGCTGAATTCCGCATGGTCCAATACACCGCAGCAATAATGTAAGTTCATCCCCACGCCGCCTATGGCCACGAAATAAACAAAAGATAATATAACTGCGAATACCTTTTTCATGTAAAGTAGAGGATAAAGGTATTCATTTATTTTGATAATGGTCGTATTATTTGTCACCAGAAATCCTTATAGGTATCATAAATCACATTAAAGCCGGATCTGCGATCCGATTTCAAAGACCCGGTCGTTAGGCAGATTAAAGTACCTGGTGGCTCTGACCGAATTTCTTATTAAAAACTCATACAACATTTCCCTTAATGGGTGCATTCCTGTAGTCTTTGTTATGACAACGGATTCTTTTCCAAGAAAATAAGTCGCATGTTCATCTAAAACAAATCCCGGATAATTGATTCGTTTAAGCACCCTGGGTACATCCGGTGCATCCATATAACCAAAACGGATTTTGACCTGTATCATAGCGTCATCTATTCGTTGCACCTCGTAATTATTGATTGCACCTGCATAAGGAATAGTAAGATGCTCAACAGTCAAAAGAACGATATGCGCATGCAGTATTTTATTATGTTGCAGATTAAAAACCAGTGTCGGGGGAATGTTTTTCGGATTACTCGACATATAAATAGCCGTACCGCTTACGATATGCTCGGCTTTGCGCTTATAATACTGAATAAACTTTGGAATAGCGTCTGTCACCTTCTTGAGCTGAATATTCATCATCCTGCGACCTTTATACCAGGTAAGCATAATATAGAATATGGCGCCTGCTACAATCAAAGGAAGCCAGCCACCGAAAGGGATCTTAATAATGTTAGAAAAGAAAAACAGTGAATCAATCGACAAGAAAAAAACAGTAATAACGATTGCTAGAGGTCGTTTCCACTTCCACAGTTTAGTCATGGCTACATATGCCATTATAGTCGTGATCACCATGGTCGTAGAAACGGCAACACCGTATGCGGCAGCCAGATTGCCCGAGGTTCTGAAAAAGACTACGAGGGCAACAATAGCTATAAACAGCATCCAGTTCAGCTGTGGTATATATATCTGGCCTTTTTCAGAGGCGGAGGTATGCACCACCTGAAATCTGGGTAAGAAGCCCAGTTGTATGGCCTGATAGGTTAGGCTGAACGCACCTGAGATCACTGCCTGAGAAGCGATCACTGTTGCCATTGTGGCTAAAACAACGAGCGGGTATAGCATCCACTTGGGGGCAAGATGATAAAAAGGATTTACTGCGAATTGATGATGTTCAACCAATAAAGCTCCTTGACCAAAATAATTGAGCACTAAACACGGAAGTACGACAAAAAACCAGCTGATCCGGATGGGCTTTTTCCCAAAATGACCCATGTCGGCATATAGCGCCTCTCCACCCGTCACTACCAGAAAGACGGCACTTAACACCTTTAGTCCTGCAAGGCCATTTATTCTAAATAAATCAATGGCATATACTGGATTTAGGGCATGAAGAATGGTTGGATGCTTAAAAATTGAATTCAGGCCTAAAATAGCCAGTGTTAAGAACCAGAGTAAAATTATCGGGCCAAAGATCATACCGACACCCGCTGTGCCTCTTTTTTGAAAACAAAAGAGAATGAACAATATAAGTATAGTGGCAGGAATAATATACGGTTTAAAAAGAGGTGTAGCCACTTCCAGGCCTTCCATGGCACTTAAAACAGAAATGGCCGGGGTGATCATGCCGTCGCCATACAGAAGTGCCGCTCCGAAAAGACCGATCACCAGTAAAAAAAGGTAGGTACGCTTTTTTTTGGCGGGCAATACCAACTCCATTAAAGCCACAATCCCTCCCTCTCCTTCATTGTCGGCTCTTAATATCAGAATCAAATACTTAATACTGATTATAACGATAAGCGACCAGAATATCAAAGATAAAACACCATAAATATTCTCATTGCTAACATACATCCCGTGCTCACCGTAAAAACATTCGCGTAAAGCATATAAAGGACTGGTGCCAATATCTCCAAATACGATTCCAAGAGATGCTAAACTTATTTTAAGCAGTCTTTTTCTTATTGTATTACTATCATTATTTATCATACGACAATAAAGCTTGGGTGGAGTTTTTCTTAATAATTTTCGGTAGGGTATATTATATCTTCTTTGTTGGACAGCCTATAATGTCGCCGCTTTATCGGTAGCTGGATATAATATTGAAGCGTTTTTAAGAGGTCCATCGATCTACTGTTGTGCTTTAGCATTAAAAACCTAAAACATTTACCAAAACAAGATTCACCTAATTTTGAACAGCGAAGATACAAAATTCGCTAAAACGTTCATACAGTAATGCTATAGTTTGAACAAGGAAATGATTTCTATGAATCGTTCATATATACGACTATCTGCTTAAACGCACGATATTTCTTATCGTTTAGTTTTCCAGTGTATTTTAATCACACGAAAGCAGATGCTATACATAACGATATTTAAATAGCACTTTTTACTAACATTACTTTTCTGTTATTAAACAGCCGCCCAATTCGACAATGCAAGTAAACTTATGCGTTATCAATAAAAACATTTTAAATGCATTATCAGCGTAACAAGATTGTATCTGTCACGATATTAAACATATATTGACACTTTCCTTTAACGTATTGGCGTCTAGACATACTTATGGAAAACTTACCAATTCCCGATGTCCCAGTTTTGCCGTCTTCTCCTCAGGCCTTATCTTTGAAAACGTCAATGATCTTCTCATCCTTCTCAAAATATATACCTATGCATTATTTAGCGATTACACCTAACGTTCATAACATCGATAGCTATTGGACAAAATTCTTAGACGCTGCCGCCGTATGGGGGCCCAGGATCGCCATGGCATTAATCTCAACTCTACTCATCTATTTAGTCGGATCCTGGCTGATCAGGGTTGTAATGAAGTATGCGAACAAAGTTTTTGAAAGGCGGAAAATGAATATCTCCCTTAAGAAGTTCCTATCGAATATGATTAGATGGACCTTAAATATTTTACTGTTTATTCTGATCATTACCCAGCTCGGCGTCCATACATCCGTCTTTGTTGCTATGATAGGCGCAGCAGGTCTTGCTGTAGGCCTTGCCTTACAAGGCTCTCTGGCTAACTTTGCGGGCAGCGTCATCATCCTGACCCTAAAGCCGTTCAAAGTCGGGGATTATATTGAATCTGCCAATGGTCAGTCTGGGACCGTGAAGGATATCGATATCTTTGCCACTAAACTACTCACCCCTCAGAATCAGCTGGTTATAGTACCCAATGGCGCCCTTTCCAATGCCAGCATTATTAACTATACACAGATGGGAAGCAGACGTACCTGGTTTGACATTGGGGTGTCATATACTGCCAATCTTAAAAAGGCCAAACAAATTTTAATGGATGTTGTTGCAGAAAACCGACATGCTTCCAAAGAACCTGCACCACAAATAGTCGTAACTGCGCTCGGAGACAGCGCCGTCAATCTTTCGGTACGTGTATCGGCAGACAACGCGATTTTTTGGGACATGCGCGAACAATTGATTATTGACTGTAAAGCAGCTCTGGACAATGCAGGAATTGAAATCCCCTTTCCACAGCGTGATATTCATATTATCAATCAGTAAAGTCCAATAGGCAGCGGTAACGGTATTTCACATATCCTCAGGCATCCCTAAAAGACATAGAAATTTTATTCAAGGTGCCGTCAGTGTATAAGTCAACGTGGTGCTATAGGTACCTACCGGCTTATTAATGAAGCTAGCATTACGTGGTTGGGTAAAATATCTGAGGTCGAAGTTTTGAGACAGAGTCGGAATGGAAGATGTAATAATATTTTGCGCGGTCAAAGAAAGCGTTTGAGTCAGAGCATCCACTCCTGTACTAAGTGGATTGGAAGTAGGGGTAAGTCCAATGCTACTGATATCGATAAAATTTAAACCGGACTTGAGGTTAGTGGCCGACTGAACAGCCACATTATAAGAACGATTTGAGAAGATATTTAAGGCAGATCCTTGTATAAGCTGCACGCCATTTTTGTAATTGGCAGCAGTTGTAAAATTAAGCGATGCAGTATTGGCACCATTTTGAAGTGTGATAGTCGATATATCAACAAGATTAACCGACAAAGGAGCAATGGTAAAAGGAAAACTCGATGATCCAATATATAGCGCACAATTCAGCCCGGTTGTATAGGAACCGCCCGGTTTTAATAGATTTACGCCCCCTTGGACGGAATATTTTAGACTAATTGTTAACTTAGCTCCTAATGACAGCAAGGCAGTGGTATTTGTCATGAGTTCCTGGTTCCCGTTTGTCAGATGAATAACAGGAAAAGTGCCAGAGACTGGTGAATTTCCTATTTTAACAGAAGCAACCTGTACTGTCACATTATTAAGAGGGATAGTGTTTGATCCATTGGTCAATGCATTTGAATTAGCGCTGATCACTAAGCGGATATTGGCCAGTAATGCGAGCGCCAAGGTTCGAGTAATCTGGTTTGAATAGGTAGCGGAAGTTCCGTTAGTATATAGTGCTTTGGAATTAATATTAAAGCTCACTGAAGTAGGGTTAACGGTAACCTGTCCAAGACCTGGCCCAGCGACTATTGTAAGCAAAAAAGTCATATAGAGAAATAATACATCGCATTTCATTTTCAAATCTTTACCAGGAATCAATAGTCAGATAAATGTTAATCTTGTTTAAATTCTAATTCAGCTATTTTTAATTCATAGTCTTCGCCATAATCTATTAACGCAGTTGCGCTGTAATTACCTTTCTTTAGCCCTGCGGGAAGTACCTGAACCACTTTAAAAACAGCTCCGGGCAATGTATAGAATTTATCTTCAGGCAAAGTTATTTTTTCACCGGTTTGTAAGTTGTTCAATTCAAAGTTAACCTTTCCGTCTGTTTCGACGACGCCGTTATTAACCAGCGTTAACAGTAATGCACTTTCTTTTGTTGAATCCTTATGAACCAGGAGCGTATCATTGAAACCCGCTATTTCTACTTCTTTCTTGCTGACGCCTGGTGGTGTATAAAATATCTGTACACCTAATTTGACATTCAACAAAATATTCAGCCCATTTTTTTGCCGCGCAGCTTTCATTGGATTGAGTTGAGTAAAAAAAAGCATTGCGTTCAGACTTTTAGTAACAGCACTGTCTGCAGCTTTTAACATTACGGAGACTTTTTTCTTTTCCAAAGGTTGGAGTACAAAATTGGCATTTGGTAATATTTTCAGCCATTGCGAACAGGAACTTTTTAATGATCCGACTGGATAATAATGAATCACTCCCATACTGTCACGTTTCCAATCTGAAAGACTGACACCTACCTGTACCTGCTCCTCTCCTGAATTTGAAACAATAACATCCAGGCTTTGCATTCCGCCTCTGGAAGCGCTAAACTCTAATTTCATCGGGGAAGCTGACAACCCGATTTGGCTTACCGCTTTAAAACCAACAGCTAACAGCAAGACGATTAAAATGTATTGTTTTATCATATAAACGACCCTATGGATTGGTAAGGGTATAGGTCAGGGTTGTTGTATAAGTCCCTGTTGGCTTATTAATAAAATCCGCCGTCGGAGCCGCTTCGGTCGAATAGTTGAGATTAAAATCCTGAGATGCAGTCCCAGCAGTCGAAACTATAATGTTTGCTGCAGAAGCGGTTCCGACCGGAATTGCAACGCCCGTCAGAGTAATATCCGTATTGGCACTCGCCAGACTAGGGGTAACGGTCACATCGCCGACCGGTATAGTATTGGTTCCATTCGTCAATTCACCGGAAGCATACACTGTTACACTGTAAGGTTGATTACTGATCGTTGTCAGGGCTGCAGCTTGATCTAAGGAGACCCCATTCGTGTAATCGGCCGGCGCGGCATAGGTTAACGTTGCTACATTATTGGCCCCGTTAATTACTATGGACGCCGCATTTTGCAGTACAACATTCAATGTAACATTTGCTGTAGACTGCGCCTGCGTGCTAAAAAACGAAAAACAGGTAAAAATCAAAGCTGGTAGGATAGCTCTTTGCATTGCGTTTTTCATGGGAATATGTTTATAGGTTAACACTATGGCTAAGTTACACAAAATCCGGCAATAAGCCAATTTTTTTTATATTTGTAGTATACTGTACAAAAGGATTTCGCCAGATGTCTCATTCCTTAAACAGTCTCGACCATGAAGCACCTGCCCGTCAAAATATATTCCACATGTTGGCGCAGTATATTTATTATAACTGGGTTGTTGTCGACACTATTTGTCAGGGCGCAGGACAACATCGACTTTCTAACTGATACTGCCGTAATAAAACCAGGCAGTACCATACAGTTAAGAGCCAGATTGACCAATTTATCACACAAAAGCAAGAATTATAATATCCAAATCAATACAGGCGATCTGAAATTAATCAATTCTATTCCCGAGCAATACATCCTTGCCGCTCACGACAGTCTGTTTATCCCATTAATCTTGTTCGCTGGACGAAAGACAAGCGCGACTAAACCACACCTAGTCACACTGAAATCTATATCAGACAGTGGAGAAGTTTTAACAAGTAATTGTTGGGTGAAACTTCCAGCCGAGAAAAAGGTCTATTTAACCGTTTCACAGCCTGACATCTATTTAAAACCTGGCGAAGACTCCGTAAACATCCAGATTCAGGTGCGTAATTCGGGTAATTCAGACCAGAAATTTTCCATCGAAATGCATGGCCAACCAAACAACCTGCACTTAATAAAAAAAGATCTGGAGCTTTCTGCATTTACCGATACAGTCCTATCGGTAAGGACTGGTTTGCCGACGTTTTATATGCAACACGCCGTCGGGCATTTTTTGGTTACTGGAAACTATATAGATGGCAATGTGTTTTCTACGATTCAGGTAAATATATTTAACTCAGGTAGTAGCAGGAATTATCGACAAGATCTTCCGGATAAATCTGGTTATAATAACACAGTAGGCTTTTTTACCAGATATCTGGGAACTGATATGCAATATTATGAATTAATTGGCAATGGTAAATTTAAAACTGGCAACGATGACGTCCAGTATGAGCTGAATGCGCTATATTATCCTTCTAACTACCGTTCATCTTTTATGCTTATGAATTCACATATAAATTATACTACTGACAAATGGAATATACGGGCGGGAAATATTTACAGGGATGATGAAATGCTTTTAAATGGGCGGGGAGGATCCGTTCAGCTCAAACCCTCCCCTTCTTCATCCATTAGGGTTGGTTATCTTAATAACAATTATAACCTATTAGGCTCTTTTAATGACAATTATTTTAACAGCGGTCATACAGTCTATGGAGATTATTCCAGGAAATTACAAAATAATACCCAAATTAAAGGTCTTTTTATTCAACAATGGGACCCTGCTTACAAAGGAAACAATACTTTAAGCGGTGGCACTATCAAATTTGGCATTTCCGACCGTCATTATTTGAAACTAGGAGCCTATGTCAGTTATCATGTAAAAGGATTAAAACCTGTCGCCGAGCCTTCCAGTAATTGGGGACAGGCCGCATTGGTATCTTATTCCGGTGCGATTGGAAAATGGCAGCTACAGTCTTCCAATTATTTCAGTAGCCCATCTTATGCAGGTTATAGGAAGGGTGCTGTAAACCTTCTGGAGAGAATTGCGTTAACAACGGACAATAGATTGAATTTTTGGGCTCAATTTAGTGAAATTAATAATCACACCGACCGTATCTATAATTACTTTGGCTATTTCAACCCGTCTTACGAAAACAAAGTTGCCGAGATGGGTATGAACGTTAATCTTAAAGACAACCTTTCTTTGATTCTTCGCCCCTATTACAGTTATGAAAGGTCGGAAAACGGATACATCAAAGAACAATACAGTTATTCCATTCGTGGCGCGCATTTAGATGTTGGAATGAATTACAATATTTCCAATCATGAAAATCTGTACCTTAAAATAGATGGCGGTCGATCAGCAGCTAATCTTAATGTATATGATCATTATTTTTCCTTTAAGTTGGATGCGAGATATAGTCTAGGCCCCTTTTCTATTAATACGATCTATCAAAACAGTCCATATTATTCAAGCGAGCTATTCTACTATAATTATACTCAGAAGAAATATGGTCTGTTTGCAATCTCTCCTGCCTTTAACGGCAATTTATTCCAAGATAAAGTATCGATAAACGCATATAATTCAATTGAATATCAGCGAAGTTATGGGCATTGGTCTGATAATTTTAATGTAAATATGACTTGGCATATGAGGCACAATTTTAATCTTGTTCTGAATTTTAACAGACTCCAGTATTTTACGTTCGATAGACATCTCAATGCGTTCGACATAGGAATTACCAAAAACTTTACGACAAAAGGCAAGGGAAAGTACTATAAATTGACCATGAATTTTTTTGAAGACAAAGATGGTAATTATATACGCGGTGAAGAAGAAAAGCCGGTTGTTAATCAGCTGATCAAAGTCGGTAATGAAGTTTTTCGAACCGACAAAAATGGAACTATTAAATACAAAGGTATCCCCCCTGGAAAATATGAAGTATCCGTACTGCAGTTTAATGGGATGACAGCTGGGGATACATCTATAAGGGTACACAGTAATAAGGATGTAGACATCCCGATGCACCAAATTGGCATAATAAGTGGCAATATTAAACTTAACCTGGGGAAATACAGCTTTAACACGGATAAATCGGTTGCCGGCATTCATATTATTGCCATTGACAAAGCGGGAAAACGGTTTGAGACGGTAACCGATTTGGATGGGTCGTTTATACTGTACCTTCCGTTAAACGATTATGACATACAGGTTGATGTGACTACTTTACCCGAAAAATACATTTGTAAAGAACCTGTAAGATCTGTTCATCTTTCCAACGGACAGAACAAAAGGTTAACTTTTAATATTTGGGTGGAAGAACGACAAATCAAAATCAAAAAATTCATATCTTCTTCAATACAATAGGCTATAATAGCTTAATAAAACGGTCAGATGGCAACTCGCCCCATAATGCCCACTAGTTTTGGCTGAGTTTGGAGACGCGGTCAATCTTTTATTGCGCTTCGGCAGAGAGTGAGACTTTGTTGGAAATGTGTGGCAATTGATAATTGACTGTAATGCAGCTATTGAAAAATCATCACTCATTTCACGTATAATTACCGTTTACAACATTATTCCAACTTGCTTTTCAAAATAGCATCGAGCCCGACTTTCTGATAGGCGTCAAGAGAAGCCACAATCTTCCCCTCCTTATCAACAATGATTAAATAAGGGATATTGAAAATGTGCAACATATGCTTTATGCCTTTTCCATCCTCAAACCCGTCTTTGGCAATTACCTGTGTCCATGGCATCCTCTCATTGTTAACAGCCGATTTCCAGCGATTTAAATCATCATCAACAGAGACACTCACGAAACTGACACCTTTACCGTTATATTTCTCATATATAGATTGAAGCTTAGGAATAAACTTCCTGCATGGCGCACACCAGCTGGCCCAGAAATCAATAACGGCCAATTTCGCCGGCAAATCAGAAAGGGAGAAGGGCGATCCATCCAGGTTATAAGTGATAAGCTCCGGAAACACCGTTCCTACTCCGGTTGCCCGATAAGCCCCGATCCGGCGTTTAAGCTGTTGGCCGTACCAGCTATTTTTCGCATATGTTCCTAAAATCTTAAAATCTTCAATGGCCTTGGTCCGGGTATCTGTAGATCTGATCCAGGTCAGATAAGCGGCAACAATCGTATTGGCATTTTCTCTGATATAATTATCCATTGGCCTGCCCCCGGTTAAATAAGATTGCCATGCATGGTTGGCGACCCCTCCTTTAAGTGAAGCTCCTGACAATTTTTGAAAATTACCGGTAATTGTGTAGCAAGTGTTTTCTAAAAATACACGAATTTTTCGGGTACTGATCTTCAGGTCTACCAGCACGGGGAAGGCCAGCTGGCCGGTAAATTCAAAGGCGCCGTCTTTGATGGATGCCTTTGGCAATCCTATAATGGATGCCGCCTGCTCTGGCGTGACGCCATACACCTGGGTTATCGCCACTGTACCGTTTAATACACCAGTGATACTTCCCTTTATCCTAAAGCCCGGTTCAGCCAGTGCGAGCACAGGCATCATCAGCCATAACAAAAGTATTTTTTTTATCAACATAATAAAGAAATGTGTCAAACAGTCATTTTAAGGATAAGGGCCATGTCAGCCGTTGCTACATAGCCCTTGCATTCCATACTCAGGCTTCATTTTAGAATATGTCCATATTTCAATTCAGTATTTCAGCGAGTTTTTTATCCAGCGCCTCACCAAAAAGATTCATGGCAATAATATTACCCTCGGTGTCAATTAAAACATTGGCCGGAATCGCAGAAATGCCGTAAACTGTTGATGCAGGGTCGCCCCATCCTTTGAGATTCGACACGTTTATCCATGGCAGTCCTTCTTTTTTAATGGCTTTGACCCAGCCTTCTTTTTTAGTATCCAGAGAAACACCCAGAATTTCAAAGTTCTTCCCTTTCACTTTATTATAAGAGCTGATCAGAGACGGGATCATGTCTCTGCAAGGTGCGCACCAGCTAGCCCAAAAATCAATCAATACATATTTTCCTTTGAAATCAGCCAGTGAGATCTTTCTATCATTCACATCCAATGCTTCAATTACAGGGGCTTTTGTTCCGATTTTAGGACGCCCCGCAATATTACCGCCAGACGTAGAGTCAAAACCGATCGTCATGGGTGAGGGATCGATCACACCGGGTTGTTTCCAGCGCCTTACAATACGCGACTGACGTGCATGCTCGCTGAGCTGGTCATATAATGAATCCATCATTTTCTGCGTAGCGTTGAGATAACAGGTGATCAGGTATCCACATACCCTTGAGTCAGGATGGTGTTCCACCCATTTTCTATATCCGGTTTTCATCCGGGCATCGATCACGTCACCTTGTTTACCATATTTATCCATCGCCTCCTCATCGCCCACAGCAACCGCCTCATTATACTTCACCCTCAAAGCTTCGTATTCGACGACATCTCCTTTAAAGGGAGAAATCATGGCAAACACTTCCTGCCAGTCTTTCGCCCAGGAGGAACCTGTAAAACGGGCGTCCCGGAAATCCTTTCCTTCGATGTGCAGTTTACCACTGTCCAGGTAGGCAATGGTTGTCAATCCTTGCTTTACGTTATAATCCTGATCCTTATTCGTGCCGATCTGTAGCGCATAGATACTGCCGCCCTTGGCCATGGGTATGGCGAAAGTAAACTGGTGATTCTTAACGTGAGTGGTATCCCACTCGCCAGTATAAGGCTCCAGCAAAGTCACCACCGAATCATTGGGTGCTTGTCTCAATGTACACGTGATAAAAGTCTGGTTGGCTGCGCCAGATCCGCTTAGACGGCCATCTCCCTGTTGCCCGATTGCCTGCAAACCGGCCAGGCATCCCATGAAAAGCAAAAGTTTTCTTGTCATAATTTAAATATTGGGTACGTTAAAAATTTATTTTATTTTATAATGGATCATATCTGTCAATACATTTACAGTTTCGTTCAAGTAGACATCTTTACTTAATTTCTCCAGCCAGTCTTCATATTCCTTTTTTTCATGAGGGTCCTCATTCAGCAGTGAGGGCCGCACGCTTCTCAACCTGGCAGCAATAACATCGAGACGGTCTTTTGCCGGAAGCATTCTTTGTTCCTGCAGCTTCTTTGATAACTGTTCCCTTCGGGTATAATCTTTGTAAAAGGGAGCAATCTGCAGGGGAACAGCGACCCCACCCAGAGATTGAACTTGCTTCATTTCGCGGCCCATTATGGCGAACACGCGGTCTTCCGCCAACCGCTTTTGTGCATCAGACACGACCCTTGCATAGTCGAATGTCCATTTCAACCGTTTAAAAGGTGCCACATGGATGGTATCCGGCCGCAGGGCTGAAACATAATTTTTTTCCCTCAGGGAATTTTCATACATCTTTTCCTGCAGCACGATATCAGGCCTTACACCAGCCAGCTGCGTGGAGATGCCCGTCACGCGGTAGAATTTTTGTTCTGTGAGCCTCAGAGAGCCATAGGAAGTATCAGCAATTCCTTTTGAGGCATCGCCTAATTTCCCCATATTACGTGTGGACTGCGCGGACCCTTTACCAAAAGTAGAGGACGAGCCGATGATGATGGCCCGGTGATAATCCTGCATGGCCGCTGCAAATATCTCTGAGGCAGAAGCCGTATTTTCATTCACCAACACCGTCAGTGGACCACCATAAAAAAGATTTCCGCTGGGAGGAAACCCGTATTCCTTGACGCCTTCATGAGACCTGAGCCAGGTCACAGTACCTCCTGGAAGGAAAATTGAACACATTTTAACGACTTCATCAAGCGAACCGCCGCCATCATCTCGAAGATCCATGATGATACCATCGACTTCATTTTCTTTAAGTTTTACCACTTCTCTGGCAATATCGTTGGATGCCCCCAGTAAATTCTGGCCTCTCGGATCTGTATAGAACATAGGCAGATAGATGTAGCCCAGTTTTTTATCCCCTTTTAGGATGATAGCGCTTTTAGCCCTGTTTTCTTTATCCAGCACCTCTTTTCTGGCAATAGTCACCATTCTGGACCGCTGACCTGGCTGTTCCAGTTCCAATGTCACTGAACTGCCCGCTTCTCCCCTGATCAGGTTGGCCACCTGGGTAATCATCATACCCGTCACCTGTTGCATTTTACCTTCGGCATTTAAAATGGCCAGGATCTGGTCATTTTCTTTTACTTTCCCGCTTTGGAAAGCAGCGCCTCCCCGCATCATGCGTTTCACAAAAAACGAAGCGTCCTTCAGGCCAAGTTCAATCCCTATACCATAATACTGTTTGGTGATCGCCTCTTTCATGAGCCTGTCCGTTGGCGCAATATATGTGGTGTGTGGGTCAATCTCTCCCACGGCCGCGGACATAAAATCCGCAAAACGATGCTCCCTGGCAGGCCCGGCCAGCGAATTTCTGAAATAATCCCTATACCGCTCCCGAATATATTTATAGGACTGTTGCTCCATGGCCGTATCTTTCAGAACCACCGGCAGCGACGTATTACCAATAAGGGTATCCAAGTCAAAATAACGCTTTAGTATGGCGTATTTCAGTTTTTTTCTCCACAGTAATTCCCTTGCTGCCCTATTTTTGGGATAAGACAGCTGGTTGCCGGAGAGCCGGATGGAATCATTTATACTGAAGTCAAATTTGTTCTTTAACAGCCGCCTGGACAGGGCGGAAACCTCTGTCAGACGTTTGTTATAGCAGTTATAGATCGTATCAAACATCCAGGATTTTCCTTGGTTTAAGGCGGTGCCAATCTGATCAGTAAATACAGCAAACCGGTCTATATCGCCGGCGAGAAAAATATTTTTGTCCGGATCCACTAGCTTAAGAAAGGTCTCCAGTACCAGCTGGCTATACACACTGTCCATCAGCCTCGGATGATAATGGTATTTTCTGATCTTCTGGAAGGTGGCACTGACAACCGCATCATGATAGCGGGTGCCCGGTGTCAGGTCCGTTTTTTGGGCAGCCAGGATACCTATACTGCCGGTAAAAAGAATAATAAAGAAGAAGCTTAGATACTTTTTCATGTAACTTTATTTCATGGATATTTCAGACGGGCAACTATTGTTCAATCAGTAATGATCAATAAGTGAAAACCTCAGCATTCACCTTGTCTGGACTGCGATAATCATTCCGTCTCACATAAGGCAAACAAATAATCAGAAAGGGTGAAAGCAGCGCTTTTTTTTTCTTTCTTTCAGCATTTATCCATTCTGCCAGAAACGGCACGGCTCCGGAAAATCAAATTCCCAGAGCCATATGTAACTGATGCACTATATGCCACATCCAAAAAATGACAATCGGTGGCGTATTATATTTCCTTTTATTTGTTTTTCAGGTCACCGATAGCTTGCAGGTCAATGCCATATGTCTTTTTATAAAAATCAGTAACCAGATTATATTTTTCGTTGTATAATCCGTTTACATCATAGCTGGCAGACAGCCAGCTATGATGCATGGTGGCCGAGTCGGTGGAAGTGATCACGCAGATATATGCCAGCAGGTCTGTTACCCAGTCATATCTGCCATGGCTTTCTGTCGTAAAAAAAACGCCGTATTGATTTTTGTTTGGGTTATCGTTTCCGAAAGCGCCCATTTTGTTATAATCGGTCAGCTGGCTGAACCCTGGCGGTATGCTTACTATGCCGCTGCCGATGGCTTGCTGCCAGTAAGCCATATTGAGCCATCCCCGGGCGGAGTCCAGCTGCACACCTGTCAGGTGCTTAAGAGAATCATTTACGAGGCCAAAAGCCAGATAGTTTTTACCGGCAAACGAACTGTAATGATAAGTGCCCGGCTGCATATTGTTATCTGGGCCGCTGACAGCTTGAATGGTAATACTTGAGGCCAGCAAGATTTTAAAGGGCATGGTCATTTGCAAGAAAGCTGCCGGGTATGGCTCTAGCAGATTGGTATGCATAAAGCCCAGCGCCAGACTGATGGCAGTCGTGTCTGCAAGCCTTAGCGTCAGGCCATTTTCCACTTTGCCGATAATATCATAATTATAGTCTACACTATCATATTTATAAAGGATAAAACTTTTATACTCATTGTAAAAATCAACAATGGCCGCATCAAACGGGTGGTTCCCCTGTGGAAGGTTATAGAAGTAATCTGTCCCCTCAGCTGAAGGTCTGAGTGGAGATTCCTTTCTGCAGCCATGGATAATTATTACCAGTGCCAGCATCAAAGCTGTATTTCTTATAAAGGATGCCATAATTGCGCTTTTATAATACATTAAAATGATCAGTGCGTTTAACAAATTGCCTTAAATATTGACCCTAATGACTTTCCCTGACGGGTGCCGCCGGATTCTGTATCAGGTTTTGATTCATCAAAATAGCCGTCGGCGGTATCTGTAGGGTATATTGAGGATCATGCGCCTGGAGCGTAAAGGTTCTCTGACTTGTTTTAGTCATACCATAGGTATGCGTAATAGAAGGCATTCCGTAACGCCTCAGATCAAACCATCTGTGTCCCTCAAAGAAAAATTCACGCCTACGCTCCTGCCGGCAAAATTGTAATAAACTGTCTGCCGGTATCGCCTGCAAAGGCTGAAAATCAGCAGCTGAAAATCTGTTTTTGCGCAAGGTATTCAGATCTTCCATTGCCTTTTGACCAAAAGAAGCGTCACCTGTCAACAGATACTTTTGAGCGTAAGCCTCGGCTCTGTTGAGATAGGCCTCAGAGCTACGGAAGGCGCAACCGGTGGTCGTGATAATGGTACCAATGATTTCCCATTTCGCCGGTTGCGACAATATGGAAATCCACTGTTCAAAAATAGGCGGTGCTGTTGTAAAATAAATCTGGGCCCTCAGATCAGTGGGCTCAAACTGGCTGACAAGATCTTTCGACATCCCGTATGCGTAGGCAATCTTCAACGGATAGGTTTCATTACTGCTGCTATAGGTCCAGATCGTCTCGCGGTTGCCCACGCCGATGATGGGTAGAAAGGCCGGATTACCTGATGGGTCCGTTTTTCTCGGAAACCAATCGTTTAAATTCATCAGCTGCGGATGATACTGGATCACATAGTCCGCATGACGGATCACAGAATCCCAATCACACATATAGAGGGCTACCCGGGAGGCGAGCAGGTGTGCTGCGATATGGTCCACCCGGAAAATATCACCGGTCCTTTTCTCTGCATCCAGCATTTGAAAGGCCTGCTGAAGGTCACTATGTACCTGACGATATACCTGCTGAACCGAGTGCCTGCGCGGCATGCTGTCGGAGACATTAGCCGTCAGGATCAATGGGACGCCCGGACTTTTTTCGGGTGTTGTCGTTGAATCATTATAGGGACGACCATAAAGATTGACAAGCTGAAAATAGTAAAAAGCCCGTAGCGTATATGCCTGTCCCAACAGGTAATCCTTGTCAGCCCGTGTCCCTTCAGATTCCGGTCCGTATTGCAGGGCGATATTTGTTCCTGTAATCAGTTTATAGTAATTCTTATAGCCGTCAATTGTTATGCCTGAAGGATCAAAGCCACTGGCTTCCATCCTCTCAAAGAAATCCGGCTGCCAGGCGTATGCAGGCAGGCCCTGTTCATACCCGTCTCCTACATCTCCTTGCGTCACAGGAGGATACTCCTGCACATCATCATCCATCAGGCAGATGGCCTGGTGCAGCCTTCCTGTACTCAAAGGGTAGGCCGTACCCATCAGCAGTTCGCTAAATGACGTGGTGCTTTTGGGGGTAAAATCACTCTGGCTCCGCTCCTGAAGGAACTTCTTACAGGAGCTCAGCGAGGCAAGCAATAAGACGGTCATCAACATCCGCATGCGGCAGTTGCCGGCGGCGGCTGCCCATTTATATTGTTTTATTGTACGATTTGCCATAATCAAACGATTACAATTTCTAGGTATAAGTTAACTTGTCAAAAAGTAATACCCATTGTTAAATAATAGGAAGCCGTGGAGGGCATAGATCCAGTGCCGGTTCCGCTGTTTTCGGGGTCCTGCCATAACATGTCCTTGCTTTTGATGACAAAGGGGTTGTTGACGGTCAAAGCAATATTACCGCTTCTGATCCCCAGGTTTTGTAGACAGACCGTTGGCAGATTGTAACTCAGCATGATGGACTGGCAGCGCAGATAACTAGCGTTTGCGACACGGATCGTAGACTGGTCATAGGCATAGTAGCGTGAAATCTGGTTTAACACAGCGTCCCCGCCCGTAAAGGAAGAATTGGCCTGAGAGCTCGGCGCATAGAATTTAAGATAGCCTACCAGTTCCACCCAATTGGTAAAGGCCGGAATATTCGTGAATTTTTCATCACCGGGCTTACGCCACCTGTCCACCAGCTCTCTGGGCAGATTCTGGTCAGGGGCCGGTATACCGGAGCCCACACGCACCTTTGGCAATCCTGCATAAATCGGATTCAGTCTGTGATAATTACCCAGTGAGAGATAAAAATTAGCGGTCAGGGACAAATTGCCATAGCGGAGCTGCGTCGCGCTGCCCAAAGTAAAGGACGGATCCAGCCGGCCGCTGTAGGCGAGAAAATCCCGTGGACTGGACAGAGGTGCCTTATCTGCGCCTTTCAAATCATACAGGGGCACCCCATGGTTTCCGTCCAGTCCCTGAAATCTCCATGAATAAAAAGAACCGATAGGTGTTCCTGGCAGAATGACGGTTCCATTGAGGTAGTCATTATAGGTATATTTCAGGTCAGATTCTACCACCTTATTATACACCTGACTATAGACCCATTGCTGTGTCCATTGAAATTGACCTGCCTTTACGGGGATCACTGTCAAAGTCCCATCCCAGCCGCTGTTGTTCATTTTTCCGTAATTCTGATACATGGAGCTGATTCCGTATTCTAATGGAATATCTTTGGACGCGATCAGGTCTGTGCCTTTCTTGCTGTAAGCATCTACAGACAGTGATACCCTGCCCTTTAACAAAGAAATATCGATCCCGACATCCCAGCCGCTTGTCTTTTCCCAGCGCAAGTCCGGATAGGGCAGGCTTTTGAGGTCAAGTATATACTCGTTAGAAACAGGCGCCAGCGGCTCCCTGGGATAGGAAGCAATCAGATCAGGGCCTACCTCTGTTACAACATTGCCCTGTGTGCCATAATCTGCCCGAAGGTCCAGCCTGTTGACGGCACTTGTTGAATTAAACCACGGCTCATCGCCTACATGCCACATCAATCCTACAGACCAGTTCGGTAAAAAACGCTGATTGGAATACTGCCCGAATCGGTTGCTGCCATCGGTACGTATATTGGCATTCAATACATATTTCCGGTTCAACACATAAGAGCCTGTCGCGATATAACTCAGGGTATTGACCATTGTATTGGTTTGCTGAACCGTATGCATCACATTATTATCTTTTGCGGGATGGGTCGCATAATAAGAGGAGAAATAAGTATTTCCCCTGCCTGGATAATAACCCAGTTCCATGGAAGACAATGCATCAGACTTCGTGGACGTAATTTCCTGGATGACCGCCACAGACAACTCATCACGATTTCCGAACAGATTTTTATTAAATGTCAGTGTATTGCGCGCGGTATAAGAAGTTGTATGCGTATTTGCAGGATAGGAAATGCCGCCAAAAGGCAATGGTGATGAAGATTGTATGACATCTGTAGTTGGATAATCGAGATCATAACCCCTTAATTTGGCAATGTAATAACTGCCGTCTTCCGCGTACTGGAAAGATCTGTTGCTGCTCAGTGCGCCACTGAATAAGCCTTCATAAGAGAGCCCTGGCATAATCTTATAATTTAAACTGGCCGTTGCCTGAATATTTTGTGTTGAATTGGTATTACCGGTTTCATTGAGTTCGTTGAATATGGAGAAGTGTAAGGGGGTTGTGATCGGTACGACATAATGATAATCCGGTCCCTGCAGGCCACTGGAATAGCTTGCGATATAGGGCGCGTCCTTAGAAATGGCCCTGCTGGTTTTCAGTGCATAGTCATTGGGGTTTACCCCCTGAAAAAAACCATTGGCGTTTCTTAAAGAGGCATTGATGCTCATCTGGTAATTCAATTTCCTGCTGATTTCTCCTTGTATATTGGCCATAACGGTATAATTCTTAAGATCGTCGCCTTTGAAAGTGCCATGCATGGCCTGGTAACCCACGGATACATAATAAGTGCTTTTGCCGGCGCCGCCGGAAACGCTGAGGGTATGTCCCTGATTAAACTGGTTTCTGGCCAAAAGCGACAACCAATCCGTATTCATGGTTTCCAGCTTTGCGACCCCCTGGCTAAACGCAGCCTGCGTTATTTTGCGGTCATATAATTGCCTGAGCAGCCCTTCGTAAGAATTAGGGAGCGGGTTGAAGCCATAAAACACCCCGTTTTGGATCGCCTCACGCGACACATCTATGCGTTCTTTTGAATTCATCGCATCCACTCTGTTATAAGATGGCCGGCCGGTCATGCCCTCCTTCGTATAAAAACTTACAACAGCAGGGCCTGCTTTTCCTTTCTTGGTTTTAACGACGATAACGCCGTTGGCGGCCTTTACACCGTAAATAGCCGTGGCAGAAGCATCTTTAAGAAAAGTAAGGCTTTCGATGTCGTTTGGGTTAATCCCGGAAATCGCATTGCCGACAATATTAAAATTGGCGGTCTGGGCTCCATCGAGTGCCTGGTTGATCTGTAGTGGGGTCAGGTTCACAGGATCTTGTCGCACGACGCCATCCACCACCCAAATGGGAGAAGCATTTCCGACAATCGTCGAGGTGCCCCTGATTCGAAGCTTTGGTGAACTGGTCGGGCTCCCGGAACTATTGATGGCCATCAGCCCTGGCACCTTTCCCTGTATCATCTGATCCAAAGAAGCCGCACCTGCATTCAGGAACTCGTCCGCATCCAGTGTATAAACAGCTCCAACCACCTTACGTTTATCCACCGCTTGATAACCATTAATGACCACATCCTCGATTTCATGTACACTGCTATCCATTTTTAGGACAACGAATTTATTCTGATCGGACTGGCTGACTTTATACTGCCGGTCTCTCATGCCTACCATTGACAACTGAATATTACTTTCAGGAACGGCCATTATCTGAAACAACCCGTCAGAGGACGTGGCTGTCATCTGATGGGAAGAAAGTGCCTGAACCGTAACGCCGCCCAGCGGTTCGCCGCCATGTGTGGTGACCTGTCCTCTCAGTATGAGGGCGACCACCGGAGGTTTATCGCCTTTTTTTTCTTTATGTGCTTTTGCCGGTTGTTCCTTTTTTTTCTCGTAGATAACAACCCCGCCAAAAGACACCGTGTAGCTGAGTGCTGTTTTGGCCAGGACCTGGTCCAGCAGTACACCGAAAGGTACATTGTTTGCATGAACTGTGACAGGTGGTTGTACACGTATCAAACCACTGTTATATGTAAAGCGTATATTTGTTCTTTCTCTCAGTTCTTTCAGCACCTGGGAGAGCGGTTCATTGGTGGCAGAATAACTGACTGTCTGAGCTAAAAGGAGGCTGTCCTCTTTTTGTTGCGCTTTTATATGCCCGCAGGCTATCAGAAGGCAACAAAGAACGACTGCTTTAAAAACATACCCCCATCTGTCTCCCCTATTACTAAGGGAAGATAAAATCTGTTTTTGCATATTAATTTAAAAATTATATTAGAAATGCACGGGTGTTAGACAAAAAACATATCATAAGCGTTCACGCTTTATTGTGGCTTGTTTATAATCACTTCTTTATCATTTATTTTAAAATCAATATCCGTCCCTGTCTTTCTTATCAGTTGCAGCACTTCACGAATGGATGCTGGTTTACGCATATCCAGCGTTAATCTGATGTCTTTTAAAGAAGGGTCTGAGAATTTAAAATCATAGTCATAAACGCGTCCCAGTATACGGACGATATCAGTCAGGGAGGCATCATCAAAAAACAAATCCCCTTGATACCATGCTGTGTATAGTCGGACATCAACCTCGTGTCGGCTAAGGTCGCCGCCTTTACTGTAAACGGATTGTTCACCTGGCGACAGCACTACCGATTGATCGCCTTCCGTTACCTGTACCTTGCCCCGGACCAGGGTGGTTGTTTGCGTATCGCCGAATGTATTCACGTTAAATGCAGTCCCCAGCACCTTCATGGTGACAGGCCCGCTATGGACAATAAAAGGATGCTTCGGATCGTGCCTGATGTCAAAAAAGGCTTCCCCTTGCACATAGACCTCCCTGAACTTACCTGTAAAAGTTTCAGGAAACACAATGGTTGAGGCTGCATTGAGTGCTACCTTTGTACCGTCCTGTAATTGAATGGTATACGTTTTTCCTCTTGGCACCACCAGCGTATCTGAAACCACGGTAGCCTGGGAGGTTGTTGCACCGGACTGGTAAACCGCAGTCGTGGCACCCGACAAAATCTTTGCTCCCGTGCCCTGTATCGTTTGGTCTTTATCCCCTAACGAAAACACAGTCCCGTTAGACCTTCTGAGCATGATGTCTTTACGCTGGACGACCCTGGACTGATCGGTTTCTTTATGCTGACTCATGAGCCACCAAACGCCTAACCCGGCCATCACCAGTACTGAGGCGGCGGCTAACCAGCGGCCCATATACTTCGTTTTGCTACGACGATGCGCCAATGCCTGGGTAAAACGCTGCCAGCCTATATCTGACGGAAATTTGGCTTTGATCAGCTCCGCACGCATCTCTTTGGCCATGCTTAGCATGTCCTGTTCCTCCTTACTTAGGCTTTCGGGATCGCTTTCGTTATGCTCTAAAATGTCTAACAATTTTTCCCAATCTATATGATGATCATTAACGTTCATGATAACTGTTATTATTAAGGCAACAGCCTGTCAAAAATGAGTGAAGAACAAACAAAGATTCACAGAAATAAATAATAGGGCAACATTGACAATGCCTTTACATTCAGTTCTTAAATACTGAAAAGCCAATCTGATCTGCGTCTTAACGGTATTGATGGATATCCCCAGCCTGGCCGCGATTTCCTGGTATTTCAGACCGTCGATATTGCTGAGTAAAAAAATCTTTTTTCGTTGTGCGGGCAGCTTTGAAATGGCCTCCCACAATGCGTTATTTTGAGGCTCATTACCCGTCAACTCTTCACTGAACAAGAAGTTACAGCGTTTTTCCAGCTCTTGCAGCACTTCCAGCTGAACGCGGTTGACCTTTTTCAAATAATTAAGCGATGCATTGCGAATAGACCTGACGGCATAGCTTTTAAAGTTATGGGTGATCTGCAGGGTATCTTTCTTAGCCCAGCAATACAGGAAAAAGTCCTGAACGATGTCCATCGCAGCATTTTCATCTCCAGTCATATAATACCCCACCGCACACAAATGACTATAGTGCACCTTAAATAATTGCTCAAAAGCATCATTGGTAGATAACTCCAGTTTCGACATATTAACACACTTGAACTTTTCAAAATTGAATAACCCGTCCTAAATAAAAAAGATCCAAACGACTGCCGCCTTCCCCGATCTAAGGGTAAAACACTGACCATTGTAATTTACCCTTATTTAAAAACCGACCTGCCCGTCCAAGTCACAAAGAGCAACAACACATGCCTCCTGTATGATGCGGCCCCGGAAACAAGAGAAGTTGCCGACACCATAAGCTCCAATCCACTTTTGCATAATATAATTCTACAATATATAACTTATTTAATAATTATTAAATATCTTCTCTTTGGAAATTTATAGGCCATAATATCATTCATTTAAAATGAAGCTATGATGACTTATCTTTTAATAATTATTTCACGAGAATATTGTCTCTTTTGTACTAGACATTCTTAAAGGTAAAAAGGGTGAAGCCAGGCGCATCTTTTTTTCAAAGTCTTTACCGGGCTTTACAGGTAAGCTTCTGAAAGGGGACACATTCCAAGCCACTCCTCTATCTTTATAAGTGGTTTCCAATCCGGCCTGACCTTGTCTTTGACCGGAATTGAATAATAACTGATGGTAGACGATAGCTTGCCGTCCGCCAATTCCAGTTATACCGGGCTGAGCGGAACGGTATTTTATGCCCTGCCTAAAGTCCGTTTTGCTATCGGGTTAGACAACCTGACCAACAAACGGTATTGGGATGTATACGGCACCCCGCAGCTACCACGGCGGCTGAAAGCCTCCATGATCTTCCGGTTCTAGATAAAGCAGCAACCCTTCGGTGCGACGGTTGTTTATGCTCCGCAGTTAAGGGATTAAAAGACAGGGCGTCATTTCCATGATGTGCGCTGTTTTTTTTGCAAAGATGGCAATGACGGTCACCCGTTTTACAAAAAAATTCCCGATTGCGTAATAGAAATTCCCGATTTATTAATCGGCAGTTGCCCCAGAGCAAGATATTTGCGGGGCAAACTGGACGACTAAATATTTTTATCTAAAAGTTCCCATGAGATATCTCAAAAGCATAGTATCCTATATGCTTGCCCATCTATTACTATTAATCATCTGTTGCGGGCCGGCTAACGCCCAAACCGGAGGCGCATCTATTTCTGTAAACAACAATATTCAGCTAATCGGAACAGTTATGAATGCGTCTGATCTGCCTGTTCAGCAGGCTGTCATCCAGCTAAATCCCGGAAATCTCCGTGTCGTTGCTGACCGGGCAGGGCAGTTTCGGGTATCCCTTAAGGAAGGTATTGCCTACCAGATCAGCATACAAGCCCTCGGATACCGGTTTGTTGACGATCGTATTTATATACAGGACCAGGCAAGCTCTGTTATACACAAAAGCTGGCTGTTACAGGATTCAGTGGGAAACTTAACAGATGTTGAAGTTAGGGCCTTAAATCAGAAGCAACAATTGGCCAGCACACCAATCAAGGCGCAGATTCTGGATCTGAGCACTTTACAAGGGCAATCAGCCTCTCTGATTGAATTACTGAACAGAACTGCCGGTGTCCGGATCCGGACTACCGGCGGACTGGGAGCCAGTAATCAGATCCTGCTTAACGGCTTTCAGAATAAAGCCGTGCGTTTTTTTAAGGATGGCATCCCGACGGATTATTTGGGTGCAGCCTTCGACCTGGGTTCGGTACCTGTAAATCTACTGGATCATGTGGAAATATACAAAGGCGTCGTACCCGTCTATTTGGGAGCAGATGCATTAGGAGGTGCTGTGAACCTGGTCAGCAAAGCGCCGCGGAGATCATTTTTGAACGCGAGTTATCAGTTTGGCTCCTTTAATACCCACCGGGCTACATTAAATGGGATCTATTATAACCCGGACGGACATTTTTTTGCCGGGCTAAATGCCTATATGAACTATTCAGACAACAATTACGGCGTAGATGTCCCCGTAACGGATTCCCTAACCGGCGCCACCAGCCAGATACATACCAAACTCTTTCACAGCAAATTCAGCAGCTATTACGGTGAAGCCTTTGCCGGCTGGAAAGATCTTTCGTGGGCAGATCTTGTAAAACTCAGTCTGACTGCTTTTGATATCCGTAAAGAATTTCCCTTTGGCTCTTCCATGGATAAACCCTTCGGTAAAGCGAAAGGAAGGCAGCATTCCTTGGTCGGGAATTTGTTATACCGTAAAGCCCTTCTGGACCACCGGCTGAACTGGGAACAATTCTTTGTCGCCAGCAGGCTGCATAGTACAACGATTGACACGATAAGCGGGCATTACGACTGGTATGGCCATTTCACACCTAACGGATCCGAACAGGGCGAACTTTCTACGACCGGTTCGCTGGCCAAAATTCATTATGATTACCTGTTGTCAAGGACTGGCCTGGATTTTAAACTTGGTCATGCACACAGACTTTATGCCAATGTTATATGGAACCGTTTCAGACGCAAGGGGACAGACCCGAGAGGGTATACTTTTTCAGATGGCGGCGACGTCTTAAAAGTACCTGCTACCTACCGGAAGATCATTGCTGCTGTAGCCCTGGAATCGACCTTAATCCCCGGCAAACTGGATAATAACCTGATTGGCAAATTCTATCAATATACGACGGACGCCACGGATGCGGATTATCAGGGGCACGCGGTCCATACCAATAACAGTCAAAGTGCCTGGGGTGTTGCTGACGGCGTAAAATTCACGCTCTCCGACCACAGCTTTCTAAACTTGTCAGCTGAAACAGCGCTCCGGCTGCCGGAACAGGATGAGCTATTTGGCGACGGGCATCTGAAACTTTCAAACTTTGGATTACAGCCAGAGAGAAGCTTTAATGTCAATCTGGGATATAAACTGGCCATACCCCGGAAATGGTCACTCGAGCTCAATGGTTTTTACCGTCATACCAAGAATCTGATCCTGCTTATGCCCATTAATTTTATTTATGCGCAAAGCCAGAACGTAGATGAGGTACAAGGCGAGGGCCTTGATGCAGACCTGGGTGTATTTTTAACCCCCTGGCTGCAGGCAACGGGTAATTTCACCTATCAGAATTTGCGCTTAAAAAACACAGGATATAATACAACGGAAGGCGCCCGGCTAAAAAATACACCTTATTTTTTCGCCAACGCGGGGCTGCACGGCCATTGGCGAAATGTCCTTAAAAAGAAAGATCATTTACGTGCTTACTGGCTCTTTAACTATGTCAGAGAATACTATCTCTCTTATATTCCCAAATCTGTTGAACCGGGTGGTTTCCTGGGTTTGTTTGGCAGGGCCGGTATCGATGCCCGCAATATTATTCCGGATCAGCAGATCCATACCATTGGCGTTAACTATGAGCCAGCTCAGGCGCCTTTTAGTCTGGGACTGGAGGTAAAAGATATTTTCGATACCCGGATATTTGATCAGTTCAGGATCCAGAACCCGGGGCGAAGTTTTTCTGTCAAAATCAATTATTCAATTCACTAACCCTTTTTTAATCCATTAAAAAGTATATAGTATGTTCTCTACTTTAAAAAAAATATGTTTATCCGCCAGCCTTTTAATGGCTATGGCCATACTGCTGCCCGCCTGCAGTAAAGACAGCCCTTCAGACAATCATTCTGAGGAAGGTAATTATTCCTATATCGTTTTCACAAACGAGGGAGACTTAGGCACGCCGGGCTATATGACCGCCTATACTAAAATGCCCACAGGCGATTTTTCCAATATACAGTCAAAAACCTTACAGATGGGTTCAGCCTTTGGCTTTACCAAATATGGCAATTGGATCTTTAACCGTACCAGTATCGCAGGACAGGCTGGCATCCAGAAGCTGACCGTAGGCCCGAATGGCGCTATCCAGGACGCGGGATTCCTGGCAGGTGGCAACATGTTTCTTGTTGTAAGCCCGGAGTTGGGGTATTATTCCGATGAAACCAGGGGAACGATGCTCTTACAGACGTTCAACCCCACCACGATGACCCGCACCGGACAGATTGATCTGTCATCCTTATCCATGGATGGTGTTCCTTATCAGGTCGTGGGCAAGCATATTCTGGCCGCCAAAGAAGGTAAGCTATACGCCAGTGTCACCTATAGTTCCAACGCAAATGGAGGATATGGGGATGATATAGTGAATTATGCGGAGCTGGCCGTTATAGATATCGCTACCAATAAACTGGAAAAGACCATTCAATATCCGGGTATCAAGAGTTTCGGATGGGGCTCCAGCGCCAATAAGTTCTGGACCCTGGGTGACGACGGGGCTTTGTATTTTTATTATACGGGATTTAACGAGGGAATTACGAATTCCGCTATCGTGCGGATCAAAAAGGGCGAAACCGATTTTGATACAGACTGGATCTTAAAAGCAGACGATTTTCAGCAACATTCTACCATTGCAGGTGCGTTGATCAAAAGCGGCAAAATTTATATCCAGTTACCGGAAGAGCCGCTGACGGCTGACTTCAAGAACCTGGCTGATAATATCTGGGATTACTATGCCGTGGATATTAACACACTGGAAAAGACAAAAATTACGGGGATGCCTAAAACCCGTTATATCCACTCCAACGAACAGGGCATTACGGAGATTGACGGCAAAATTTACCTCTGGCTGGCTAACGGCGACCAGAACGGATACTATCTGTTGAATACGCAGACCAATGAAGCGACGAAAGCCTTCAACGTAACGGACGGCGGTCTGGTTTCCGGATTTATCCATCTGGACAGTAATTAATTTGTTTGATAAAATTAGGTTATGCAAGTCAAAACAGCACGCCGGTGGTACCATTGGCACAAATGGACTTCACTGATCTGCACAGTTTTTCTCTTAATGCTGTGCATGACAGGATTGCCCCTGATCTTTCATGAAGAGATCGATCATTTAACCAATTCTGTCAAAGAAGTACAGTTTGCCAAAGATGCGCCTGATCTTCGTTTGGACAGCCTGGCCGTCAGGGCCCAACAGGAGCATCCGGGTGAGCATATCCGGTATGTGTTCTGGGATGAAGATCATCCCGGTCTCGTCACTTTTGACCTGGCGGATAAACCTGCCGCGCCACCCGACCACAGCCATTATGTGACACTCCATCAAAAGACGGGCGAAGTGATGGGTAAGCCCAGGACAGACACGCTGATATACAAGATACTGGAACTGCATACAGACATGTTTCTGGGTATCGGCGGAAAGCTGTTTTTGGGACTTATGGGGATACTTTTTATAATCGCCCTCGTGTCTGGGGTCATGTTATATGGCCCTATCATGAAAAAGTTTAATTTCGGGATGGTCCGTAAATACAGGTCCAGACGCTTAAAATGGCTGGACACGCATAATCTGCTGGGCATCGTGATCCTCGCCTGGACGGTAGTGGTGGGGATCACCGGTATCATCAACACGCTATCCGACGTCGTACTCGGCCTCTGGCAGCAAGGGCAACTAAAGGAGATGGTGGCCCCCTATGCTAGTCAACCGGCGATTACAAGACCCTATAGCAGTCTGGATGATGCCATGAAGACCGCTCAGGCGGCAGCGCCGGATATGGCACCCTCCATTATCACCTATCCTGGAACGATCTTTAGCAGTAAGCACCATTATGCGATCTTTATGAGAGGAAAAACAGCCTTAACCTCCAGACTACTGATGCCGGCATTAATAGATGCTAAAACAGGAAAGTTAACGGATATCAGAAAAATGCCATGGTACGTCAATACTTTATTCCTATCTGAGCCACTCCATTTCGGGGATTATGGAGGCATGGCCCTGAAAGTGATCTGGGCTTTATTCGACCTGGCCACCATTATAGTATTAATCACCGGTCTTTACCTTTGGTGGGTAAGACGTAAATCCGATAAGTCAAAATGGGAAAATCTGACACCGAAGACATCTTAGGCGGTTTGCCGGATACAGAAACAGGCGTAAAAACCAGAGGATGGGGCAATTTATGGCTGCAACCGCTCATACTGTTCATTCTAATATTAACGGGGCTGATAGGCGCGCTGGTAGAAGACGGATGGTGGGATCTGCTGTTTTGTGTAATGCTGGCCTATCCGATTTACAAAATTTGCTACCATTATTACAGGCAGTAAGCTACTTAACCCGCCGCCTGTCATGCAGGACGGATCCCGGTAGAAAACAGGGATCCGTCCTGCATTTGGTGCTTTATGGAAGAAAGCCTTATGAAGGCAGCGTCGTTTCTGGCTGAAAACACATCATCAGAATGAAAATTTTATCCTATAACACTTTCCATTTAATCTTCAGGCCAGAAAAAAAACACACGCTATAAGCCAAACCTTATTGCGGGTATGTATGGCTGTTTTCATTTACCACGTTTTTTTTAAGTCAGCGGCTACAGGGGATTGTCAGGCTTATTAATTAATTTTGTCCCTAAATACAACCTATAATGAATATAGATCACCATAATACACTGGCGACTAAACAAAAAGCACTCACGATTAACCTGAATAAAAGTATTTACGGCTCTTTTGCAGAAATAGGTGCCGGACAAGACGTAGCGGCCAACTTTTTTAAGGCCGGTGGCGCATCCGGCACCATCGCTAAAACCATGTCTGCCTATGATATGATCTATTCTGATTCCATTTATGGCGTCCAGACCGACAAAAGGTACGTATCGGAGGCCAGATTACTTTCCATGCTTGATCACGAATTTAAATTATTACTGGAAAGACTGGATAAGCAAAAAGGTGAAATGACGACTTTCTTTGCGTTTGCCGACACGATCGCTGCTCTGAACTACCAAAAATCAAATGACGCACATGGGTGGATGGGGCTTCGTTTTCAACTGGAGCCCAAAGGGCCGCAAAATGACGTGATCCTCCATGTGAAGCTGCTGGACAATGACAATAATATGCAACAGCAAGCCGTGGGTATTTTGGGCGTTAATTTAATGTATGCCTGTTATAACTTTACCAATCCCGTTGTTTTTATGCGGTCCCTGATGGATGACCTTTCAAGGGATCGTATCCAGATAGACATGATCCGGTTCGAAGGCCCTGCCTTCCACAATGTGGACAATCGGCTGATGAGCCTGCATCTGGTGAAATTTGGTTTCTCTGACGTAGCCGTATTCGGTGCCGATGGCAATAATCTTCCTCCTTCAGATGCGCTGTATAAAAAACATATCGTGATGGTCAGAGGTAGGTTTCGGCCGGTTGTCAATGTCCATATGGATATGTTGAAAAATGGCGTAAAGCAATTTCTGGAAGATCCGGATATTGATGAGAAAAAACTGCTGGTGATAACCGAGCTCACGCTGCAAGGCTTAAAGGAACGGGGCGCCGATGATGCGGCGGAAATAGATGAAAAAGATTTTCTGGACCGTGTCGATATACTCTGCGCACTCGGCCAGACCGTTATGATTTCTAATTTTCACGAATACTATAAACTTGTGGCCTATTTGTCCAAAATCACAAAGCTGAAAATGGGCATCGTTTTGGGCTATCCCAATCTTGAATATATATTTGGCGAAGAGCATTATAGAGATTTGCCCGGCGGCATCCTGCAATCCTTTGCGACCTTATTCAGCCGGAAAGTAAAGCTATTTATCTACCCTACTTTACGGGGCGGAAATATACAGAACTGCCTGCACTTTAACCCTCCGCCGCACCTGATCGACCTGTATCGCTATCTGATTGCTAATAATAAAATTGAAGATATAGTTCATTACAACGAGCCCAATCTGCAATTACGGACAGATAACGTACTACGCCTGATTCAACACAATGAACCCGGCTGGGAGGCCCTGGTGCCCGATGAGGTCAGTGCGATGATCAAAGACAGGCGCTTATTCGGGTTTGCCGGCAGCGAGATGCCCGAACAGAGTAAGGATGTGCAGCCGGGCGAAACGGATATTTAAGACAGGGTAACACCATAAAATTTTACCATGTGGTGGAAATTACTACGGGCTGGAAATTACCATCGCCGAAGCCACTGGTGGTTTGATTACCGGTGGGTGTTCCTGTAAACACCCAAAGGAGTTGTTACATATTAAATATTAAACTAATAAATCCTCTCTTTTTTCTGTAAAAAGGAATTAAAGAGAGGCTTTTTTGTGGATGGGACATAGCAAGGCCATTAGACCTGTTATTTAGTCCGGTTGGATAAGGTAAGCGTGCCAATTCTAGGCCGCTGTGCTTTTAATCTGTGCGGCCGCCTGTTGCATTCTTTTGCTGATAATGGATGCGTTTGCTGTAAGGATGCCAAAGAAGATCCAGCAGGTCTCGGTAGACTGGTTCCTGGCTTTGATTTTATTTAAATGATAGTGGTTTTTCTCATTGCCAAAACTTCCTTCCAGGACCGTGCCCCTTTGACGGTTCAGCGCTGCCCGCATCGTTTTAGATTGTTCAACCAAAGCAGGCTTCTGCCTTCCTTTAGGAATAAAATTAGTGGTGATATTGTTTTGACGGCAATACTTTCTGTTGGTATTAGTGGCATAAATAGCATCGGCACTATGATGCGTGCACTTCCCAAAAAGTTTACGGTGCAGATAAATCGTATCCACCAGCTGTGTGCCTTCATTGAAGGCATCATAACTCAGCCGTTGGATAAAACTGATGCCGTCTACCTGTAACTTGTTGACCTTGGCTCCGAACTCTACAGCTTTTATTTCTTTGCCCCGGATAATGGGACGGATGTAGGGCTTGCTGATCGATACGATCCGGTCTTTGATCTGTGGGTTCCTATCCCCAAAAGCTTTGTTATGCTGTTGCTCGTATAGGGTACGTATCGTCTTCAGGCGGGTGGCTTTCCGCTTGCTGATATGAGTTCCGGGGCGGGCCTGCAATTCATCGTTAAGCTGCAGCAGGCGGTACAAAAAACCTAAGAGCTGCTTACGCAGTTTACGTTCCTTACGCCTGCTCTTTTTCCTGCAGCGCTGGTAGTTCAGGAACAGGGTTTTATGTTTCTCGTAGTTACTGCGGCTCTTACGTAATTTCAACTGTTTTCTAAAGAGTTGATTCAACGCATATACTTCCTTACAGGCACCCCACAGCAATTTGCAGTCAGTGGGATGGGCTATATAAGATTCATAACATGTGGCGTCCTCAAAGCTAAAGGCTGTATCTTTTATCCAGGGCTTCCAGTAACCCGCCAGGCACTGCTGCATGGCATCCATATCCAGGTATTGCCCGATATAACTGCGCCACCAGCTGGGAAGATTGGAATCCTTAATTCTCTCACCGGGCCTGAGCCGGATGCCACAAAACAGCTGCATGCACCAGTCAGTATTAATACGATCGATCAGCATCCGGTCACTGACGCCCATAACGTGCTTAAGGATCATCAGTCCAATACCTCCGCTGACATCAAACCAGCTCTTGCGTCCCTGGCCGGTAATAAGACCCCGGGGACTGGGAATAGTAGCGGATAACTGCTCAAAAGGGATGGCTTTATAAAGAATTCCTAAATCTGTTTGGCTAAAAGACTCATCCAGAAGATTCTCGTGAAAAAAAAGTAGATTTGTCATGGATTATAAAAAAAGTTATGCCCTACTTTGAACACTTTTTGTGCCAAAGCAGGGCAATTTTGTTATAATCCACACCCTGAAACTCAATGGGGATAACTATTACAGCTTTTCAGGAACACCCTACCGGTATGAATCGTTTATAAAAATCTTGGGAGCTTACATTATCATTATCGGTAACAGAATTAAACTTTTCCATTCCTTGTGATATAGAAAACCGTATCAATGAAAAAGAGCTTTCCGCCAGCCGTGATTACGTTTTCATCGTGCATATCTTCCAACAGCAAGTCAAAGTCTTGATTAAAATAATCATTACGCTTAATATTCTTGAAGCCATTAAAATTCAGGACTTCTTTTATATCTTCAAGATCGGCTTCTCCATCTGCTTTCACATAGTCCTGCTTGAGAACCACGTATAAAGCTCCTTCTATCTCTATAAACCCTTGACAAGCATATGCAGTAACTTCGAATAATAAATTGTGAATAACAAGACTATTAAAAAACTCAAGCCAAGTTGCATAATAAACGCAGTCGTTTAATTTCAGCACGCTTTTCCGATCACCGTTTAAATAAACTTTTGACACTCCTCCTTGTGTCAGATAATTAGCATCTTTTGGGAGTGCTGTTAACCAAAGACCATTTTGCTGACAGTATTCCCTTAAGCATTCGGCCTGCTTTTCTTTGACGACTGCCCTACCTTCGAATTCTCTTTTAATCGTTGGACCTGTCTCAAAGCTTCGGCATAGGTGGTTTCTGATTGCTGCGCAAGAATCTCCCGTCCCCTCAAGGACAGTTCCGCAAATGATATTTTTAAGTTTTTCTTTTGTATCATCACTATACATTTGTACAAATGTTACAAAAATATAGTAAATAATCAGTCTAACAAGTAAGCCATTGATTCTCTGACTATTAAATAAGGGTATTTTAGGAAAATCCTCCCCTAGCACATTTCTATTAAAAGGAGTTTTTATAATATTAACTGTTGGTTTTCAGTCGTATACTTTTGGAATTTGTTATTTAGAAAACTGGGCTTTTGCGTCAGCTGCTCCCATAAAGCAATTGGAGCAAATTTACCCACTTGATACACTTGATAGCTAAATCTGAAAAAGATATAGCTATATCTAAAAAGCACGTTGTTCAGGATAACTTTTTCCGTGACTAACACAGCGTATATAAATTCCCATCGGGACAGCTCCTATGGATCGATCTTTTAGAACAGGGACAGCGCTCCCTGATCCTTAAAAAAACGCAAGGCCATTTAGCGGCATTCCGGTCAGATTTTCTTTTGTATCTGCCAGTAATGTCCGAAAGGATCCCTGAACATCCCCTGTCTGTAGCCATAATCATGGTCCGTGACAGGACTGATCTGTCTGGCGCCCGCTGCGAGGGCCCTGTTAAATACCTCCTGCACGTCATCCACAAATAAACCGATCACCGTGGTCACCCCTTTCGCAGCCACCGGTTCAAGCGCATCAAACCAGCCCATGGTCTCATGTACATGAAAAACGGCTCCATCTATTTCCAACTCCGCAACATGAATACTCCCGTCATCATTGTTTAAACAAAAATGCTCCTTCGCGCCAAATTTAAGGTAAAAATCAATATTGAAGGTACCCTTCGGGATATGCAGTTCCGGCGCAAAATGTGTTTTTCCCATTGTGTTGGTCATATTGTTTTTTCCGTTTTTTTATTGACAACCATTCAAGGTTCATCAGTCAATAAGTTAAAAAGGCATATACATCTTCTGTGTTATTCATTGAAAGCTTTTATCCAGTTCAACAGCCTCTCTGATCAGTCCGGTTAAAGCAGCAACGTCAATATCCCCGACTTTTTGATAGATCTTATAGAACACCTGTTTGTTGGTGCCGCGGTCCAGATATCTGTTCTTATCGATCAGCCATTTACCATACCAGAAACCGAACAATACACCGGTTTTTATACCACTTCTGGGGACAGCTGCAGGAAAGATCAGGCATATAGATCTATTTGCGTAAAAAAACGGAACATTATAAGACAATTTCTCTTTACCATAACCGTCCAACGCCGCTATGGTGATCTCGCGCAACATATCCGTCAATGTGGCTTCCTCCCTTGGAAGAAAATCAAAGAGCTCAACCAGTGACCGAAATTTCATCTGTTCTTTTGCCATTTTATCTAAGCTGTTTTTTATAGATGTCAGTTTCCTTTTTCAGATAATAGCTTCGGGCAAAATAAGCCAATGGGCATCCGATAGCAATAATTAATATGATGGTACCCTTAATCGCTGTAAACCATCGGAACTCGGATCCCGGCGCATGCGTAAGTGGCAAAACCAGCAAATTCATGACCAGCCAGATAAAAAGCCCGTAAACAATGCCTTGCATAAACGGAGCGCCTACGACTTTTTTAAACTGCCCATACAGCACAAAAAACAAGACCGTCCAGAAAAAAGCAATGAAAAAATGTATGGCTAAGCCAAGCAGCGCCGGGCCGACCGGCTGCTCAAAAGCCTTTTCACCCAATAGACCGCTGGCAATAAACTGCAGAACACGCACCGGTAAAATATCATAACTCCACCATGCGTCGACAAATGCGATCAGTATATCGGCACAACCGGCCAGGAAGCCTATTTTTAGTACCGCGCTTGAAATCCTGTTCATTTCACGCCTGTTAAGTTTGTCAGAAGATCTATTCAGCAATGGTCATTTTTGATATTCTATCAGAAAATGCGATACGCTAAAACGCTATAGAGAAAACCGTATCATCAGATAGCGGTGACCACTCCGTTTATGCACACAAGTTAAGTATTTTCTTTTAATAGGATTATCAGATGGCAGGAGTCCTCTACGATACATCGCTAATGAACCCTGCCCTCAACCTTTAACGGTCGATTTGTGTGAATATTTTATACTAATGCTTCAAAATATTCTTTCAGCGTATGGCTTCCACATTCCGGGGCAATCATATCCATCGTCAAGACAGCCATTAAAAATTCGATCGGGCCATAGGTTTTGCTGCCGGTAAACGTCCTAATCAAAAATAAGGCGAGTTTGCTGATTCCATTTGGAATATGCGTGATTTTGGGCTTTTTAAGAGCCGCAGAAAACGCTATTTTGGCGATCTGATTGTGCGTCATAATTTGCGGGCCGCCCGTTAAAAGTTCTTTTTCACCTGACCTAATGGCATTTACGCAAATGGCCGCGAGATCGGCGCCATGAATAGGGTTCATTCTATGCTGCCCGTCCCCAAACAAAAATACGCGCCCCTTTTTCGCCATCTCGTAAAATTCCTTCATATCCGAGAAATAGCCCGTAGGGCGAATGATACAATAATCCAACCCTGATTTCTTTAAGACCGCCACAAATTTTTCTTTCGCTGCACAGATTTTAAGATGCATTAATTTATCGGCGTTTAGCACAGAAATATAGATAATTTTCTTCACCCCGCTTCTTTTAGCCTCTTCCAGCAAATTAAGATTCGCCTGATAGTCCACATCCATATATGTCAGCCCATCCTTTTGCCGGGTAATGCCAACCGTGGATATGACAATGTCTACATCCCAACAACAGCCTTTCAGTGTCTCCGGCCGCGTTACTTCTGCCTTTATAATGTCCAGCTTCGGATACGTAAGGCATCCTTGCGGCAGCTTTTTCTCATTTCTGACAAGTGCCTTCGTTTCAAAGCCCCTGCGCAAAAGTTCTTTTAGAATGTATCCGCCCAAATACCCGGTTGCGCCTGCCAGCAGTATCTTGTTCATATACTCAAGTGTTTAAATGTTATCTTTTTAAAACATTAATGGCAATATTTCTGCCCATTGACTGCATCAGCGCAAGATTGATCCAGCACAGCCCAAGCTGTTCCAGCAGCCCTGCTTTGTCACTGCCACCGAAATCATAACAATTGGCAAAGCCCAGATCCTTTGCCAGTTGTCTGACCACTTCCTTTGCCCTTTCACTGTCACCGGCAACAAAGGTATCCAGCCCGCCGGGGTTCGCCATATTTTCAAAGCCAGTGTTATTAAATGCTTTTACAATGTGCTTGCACTCAGTAAGATTGCGTAAAGCATCAAAGGCAGTTTCAAACCCCTCCAGGCCGGAACGAAAAGCATTCGTTGGATCAATGATAATTTTTTCCGCCGCGCCTTTTAGATACTTCACCAAAGAGGGCACAGCTCCAGGCGGTACGGACAGTACGATAACGGCTCCCCTTTCAATCGCTCCGGGTATGTTTTCAACCGAAATATTTTTGTCCCGCAAGAGATCTTTATCTTTAAAAGTATCTACATCTCTCACCCCTATACTAATCTCATGGCCTGCTTTGGCCCACCCTCTTGCTAATGCCGTGCCGACATTCCCGGCACCAATGATGGTTATTTTCATTTTAATGTATTTACAGTTTACAAATATATAGTTAATGCAACAACTATTAAATTAAAAGCTTACTCAGGATTGCCCATAATTTTATCTAAGACCAGCCTGCATGCCTCAAGTTCACTTTCTGAAATACCCATGGTGCACTGCGATTCCGTTTCGGCCGCAATAGCTAATAATGGCCGCTCCATTTTTTTTACATGCTTGGTGAGAAACACTCTTTTGCTTCTGCCATCTTCGGGATTGTCCATCATAATTACCAGTTTATTTCGCTCCATATTTCTCAATATTCTCGTTATCCCCGGCTTATCTTTAAGCGTGGCTTCGCATATTTCGGTAGGTGTTTGCCCGTCCCGGTCAAACAGACAGGCCAGTACCACCCATTGCTCTGAGGTTAACCGATAGCCCGCATTTTGAAGCTTCTGCTGCAAAATCCGGTTCATATACTTCCCGGCATTATTGATATGATGCGCCAATAAATGCGCTACTTTTCTGTTTTGATGGAAGTCGCTCCCAATTTGTTTCATAGAATAAAGGTATAGGATATAATTTAATTAACCAAACAACTAAATTTACCATCAGATAATCCGACCGCCTTCTGACATAAAAGATCCTACCGGTCAACAGTTGTTCATCCGTTTTCACAGAATTGAATCCCCTGGCATTAGACAACCGGCCAAAACCATAGCTTCATTCACCCAAAGCTTTTAATTCAGTCTTTGTCAGCAGGATGTCTCCACTACTCCACTCCCAACCTCGCCTGAACGAACCCAAAAATGCCGGAAGGATGTCATGATAGGCCCCTCAACCCAAAAAAATAGCTATATTCGTATACGTTTTTAATCCACGATAAGATGCATTATAAAAATCATGCGATACTGGTCTTTTTGGCGGTGCTGCTTGTTTGCTGCAGTAAAAGTGATCAGCCCAAGGACGGTTCATTTAACGGAAAAACATACAGCAAACAGTCGGTGGGTAAATCCGCCCGTGATTTGCTTTCCGCTGCACCCTTTACTTCCTTGAAAATAGAGCTCCAATATACACCCGACTATAAACCGGATGACGGTGTGATCAGCGCAGTCAAAAATTTTCTGAAAACCCGGCTGAATAAACCAGGCGGCGTTTCCATAACGGAAACGCAGATACCCTCCCTGGAGAAAAACCAGGTTTCCACAGATGAGGTCATTTCGGTAGAAGATCGGTACAGAACACAGTATGCCGGTGACCAAGAAATAACTCTATATGTAGTCATTGCGGATGCAGATTATACCGACAATTCGGTTTTGGGCTTTACCTACCGCAATACCTCCATATGCCTTTTCGGCAAAACAATCTACGACAATTCCGGTGGCATCGGACAGGCGAACCGGGCACAACTTTTCACTACGGTTCTGGAACACGAGATCGGTCACCTGCTCGGCCTTGTTGATATCGGCTCATCGATGCAGGTCAATCATGTGGACGAAGCCCACCCCGATCACTGCAACAATAAAAACTGCCTGATGTACTATGCGGCAGAGACCACCGATATTCTCGGGTTTCTCATTGCAGGCAATACGCCTGTTTTGGATCAGAACTGCCTAAATGACCTGAAAGCCAACGGAGGAAAGTGACCCGGCAAACTATAAACTATCCAGCAGTGCGGGCCGCTTTTGTATGCCACGGCCATTTATGAACCGCGTAGCCCCGCAAACGGCGGGTTTTACTTAGGATTGGCAGACAAAATTTTTCAAAGTACATAGGGAATGATGGCCTTCGTATTAGCCTTGTAGCCGGCATATTCCGCCCCGAATATCCCGGTCAGTAAATGCTCCTCCTTCTTGAGTTTTAGCCATAACGACACAAAAACGATAACAACGGCCAGTATACCCCTATAATCTCCTACTATTAGTGCATTACCGGTAAATAGCAGTAGCAATCCTGTATAAATGGGATGTCGGATCAGGCTGTAAATACCTGACTTTATTAACTCATGTTGCTTCTTTTGTGCTACCGATACACTCCAGTTCCTGCCCAGCAAATAGCGTGCATAACAAACAACTGCTCCGCCAACAATACAAAAAGAAAGGCCAATAAAGCCAACTGTGTTCGTGTGTGCCACAAAATTTTCCCTTAACCAGCTATGCCCGTACCAATTACCCGGGCCCAATAACAATATCGCAATGATGATGGGTAGCCAATACAGGGCAAAACGCTTTACCAAAGACTCCTGACGCGTGGTCTTTTTAGCCCTGAACGCCGAAAGGACCCAATAAATGATAACAGTCAGCCATATAACTCTTAGCACGATTTTTATATACTCACTCATTGGGCTATATTCTTTGGTTGTTGGTTAATTTTATCACAGCGCGTCCCCCATCTGTTTAAAAACTAAAGCGTAAATGTAGAGAAAAATGGGGATATTCCGTCCTGTAGCTATACTCCCGGCAATATGGGGACAGGTTTATCTCCAATAAGCAAAACCGTCTCCTTTCTGGCGTATATTCCCATCATAGAGAAAGATAACCCGTCCGTCAGCGTCTTCATCGCCTACATTATACTGCCTCCCGTCAGCAGGGATAACGGCAAGATACCAGCTATTATTGACGTATTCCGTTCCGATCAACAGATAGTTGCCGTCTGGTGAAAACGTGCATGCCTTTTCGTGCAGATCACTTCCGGTAATCTGTGCCAGATTACGGCCGTCACTATTCATCATCCAGACATGGCCGCCCCGGGTAAAGGCCACCTTCTTCCCATCAGGACTGACCACTAAAGCATCCCAGGCCCTGTAACCGATATTATCCACCGTTTTGATCAGGGTCGCTGCTGTAAAAGCCGTGTTACTTAAATAAATATGATCGCCAATCGTAAATAGCAGGGAGTTATCAGGCATCCAGGCATGACGTGTCACATTTATCCGGAGCTTTGTCTCACCAAGTTCATCGAGATTAGCTAATACATCTCCTTGTTGGTTGAGGATTATAATTCCATCATCAAAGGTCGGTTCTACAGCGATCATTGTTTCATCCGGAGAAAGTAAACCGTAAGAATCCTCCCTCTCTGTAGGGTAATACTTGAATTGGTAAACGACGTCTAAATCACTGACCCGTATATTCGTATACTGATTGGCATCGTAGTCGTGATCAGGGGATGCAGTAGCATACAGAAGTTGCTTTGCATCACGACTGATATCCCATCCGTTACGGCGAACATCTGATGCTAAAATACTGACGCTTTCGCCCGTTCTTAAATCCATTTTCAGGATACCGTCTGTCGCCCAGTCAAAATAAAGGCTGCCTGACAAATTATACCCCTGTCCTTCCCCTGGATGCGCCGGCGTGTTTTTTTTACTGCAGGAAGCACAGCACAGTGCAATACAGGTTATAAAAAGAAGAATATTTTTCATTATTGGATAAAATAGATATGTAAAACCTAATGATGCACGTTGTAGAAAACATATCTGTCAAACCAATGCGCGGGGGTGATTTCCCTTCGCATAGAAACAACAAGGGCGATAAATATATCACTACAAATATCACAGTTAATACCAGGCCGGGCAATACCTAGAAATAGGTATTTTCTGATTTACAGGTATTTCCTAACGGCCGAAACAGATTGCGTCTGTTTAACGTAAATATCGTAAGGTTCCATATTTGAGGCAGCATATTTCAGAATCCAGAAAAACGATTAAAAATGGAGATATTTCAGAAAAAATAATTAAAAAAAATCTACATACCTGAAACGCCCCTACCGGATGATCTAATGGCATTTCAAGTAATCAACTGCTATTCCAAACCGAAATCTACTCTTTTAAATTTATCGGCGAATCAAGCGCCTATCCTTGTTTCCCGCTATCTTTTGTCTCCACTCCGGTTCCTTCAGGCGCCTATACCATCAGTACAATGCCGTCAAAAAATCAAACAATAATGCGTAGCTTTAACTGGAATTCCTGCTGCACCGAATGTGAAACGTAAATAATGAATGAATAGGGTTGTTCACAACCAAGGTTGCAAAACCCGGAAAATGAGCCTAAGCGATGAAAAGACGAATGCTACACCGTTCAATGTGCTGCTTTGCCCTGCTTACCGTTATGGCAGCATGCAAACAGAGCGCCAGGCAGTCACCCACTGCCGGCGCAGTGAACAGCAGCCAGGCGATAAACGCCCATACACCTGTCATGCATGCGCATCAGCGCAAAGTAACCCAGGATAGCCTGTCAGAAACAAGACCAGAAAGCGATTCCGTTTTCATCCAGGCCTGGAAATTATTTGCTCATGCCGTAAAACAGGGTAATATCCAGCAGCTGAAAAAGTGCATAGCTTTTCCGCTGCTGGGAGCAGGTGCCAGCTGTTTACCTCATGACCGGCTGCAGGATCCTAAGCAGGATACAACAGGCATCAATGAAAAACAGTTTGAAGCCCTCTACGCTGAGATATTTGACCGGCAGGCTATCCGGTGTATCACCGCTCCCCTGTCAAAAAATGACCCTATCCGGATATGGCAGGACACCGGTATGGTCAGCCGGCTGATTGCGAGCAAGCGTGATCCGGCAACGCAGGTCTATGTCTATCACATTGAATATATGAAAGGCAACCGGGAGGGCGGCAAATACTTCATATTTGCCAGGTTCCATGGCCACTATAAACTCGCAGCGCTTTTATATGATGGAATGCTTTTGTAAGGCTGCCGGCCATCGCCGGACTGAGCCCGCTTTTGCACGTATCAAACCCGGCTTTTTCACAAAGGTGAAATGGTCCCGAAAAGACTTTTAAACTCCCTTATAAACGGATCAATCTGTGTGGATTTCGGGAAAGTTCTTACTTTGACGTTTCCCTGCGATGTTTTTACCAGCACATCCGACTCTACCCTTTTCCCCCTTTGATAATGTGTCGCAACAAAAACGTCCAGCGGATCCGACAAGCTATATCTCTTGCTATAAAGACCAAACAGGTACTGTTTGGTCATCTCATGGCTCGCGGGAACAATCTTGATACGGACCACCCCGATGGCCAGCCAATACAGCGACAAGATCACCCATGCGGGTGCCAAGGACCGGATAGCCACATTAAAAGACTGAAAATCAAAAATATACCCTCGCGCAAACACTGAAATACTCCAAACCAATAATACAGCACCCATGATCAATATGAACGAATTGATGGCATGCGTAACAAATCCATCCTGTCGCTGTTTAAAAAATTTCCGTTCCATGCTAGTAAAGGATTTGGTTAATAACCGGTAAGATTCTGGCTTCAAATTCTTCCGCGTTTTTATTTTGGTTGGCAAACAGACCACCATACCGGGGCATCAGCCTATATCCCTGCCCGTGCCGGTCTTCTTTTAGCAGCATTACATAATAATCACTCTTCCCTGGTGCCGTTACCTTTTCAAAGCGATCAATCTGGCTTCCCTCAAAGGTACGGGTGGACAGGAATTTGGGCACCGTCACCCTTTTATTCGTTAAATCGAACACCGCGTTTTGCCGGGACTGAAAATAGGCATACAAGGCAGCACATAGAGAAAGCAAGGCAAACAAATACAGTAGCAGAGCGGCCTGCGGCATGGTCAGCGCCATAGCCAGGCTGATACCCAAAATAACAAGCCAGGCCACTATCCGGAGGTTCATTTTAGATCTTGCAAACAAATCAATTTCAACTCTGTCATGGGTAATAACGTATTTCATCATCGAAAGTTTTATATGTAGCCTTAAACGAACTGCACTGTATGTCCCGAAGCCTGTCCTGACTAGCAGCAAATCTAAGAAATAATCATGCGGGTCATAGAGACTACAAGTTTATTCATTTGTTCTGATATCAACAAAAAATAGTTCTTACAAAGGTGTATGTCTCTATGAAAACCCGTGCGCTTTTCACCCACTTAAACCCAAATAAACGCTTACCCTATTCCACTGTAATCTCTTCAATAGCAAGATTTTTTCTAATCTTCTTCTGTCATTACTTGTGCTATACGTTGAATGAGTTCTTGATTATTTGATTCGTAACTGATGTCACTGGTAGTGTAACTGCTTAAAGAAATGGCTTTGCAGACGTCAGTTAATTCCCCTTTTTCGTATGTTTCAGAAGATTTAATTAATTGACTTGAAACCTCTGCCCTCGATTTCTTTAAAGGAATTTCAATCAAATCTATCCCTAGATGACCTCCAATCCACAATAGAATTTCTAAACTGAAATTATTTTCTTTACCCTGGACCCATTTATTAACCAGTTGCGGACTTACATCCATTTTTTCCGCCAATTCTCTTTGACTCTCGTCCTAATTCTTTCAGGCGCTTCAAAATTAAAATTTAAATTTTTTGCGCGGCTCTTCTTAATTTCCCTTTGGCATTTTGTTCCTTGGCCCACTGCATGGTGTTCGATTCGTCCTCAGACACCAGTGCCAAAAACTTCTCCCGGTTTGTCATAACTATAGTTTTTTATGAAAACTTAATTGCCCTGCTTAAGGGCTATCTTTTCTTCTTATCGGCAATTTTCTCAATATCTCCGCGTAGCATTAATGGTTCATCCGTCTACGTTCTTCCAGCCAGCAACCCGAATAGCTCAAAGGTAAATATAAATCAATAGAGATCAATTTTCCTGCAAATTCGCGGCCACTGAATTCTTATATGTAACAATACACATCATATACTCCTGGGATCCGGCTTTAACGGCATACGGGCACATTTTTCAACCTCAATGGCCGCGCATCCAAAATCCTTCACCACTTTACCCTGTATCAGGTACACGCCGTTACCCTGCAAGGGAAACTGTTTTAACTGCGCCGGAAAATGGATCGTATCTATAAAATCACCGTTCACATCCAGAAAAGTCCCAAACTTCATGACCGCTCCGGTTTTGGTACGCACCTGCTTATCGCAGACAAAATCACCGACAACCCGGACGGTCAGCCCTTCCAGGCCTGTTAAATCCTTTCCGCTCGCCGTTCCCCTGTAATCGCTTTTTAAAAGGTCGAACATACTGCCGGACACGGGAAATCCCAGCAGTTCAATTTCATCATAGAGATCTTCCAGCAGGCTGGTTTCCAGTTTGGGCAACACCGGCTTTTTTGCGGTGTTTTCAAAAAGACTGGCCTGCCGCTGCGGCTTATAGCTGCTCAGGAGTAAATGCGCCTCCCAAAGCAACTCTTTTTTTCCGGTACCCATATGGCGAAAAGCCCCCGAGCGGATGAGAATGATGAGCTGCTCCAGCCCGGCGCCCGTTCGGAGCGCGAAGTTCTCCAGACTGGTATAGTCTCCACCACGGAGCCACTGTTCAGCGATACGTGCCGACAAGTCACCCTCCAGGTTCAGTATCGAGTCAAAACCCAGATAAATATCCTTACCCGAAATAGAGGCGCCCAGCACACTTCTGTTAACACAGGGAAGGCCAATCACGCCGCCTGCCTTTCTAGCCTCATTGACATACACTTTTCTCTGATAAAAGCCTCCATAGTTATTTAAAACCGCCACCATAAACTCTCTGGGGTAATAGGTTTTCAGAAAGAGACTCTGGTAGCTTTCCACGGCAAAAGAAGCACTATGGGCCTTATTAAAGGAATACCCGGCAAAGCTCTCCATCTGCCGCCAGATCTCTTTAGAGGTTGTATCCGGATAGCCAGCCCTCAGGCAGTGATCAAAAAACTTATCCCTAATGGCATCCAGTTGTTCCGTATTGCGGGTCTTGCCGCTCATCATCCGTCTAAGCACATCCGCGTCGGCCAGATCCAGCCCGCCGTAATGATGACCAATCTTCATAACATCTTCCTGGTACACCATCACCCCGTAGGTATCTTGCAGCTGCTCTTTAAATACCCGATGCGGATAAACCGCTTTATCCGGATCGAGATGCCGTTCAATATAAGCTTTCATCATGCCGGAGGCAGCCACCCCGGGGCGGATTATCGAACTGGCTGCCACCAGCGTCGGATAATTATCACATCGTAGCTTGGTCAGCAGTTGCAGCATCGCAGGGCTTTCAATATAAAAACAGCCAATCGTGTTAGCCGACCTTAGCTGGGCAGCCATCTTTTCATCGGAGAAAAAACGACGCGGATTGTCCGTGCTGACAATTTCCCCCAGGTTTTGCCGAATCAGCTCCTTACAGTCCTTAATATGCCCGATCCCCCTTTGCGAAAGGATATCAAACTTCTCAAAACCGATCTGCTCCGCCACATACATATCAAACTGTGCCGTCGGCAGTCCTTTGGGCGGGTAATCCAGAGCGCAATAACTGGTCATAGGGCGTTCAGAAATTAATACGCCTGAAGCGTGAATGGTCCTTTGGTTCGGAAAATCAGCCATCTGCTGATAGACTGAAAGTATCATATCCGTGACCTCGTTTTTATTCGCTGTATGCTCCGGCTCATGAATGAGCCGGTCAATCTCAGCCTTCGGCAGGCCATAGACCTTGCCGAGCTCCCGGATACTGCTTCTGGAGCGAAAAGTACTTGTCGCCCCCATGAGCGCCACATGGCCCGCCTGATAGCGATGCATGATATAGTCATATATATCATCCCGGTTATTCCAGCTAAAATCCACATCAAAATCCGGTGGTATTTTTCGTTTCGGATTCAAAAAACGCTCAAAATATAAATTCAGCGCGATGGGGTCCACATCGGTTATGCCCAGACAATAGGCAATAATACTGTTGGCGCCGCTTCCTCTGCCGACATAGTGATAATTTCTTGTTCTGGCATAACGGCAGATATCATCCGTAATCAGAAAATAGGCGGAAAAGTTTAGATTGTCGATAATGTCCAGCTCTTTTTGAACGCGGTCAAAAGCCGTTTTATCGTCCTTCCCGTACCGCCTGTAAAAACCGTCCATGGCGTATTTATGCAATAGCCTTTTGTCATCAGACCGGTTACCGGTAAAAGTCTTCTTATTCTTTACTTCATCAAAATCAAAATTAAAACTACAGGACCGGATCAGCTGACGGGTGTTATCAGTCAGCCTCGGAAAATCGCTGTAGGCCTGCAAAAGCTGCTCCTTTGGTATCATGGCCTCATCCCTACACCCAGCCTGTTCTTTTTGCAGCTGTGAGATCAGGATATTATGATCAATGGCGCGCAGTTGCAAATGAAGTCTATAATCCTCTTTGTGAAACGAGACAGCCGACAAGCAAACATATTTACTATAGTTCGAAACGGGTTCCATACGGATTTTACTCAGCTCACCCGGACGGATACCGATAAATTCATTTTCCTTCAGCAAAGGCACCGCCCGTTTGCCGTAAGGATAGATGACAAATGCATCCGGAAGTTCCGGTGCAACGGCGGGCAGCGCCTTTTTCTCTCTATTGGCCCCAGTCATCAGCTCATTTAACTGTTTAAAGCCTGCCAGGTTCCTGGCAATACCGATATAGAGCAGTTCATTGCCATTGCGGTATTCCATACCTGCTATTCCATTGAGGCCTTTATCCCGGGTAAGCCTTATAAAATCCAGTACTGCGGAGCTGTTATTGATATCCGTCAGCACCGCGTTCTCATAGCCCAGGGCCATCATATCCTCAACGATCTGCTCCAGGCTCAGCGTCCCGTAGCGTAAACTGTAATAACTATGAACATTTAATAGCATATTATTCCCCTGATTTTATTAAAAAACGGAAGCCCGCATGACTTTATCCCTGCCGAAACGGCTCCGGATGCCATCCATGGCCTGCATCAGATTAAGCTCTTCTTCTACATCGCTGAACAGATCTATCTGATAGGCTCCGCCGACCAGATCACTTAATTTAATCCCGATCAGCCGGATCAGCATTCTTCTGGAATACAGCTTTTCAAAGAGTTGCATGGCTTTTTCCAGCAGGATCTTTTCTGACGAGGTATAGCCGATTTTCAGTTGCCTGGTAAAAGTTTCAAAATTGGAATAGCGGATCTTGAGGGTGATACAACCGGTTACCCTTTTTCCACTTCTCAGATCGAAAGCCAGTTCATCAACCATCCCGGCGATCACACGCCTGAGTCGGGTCATATCAATCGTATCACGTTCAAAAGTGTTTTCCTTGCTCATGCTTTTTTGTTCACTGTAAGGAAGTACGGGTGCTTCATCTACCCCGTTAGCCTTCCGCCAGATGGAAACGCCGTTCGCCCCAAGTACCCTGTGCATGGTTTCCGGTGGCATTTCCTGTAAGGTCTGAATCCTGGAAATACCCATATTACGCAGCTGCAGATAGGTCTTCTCTCCTACCATCGGTATTTTACGGATCGAAAGCGGCGCCAAAAAAGGCTTTTCCCCTCCGCTGTCCACCTTCCTCTCATTACAGGGCTTGGCTTCACCGGTAGCGATCTTAGACACCGTTTTATTCACCGAGAGCCCAAAAGAGATCGGTAGACCCGTTTCCTTGATGATCCTTTGCCTCAGCTCCCTGGCCCATTTCCAGGAACCAAAGAATTTATCCATACCGGTTATATCCAGGTAATGCTCATCAATACTGGCCTTCTCTACCACCGGTGTCCTTTCTTCTATGATTTGGGTGACGATCCTGGAAAACCGGCTATATTGATCGTGATCACCCCGCACGATAATACCCTCCGGACAAAGCTGCCTGGCCAGCCGCATCGGCATGGCCGAATGCACGCCAAACCTTCTGGCCTCATATGAGCAGGAAGCGACAACGGCCCTATCGGAAAAACCGCCCACAAGAACAGGTTTTCCAATCAGCTCACTGTTTAAGAGCCGCTCCACCGACACAAAGAATGTATCCAGATCACAATGCACGATTTGCCGTTCCATGCTACATTTATTTTGGCATTCATAATACCGCAACACCGGTTCTCAAAGAACCATTCCTGCTGCGAAGCTCAGAAAATAATTTTAGTAAACAAAATTAATTTTATTAGCACTTAAATGAATATGGCCCAATAAAATATAATAAATTGATCGTCAAACACAGATATTTTTTATTAATAAACCTCTACAATATTGTTGATGACCAATCAATTGAATATCTTGTTTTGATATTAACCCTAAGACAATTCCTGAGAGCTGGTTCCCATAGGAAAAAGGCATGCCCCTTATCCCTGTTTACTAAATTAAAGCTCCGCCGGATATGGTATACCGCCGCACTTTATCGCTTGCAGACTAGGCAAAATCCCATAAAATAGTTATATTCGTTATATATATTACTTTCATAAACACCAGTGGACATGGAAGAGACTTTTACACACGTCAGGACGATGATCAGTATCATACTCGGTTTCAGTGTGGCACAGCTGCTAAAAAACAGCGTCAAGCTGATCGATCATAACAAAATCTTCAAACCATACCCCCTGCACCTGCTTTGGGTGTTTTATGCATTCCTGCTCATCATTCACTTCTGGTGGTGGGAAGCCCGCCTGCGGGATGTCGCGACCTGGAACTTTCTGGAATACCTGTTTCTTATCCTGTATACCGCGATGTATTTTGCCCTCTGCGTCCTGATATTTCCAGATTCCATCAGTGAATACAAAGGCTTCAAAGACTATTTCTTTTCAAGAAAGCATTGGTTCTTCTCCTTTCTGATCACTGTTTTTGTCATGGATTTTGCAGATACCCTCTTAAAGGGAAAAGATTATTTTTATACCCTGCACCGGGAATACCCTATCCGTAACGGCATACACATTCTGCTATGCCTGGCGGGCATCCGTTATAACAATATCCGGTTTCAATACCTGCTACCCATCCTGTTCATCCTCTATGAATTTGTCTATATTTTCCGGCACTACTTTGTTTAAGATCAAAAAAAACCGCTCCGGCCGATTAAGAAGCGTTTCATCACCCGTATAGGTCCGGTTTGATGATTGCACTCGTTGCGGCAAATTTTCTGTCATTGGCGTGCGCCTAACTTTTTTATCTTTTTTGGGAAGTTTTCTGTCATTTTTTAGGTATTTCAATGAAAACTGTATTATCTTTGTTCCAGCAGCAAACATTGAATGGTCGCCATCCATCAAAATGCGCTGCTGATTGTTTTAGCCTACAATTATTGCCGGATTTACCATTTTTTATAACAGCAGGCACTTTGACAGTGTCTGGTATAAAATTATTGCACTACGAATGATATGCCTTATGTATGCCCAAAAAACACCCCGGTTCCTATGGAATGTATGTTAACAGGTGGGGAAAACTGACCAGTCATGAGGTTCAGGAAAGACCAGATTCCTTAAAAGGTTATAAGAAAGAAGCTGGATCCATACAGACTGCCGCTCGACCGCTCAGTAATCGACAACGTGCAGACCTCAAGAAGGATCTTGTTTTCAAACTACTGCTGGGCAGCGAGCAGTATAAAAAGGAAGTCATACTACCCTTTCACAAAGCCTTCTGGGGGCACCTAACCACTATCCGTGATCTGACACCGGCCATTCCCCCTTTAACAGCCAGCACTGTTGACACCAGAACAGTCAATCCGGATGTTGTCTGGCAAGACCCGAAGACAGGGGCTGTTTTCCTAACGGAAATGCAAAGGCGGAGACAGGAATTCTATAGCCAAAGAATCTCCTTGTATGAGGGGAGGTTCGGGCAACGTTTGCCATTCCCGGTAGTAAATGGGACTATAACCAGGTTCCGGTCTTTGTATTGGGCATAGCGAATTTTAATTTGTACAAGCAAGGCCCGACCGATTATCTGCATGAATACGCGAGCATCAACATTGCAGATCACGGTGATATGTTGACCGGTAAGGACTTCAAAATGCTGGCTGATCTGAAAAAAGCAAAAAAGGTGACACCAGAGCGCTCATCAGAACGATATAAATGGATTTACCTATTGAACAATTTTCATAAGTTGAAAAAGACACCCGATTTTTTAAGGGGTAGTTATTTTGAAAGGGTTATTGAAATTGCTAACAAATTAAACAGAACTAAAATGGAAGAACTAATGGATTTTATCTCGGATCTTCACGCGCAAGACCGTCAAAAACGTGCATGTGTAGAAGCCAAAGCAGAAGGAAAAGTTGAAGGGAAAGCAGAATTGATCCAGAATTTCATCGAAAACCGTCCCAAAGGGTTTAAAATTACGGCAGCGTCCATTGCAGCGCTGTTTGGTGTTGATGAACAAATGGCACAATCAGTTTTATCAGTTTAGATGAGATAACTGAAACATCAGTGTCTATAGTTGATTTAGCCGACGGGACCAGCAGATCAGGGAGAAGCCATCAGTAAGAGCTTCTCCTCTGATTTGACCGCCAACATCCAATAAAAACCTAAACGCTAGATCATAATCGATGTGACGGCATCTGAGCATTACAGTCGACTTAACGGACAAGCATATAAAACACTTAAGAACAAACAAAAAAATATGTCTACAGCACCCAAATATCCTATGGAAGAACTAATGGATTTTATCTCGGAACTTCATGCGCAAGACCGTCAAAAACAAGAATATGCAAAAGCATACAAAAAAGCATACAAAAAAGCATTCGCAAAATCCAGAGATGAAGCCATCCGGAAATTCATCCAAAACCGTCCCAAATGGTTCAAAGTTACGCCGTCGTCAATAGCAGCGCTATTTGGGATCAGTGAAAAACAGGCACAATCAATTTTATCAGTTTAGATGCGATAACTGAAACATCGGTGTCTAAAGCTGATTTAGCCGCGTGGGCCAGCAGATCAGGGAGGAGCCACCGGTAAACCCTCCTCCCCTGATTTGACTGCTGAATTGCATTGGTAGTGGTGTCGCAAAACAGAAGGGATCATTCAGCTTATGCCCAGTTTTCCAGGGCCATTATAGCTGTTGCGAACTTAAAAGGCAAACTTCAGCAACCCGATATGGATGTGTTAGTGTTATGATGTGACTCAAAAATCTCGGCAGTGCCCAACACCCTTAAAAGACAATTAATCACTCTTGGTAGCCCCCAGGTTACAATTTTAACCTGTAAATTGAATGACGATCGATGTCAAAAGGCCAGTATGGCCTCTAACTCTTCGTTTACTGTTCCGCCGGGAATTTCGAGATGTCCATATAAAAAACTTCCCAGGTGTGTCCGTCAAAATCTTCAAGGGTTCGCTGTTGCATAAACCCATAATCCTTTACTTCATTAGGTTCGATGCCGCCCGCTTTTAACCCGTCTGCCATAATCTTATTCATCTCGTCTACACTGTCTGTTGAAAGAGAAAAAAGTCCCGCTATATTCGACTTTGTATCGGCAATAGGCTTAGTGGTGAAGCTTGAAAACTTTTCGTGCGTCAAAAGCATGACGAAAATGGTGTCACTCCACACCATGCACTTTCCTACATCGTCAGAAAACTGTGGATTATTGGTAAATCCTAAAGCGGTATAAAGATCCATCGATTTCTGAAGGTCCTTTACCGCCAAATTGATAAAAATCTGTTTTGCCATTTTACTTAATTTAATTTTATTGTTAGGATCCGATTTTCTGTTCTATTCATCAATATATGTCGCTCCGGAGATAGACCATGAGTCCCGGAGGGGCCGCTGTTTACAACTGCGCCATACCCAATATCCCGCAAAAAACAAACAAGGCCAACAATGCCCTTCCTCTAGCAAGGCAATTGTCATTAAGATTTATAACTTTAGCCCGCTATTGAGCGGTACACCACAAAATTGATATAAATAAAGATACTTGATCCCATGTAATTTGGACTTTGTACGATGCCGATTTAGACCCGATTTAATAATTATTTAGCTTTCATTGCCCAAAGCCTCTCGCAAACGCCTACAGTAATTCACGAAACAATATAATATACCTATATCATGACAGCTGTCTACGAAATGCACAAAAAACTATCCAAATCGCATTATTTTATAACAAGTCAATTTGCTTCAGCTTCCTGGTCACAATTGATGAATAGTTCTCTTTATAGGCATCTGTCAGGAAACTTCTTTCAATCCAATCATCGACTTGCTTAGCGCATCTTGCAAATTCCTTATAAATATTATCCCTGACGGGGTTAGCAATACCTATATTCTGAGCAAATAGATCGACATCCGAACGTTTGATTTTTCTTTTACGGCCCCCTAAGGTCAACGCCAGATCTTCCTTGTCCTCGGGGTAAACCAGATTAACATTTAAGAGGTCGTACGCCGGCGCAATCAAAATACCCTTTTCAGTATGCACCAGGGAAAAATTCTTCAAATGCATATCATTGTTGCCCGTTAAAAAGCTGAATAATACGAGCCTAAAATATTGTATAACAACTAACCCTGAATTTGTCGCGTACTGCCTGATCAGCTTTCCGACACGCTCATACGAACTTTTATACTTTTGCTCTGTCAGTAATTCGGACAGTTGACACAAGTCCTCTGTATGGATTTTCTTTCCTTTCTGCCGGTCAAACCGTTTCGTAATATAAGCCAGCTGACCAGTCGAAGTAGGGATCAGCGCATGCTTGGCTGTTTCAATGTTAAATAACGCAGCTAAGTGCATGGTCAAATCTTCAACCTCAGGCACACAAGGAAAGTCTGCAGTGTCAGGTTTGAGGATATAGTCTCCCCATAGCCCCACCGATGTCAATCTCTTATTCCCCTTTTCTCCATTTAGTATAAGTGATATTTTAGGTTGCACTCCTGTTATAGCCATTCGCTCATGAACAATAAATTGCGCCAGGATATTTAATTTCTCCTGATCGAGTTCCAAAACCGGAATTTGCGAGGTTCCAAAAAACTTCCTGGAACACGCAGCGTGATACTCTCCTGTTTCAACAGACTTATAACAAAACAGACAATTATTCATGCGTCTCCGCCTCCACCGGATAGACTGCAACAGCACCAACTGTATCTCTACAAAGGTTAATTAATAATTCAAAACGATCACGAGGATTAAGCTTCCAGTGCTTTTCTCCAATTTCCAGTAACCAGCCCTCGGGAATCAAACCATCAAAAAATGGGAAAAGCACATTACTATGATACGTCTTTTCTGATAAGGGGAGGGTCAGACTGATAGGCTTTGCATCTTTCATTGCCAGATACTCAAGTGAATATTGAAAAGAATATCCATTATCACCCTCTACTAAATAGCCAGCTAAATTGCCTTGAAAATATATTTTTGCTTGACGTGCCATCAGTCTCCATTTTGATCAACTACTCCGATTTCTTTACCAAACAAGGCCAACACATCGTTTACTTTATCTAATCGAAGTGTCTTTTTATATATATATAGGAGCACAGTTTCAATTACATGAGAGCCGATATAACACCCAATACAGCAACGGCTTACGGAAGCGTAAAAAGCTGACAGCCCCCGCAGGCTTTTTGTTCACGGATAAAACCTACATCCTAATATCCTTCATTCTCTGTCAGATTTGTGTTTTTAATAAGTTCATCAGAATTAATTGGATAAAGAAGATAATGTTCATTGATGCTTGCAGCCCCCTCAGGGTTACCTCCGCGACAGATTTTACGGCTTCTATTAACTTACTTGATCTTTGGAGATCCTAACTACGGCAAAACTCACCGGCAAATTCAATAGCGTTTTCACCCATAGTCCCTTGCTGCATGATCTGTTTGAAAAGCGTTCCGATAGGTTGCAGGCCGGCCCGGTTTCTCAACATGTTCAGCGCATCCTGTGGCTGGCTCCGCATATCCAAGCTGATTTTCCGCTTCCGCTAAAATCATATAGTCGTCTGCCAGACGACAAAAGGGAATGACTATTCTTGCCACTTTATTACGAGTAACAAAATTTCATTAGGACTATTACGGCCTCATAACAGCGAATTTTCGGGGGACATGGATCGTCTGACACAGAACAATTGAGGTAAAACACTTCGTTGAAAGCACGATTATCGCCTTCTTTTATTTTCGATAACAGATAGTCCATGATAGAAATGTTTTTAAAAACTAAGGTTTGCAGTCCTCGTAATTTTGCCGTCAATAAAAAGTATTATAAAAATTTAACTCAAGACCCCTGTAATTTAAGCTCCAATTAGTTACAAACTATTTTCAGCGAAAAAAATATAACTGATTTCCGGACTTTTCTGCCCATTAGTATCAACTCTTTTCCGCTCGTTCTTTTTCTATTTGAAGGATATTATTTTGAATGTCCTTCATTATCCACTCGGCCCACCAACTTGCATAAAAATTAATTGTGGTGGTTAGCTTAAAATGACTGAATAAATGAAGCCTGTAAGTTTTATTATCTAACTTCTCCAGTTCGTAGGTTCCGCTTAATACATCAAAGTATTTCCCTCCAATGACAATGTGCTCGTCCATAGTTGTTGAGGGTATTTCATAAGGAAAAGCTTTAATAGAAAATACCATTTTCTTTTTATCGACGTATTCAGATACCGTTTCATGAAATACCAGTCCCTTGGTAAATTTTGCCTCTCTTGTTGCACCTACGCCGTTATAGTTAAGAACCGCCTCAACCGGTCTCGGCATACCTAATAATCTTGTTAACCAACCCTTATCCTGTCTCTGGTTGATTTCTCCGACTCTGGTTATGTTACTCCATATCTTATCTGCGGGTGCATGAATATCAATGTATGTATCGGCTTCATATGTGCCTGGAATTGCTCCGATCAGGCTTTCTATCGGTGACATAAAGAAAGGAAGTAAGACAATCAACGAAATATATGCTTTCGTACGTCTTTTGCGTAGTTTAAAATAGCCACCAATCAATCCACCTATAGAGGCTGCAATAAGAAATAAAGGCAGAATCATAAGCCAGCAGGCCCAACCTTCCAACGAAACCAGAAGTGTAATAATGAAAAAAATAAAAATCGGTATCCAAGGAACAAAAATCCGATAAGAAATATTTCGAACTTTTTCCTCACTGGAAAAATAGACTGTCAATATGCCCACAATAGTAGGTAGACAGCATAAGAAGGAAACAGACATTACTGAAAATAAATCACTCCATTTTTCGATTCCAAAGAACAGCCTTAAGATGATCGCATAAAGTGTCGGTATACCGATGACAATAAGCATCTTTGTTAGCCAGGGTCTATTCATCATTTGTTGTTTATTTTGAAAAAATACTTTTCAATTAAGAATTTTTTTTTGACATCTTACCTTTTGCATAGAACTATTTCATCATGCAACTTTAATAACCTACTTGTTATAGCAGTAAGCACACTCTTGAGAAATCTTATATACGATTTCATTTTCAGTATTTGATTTGCAACTAATCAGTAGAATAAAAGCAATTATGCCAAAACATGCTCTTTTCATCATTTCGAAGTTTCTTATGAACAAACTAAATACCCCGATACGAATCGCTGTTCTTTAAGAATGTTTATTTATTCCGTATCGGGAAGGATTTTGTATTTCGATACACGGCAGCCACTGCAAAAACCAAATTCTTCATAAACGCTCGTTTTATTCAACAAAGGCAAAACTTCTTTTACCGTGATTCCGGTAACGCTGCGAAAAGCGAATTCTTTTCTACTTAACACTGGTTTTGCCAGTTATCAATATTTGCTAGTCCAACATATAAAATAGGGTTATGGCAAGTTTGCTATTATTTGGTTGCAGGGATTGTTATACATCCCGGCAATCCGCTTTAACCTCATCATTTCTCCCGACACAATATTAATTCATTTTCTAGACACTCAAATTCTTTTTATTAAAAAACTAATTTGGGATTTGTCGCACATATTAATGCATCGCTATTTCTCGCTCTACCAAACAAATTAAAACAACCTTTAATATAAAATATGGCTCATTTAGTACAGGCGAATCATACAGTTTCAAATGGCGGCGCGCCTAAAGTCGGACCATATGCCGATTAAAAATATATCGTGATGAATATCTTGATGAGGCATCACGTCAGCGGCTTATCATAACATAATAGTGATAAGCCAAGAAAAAGAGTGATCTTTGATTTGTTAAATTTGCTATTCCGAAGGTTAAATGCACCATCTACCGGAAAGGCGTAGTAGAGTTTAAACGAAAAATACAAATCGATGAAAATTCTCATAATCGTTACCAATGTCGACAGGTATGCCAGCGGACAACTGCCGACCGGGCTCTGGCTAAGCGAGCTCACCCACATCTATCATAGCGCCACCGGCCAAGGTTATAAAATAACTATTGCCAGCCCCAGAGGCGGAAATACGCCGATCGACCCGGAAAGCCTGAAGCCCTTTGTACTAGATAAAGTCTCTAAACAGTACTTTGAAAACAGGGGTTTTATGGCATTGCTCGAGCAGACCGCTCCTCTTGATGGAATAGCAGACCCATATTTTGACTGTGTTTATCTTACCGGCGGGCATGGCACCATGTATGATTTTCCGGATGATATTCATATACAAGCGATCATCAAGGATCAGTACGAAAATAACCGACTGGTCGCCGCCATATGTCATGGTGTAGGCGGACTGTTGAATGTAAAGCTTTCGGACGGTGAATACCTGCTCAAAGGCAAAACCATCACCGGATTCGACTGGTTTGAGGAAACGATCGCCCGCAGAAAAAAAGAAGTGCCTTTTAATCTTGAAGCGGCACTCAAAGCAAGAGGAGTTCATTATAAGAAAGCATTCATACCCATGACCTCCAATGTGGTGGTGGATGGCCATCTGATTACGGGGCAAAACCCCTTTAGCTCAAAGCAAATGGCAAAAGTAGTCATGGAACAACTGAATAGATAAATGGGAGCAATTGTCAGACTGCGTTATTTGGGCTGCAGCCCCCATTTCTTTATGAGCTCAGCATTGAGGCCGCCCTCCTTTTTGTTAGGCTTTCCCTTGCCTGTGGTTATTAAATCTTTCAGACTACCCTGGATATAACTCGTCCACGCATCATGGCAGACCTTATAACACTCGTATTGAGGGACTAAACCCTCGTGCGTAAATTGAAGCTGGGTTTTTCCGCCTTTTCTTGATATGTCAAAGATGATTTTCGTTCCCTTCCATTCGGTTTTATCCTGCGTAAAATTAAAGTAGTTATCCAGTACCAGCCATACCACTTTTTTACCTGGTATGAACGTAACTATCTTCAGTTTGCAGATATGAACATCTTTATAATGATACAAAAATTCCGCATTAGGCTGATTTGTGGCTCCTTCAATGCTTTCTGACCACCACCCACGTACATTATTAATCGCATTGAAGACCTGCTCCCGGCTTTGATCCACCAGAAACGTAGTCCGGAAATTTTGGTCAAGCGCTTTTCTAAATTTTACGTCGACTGAATTTTCAGTACTAACCGCTTGCTGTGCATTGGCGCCAAAACAAGCCGCGAGCATAGCCATTATAACACCAATTATATGGAATCTTTTACTTTGCATATTCATTTTTCTAATTTTTGACGATTATAGTTATTTTATTTTCTATCATAGGACATACCTCCCAGGAGGCAAAAGCAGAGCTGATAATAACACTGCTTCATCTGAGGCTCACAAATGTGACGGCGCAGTATCGTTATGCAGGTTCGACTCCTCAGATTTTTTTGCGAGTGGCAACAGAAATTTGTCCAGGTATTGGCTCCAGGCGCTGGTGCAGCGATCAAAACATTCAATCCCAGGAACCAGGCCCTGATGCGTAAATCGAACCGCTGTCCGGGCGCCCTGCTTTGAAATCTCAAAACACAACTTTGTTCCGATCCATTCTCCCTTATCTTCAAGAAAAGAAAGACTGCTATCCGTAACGACCCAGACAGCCTTTTTGTTCGGAGTGAGTTCCACCAATTTATGTTTAGAGTAGTGGATGCCGTCTCCGGCCCGAAAGCTAAACTCCTCATTGAGCTTGTCGGAGTGACCTTCAATCTCTTCAGAAAATAGACCCGACCACCAGCCCCGGACATCGATTAGGGATTTAAATATCTCTTCTGGTGTCTGATCTATTAGATAGACGCGCGTAAAATCTTGCTTCTTCATGGCTTTTTTTTTTAATAATTAATATGATTACACTACAAAGCTATTATCTTGTTGCCGGTTGAATGGGTGGCAAAACAGACTTTTTGAAGGGTCGATTTGGACAATAGGGCTTCCAAATTGAGCAATAGATCCAATAAGCAGTTAAATAAAGTAAAAACGGCTTGTGTGCTTTCGGGAATCAGCCCTGTTCCACCGGTTGCCTGGACGTTTTTCACAAGCGCCTCTAATAACTAATCAGTATTCGTTCTACTAACGAAGAAATTCATTAAATTGCTATGCATAAACTCGTCATTATGTTATATTTATCAACTAAAGACCCCCCTAAACCTAACATACACGAAAATAGGCTGTATATCCGTTGTTAAAAAGCGGTATGGCCAATCATACTGCGGTCAAAGAAATGACGATGCAGCAAGAAGAGAAAGGATTAAATTATAAACTTCCAGCAAAATAATAATGAAGCAGTCATCTAATAATATATGGACAAGAGCAGAACACTATTTCTCTCCTATTGATTTTGCGATGGTTATGGCCACCGGCATTTTATCTATTGCGGCCTTATTAGAGGGATATACCTGGCTGGCCTGGCTTTTATATTATACAGATGTTTTCCTGTTTATCGTTTTGTTCATTTTTATGTTGCGAAGGTTATTAGTGGAGTGGCCTCTCTTTATAAAAGACTTTATGAGTTATGAAAAAGGGCCGGGTGTCTTCACTTTCATTATAGCTATGTGCATGATCGGCAATCAGGTGATTCTCTTTAATAGTTGGCAGACGCTGGGGCAAGTTATATTGACTGTAGCTGTTATGACCTGGATCATTGTCAATTACGGTTTCTTTTTCTTTGTAACGACCACCAACCGGAAGAAAAGTCTGAAAGATGGCATTAGTGGCAGCTGGCTGTTAAGTGTCGTTTCTATACAGGCAATCGCCGTACTTATTATCTATTGTTCAAATCAGAGCGAAACCGGGCTTTTTATTGCAACTTGTTTATTTTTTACCGGTAGTGTTTTCTATCTCTACCTGATGTCACTCATTATTTACAGGATCTCATTTTTCGAATTACATGCCCGGGATCTGGGTGCTGCCTATTGGATCAATATGGGCGCCACGGCCATTACGGCACTAGCCGGTTCTTTGCTCCTTTTAAACGGCCACGAATTTCATCTGATCGTCGCCTTAACTCCTTTTATTAAAGGATTGACTTTACTGTTTTGGTCTGCAGGAACCTGGTGGATTCCGCTTTTAATCCTGCTAGGCATCTGGCGGCATGTCATCCGGAAAGTAAAAACGCCCATCACAGCCAGCGGTTATAGCCCGACATACTGGGCATTTGTCTTTCCTCTGGGGATGTATACCGCGAGCACCTACCGGCTTTCTGAAACACTGGATCTGGCCTTTTTAAAGATCATCCCCGACTATTTTATCTTCATTGCAATGGCCACATGGTGTGCAGTTATGACAGGGCTTATCAGACATCTTTTAGAAAAGAACAAAATAAACGGGGCTATCTCTTAATAGGACACCCTCAAAGATAACAGCAGCTGTGAGCTGTTCCTTAAAGTCCCTGATATACGCTCGCCTCTGTGATCCTGGATGTGGCATTCAGTCTAAAAATGAAGCCTGTGTAAAGGCGCTCTGATTTAGAGTCTGCTTCCGATCGCTGAAAGCAATAAGAAGCCAAAACAATAGAGAGCGCCCCAACCAGGGAGTTAAATTGCCTTTTATGACAGCATTTTTCGATTTAGGTTACAAATTCAAATGCTTGTTCTACGGCCTTAATAGCCTTAGGCATGGCAGTTTCCTTGAGGTCAGGAAGCGCAACACCTTCCACCCTGAAGACAACTAGGTCTTGTATGCCGATAAAGCCCAGAATATTTCTCAGATATTTCTCTGTAAAGTCAAAATCTTTCAGGGCGCCTTCTGAATAGACACCGCCGGAAGCGATCGCCAGGTAAGCCCTTTTGTTTTTTACCAACCCCTCAATACCGCTTTGGCTATATCGAAAAGTTACGCCAGCTCTTATTATATGATCTATCCAGGCCTTTAATGACGACGGAATTGAAAAGTTATACATGGGAACATCGATAACTATTATATCCGATTGCATCAATTCTTCAATGAAATCATTGGAGTACTGAATCGCGGTTTTCAATTCCTCCGACAGCTGTTCTACCGGCGTTGCAAAAGCGGTAAAATGGAGGCCGTTTAAATGCGGGATCTCACGCTCGACCAGGTTACGTCTCAGCACCTGGATCTCAGAATAACTCTTCGCCAGATTTTCTACAATGGTATTGCCTAATTGATAACTTTTTGATGCCTCACCGTTGAAACTGGTTTCTAGTCTTAAAATTTTCATTATTTATCTTTTTAATTTCTTGGGCAAATTTCCGAATTAACACTATACCTTTGGTATCTATTACAAAAAGGATAGTACTTACAAAAAGAATAGTATACTATGAATCAGACAGTTGAAAACTGCAGAAAAGCAAAGCTGGCGATAAGAGATACCTTAGATGTGGTGGGCGGAAAATGGAAACTCGTCTTAATATCTGTGCTGGTTGGCGGAAAAAGAGGGTTTAATGAATTGTCAAGGGAAGCAGGTGTTTCACCCCGTATTCTTTCCAAAGAACTACAGGAATTAGAAATGAACGGCCTGGTCAGCAGACAGGTTTGTCATACCAAACCCGTTACCGTTCAATATGAGTTAACCCCTTATTCTAAAACATTGACGGAGGTCCTGACTGCAATGGAAAAATGGGGCACTCAACATAGAAATCGTATTATATCAGGAATGTAAGCTTCCCATAAACAGAACCTTTTGAGTTTAGACTTCTTCCCTCTCCAGGGGAAATTGATTGGGGGCTCGTTCCGCTCCGGCTACGCCTCCGCTACACTCGCCCCCAATCAATTTTTGGCCGTTTTCTTCCCGGTACCTAACCGGTGGAAGACCGCCTAAGGCGTCATGTGGCCTGTCGTGGTTATAGTCTTTTACAAATTCATCCGTAATATCTCTTACCTCGTCCAGAGACCCGAATATATAGGCATCCAGTACATTCTCCCTGTAAGTCCTGTTAAATCGTTCTATATAGCCATTCTGCATGGGTTTGCCAGGCTGGATATACTGAAAGCTTATGTTATTTACTGTGCTCCAATGGGTCATTAATCCTGCGATTAATTCAGGGCCATTGTCCATACGGATACTTTTGGGATTTGCCGTAGCGGTTAATCAGGTGGTTTAATACCCATACAACACGGCTACTTTTTAAACTGTAGTCTACTTCTATGTATAGCACTTCACGGTTATAATCATCAATAACATTAAAACTTCTAAACTTCCTTCCATTACTCAGAGCATCACTGGTAAAGTCTATACTCCAGCCCTGTGTAAAAGCATCCGGAGCGGCTAATGCCTGCTTTTCTCTGTTAGGAAGCCGCCGTTTATATTTTCGACGAAGGGACATGCCTGTTTGCTGATAAATACGAAATAGCCGTTTATGATTCACGACTACACCCTGATTGCGGATACGGCCATAAGCCTTCCAGAATCCTTCACGAGGATGATCTTCTGCATGCTTACGAAGCAAATCTACGTAAGTGCTGTCATCCTTGATCGATCTATAGTGTAATACGCTTCGACTTAAGCCGAGAACCCGGCAAGCCTTACTCACTGATTTTGGCAGCTCCTTACGGATTTCTTCTGCCAAAGCCCTTTTATGGCAAGGCTTTACAACTTTTTTTCAATTATGTATTTTGCGACATCAAGCTCCATGGCCAGATTGGCATACATACGCTTTAAGCGGGCATTTTCCTCCTCCAGCTCTTTAACTCGCTTCATCTCACTGGCTTCCATCCCTCCGTATTTTTTTCGCCAGTTATACAGCGTCGCTTTGCTTACGCCACGCTCACGACTTATTTCCTCCGCACTTTTGCCGCCGTCAAGCTCCTTTAAAATACTCGCGATCTGAGTCGCAATAAATTGATTTTTCTTCATATTTGAACGGTTTAAAATTAAACGATTTTGTCTAATCATAACTCGTTCTATTTACGGGAGAGCTTACAGTCTGTATAGCTAAACGTGTTGCGTCGTAATTTTACTACATTTTTTTCCAAAATAAACTACAATTTACAATTACCGCTTTCGATATTTTTGTAACGGAAATAAGGATGTAGGATTAGATTAAGGATCAACAATCTAGTATCGGTGGTGGAGATAATTAACATGAATGTCATTGGGATTAACCCTCTCTCCTAAGCCGGTACTTTTTTGAATCGGTCTAAAATTTATGAGGAGGCGAAAGATCAAAAAAGCGCGACGTTGACAAAGCTTAATAGACAAATTTTTAATAAAGTTGTTACATATTTAGAACTGTGCAATCGATCTAGACTCGAGTTTCAATCCTGGGTAACACGCACATGGTTTCAAAAATTAAACATTATTAAGAAAGCATGAAAAAAGATATCAGCTCCACAACAAAAAAAGCACCTAATTATGGGCAAATTCTTGCCTGGATTATAATCTTGGCGATGACGATAATGTATCTTAAGCCTAGAATCAGATTTGTGGATACCGGGAAAATAAATGACAAAAAAATCGGTGTTAAAGTGGATCTGAAAGAGAAAACTTCATCGGCTCTTGCCACAGAAAGTTTGAATTTTTAATCGGCAGGTATTTGTAGCTAACGACCTCAATTGCAAAAGAGGGCAAAGCGCCATCAATTGTTTCTACCATTACCTTTTTTCAGTTCGTCTTTAATCATAAAAATATGATCAACAGGCTAAACAGCAGGTAGGGCTCTAATTTCGACATGAAATGTTGGAAGGGACTTCCTTAAATGAGCTTCTCTACGAAGGCAATGTGTCAGGATGCATTATAGTAACAACCTTCCGAACGCAATATCCGTTTAAACGCCTCTAGAACTTGGCGCCCGCCGCTAATTAAACGAATATTCCCGATTAAAACAAATGGGGAAACGTAGCCTTCCTGAATGATCCGTTGCAGGCAGCCCATTTTCTCACCGCTGAATGCCCATGACCGACATACCGCAACACGAATTGATTAAAAAATCCTGCCGGGCTTTCAAGACATATAACCAGACGGCGCCCATCACCGGAGGCGTAACCTACTTCAGTAATTACGCATAACTCAATAAGCGCATTTACGTTTTCAGGTAAGATATATACTTTTGCTGACATTCCTATGACCAGAGGTCAGCATGAACAAGAGATATTTGCTTTAAGGCTTAAAAATTAAATAACTTGCTGAGTAAGCGGCAGGTTCAACAGGATGCATAAAGATAGAAGAACAATTTTTGCAATTAAAATGAAGCTCATTTCAGAAATTTAAAGAAGGGCACGCCGTAGCTTTTATTTCAATTCCTAGCACTCTAATCATGACAGGAAATCAACTGTTAGGCGGCGGCATGCCCGGCATGTCTGTGTTGTATTCAAGGGTCTAATTCCGTAGTTCGCCGACCGGGACCATCCATCATTAAATTTCGCGTCCCCGTTAACGGCAACTATTTAGCGTGTTTAGATAATTCGCCTTAAAAATTGGCAGGATTGCCTGTATCGAACCATAAACGGGTGGCAATATCATCCTTAGCACCTGGCCCCATCTTCGTGACCGCATCAGCCACTCCATCTGGATTACCAATTCTTTCTGCATTAGGATAAGGCATCCGCTTGATCCATTCCGTTGCCGGTATTACACCCCAGTCGGCACTGCTGGTATTTTTGGCAACATGTGGAATTTTGGGATATCCCGTTCTTCTGAAATCTACCCAGGATTCTAAAGAGTTAGTGAAATTATTAATCCACTTCTGGGTGATAATTTTCTCCAGTTTGAGCTCCTTGCTATCTGCATCATTCCAGGCAACCGTAATCGTGGATAAAGAAGTGAAATTATTACGGGAATCGACGGGGTCTACATAGTTAAGCGGTTTACTTGTTTTGTCTGCCAGATACCCATCCACGCCACCTGCTCCCCAGTCGGCAAAGGAGAGCCGCACACCGTTTTCATAATTCTCCTTAGGGTCACCCGCACCAGCCCAGCCTCTGAGGCCAGCTTCTGCCTTTAAGAACGCCACCTCGGCTGCGGTAAAATCTCTTCTAGTGGTGGTATTACCTCCATTAGGAGGATCATTAAAATTAGCATTCGCCTTGGAGAACGCAATATGGTCCGCCTTGGTATTGATATAAGCCCCGTTGCGGATCCCTTTGTAAGGAAAGTCTGGATGATCCGCATACAGTTTTGGATCAGATACAGGTGCATAATAGGAAGCTACCCGGGGATCTTTCAGCCCCCCCATAAAGGATTCCATCACAGCGCCCATTCTGGTATCATCCCACTGGAAGCAAATTTGCGCCAAAGGCAGAATATTACCTAATAAAGAATTCAAGAAATTGTCCTTATTAGTCGTTATAAGCCCCGCTGGATCCTTCATGGCCTTTTCACCCTGTGTTTTGGCGACATCCGGGGCCACTTTTGACAAACGAATGGCTAGTCTGAGTCGAATAGAATTGACCAATTTCATCCACTGCGGTATACTGCCATTATAAATAGCATCAAATTTCTTAAAACCTTGATAGTCCATATTGGCTGCAAAGGTAGCCTGAATCGTATCTAGTTGTTTAAAAAACAGATCGTAGAGATCGGATTCTTTGTCATACAGTATTTTTGAATCACTACTGCCATAATTCGAATAAATGATCGGGCCATAGACGGCCGTTAATTTTGACATCCCCAGAATCTTGATGAACTTGGCCCAGGTCGCAAAAATGGGTAAATTATATTTTGCGGCCAGTTCAATCACCTGCTTTGCCGGAGACATCACACTCCCGTATTCCCTTCCCCAGTAATTATTCCAGGTAATGTAATAGGTCGTATTATTGGAATTACCGACAAAATCAGTCCCGGTAGCCATGTAACCCATCCAGTTATCCTGACACAGATCCTCTTCGACTTGTCCACCATTGAGGTTATATAACATGCCGGAAATAGGCCCCCCTACCAGATTATTATCCTGAGTTTGTAACTCATCGGAGATTTGGTTAGGATCCTGATTAGTGGCCTCAAAATTTTTGGTGCATGAACCAAATATTATAATGGTCAACAGTAATAATATTAATTGTTTCATTCTTATGATTTTTAGTTGTTAGAAAGTTAGCTTCACATTAAATCCAAAAGACCTAATCGAAGGCATTGAAAAAACATCATTAGATTGCATTGAATTATTTGTGCTCATAGCCTGCTCCGGGTCAAATGGTGCTTTTTTATAGAAGAACAGCAGATTACGTCCAATCAGAGAAAGAGAAGCCGACTTGAAAAAGGAATGCTCCTTATCTGTATTAAAGGTATAACCAACGACCACCTGGCCCAGCCTGACATTAGTCCTTGAAAACACATAAGGCTCCATGATCCTGTTTCTATCACCCACCCCCTGATAATAGGTATATGGATCAATAGAGGTTACCACTGTTGTACCTAAAATGGCATTAATAGGAATAGACCCCGCATCTCTCTGAGCAGCTGTTCTAGCGCTTACCCCATAAGAGTCCAGAAATGCCTCAGTTTTTGAAAAAGCGACACCTCCGAACTTCCCATCCACCAGGAAACTGGCAAAGAAATTATTAAAGGTAAATGAGTTGTTCCAACCCAATAAAAAGTCCGGGTTCACATTGCCCACCTTTGTTTCATCCTGTGCTTTGGTGGGTACGCCAGTCGTAGGATCCAATATAATCTGGCCGGCATCATTTCTGGCAAATTTATAAATCCACAAATCATTGAAAGAACCGCCAGCCATAATACGTGAATCAAACCCTTCATCCTGGCCACCTACAACATAACCAGGGTTTGAGGCAATCAATTCTACGATCTTATTCTGATTGGTAGAGCCATTAAAAGCTGTTTTCCAGCTAAAGTCTTTTCTACGCACGATATCCGCATCGACCGTAAACTCCAGACCGCTATTGACGATTTTACCGGCATTCACGTAGTAATTGACATAACCAGAGCCGGAAGGTGCCGCCAATTGCAAGAACTGATTGGTGCTGACATCTCTATAAAAAGTAAAATTAATACCGAACCGGTTGTCCACAAACCGGATATCCGCTCCATATTCATTAGCCACAATTTTTTCTGGTTTTAAAGTCGTAAAAGGCATAATAGTAGGTCGTACAATGTTGCCATTTACAACCCTGCTTTGTGGATTGACCGTATTGAAGGGCACTTCGTTGGCTGTTTGCGTTAGGGATCCCCTGACCTTTAAATAGGAGATTGCTCTGGGGAGTTTCAACATTTGACTCAAAATAGCAGACAACCCGACGGAAGGATATAAGTAGGATTGGTTGCCGGTAAGAGCCAGCGTAGAGGCCCAGTCATTACGAACAGCCACATCTAAAAATAAATAGTCGTTTAAACCCAGGGTTACATCTGTAAAAGCACCCTGTTTAATTGTCTTGCTGATGGTCTTATTAAAAGTGACATTAGAGGGCATATTGGAGAAGCTGTAAAAATTGGGATACCTGAGAGAAGTAGTCCCATTATTTACATTCATTCCATCATTAAATATGTTTTTCTGATAACTTAAACCAGCAAGTGCATTAATACTTAATGCCCCAAACGAATTGTTATAGGTTAGGATACCATCTGTATAAAGCGATTTATCGTTATAACGTGTATACGCCCATGTGCCATTTGGGCTGACGCTTACGGCATTTCCGTTGGCCGCATACCTGTTATCAATCAATACATCATTATAGTCAATATTACCTCTCACCTGCAAGCTGAGATGATCGTCGATGGCATATGCTGCCTTTATACTGGCAATGGCGCGATTAGACGTTTGGAGTTTAAAATCACTATTTAATTCCCAAAAAGGATTGTTTTGCTTTTCCTCCGTTGAATACCAGTTCATCTTAGGCATATTTCTCACACTATCAAAGATTGAATAATGCTGTTTATACATCTCAAAATCCCTATCACGGGCAAATAGGTATAAGCCTGTCAGCGGGTTATTATAATAACCTGCTCCGGGCCGGTTATGGGACTTTTCAGAAGTAAACATCACATTGGAAGTCAACACGATTTTGTCACCCAGTAATTTGGTGGACTGGTTAAATGAGAACTGGTTCTTGCTATACGTATTGGTGGGCATTACCCCTGTAGCCGATGTATTAGCGTAAGAAAAATAAGCTGTTGTTCTTTCTCCACCTCCTGAAATGGCGACTGAATTGGTAGCAGTCGTACCCGTTCTGAAAAAATCTTTGATATAGCCTTTTTGATAACTGTCCGAAGTCACATTCGCAACGGGAGACTTTCCATTGACCAGTTGATCCACAGGAGTACCACTTGCAGGTGGTGTCCAGCTGTAATCCCCTCCTACAGAACCGTATTTGTATTGAAAATCCGGTAATCCAGATACCTGATCGAAAATCGTACTGGAATTAACGTCAATGGTAATTCTGCCCGCTTTTCCTTTTTTTGTCGTAATTAGAATGACACCGTTTGCCCCAAGGCTGCCATACAGGATAGAGGCGCTGGCACCTCTTAAAATGCTGACACTCTCCACATCAGCCGGATTGATGGCTGACAGTCCGTCACCTGCGTCCGTTCCGCCGTAAGACCCGGGTTGGGCACCCTTGTTATCCACCATAGGGATCCCGTCGATCACATATAGCGCCTGACTGGTGCCGGTCAGCGATTTATTTCCCCTGAGCACAGCCTTGGTAGAGCCACCCGCACCCGAATTACTGGTCGCGATATTCACCCCTGCGACCTTGCCACTAATGGCGCTCATAATATTCGTGTTAGCCGCTTTGGTAATATCATCGCTTCCCACCGTCTGCGTTGCATAAGTCAGCTCCTTCTTTTCCCTTTTAATACCAAGGGCCGTCACCACGACTTCTTGCAAATTACCCTTGACCTCTTGTAAAGTGACCGAGATCTCGGCCTGATCAGCAGTCACAACAACCTGTTTCGAAATATGCCCCACAGAACTAACCGTCAAAGTCACTTTTCCTTCAGGGACGGTTATGGAAAAGTGTCCTACAGAATCCGTTATCGCTCCCTGGGATTTACCACTAATGGTAACTGAGGCCTGAAGAGCCCGGCCGCTGGCAGAAACAACCGTACCATTGATGACTCTGGTTTGCGCCTCAGCCAGCACTGAAACTAACATCAATGGAATTAATAATAATAGCCTATGCATTTTTTTCATAGCATTTTACATTTTAAAAGTGAAGGTTAAATATAAATCCAGTTCTATAGTTCTATATTGTTGACAAGCTGAAACCGCCCCCCCAAACTGATGCCCCACAGGCTATCTACAGGCCAAGCGGTATTCATCATTTGACCGTAAGCATTGGACGACCAAAGCACCTGAAATCAAAAGCCAAATTTCCGATCGATAGCGGCCTACCAAAACATTGAGTTCAACCCAACTCAGTTACGAGAACCACCCCTCCCGATACAGCAGCCAGGATCGAGATCGTTCCCAAAGTCCCTATTGCTGATTTTCCTGTTTTATTATCCTATATTTCCATACATCAAAACTCAGCCTCTATCACAAATAAAAAGCATCTACAATTTGTTTTGAATGCCTTAACTGATGCCTGCCCGCTGTATCTCAAGTAAATCAGCCTATGCTTATTTTGGAAAAAGAACGAAAGATTACCATATGAAACGATGGATAATAACTTACCGACACCAGAGCAGAGTTCATCGCAGCAGGCTTTCTAAGCAATACATGTAGTATCACACATCCAGCCACCTCAAGGCTTTCGTATTCTTTTCTATCCTGCTTTCAATTACCAGCGCTGAGGCGCCAATTAATTCAGCCTCATAACCATTCAGGGAAGTCATAACAACTTTGGTATCCTTGACAAGCTGGGGAATGCAGTGTTCATTGATGGCCCGTTGCAGCGCAGGAAGCCAGATTCTCTCTCCGCGCGCGCCCCTGCCACTGACTACAACACATTCCGGGTTCATTAAATGAAGTAATATCGAAACGCCTCTGCCTATATTATAGGCAATTTCCGATAGCAAATTCACGGATAGCCGGTCTCCTTTAACGGCAGCGTTCAATATAACTTCACAGTCTCTCTCGATATCTCCGGTTGGGAAAAGGGCAGTAATATAGGAACTGACATTTTCCCGTAGAAGTGCTTCTGCCTTTTCCATCATCACCAGTAAGGAGGCCTCTGTCTGCAAACAACCAATTTTACCACAGCTGCATAATTTATTATTGTTAAAAAGCGCTATATGACTGAATTCACCGGCAAAACCATTATAGCCACCAAAGATCTCACCATTGATAACCATGCCAAGGCCGATCCCCCATCCTATATTAATCACCATCGAGCTTTGATGAAATTTGGCCATGCCAAACCTATATTCTGCCAGTGCTACCAACCTTGAGTCGTTATCTATAAAGACAGGCATATGGGTTCTTTCAGATATATAGTCAACAATTGACGCCCCTCTCTCTCTTTTTAAGAATGTAAGATTAACCCCTCTTTTTAGGTCAATAAACCCAGGCATTCCAATCCCTATCCCCAGTATCTTTTCTTTGTCAATAGGAGAAACCGCAATTATGCTGTTTATGGCATCTGCCAGCCGATCCAGAGAAGAATCATCTCTGGCCAGATCAATTTCAAACTTGGCGATAGGCATTAAATGCCGATTGTAAATATCCATGATCGAAATACGGGTAATGAACTGGTCCATGGATACAGCCAGTGTGTAAACGGCATCGACTCTCAACATATATAAAACCGGAGGACGTCCTCCTCCGGATACTGCATAACCCGCTTCCATTATCACACCTAAATCTATTAACTCATGTAATATTTTTAATGTAAGCGGAATACTTTTGGCAATTAAAATACTCAATTCGGCGCATGATAATTTCCTTGTATAATAAAGCGCCTTGAGTATTGACCGCTTATATATAACTTTTGAATTCATAATAAACAATCAAATAATTAATAAACGCTACCGGATAAAGTTCCGGCTGTCAATTTGCCCCTTAAAAAGCGCCATATAAGACGGGAAATTCACCTACCTACCGGAGCACCTCCATGCTCATTATATAAAGCAAAACTTTAAGCCCTGAAAACCGGTACGGGGTATAACAACTTTATTTCTATTCGGTTGTCATACGTGTTGAATGATAAGGGTTTGGTCAACCGGTTGGTAAATTCCCTGCTATCAGGGGCTTGGATCATGGCAGAAATATCCTTTGAAGATGCATAGATCCACTAACGAACTATCTGGGTTATGTAAACAAGCAAGAAGCTAATTGTTTGTTTCACAACCAGGTTAGCAATTTTAGGGGGGGAGTAAAACCGGATAATGACGATATACGCTCAGAATAAGTATAATCTTGAGAAGTTTTAAGGGTCTGTGTTATCATTTTTCTGAGCTGTGATTCTTCCTCCCGCAACTATACCATTATTATTGTATATATCAGACGGAGATCCAGTGCTATCTACTTTTCCATATAAAAGGGATTAAGGGTTCGCTCTTCAAAAACAAAGTTTAAATTTATCATAACGTAAAGTTAATTACCAATAATTTAATCTCCAATACTTTTTTAAAACATTTAAAAAGTATGATGTTGGCACGCAATGGGATACCTCCCATCGCTTCAATTATAAGTCTTTAAAACCCTCATTTTCAATAAGCATGTTTTTGCCACAAGACAGCAGGCTGAAGGGATCACACCGTTCGTCCTGGTCGATAAAGTTGGGAAACAAAAAACTCTGTTATTGCTTCTATAAGAATTACAAATCATCGTAAAATTGCTGAATAGGCGTTGCGGGTTTAATTTAATAGCTGTTTTCAAAATTCTTTTGTGAGCAACTCATTAGCTGTCCTTTAATAATTAATAAAGGACATGCCTCGGTTTTCATTTTCACATTTCCTGAGAGCCATGATCTAAAAGGAAACCAATCGTTCACCCGCGGCATGCCCGGTTCATGTTCTGAGTTGTCTTGGGGCTAAATCAGATCATACTTACTCTTATAAATATTTTCCATACTGTTTTCAGTTGCGGAGGTCGGTTGGTTAATCCAAATAACCGGATGGATAAATAGTCTGATTAAATTTTTCATTGAGTTTTTTTTAATATATCTGCCAGCTCGTCCGTTATTTCCCGGAGAGGCAAAAATTCTTATTATAACCATAAAAGCATTACAGTAAGATGAATAGGATTTATCTGAACTTAACAACGCTACATTATATTCAGCCCCGTAATGAATAGAAAAACAAGGATTTTATCAAAACGTAAGTAACTTTCCTTCACACACATAAATCGCTCAAAAAGAAGGGCTTTTAATCTTTTTGGCTTGACAACACGAACTTTAGAGTCCCACTGAAAAATCCAATCGATCAGTTCATTATTAATGCCACAGTTTAACCTGAACTCCCATTTTCCATGCGCTTTTCTGATAACTTTTTGTGAGGCATGCCAGACTCGGTTATTAATATATTCTCCCATCTCTGGACTAAACTCCAATGTAATATTATATAGCGTAGCATCGAGGTTAGGCTCGACGCCAAACCTTTTACCCGCCTCTTCTCTAAAATACGCTACATAATGGCCCGGATCAAATACACTCTCCTGAATATCAAATCTCTTAATCTGTGTCAGATCAAGACTCAACAACTCCTTTGTTGTCTCTGTTAATGACTGTAAGAAAATTGCCCCTTTGTGGTAGAGTATCTGCATAGGCAATACATTTAAAGGAAAAGAGAGACCTCCGCTATCACCCCCGATACCGGTAGCCGTTTCCAGAATCCTGGCTTTACGGTTATTTTGTATGGCCCAGATAAAAGTGTCCAGATTTTGTTGTTCCCTTTCATCATAGATATGGCCACTAAAATTGGAAGTTCTGATAGTCCCATGAGAGGTTAGGCCGAAATGATATTCGAATTTGCTTTTGCTTTGCGCTTTATAAAGCATGTCTTCCAGCTTAGTAATAGACTGCATTCTTTTTTCAGTCAGTATATTTGGTGCCAGATTTTTTAATAGCAGAAAGCTTCTGATATCGTTTTCCCCCAGCTCACGAGCGCTGTTATCGTATTCAAACTTCCATATTTTTCTATTGGTTTCTCCATCAATCATCTGGATATGCCCGTCATTTAATCGGAGGGCGCCGATCTCTTCCAAGTATCTATAGAGCGTTCTCTCAGATATTTTAATATTCTCTTGCTTAACCCATTTTTGAATACCTTCAAAGGTTATCGGAAAGCGCTTTATTTTTTCTATCAGTCTTGCAATAATAATAGTCTTGCGTCGCATTAAAAATTAACAGTTAAGGGTGTCAATAGGTTTATTGTTACAGAAGGAACAATCGATTACTACAAAAGTTTCAGTATGAGAAAAGCATATTTATGGGTTTGGATCGCCTAGACTGTAAAATCAAGGAAGAGATGCCTCAAGCCCGCCAGGTTGCTTTTCTTGCATGGATTATATTTTTTTATAACAGTTTGATTTTTAAAGATAAAAACATTTTTTTAACAGTATATCGATAAACATCAATTATGCCAAATACATAAACGAGTTATTTACAATAACTTACATATATATTTAACGAAATCAAGCTTCCTATTTTCAAGAATTCACTGATATTTAAGAAAAATAGTACATTCGTTTTAAATGCAACCTATGGGAAATGAAATTGACGGCCAATATCTTAAGGATCGCTTGACCGATATCCTTCCAAATGAGATGATATGGCTAGACGAATCAGGAAGGGTTATTTATGCGAATGAAACAATATGCAAACATTTAGGCTATTCTACGGTAGAGATCACCGGTTTAAGTATATATAATATCTGCTCTCAATTTACTGAAGCAACCTGGGATCACCTTGTAAAAAGGCTAAAAAAGGGAAAGTCATATATTAACAAAAATATATGCATAACCCGGTCCGGTAAGCATTATCAAACCAACGCATTCTTTCAGTTAATTTCCCATCAAGGGAATCCGGTGATCAGTATAATCGGTGATACAAGTTGCGAGGCGGATTTTTATAAAAAATTAATGGAAAATACAGCGATCATGGCGCACGTGGGCGGATGGGAGCTCAACACAGCAAATAATGTCCTGACCACTACAGAAGAGATGTTCCATATTTTCAAAACAGATGATCTGCAAAGCCTCTCTCCAGAGAATATACATCAATATTTTAAGCAAAGCGACTTGGTGAAAGAACGGTTCAGCAGGCTCCGTCATGAGGCCACTTCATTCGATGATATTTGGGAAACTACAGAAACTCCACAACGTTATATCCGTGCCATCGGCAAACCCATTTTACAAGGACACAACGTTTATAAGATCTTAGGCATCTATCAGGATGTTTCTGAACAACAGTATCGGGAAAATTCACTTCGCTTCCATAAAGAGATCCTGGATAGCACCAAAGACTTCATCTATGTCTTTGACAGCGCAGGTAATCTTTCGTATTATAATGGTGCCGTAGTAAAGAAAAATGGTTATTCGAAGGAGCAATTGGATAATTTCAACATCGTTGATATAGACCCCGCAGTTACGCCTCAGTGGTGGAGAAATCATATAGGCGAAATCAAAGAAAAAGGTGTAGTGGATTTTGAATGGCAATTGCAGGGAGCAGATGGGAACAAAGTACCTGCACAAATTAAGGCCAGTCATCTTGTATATAATGGGAAGGATTATAATTGTTCTGTCATCAGGGATATTACTGAGCGGAAAATGTATGAAAAGAAACTACTGGAGGCACTCGACGAAATAAAGTCGCTTAAAGAGCAACTGGAATACGAAAATATATACCTGCGTGAAGAAATAGATAAGACCGTAAATTTTGGCAATATCATCTCAACGAGTGAATCCTATAAGAAGGTGCTTCAGCAAGTTCGCCAGGTAGCCGCCACCGATACCACGGTTTTAATTACCGGAGAATCCGGTACCGGAAAGGAATTGCTGGCCAATGCCATACATCACAACAGCAACCGCTCCGAACGGCCATTAATTAAAGTGAACTGTGCTACGTTGCCAAAAGAGCTAATTGAAAGTGAGTTGTTTGGACACAAAAAGGGTGCCTTTACCGGTGCCATTGGCCATAAAGTGGGGAAGTTCACCCTGGCAGATGGAGGCACGATTTTTCTTGATGAAATCGGAGAAATGCCTTTATCACTCCAATCCAAGCTCTTACGTGTTCTTCAAGAGGGAGAATTTGATGAGCTCGGTGGTATTCGCACCACCCGTGTCAATGTCAGGGTTATTGCCGCCAGTAACCGGAACCTAGAAAAAATGGTCAGAGAAAACACCTTTAGAAGTGATCTCTATTACCGATTAAATGTATTTCCTATACATAGTATTCCTTTACGGGCCAGAAAAGAGGACATCCCATTATTAGCGCAACACTTTCTCGAAAAATATGCCGCCAGGGCTGGCAAGTATTTTAAAGGATTATCATCAAAGGCAATAGACAAACTACTCTCCTACAATTTCCCGGGAAATATCCGGGAATTGGAAAATTTGATAGAGCGCGCCGTCATCATTGAAGAGGGTGCCATCTTAAAACCCGGGTCCTGGATGCCCGAAACCAGCGATTTAGGCATAACTGATGATTTTAAATCTTTTGAGCAACTGCAAAAGGATTATATTGTTAAAGTACTGACTTATACTCATTGGCGGGTCTGTGGCAAAGATGGGGCTGCCAGTATACTTGAAATGAATCCGAAGACGCTGTTCTCTAAAATGAAACGCTTGGGCATAGAAAGAAAAATTAGTTTGTTGTAAGGAATAAAATCCCGGAGAGCCTCAGCATAGCCCGAGGGCCGAGACTAAAATCAACAAAGAACACCGCCATTGTCAAATCAGTATTATTGTATCAAAGACAGCCCGGTGACTTTCCTTAATTCTGCCCCTCCTTCTGAAATCTTCAACCCCTTGCCAAAAAAAAATCACTGCGAAGCGCATTGAATCAATAAAAAATGTGGGGGATTGCTTCTGTCATTTTTTCAATAAAAAATGACAGTTATTTATGAAAAAAAGACAGTTTTTGGGTTCCGGTCTACAATTTGTTTAGATAAAATTATGGTATCGGCCGATGCCGTTGGCTATTTCATTATTGTTTAACCATTTAAAAGGAGGTAATTATGTCTCTAATCAAAAGGAATAACAATGTTGATTTCCCCTCAATTCCTGGTATTTTCGATGACTTTTTCAGCCGGGATCTTTTCAACTGGGGAACAAATAATTTTTCATCCACGCGTACTACCATCCCATCTGTGAATGTCAAGGAAACCGCAGACAATTTTGAAGTAGAATTGGCTGCGCCTGGGATGAATAAGAGTGATTTTGAGATTACACTCAACGGAAACACCCTAACGATTGCATCTTCAAAACAACACCAGGATGAACAAAAGAACAGTGACTATACCAGGCGAGAGTTCAGCTATCAATCATTCCAAAGGAGTTTTCAGTTGCCTAAAGATGTGGTAGACGAAGACAAGATCCTGGCCCGCTATGAGAACGGGTTATTACTGTTAACTGTTCCAAAACGGGAAGAGGCTAAACAGAAAGGCCCTCGTACAATAGCGATAAGCTAAATAATTGATGCTAAAAAGGCTGATTACCGTGTTTACAGTCACTAAAGAAAATCTACCGGCCCTGCCGGTAGATTTTCTTTAGTGACCTATCAGGTGCTTTGTTTCTTGTTTTTTTAATTGATTGATGTCAGGTATTGCTATGAATAAGATTTTATTATCCATTACAACAATGTGTGTAGTGGTTTTACTACTCATATTTCTTTTAAAGAGACTTCGTCAGCCATATATGGTCGCCTATATTTTGGCGGGAGTACTGATTGGGCCATACGTCGGCCGCGTGTTTGTCAATGTAGCCGATACGGCATCCCTTGGCGAAATAGGTATTTTATTTCTGATGTTCTTTCTGGGAATGGAGCTAAATATTCCCAGCCACCAGACCATTCTATTGAAACCAATTATTTCTCAGGGAATAAAAATCCTGCTTAGCATCGCTTTTGCAACTCTTCTGGGCTTTGTTTTCGACTGGAAACTCTATAACATCTTCCTTCTGGCTATCCTGTTCAGCTTTAACAGTACAGCTGTCATTAGCGAATACCTTCAAAGCAACGGAGACTTACGAACTCCCTTCGGAAAAATGATATTCAATATTTTACTTATTCAGGACGTTCTTCTGGCACCGGTACTAACTGTTTTTCAATGTTTAAGTGCGGAAAAGCTTGCTTTAGGTCGGTTGCTTGGGGCAATCCTGATCAGCATATCGATATTTTTATTCCTAGGAGCGATTCGACACCGTCAGCTACCACACCCTAAGCTATTGTATGTTTTGAAAGACGACCATGAATTACAGGTATTTGCCGGAGGAGTGATCTGCCTCGGTTTTGGCCTCCTTGCCGAAATGGCTGGTTTGAGTGGTGCGATGGGTAGTTTCATTGCGGGCATGATGGTTGGCAAAACCCCTGCTTTTGGATGGCTGGAACAGGTACTGAAACCATTTCGTGTATTTTTCGTTTCGTTTTTCTTTATGTCCATTGGACTACAACTGGACCTTCCCTTTATAGCGGCAAATCTAGGGCTTATCATGGCTGGAACATTCTTTATTTTGTTTAGCAATAGTTTCCTCTCAACATTTGTCTTCCGGCTGCTCCGGTATAATTGGAAGCGAAGCTTATATGGAGGAGCCTTGCTTTGTCAAACGGGAGAGTTCGGCATCCTGGCATTTTCGTTAGCGCATTCATTGCAAATTATAGATAACGAATTCTTTAAAACCGGTATATCTGTCACGGCATTATCTCTGCTATTTTCTACAGTATGGATTGGGTTATTACGCAAAATAACGAATACAGTTGGTGAAAGTAACTGCCAAAACTTGCTTTTTATGAAGTAACGCCGCACATTTAATAAACATCTGCCTTTGTGCGATTATTCTGGGAAGAAACTTATGCAACAAGCACTTGACCGGAAGAAAGCCTGTTTTATCTGACAGTAAGGTGAGTAAAAAATGGAAAACATAATGCCGGGAATATTAGGTAGGGTTCAACTCAACGATGTCAGTCAGAGGCTTAGTCCGCATCAATCAAAAAAAAAGATTTTTACATTTTTTTAAAATTTATTTTGGCGGTTAGCCGCCTGAAATTTTAAGAGCTTCATTAATTTTGTCTCGATTCTAACATCTTTCAAGTCCGGGATAATTACTAGTAATCGGTAATTATCCCGGCCCTATTTTAGGGATACTTATCACAGGCCAAAGTCAAAAACCAGACTCGTCCGAAAACATCACCATGACATATAATCCGATATCAAGTAAAGGCTGCTCCCCTTTAAGATCTTTCCTCCCATTAGAGATAAATTTTTGTGGGCAACCATACTTGTCAGGTGACTAAAGAACTGTATCTTCTTACGACTTTTGATGAAGTGAAATCCGCAAAGATCATTACTGGCAATCATTAGAAAGATCAATGGACGATTACTCAATCGAATCTTTCAGAGTCAAAAGCACATTCTGCCACAACGAATCTACATTTTTTACATTATTTTTTTCAAAAGCAGCATTATTGTCACGCAAGTTTTTTTGAAGCATGTCATAATAAGGTGCAGGAATTCCTTGTTCGACCAATTGGTCACGGCTGAGCGTAAAAACCATGTGATTGTTTCGAATTTCAATGTGTTTGGCTGCTAAAATAAGGAAGCGTCTAAGGAATTGTTTTTGTTCTGGCGTCCTTAAGCTGTCCGGGATTAAATTTATGTAATTATAATTGGGGTCAACATGTAACGTGTCCTTTACTATGGACTGATCCGTTTTATTTTGGTTTGGTCTGGTACTTGGCGCATGGCAGCCCAATAGAAAACAAAATAACAAAACTAAGGATTTGATTTCGTTTGTCATCTGACGGCATTTTAATATTAAGTAGGCTTTAAACGATACCTCTAATTAGGAGATTATATTCATTTCTGAGATTATCGAAAAGTTAAATTGAAATCCACGGCTGAAATTTACATAGCTCACCTTGTAAACTTTCTATTTGAGATTTCGTAAAATTAAGCAATTTCCGGAATTAACGCCACTTGTGCGGCAGATAACCGCGGATTTATTAACTGGAAGGACCAGCTTGAGGAGCGTCTATTCTGGGGATACTCCCAATTGTAGACAAATTGATCACAGCACTTTATATGTTATAATCCCATGTGCAAAATTGGATATTTCCGGCCTTGCCCGTCTAATTCTGATCTTTTCAGTGTTTTAAACCCAAAATGTTGATAAAACCCGACCGCCTGCAAATTTTGTTCATTGACATCCACTTTTGTTACCTTTAAATGATCTATGCCATACCTGATCAGGGTTCTTCCAATCCCTTTACCCCGAAAATCATTATGGATGAACAACATTTCAAGATTATTTTCCGAAACGCCCAAGAAGCCAATTAAGATTTCATTTTCCTCAAATCCCCATAACGAAACGTGTTCAAAATAGTTCGGAATTTGCTCTTTGTAATAATTAAAATCCTCCTGGCGCAGAAAATCGTGTGTGTGCAAGACCGCGCTCTCCCATATTCCTACCAAATATGCATAATCTCTTTTGTTAATTTCCCTAATCATATAAACAGATTAATTGAAGCAAAAATATGATTTCTACCTAAATGAGACAGCCTGCACCATGGATGTTTTCTTGGGAAGGATACGGAGTTAAATCGCGGCGCCGAAATATCATTTTACGGAGAACCTACATAGGTCGATCTTCTTACTAAAAAATTCCATTAAATGGATACCGATATGATAGCTGAAGTTATAAAAATATTAAGCAAGATGAAAGATATAAGCTGGAGTTGAAAAAATCATTGTCAAGCAAGGCGAGTGAGCTCGCAGGGAAACTTTGCGTGTCTGCAAATGCCGCTGAAGTGATGTTGCCAGCTGGTATAGAGGACAATACGGTGCCTTCACGGAATAAATTGGACAACTGTGCACATATTCGTTATTTCCATACCGTTTTTTGTGTTATTTTATTCATTCCGTTAATTTTTCTTCTTTAATTCACCATTTTTGAAAATCCAGGGCCACCGAGGTTATAATAACGCGATCCATTTTACGGATGGGAATAAGCTTTATGGAAATAACGCAAAAGTCAGATTTAGATCAGGCTTTTTTTGCCGCACCAACTTCAAATTAAACAGCTATCGCCCGCTGGTTTGGTACAATCTTCATCGACGGTCGAAAACATCTTATAAGCGCCGGGGGTATCTGCAATGTTGTACAAACTCATCGACCGGAGGGGCAACAATAATGCAATGTTCCATTGGACGCTTTTCCATAAAAATAGCAAAATATACCAACAGGTCTAAATCAACAGACGATAAAGTCCAAATTACCATGGGCAGGATTAGCTGTTTCCCGCTAATTTTGTAAATGACATTCGCGTTGACCGTGTATGAAGTGCAGGCAGTTATTAAATACGGCTTCGTACGACACGTGAGTTGTTAAATCCCTGCCTCGTTTTTTCGCAGGTTCTTGCTGATTGTAAAAACTCCGGTCGACAGCCAGAAGGGTTATCAGTCATTATAAGCAGTAGTAATAAGCAACATTGGGATTTATTATTTTTATCCATTACGCTGAGTATACGACTTTATAAATTGTATCATACAATAGAATAGGACGCGGTAAACATACATTTCCAAACAGCTATCATCTAAAATAAAAATATTATGGCAACGAATCAAAAACTCAAGTTCAGTACCACGCTATTACAATCAGGAAAAACCGCTACAGGAATAAAAATCCCTGATGAGATAATGGAAAAATTGGGCGGCGGCAAAAAGCCATTGGTAAAAGTTACCATTGGCGGATTTACTTACCGAAGTGCTGTAGCCGTGATGGGCGGGGCACCTATGGTGGGCGTAAATGCCCAAAACAGGGAAGCTGCGGGGGTAAAAGGTGGCGACCAGATTGACGTAACCATTGAATTAGACACGGAAAAAAGAATTGTGGAACTACCCACCGGGTTTCAGAAAGTGTTGGATAAAAATGCGACGGCAAAGAAAAATTTCGAGTCTCTGTCAAACAGTAAGAAGAAAGCATTGATCGCACCGATTGTCAATGCAAAGACGGAACAGACACGGGAACGAAATATTTCAAAGGCACTCAGTGCGCTCGACTATTGAAACGTACATTTAGAAAATGTCTTCAAGTCACCAATAAGTGCAAAGCGAATGAGAGCATAAGATTGAAGTTTCGGCTTTAATTCCGAAACAATCTATATTGATATTCAAAAATCGGCTGACCCAATAAAGCAAACGATTCATCAGGAACCATAGATCATAATAAATTACTAAATAATGCAAACAACAATAAAAGCCAAACATCAAGGGCCCCATTTGGGTGTCATGGCGATTATCTATATGATCTTGTTTATTGCCGGCCTATCCTTTGTATCTTCCTTCTCCCCTCCTTATTTCCCCGAACCTTCAGCACCGGCATCTGCCATCCTGAGCTATTTTCAGCAACACTCCCACGATGTCCTGATGTGCGCCTTTTTTCAGTTCTGCTCAGCCATACCTTTAGGGATTTTCACCGCGACCGTTGCGGGCCGGCTCAATGTTTTCGCACCAGGCGCCGCGGGAAGCAACATTGCGTTATTCGGCGGCTTTTTAAACGCATTCAGTCTCACATTATCCTCAATGATTCTGTGGGTGATGGCTTATCAGGGGATTGCGGCAGATGGCAATATAATCCGCACACTGTATTACCTAATGTTTGTCATTGGCGGAGTGGGCTATTCCGTTCCAATGGGCCTGTTGATTGCAGGAATAACGTTACCCTGCCATTTTAAGGGAGTGCTTCCCAAATGGCTCACGGTTGCAGGACTGGCCTTGGCGGCAATTGGCTTGTTGAGTAGTTTTTATTTAATTTTTCCACCTTTCCTTATACTGATTCCTCTGACAAGATTTCCGGGCTTTGTCTGGCTCATACTCGCCGGGTTTAAACTTAATTAATGGGCAATATCTTCATAATATGACGTGAGGGTTTTGATGGCTTATAAGCTTTCGTAAAATAAATACATTACAATGCCTATTGAAGAAGTATTGAGGTGTATTTTGATAAAGGGAAACCTCATATTAGACCATAACTTGAGGTATCGGAGCCATCTCCTAAAAAACTCCTCTAATCCAGGACGGTACATAGATCCCAGCCATTTTATACGCTCATTGCATTAGCAATAGGATATATCTCCATCTTTCCATTTTGCCGGGCAGTAAATCAGGTGTACCTTTACCCCATGAGAATGACAGTGATGTTATAAAATCCTTTTCGAGCTTAATTCTTAAGTGATACGCTACATCCTCTGTATTTAGCTGCCTTTTTATATCTAAATATTATAAATAATCCGAATGAATGAGTCAACATACAATTGTTGCACTCATTAATTGTATCAATCAGACAAATTATGTCAGAAGTACTCAATAAAAAAGAAATTGCACAATTTGTTCACAGTGGATTTGTTCGCATTGAAAACGCATTCTCGCAGGAAATTGCAGATGCAGTTCTAGCTATTTTATGGAATGACCTCCCATGCAACAGATCTGAGCCTTCTACCTGGACCGAACCCGTGATTCGATTAGGAATGTACAGTCAGCAGCCGTTTGTCGACTCACTAAACAGCACAAAATTACATTTGATCTTCGATCAATTGATCGGAGAAGATAAATGGATCCCATGTCGGCGTGTAGGAACATTCCCGGTTAGATTTCCGTCAGTTGAGCAACCCAACGACACGGGCAAACATGTCGATGCCAGTTTTCCGGGAAAAGAACCTGATAATTATCTTACCTGGCGTATCAATCTCCGATCAAAAGGGCGAGCCTTATTAATGCTGGTGTTATATTCAGATGTGAGCGAAAAGGACGCGCCTACGGTCATTTATGATGGGTCGCATATGGATGTTGCGCGGATCTTAGCCACAGAGGGCGATGCTGGTCTTTCCTTTATGGAACTGGCAGTTAAGCTAGATGATCTACCCAAAAGGAAAGAAGTATATGCAACAGGCAAAGCGGGTACGATTTATCTTTGCCACCCATTTATCGTACATTCTGCTCAGCCACATAGGGGTACAACTCCCAAATTTATGGCACAACCACCTTTGTTGTTAAAAGATCAGTTGTCTATTTCAGGTGCTGCTAACGGCTATACGCCCGTTGAACAAGCGATTCGTTTATCATTGGAGTAATTGAAAAGCCGGTTCGTAAAAGGAGGTTGCAAACGCGACCTCTTTTTTTAAGGCATTCGTTCAATTATAGGTGCAACAAGCTGATTGTTGCAACCCCCTGGCCGTCCTCATTTATTTTTTGCTGCTTCACCGTTTTTCCACTATTTCTGTAACCAGTTTAATTTCTGAATGGGATCTGGGTAACCGGAAGTGATATTTGTTTTCTCATCCGGTATCTATTAGTTCTTCAATCTTATCCCACACGGCAACATGCGCATCATTTATAACCATGACAAATTAGCCATCCGGATCGAGCGGCTTGCTACCCTGCAAAAACAGAATCATCCAATAACACACACTGCTTAAATGATTGTAGACATTGTCAATAATTGTCACAAGCTTTAGCTTGTTCATACAAGATTACTGATGTATGCATTGATTCCCAATAAAAAAACTTACTTTTATAGCCGGTTGGACTGGTATGAGTTACACCTATACGATAAGGCCTTTCTGTGATGTTTTGCGCCAGCCCTTTTATTTTATCTGTTTATAAATTTTCCATAGATGTGATGTTACACACCTAAACGCAATCTTATGGATAAACAAAATGACACAAATCGGGTCAGTTCGTCCAAAGTGACCATGCCTTCCGGAGGCGGCGCTTTACGCGGCATTAGCGAACCTTTCAAAGCACAGTTATTTACCGGGTCGGGCGGATTTTCCATTCCCTTTCCGTTGCCGGATGCCAGAGGTTTTTCCCCGGTTATTGATCTGACCTATAATTCGGGGTCCGGTAACGGCCTTTTTGGTTTAGGCTTCTCAGTTTCATTAGATTCCATAGTAAGAAAAACCAGCAACGGCATTCCACGCTACGATGATACAGATGTCTTTATACTCGACAGCGCAGGCGAATTGCTCCCAAAATACACCGATTCCGACCAAGGCTGGGCAAAATCGGAGTATACCGATACTGTTGACGGCATCACCTGGACAATTGTTGCCTACCGTCCACGCATTGAAGGCGCTTTTTCCCTGATTGAACGGTGGACAGACCTTCCCACTCAGATCAGTCACTGGAAAGTCGTTACGGCTGATAATATAACCCATTTTTATGGCGTTTCCGAGGGTGGGCGGATTTACCACCCAGATCACCCTCACGAGATTTTCCAGTGGCTGATTGAAAAAAGTTACGACCCTTACGGGAACAAGATCCTTTATCATTACAAACCGGGTGACAGGACAAATATTCCGGATACTCTCTATAATACGGGAAGAGATTTTACGTCAGCGCGTTACCCCGACCGCATTCAGTATGGCAATTATTTCAGTACTGAAAATAATGAACAGAGGGAACACTATGCCTTCGAAGTCATTTTTGATTACGGTGAGCGGGACAAAAATAATCCGGACGCGGCGCCCGCTGAATGGACAGCGCGACCGGATCCCTTCAGCAGCTACAAAAGCGGTTTTGAAATAGGCATAGCCAGGCGTTGCGCGGGCATATACCTACGGCATTCTTTTACGAAAGAGAATAACGGGGTTCCTTTTACGACAGCAGCGCTGCTTCCGGACTATGATATGACGCCGGTTTCGTCAATGAGCATCATAAAACGTATCGTGAACAGAGGTTACCGTATGCAGGCAGGGCGGATGTGGATCGCAGACGAACCGGCACCGGAATTCAGTTATCAGGGTTTTAACCCACTGGGTTCAAACTGGCAATTACTTCAGGCAGATGCACCGGATTACCTGGATTCGGCAGGTTTTATCCCCGTTGATCTTAACGGCATCGGCATAGACGGGTTACTATACAGCAGTGACAGCTTTACTGGTTATCTTGAACCACTGGGTAATGGTCAGTACGCGCCGATGCGCCTACTGGATAGCTTCCCTATATTCAGTGACCTGCAGTCCGGACAGTCAAGGCTTACCTCTCTGAACGGCAATAATGTACTGGACTTAGTTGTAAGCGACGGAACGACTAACGGCTTTTTCGAACAAACGGCCCGGGCAGACTGGCAGCCATTTCAGCCGTTTGACAAATTTCCCAAAGAATATTTGTCGCCTGAAAAAGAAATGACTGATCTCAGCGGCACCGGCCGTAGCGATCTGCTGCTTTTTGACAACACCCAACTGAAATATTATCCCTCTGAAGGCAAGACCGGATTTGCACAGGCGTCCTACGCATTGAAACCTACTGGTTTCCCGGCGACGGTACAGCCCGGAGCAGAACAGCTGTCCGGTTTTTCCGATTTTTTCGGCGACGGACTGTCCCACCGCTATTGCCTGCGTAACGGCAGCCTGACCGTCTGGCCTTGCCTGGGGCATGGCAGGTTCGGGGAGGCCGTCAACTTTGCCAACGCGCCATTTATCGATGGCCTCTTTGACACGTCACGTGTATTTCTAATTGATGCTGACGGCAGCGGCGCCACCGATATCGTGTATTGCTATCCTGCCTATGCCCGTATCTGGTTCAACCGCAGTGGCCATTCATTCAGCGATCCGGCGGATATCGTTTTTCCGGCCACCTATTCTGACATCACGGCCATTACGGCCGGTGATGTCAGTGGTTACGGCACGACTTCACTTATCTTTACAGTAGTGGATCCACTAGTGAAACACCTGTATTATGATTTTAGCAATCAACAGAAACCCTATCTGCTGCAGCGCGTCGATAACGGTGTGGGTGGATTGTCAGAGTTGACCTATACCACATCTGTTATCGAGCAGCTGCGCGATAAACAGGAGGGCCGGATCTGGCCAACACGTCTGCCCATTGCGGTGAGTGTGGTGAACGAAAGCAAAACAGTCGATCAGATCACCGGAGCGGTCTACACCCAGCGTTATCGTTATCACGATGGTTATTTTGATACAACCGAGCGCGTGTTCCGGGGTTTCGGATATGTGGAAAACTGGGACACTGAAACCTATGAACAGTTCCAGGCCGCCGCGGCACCCGGTTCAAAAGCGGCAGCCTTGCTGGACAAAGACCTATGGATGCCGCCCATTTATACAAAGTCCTGGTTTATTACCGGCGCGTACGAACAAACACCCGCCATCTGCCAGCAATATGAAAACGAGTTTTATCAGGGAGACAGCGAGCAGTGGTGCATCCCCGCCTTTGAACTGGGTACTGTCTGGAATAACCAGGATGCCTCCGCTATCAGGCAGGCTTATGGCGCACTTGCCGGGCAGACGATCCGCAGCGAAGTATACGGTGAGGATCAATCCAACCTGGCTGATCATCCCTACACGGTTTCGATGTCCACTGTGCAGGTGCGCCTGATACAGCCCCGACTCAACGGCCGCTACTGCAGCGTCCTGCCGGTAATCATTAACGAGCTAAGCTATGCATATGACCGCGTTCCCGAAGACCCCCGCATTAGCCAGAACCTAGTACTCCGGATGGATCCCTACGGTCATCCCCTACTCAGCGCCGCCATCAGCTTTCCCCGCCGGAGTGTAACCGGAGCAGTCATCTATCCGGAGCAGCAAGCATTGCGGATCATCGCGACTGAAGCCGCCTATATCAACACCATACATGACGCCGTAAGCCCCGAGGATACCTTCTGGCAATACCTGGGTATTAACTGGCAGACCCGCAGCTATGAAATCGGGGGTATTTCGGCGCCTGCTGATGCACCTTTTACCGAGGGCGATTTACGCCAACAGGTTCAAGCGGCCTTGCGCCATCCCAAAGGACCGCTTGAAGCACCTACTCAGCAACCATGGAGCCGCCTGCTGAGCTGGACCCGCAATGTATATTGGAATGATGACGGTGATGCGCCGCTACCCTACGGAGAAACCACGAGACTTGCCTTGCTGCACCACGCAGAAGCAGCGGTTTTGGATCCGGATGAGGTAACACGTTCATTCGGAGATAAGGTAAACGAAGCACTGCTCAGCCAGCAGTGCGGCTATGTATTAAGCGATGGTTACTGGTGGAATTACGGCCAGATGCAGCTGTACAACTGGACCAGAACCGCATTTTACCAACCTTCTGCCACCAAAGCCACTATTACGGATCTGCTGCCAGCAAGCATACTCGACGAAAACGGGTTTAACGGGTATGAGAAGGTGGCCTATGATGCCTATTACCTGATGGTCACCAAAACCTCATCCATACTTTCCAAAACCATATCCCTTGACCAGCATTATCGGTACGACTACCAGGCGATGTCGCCGGTGCGGGCCGTGGATGCCAATAATAATATCTCTGAAGTACTTTTCGATCCGCTCGGCCAGGTGATCGCTACAACGATTTACGGACAGCTTGGCGGTGCCGATACGGGTGATCTCCCCATGGATCAATACATTATTCAGCCGGAAGCCACATTCGGTGACATCATTGCGCATCCGGATAAATATCTACAAGGGGCCACTACGTACTTTTATTACGATCGCTTTGCCTGGAAAAACAAGCAGCAACCGCTCAGTGCCATCACTGTTACGCGAACCCTGCATGTGCATCAACTGGAAACGGCAGGTGCAGCGACCACGGATACAACCCCTCAGTTACCGATCAGCATTGTCTATAGTGATGGAATGGGCGCTGTTTTGCAAAGCAAAGCTACAACGACACCGGGAGAATCGGTCCTGCTCGCGTCAGAAAAATCGACTGCAGGTATCCTTCCCTCACCTGACCCATCGGAGCAGCGCTGGCTGATCAGCGGTTATATCATTTATAACAACAAAGGCATGCCTGTGGAGCAGTATCAGCCATACTTCAGCGCCACGCCCTATTTTGAGGACCAGCAGAAAATTATAGACGAAAAGCTCCTGCCGCCACCTACCGTAATCCATTATGATCCGATAGGCCGGGTGATCCGCACCGATTCGCCTAAAGGCTTCTTTTCCAAATCAGCCTATACGCCCTGGGAAACCAGTTCCTATGACTTTAATGACACGATCATTGATTCACCGTATTATAAGGGGTTCACCGCCCATTATCCGGCAGATCCCGAACCATGGCAGGCGGAAGAATTACACGCACTCAATGCCGCGGTGCCCTGCTACAATACCCCTGCAAAAGTCGTAATGGATAATCTTGGCAACCCCATCCGAACAATTGCCTGCAATCTGGGAGCGATTAGCCCCACCACCATTCCCGAGGCCGTGGCCACTCCCATGACCCCGGAGGAAGCCTGGAACGGCTTACTGACAACCGGTTACCTGGCCAGACAAAACCCAGATGATAGCAGTGCATGGGTTACAGCAGCCTTTCAGCCCTACCAGCCCGGTTTTCACCAGACTTTTCTGGAGCAGTTTCCGGAAAACGGCGGTCGCCTAGAAGACTATCTTGCCCAAAGCTGCATGACAATACTTGGTGTCTATGACGCTCAGGGGCGGCAGCTATACAGTGCCGATCCCCGTCTCTTTCTAAAAATGGTACGGGAAGACAGATTGCTGTTTAATTTCCGGACCGAATACGGACTGAACGGACAGGTGCTGCAGTCGGAAAGCGCCGACGCCGGTATCCGGTGGACACTTTCCAATATGGCAGGCAACGCCGTACGCTCCTGGGACAGCCGTGGACTGGAGGCGCACAACAAATATGACAACCTGCAACGCCCAACGTCCATGTATGTCAGCGGCGGCGATCAAAAGACACCACTTGCCAACCTTGTACAGGCGACGGTTTATGGAGAAACCACTGCGGGCGCAGCTGATTATAACCTGATGGGAAAACCTTATCAGGATTTTGATGAGTCGGGGTTATCCGTTATCGAAGCCTATAGCCTGGACGGTGCACCCGTGCAAGGCAAAACCTATTTGCGACCGGGTTACAAAACCCCGTCCAACTGGACGGAGCAGGAAAAAACGGCTATTTTAAGCGCGCCCTGCTATACCCGCTCCGGTAGGTACAATGTCCAGGGGCAGGTGATACTCGAAACCTTGCCGGATGGCAGCCAGCAAGCCTTTACCTATGACATCAACGGTCTGCCTGTCACCAGCCAACAGAAAACCCTGAACCTGGTTTCCGGTGAACCCCTCCCCTGGCAGACCGTCATCCGTAACATTCAATACAATGCCATTGGCAAACGGACCCGGGTCGAATACGGCAACGGCGTTGTTTGTTCCTACACCTATGATACACTCACCCAACAACTGATCCGCACCTATACCACCCGAAATGTCGAAAATACGCCTCAGGACGATCAGGTATTACAGGACATTTCCTATAGCTACGATCCGGCCGGTCATACCGTCAGTACCACCGATCAGCGCAGTGCGGTAGCCTATTACAAGAACCAGAAAGTAGCGCCACGAAGTACCTACCGCTACGATCCGATCTACCGTATCATCTCAGCCCAAGGCCGTACGCTACCAGGACTGAATGTGGGGAAACAAAACAATACGCCAAAAATCGGCCTGCCCCCGTCGAAAGCTACAGGCGCCAGTGATCTGCAGAACCTGGAGAATTACACACAGCGGTTTAGCTACGATTTTGGCGACAATCTTATACTAAAACGGCACCTCGCGGCCAGCGGCAACTGGAGCCAGGTATTGACGATGGAAGAAACGAGTAACCGCCTGGATACTGTATATTTTGGCAATCCTTCAGGAATACACAGCGATCTGACAGCATTCCGGTATGACCAAAACGGCAACCTGCTGACACTGAGCCCCGGCAGTACAGCAACGGTCAACTGGAATTATCTCAACCATATATCCAGTGTGGTATCGATCGCCCGGGAAATAACTGATCCCGAAACGGGCGTGCAGTATACCCTGAACGACGCCGAATATTATCAGTACAACATCAGTGGCGATAGAGTACGCAAGGTAACGGAGCGTGCCATAAACGGCGGAACACAGATCGAATACACAGAGAAAATTTACCTTGGCAGTTACCAGGAAGTGCGCAGCTGGACTGCGCCTTCTAATGCCCCATCAACGCCACCTCAAAACCTGAAATCTGAAAGGCATACGGTCCTCCTTAATGATGGCGCAGCCCCTGCCCTCATCACCCATATCTGGGCCGTTGTTCCCACCGGACAAAGCAAGATCTCGGCGGGCGATATACAATACCGGTTCCAGCTTTGTGATCCGCTTGATTCGGTGACGATGGAAGTCACTGAAACCGGGGAACTCCTCAGTTTCGAGCAGTATTATGTATATGGCGGAACCTCGTTTATCCTGGCGCGTAGCCAACTGGAAGCCGATTCAAAAGAACTCAGATTCTGTGGTAAAGAAAAAGACGCGACAACCGGACTCTATTATTATGGTGCGCGCTATTATGCACCCTGGCTGTCCCGCTGGATGAGTCCCGACCCTGCAGGTCCGGTAGACGGAACGAATCTGTATGAATATGTAAGCAGCAACCCGGTGAATTATAATGATCCGACGGGAATGGGGAAAGCGACTCCCTACCAGGATCAAACAGCAGCCGATAGAGCAGCAAGAATTGAAAAGTATAGTAGCCCATTGGCAAGGAAAAAAAAGCCAAAAAAGCCTGACCAAAAGCCTATCGGGGATACCACTGCTTTAGCAAAGCAAGCGGATCTGAGGGGAAAAACGGCAGCCAAAGGTACTTTCTATCCTGTGAGTGCCGATCCGATGAATGATATTGTCAAGCGCAATTATGTAACAAAGGGCGGAAAGGTTTATGCTCAGTTGAAGGTAAATGGAAAGCCTATTTTAATGGGCGCAAACGGATCTGCGAAAAGTCACCTAACCTTTCGGGATATAGGCACCGACAATCAGAAAGGCAAAAAAATAAACTTTCATGCTGAAGACTGGGTAACATCTTCTTTCAGGGACGCTGTAGAAAAAGAGGGAGGAAACATAGCAAACAGCCTTGTTCGATTTGGTGTTCCAAACCGATCTGTAAATACCGGCAAACAGCAAAAAGGCAAAGATGTCTTTAGTTTGCGGATCAATTATTCACCTTGCCTGGGGTGTGTGGAAACTATAAAAAGTTTTAATGAATTTCTGCATGCGGAATTGGGCGAAGCAGTCTCATTGCGCGTCAAATTTCTAAAACCTTACCAAGTAAGAAATACTTTAACATGGTTTGATAATGATGAATCAATGATGTTCTTAAAGTCGATAAAAACATTGCAGGACGGTGGTATTCCAACAAGGCTTCAACCGATTGAATCGGCGGAGAAAATGTATCCCGGATTTACTTCATCAACAGCGGACCCTTTTGAAACTGACGTGCTGGACAGAATGCGTGTCGCCATTAGCGTTTTAGATGATAAAGATGATTACCCTGACCTAGATCCATTGTTTATGTCATGGAAAGATCAGGATTTAAATAGAAAAGAAGCTTAACTACGAAGATATGAACAATGCTAATTTTTGTGAGCTTAATCCCAAGCTCGAACTTCAAACGGCCGATCTGTTCGACGCAGACGCACTCGCACAGTACAATTGGCCGGAGGATGCCGATCGGAAACTATTATTGCAAAGCTTACGGATCCGACAGCGCCTGCTGAAAATATATCCGGATGAACAGGTCGCGGAAAAGCTGGAATCGCTCGGATTTCACAGCGCGCATCATATTGCGGCGATCGGCGAAAAGGATTTTACGCAAAAAGTCCTGCCGGATCTGGCCGCGCTGGACACGATCCAGAATCCAAAATCCTTGTGTGCAAAGATTTATAGCAACGCTGAGCGCATCCGCCGGGGCAGTTTTGAGCTGGCACTGGCAGCACCTAAAAACACGGCAATGGCGGTAATCGACCCGTCGGGAGAAGGCACGAATCCCGATTTCCAAAAAGGCATTCCCGACTACCAGCGCCTCTTTGGCCCGATGCTTACCTGTGACTGCCCCGAATGCCAGAGTATCTTTGGTCCGGCCGCCTACTTTACGGATCTGATGCGGGTAGTGACCCAATACGTAACACCACCGCTGGAAAAACTTTTTACCTTAGCCTACCGCCGTCCGGATTTATGGACGATCCCGCTGGATTGCCGCACCGCCGACACGGAAGTCAGTTATCTGGATATTGTAAACATTATCCTGCAGCAAAACCTGCAAGTCAATTACACAGAAGGATCCGATCCCCAGGAGACACTGGCTTCCAGGGTCTATCCATTTACCGCCCCCTACAACCAGCCATTACAGCAGATCCGTGCAGCCATGGAAGCACTGGGGATCCCGCTGGCCGCTCTCTACAAACTACTCGAGACGGCGCCTCTCCAGGCCGCGGCCGAAGCGCTGCAGCTGTCACCGGAGCAGTTGTCACTGGTTACCGGCTCTTGCACCGTTTCTCTGGCAGATCTGTATGGATTCCATGACAGCAGTATTGCCGAGGCGGATATCTGCGCTTCGCTTTCCCGTCAGCAACTATTCATGCGCCAGACCGGCCTTCGGCCGGAGCAGCTGGAATCGCTCGTTTATCAGCAACTTCATCGAGGCACGGGCAGTTATGTCCTGCAGGATTATGGCGGCCAGAATAAACACACGAAAGAATTTTCAGATGCGACACTAGGCGGATCGATCACCATTGAATGCTGGGTCTACCCCCGCGGCGTAAACGCACCCATGTCGATTTTAGGCAAAGGAAAGGGTGAAGAGTTTTACCTGAATCGGAACAATAATAAATTGTATTGTTCCTATAAGGTAGAGGAAACCCAGACCAAAGTCATTTATTCCACCTCAGATCTTATTTTGAATTCATGGACACATATCGCCTGGACCCGGGATGTGGATACCGGGGAGAGTTCGATCTATATAAACGGCGTCCTAGACGCCACCCTTTCAATGCCGGCGCAACCCGCCCTGGTAACGGATTCCGCTATTTGCATCGGTTATATTTCAGGGAGTTCCTATAGTGGTGCGATAACTGAACTCCGCCTCTGGTCCTATGCCCGCAGCGGCCAACAAATCAAAGAGTTGATGTATGACCGCCTGAACCAGGATGCAGAAAAGGGACTATATGCTTACTGGCCCCTGAATGAACCCGAAGGGAAAACCGCATATGACCTTGGCCCGCACCACTATGACGCCTCCGGCTCCTACGCAACTTTTACCTTTGATGACTCAGCGCCGCTCGGCGGCCGTCCGGAGACCCTCCCGACTATCGTGCATAATTTCTTTCTGAACGGTCTGCTTTCTGAAAGTCAATATATAATGCTTTCGGGCCCGGACCTTACAACAAAAAGCGGCCGGCAGCTATGTCTCAGTGACGGGTCGGCGCTTTCAGCGGCCGCATTGTCGCAGCTGGCCGTATACATCCGGCTGCAGGCACAAACCGGCTGGACATACGAAGAACTCGACTGGGTGCTGAAATCCGTGGTAGGCGTTCTGGATATACCCACACAGCTGACTGTAAACGATACTCTGATCGAATCCTTAGGGCAGATATCTGCGCTGCATAAACGATACGAGATCCCGCTTGACGAATTGAGTAGCTTCTGGTATGACATGAAAACATACGGCCGGGGAAACGGCGAGCTGCCGGAAGATCTCTGGGACCAAGTTTTTAATACACCGCCGCTGATGGCCGGTAGCGAGAACCCTGAGCAGCCAGATTATTACCGGCCCCTATATGCCGCCAACCTGCTTTTTTGTTCACCGGTCTTGACCTGGACTTATAAGGATTCAACGGATTCAGCAGATCAGCGCCTGTCCAACCAGCTGGCAGCGGCACTCAATATTTCCGCTGAGGACTTATACGCCACTATCCAGTCTGTCATAACAGAAGGCGCTACAGCACTTGTCCTCACCGTTCCACAACTTTCGCAACTATACCGCATTGCGCGTTTTGCGAAAATGCTGCGCATGCGCGTGCCGGACTTTATTCAGCTAAGTTCAATAATGGATATCCAGCTCACGAATACCAAATTAATCTGGACCATAGCAGAAGTCATCAGTTTATGCGAAAAAGCAGAATGGATGAGAAAGGCCAGGCTCACAACCATGCAGCTTGCCTATTTAAGTTCTTCCGCAGCACCGGATAAAGCGCTGCGTTTAGCCGACACCCAGACGGTGGACAAAGCGCTTGCAGACATGAGGCAATCCGCCGCCCAGGTATTGATTACCCCGGCAAGCTTTATCAGTGATCACATCGAGCCCCCTGCGGCGCAGGCTATTTACGATCAGCTGCTGGCTGCACAAGTCATCGACAGCAACGGCGTAGTACTCATGAATGAAACCGTTCTGACGCCTGAGTTCCTTTATCCGTTAATAAACGCCAACCCCGAAACGATCAGCCGTATTTTTCCGCCTGAGCAGCATGCGGCCAGTTTCGATGCCTTTTCCAACAGGTCTTTGAGTCTGGATACTTTTACCAATCCAACGGCTAAGGACACGAATGCCCGCGAGTCATCAACCCCAGGTCAATCTGTCCTCATATGGGTTAAATTACAGCGAATCTGTCAATTACTCAGTGACGGCTTTGCCGCACAAAATCTCCTGGTCGTGAAGTCCCTTGCAGCAGTTGCCGGCATAAGCCCGGATACTATGTCTGGCGTCAGCTTTTTAACGTCCAGAGAAGTAGACAATTCGGTTATTTTTGCCCACCCACCCTACGTCCCATACCCGTACTACGCAAATCTGCTCTTAAATACCGACAGCCAGCCGGCAGAAGATCGAAGCACCTATCTGTCGGTGTTACAGCGAAATACAGCCATGACAAGCTGGCTAAAGCTCACCGGGCCGGAAGCGGCCGGTATCGTCAACTACTCACAGCTTATCGGTGACCAGTCCGTTACTTACGGCACTGAGTTTCTGAGTATCGGGCAATTAATGACACTGACTGACTACAAGTCTTTACAGCGCCTGTGCAACGATACAACCGGCCTGCTGGATTATTTCCGGCAGGCGGCCGTTTCCGGCACAACTACGCCCACCGCGGACCAGCTTAGTTTGCTTTCGCAGCTGACCGGATGGAACCTCGCTGAGCTGAATCTCATCGTCAGCCAACCCTATTTCAGCCAAATCAATTTCAATACCGTGGCCGGCCTTCGTAAACTATCTGAGGTCATGGCTGCTGAAGAAAAATCCGCGGCGGGCATTACCACGCTGAACCTGCTGCGTAGTCTTTCCTCACTCAGTTTATTTACATCCGGAGAAAGTGAACAATACTGGCAGATCTATACCGATGCAAAGAGTGCTGCCATAGCAATGCTCAATGGAAAATCCGGCTGCGCGGCCGTCGAAACCCTGAATACTGCCCTGGCAGGCCAGCTGCGCGAAGTACTTTGCGCATGGTTGATCTGGGAACTGCAAACGGGCATCAGCGGTGTCAATAGCCAGCAGTCGCTATACGAATACCTGCTTATCGACGTCAATATGTCACCAGAGGTAAAAACATCCTGGATGGTGACGGCCATGAACAGCCTGCAACTATACGTGAACCGCATCATCAACAACTTAGAGCCTGGAACGGTCAATCAAATACCGGAGATCTGGTGGAAATGGATGAGCACCTACCGGGTCTGGCAGGCCAACCGGGAAGTCTATCTGTATCCCGAGAATTATGTCGACCCCACCCTGCGCAAATTCCAGAGTACTCAGTTCGAACAATTTATTAACGATATATCCAAGGGGCAGATTACCGATGATAATGTAAAAAAGGCGCTTGCGACGTATCTGGCATCGATATCCGAGGTCTCCAGCCTCGAGCTTGTCGACGCTTATCTTGATCCGATTGTTACCGACTTACCGGGTACAGCGAACAGCACCAGAAAAAATACACTTTTTCTGGTGGCCCGGTCGCGAACGCAGCCGGCGGCTTTCTTTACACGCACCATACTGGTCACAACAAGTGAAGAAACTGTAGATAATGGCACAGTACCGGGTGACGCCACCCAGATGCAGTTCAGCCCCTGGCAAGAGATCGGACTGAGCATCAATTCCGCCTATGCAACCACTATCGCTGCGCTCGGTCGCCAGTTTATCTTCTGGGTCGAACAGACAAATATTGTCAATACCGACGCCGATCAGTCTAAGTACACGACCGTGTACGCTACTATATACTATTCCTACCGCGATTTCAATAACAACTGGATCGAACCTGCCGTACTCAAAAAAGACATACTGGTACAAGTGCTGGGTCCCGGCATAACTATTGAATATTATGAAGGTTGCCTGACGGGCGCAAAGATGACAGACTCCATTGGACAAGCATTGGATTTTTATAAAATGGCCGAGTGGAATAAAGTAAAACTACAGGCGATTGCGGTAACAGCTGACACCCCCCAATCCGTTATGGTTATACTAGGGCCCTATGTCGCCTGTGACCCGGCGTTCCCCACACCGATAGCAAAGCCAATATATAGCGGCATGAACGAAGAAGAAAAGCGCTTTCAGACAACATTATATGCGGCGGCGCAATTTACTTCCTCGAATATAGGCAAATATTCCACGGTTCTGCCGCCTGTTTTCCTCGACGCCTCGCTGAACGTCCGTGATTATTTTATTGCGGTGGACACCACCGGTGCCTCTTTTCTTTCCAGTACATTAGCCGCAGAGCCAGAGGGCTGTGGGCTCCTTTTTGAAATAACCTCATCTCTGGTTGAATCTCCGAGACTGCCGCTACCTAGCTCCTGGTGGCCCTGTGTCAATAACGAGCAGCTGATCCAGGATGGTAATATTGTAACGGATATAATTTCAGGTCAAAATGCACTGTTAGGAGGAGACCTTGTCTTTCAGACAGGATTATATCCTCCTTTTGAAAACGCATCCATTCTCAACTTTACGAAGGCGCAAATCGGATTTGACTGGACGCCAAACTTGTCGAAAGCGGCATATAGCTTTAGCTTCTGGCTGTACTTCTTACCTGAGATCGGCAGCCAGGCTCCTGCATTGACGCCATTTACCGCTCCCGTGAATATGGTTCCGATTATGAGAAGTACCCTTGTTAATACCACGCCGAAATGTCAGATCCTCGCATTGATGTATTCTTTTGACGAGGCACGTCTGAATATGATTTATGTCATGGACGCCGGAGCCACAATGCACAGCGTATCCACAACCGTTCAAAAAGAGGCCTGGTCCTTTATCACGATTTCAGTGAATATAGAAAGTGTTGAAATTTATGCGAATGGAATAGGCAATACCACCGTCGATGATATAATAGGCGCTACCGTCACGACACCTTCCATGAGTACGAGCGCTTTGTCTCTTGGCTATTTTCTCGGTTATGCGTTCGGATTTCGGTTGCACGACACAGCGCTTACAGCGCCCCAGGCTGAACTTTTATATCAAACAGCGTTGGGAAATAGCGTCCTGTCAGGGTTACCGCGTTCGAACACCAGCATCTGGCCAGTCAGCAATTCGGCCGGTGCCTTCGTGTTCAATACCGGCGCGCAATCTTATTTAATCCTGCCAGATGCACTCAGTAACACCATCACCGATTGCCTGGTCGTCACAAAGTCAAGCTCGACGACGCTGCAGCTTTCCTACAATCAGTCGCCGCTGACAACAAGCGATTTCCCGGCCATGCGTTTTGTGCGTATCAACACGGATTCAGTCCAGGCCATGATGACCATTCTCGCAAAGGCAGGCATAAACGAACTATACAAACCGTCCATACAATACCTGCCTGAAGAAAGCCTGGCCGCCTTTCATCCGACGGAGCTGGTGATACTGCCAGACTCAAACCTGATGAACTTTAATGGCGCGTTTGGTATTTATTTCTGGGAAGTATTCTTCTATGCGCCTTATCTCATTGCCGAAAAACTGCGTACCGGCCAGAAATTCGATGCAGCGGAAAAATGGTTTCAGTATATTTTTGATCCCACCAACCAGGCAACGCCGGTGGGCTACTGGCCCGTGAACCGGAAACGCAACGATCATTTTCCTGACCTGACGGGCCGGGAAGCCGCCACTGCGAATAATCTCACTACATTCTCCAAACAGACACCTCCATTCTCGAACCAGCCGCGCGATGTCTGGAGCTTTGATCCATCAGCAGCCTCTTACCTATCTGTTCCGTATTCGAAAGTGCTCAATCCGCCGGAATTCACTATATCCGCCTGGATCTGCCTAGACAGCGTTCCGTCCAGCACGTCATTTTATTCCATCGCCTGTTCCCAGAAAGGCTTTACGGGCTATCACTTGGCTATCTGGGGGGCCGGAAGCGACAACTGGTATCTCGCGCTATATATCGGCAATTCGGGTTCAAGCTGGGTGAACGTAGCCTCCCCCCATTACACTGGTACAGGTACCTGGCTCTATGTGGCGGCCACCTACAATGGTAAGCATCCGAACGTATTTATGAATGGCCAGCTGGTGACGACAGCGCCTGCGGTATGTGAGCATTATACATGCAATACCCAGAAAGCATTCTCTATCGGCAGCGGCGATGCCGGCGAAGTACCCACCAAATATTTTGACGGATCTATCGCAGAGGTCACGTTATTTGATCACCCGCTGTCTAGTGGCGAGATCATGCAGATCTATCAGGATTATCCACAGCTATCACTCAATAGCAATTTCTGGAACTTCCGGCCCTTCCGCCGCATCAATGCCGAATCACTGTATCATATTCTGAGTGGAGATGCATGGGAACAATCGTTTTTACAGCCTGCACAGTACTACACAGCTGCATTACAGATGGCGGTGTATGAATATGATCCCTTCGATCCGGATACCCTAGCCCGCCTGCGAGTGAATTCCTGGCAGAAGGCTACTTTCATGCGCTATATCGACAACCTCATCAGTTGGGGTGATGCTCTTTTTACGGAGGATACCTGGGAAACGCTCTCAGACGCAACGATGCGTTATGTACTTGCTAATACACTGCTGGGCCGCACCCCGGTCAAAGAGGTGACTGAGGCGCCTAAGCAACCGGTAAATTACAACAGCATTGAACTCGAATATGGCGCCGCCAATGTGCCGCCTTTTCTCATCGAAATGGAGAACCAGCTGTCCGGACTGGGATCAGATGCCACCCTACCGCAGCAGGTGCAGAGTATACTGGACGCCTATTTCTGTATTCCCACAAATAAGCAACTGCTGAAATACTGGGCACTGGTGGCTGACCGTTTATACAAACTCCGCCATGGCCTGACCATCACCGGTGCTCCGAATGTGATTCCACTATATGCGGCACCGATCGATCCGAATGCACTGGCCATAGCGGCTGCAAGAGGCAGCCTGTCCACCGCTGCCACCTCCAATACCGTTCCTGCCGTCCCTTGGTTCCGGTTCAGTTATATGCTCGCCCAGGCCAGATCAGTTACGGCAGAAGTCGTGCGACTGGGTGGTGAACTACTGGCAGCTTTCGAGAAAAAAGATGCAGAGCACCTATCACAAATGCAGGCGGGTTACCAACCGGTGTTGCATGCGCTTACCGGACAGATAAAATCCAGTCAGATCAACCAGCTTCAATACATTGCAGAAGGATTAAGAACCAGTTACGAAAATGCCGTATATGTCCATAACACCTATCGGGATTGGATGTACGATCCAATCGGTCCGCTTGAAGGCCTATCCTTATTACTGGCTGATAGCGCATTCGTGACGCAAAAAATTGCCAGGGGCGCACGGGCCCTGGCCGTGGGCGCCTATCTGCTTCCCAATATTTTCGGGCTGGCTGACGGTGGCATAAATGCCGGAGAATCTGTCAATACATCCAGTAACCTTATTAAGGAAAGTGCCGACGGTTTAGGTGCCACATCACGAGCCCTGGCGCAAATGGGCCATTATGTCCGCCGCGAACTGGAATGGAATCTGCAAAGGGGAATCGCGGGCAACCAGATGAAAGAAATCCAGGCGCAGATCCAGGCCAATAACTTTGCCTTGGAAGCCGCCCATACCGAGGCCAAACTGAGTGAAACGGAATTGAAGCAATCCCAGGAAGCCTATCATTTTCTCAAGACCAAGTTCACCAATGAAGAGCTTTACGAGTGGATGGCCGGGCAACTATCCAGTTTGTATTTTCAGATGTTCCAGCTGGCATGGTCGCTCGCGCAAAGTGCACAAACCGCCTTGCAATATGAACTTAATCTGAACCAGTCCTACCTCAACCCCGCTGCCTGGAATGCAGGTTACCAGGGACTCCTGTCGGGGGATGCGCTCTTGCTGAGTCTGCAGCAAATGGAAAATGCCTATATCGGCGGCAACAACCGAAAACTTGGCATACGCAAGACCTGGTCAATGCGCCAGAACAACCCTCAGGCCTTGCTCAGGCTTATTGCTACCGGCGACTGCCGTTTTGATCTGAGTGAACTGAGTTATGATCTGGATTTTCCCGGCCATTATAACCGGAAAATAAAATCACTATCCATCACGATTCCGGCAGTTGTAGGCCCCTATCAGAATATCCACGCAACACTTATCCAAACGGGCAATAAAGTTGCGGTAAAACCAAACATCGCAACAGTAGAATATTTACTGGGATTAACTGATACGGCACCTGCTGATGGTTCACTGCGGGTCAACTGGAATCCGAACCAGGAAATCATTATTTCTACAGGGATAAACGACAGTGGTGTCTTCCAGATCAATTTTAACGACGAACAATACCTGCCGTTTGAAGGAACAGGAGCCGTGTCCTCCTGGAGCCTGCGTATTCCGCAGGCAAGCAATCAGTTTCCGCTCCGCTCCATCAGTGACATTATCATTTCCATAGATTACACTGCCGAAGACGCAGGAAGCAGCTTCGCTGCTCAGGTGACTGACCTTGCACCGCTCAAGGATTACCAGGGATGGCAATATCTTAGTCTGCGACAGTTATACAGCAGTGCGTGGTTTGACTTTTGTCAAAACCCAGTTGATGAAGTCTATTCTCTCGCATTTGAACTGATCTCTCAGATGTATCCGGCCAACCTGGACAGTAGCTCCATCAGACTCGGCAACGAAGCAGGGGAAATCGGCCTGGTACCAGTCTTACAAGATGGCTATGAAGGAGGACTCCCCTCCTTTTTTATGAATAATTCCGCCACCGCCTGGGTAGAGAAAACAGGAATGCTACCTGTCTCAGACAGTGATGAAGCACAAGAGGTTCCCGGTAAAGGAAATCCATGGATCCTTAAAGCGCAGAACGTTCCAGACGACCTGCTCAAAGAAGGAAAAATCGATCCAACCAAATTGCTCGATATCCTTTTGATCATTCCGTTCAGTGGGACGCTGAACTGGTAACTAATCAGGCGGCAGGCGATTGTTCTCCGCCCTATGCGGATAGGGCGGACATAATAACGAAAAGCTATGGCAAATATCTTGAACCCAGAGCGACAGCCTCCGACTTTCTTACCGATCCATACATTTATTCAAATTAAGATGAATGGGATGCCTCGAAATTTTGAGACATCCTCTCCTGCCCTTTCTGCCGATTACCGTATCCGTTAACTTGAAGATTTTAATAGCAATTACCATGGACAGCTTTTATAAGTCAGTGGTCTCATTTCTAAACAACATAGCCAAGTTATAAAAGATCAGAATAAACATCGACGGATCAGCACAGCTAACCGAGGAAGATAACAATCGTCGGTGATACGAGCCGGTGCGCCGTTTCAAGTAGGCCTGCCAACCTCAAAACAAGTACTACACGGGAAGTCCAATAAAAAAAATGCTAAAGTCAGTTGCAATCAACCAGCTATTTAAAATAATTTCCCCTACATTTGCCGCATGAATTTGAATACATTCTTCCATTTATGAAAAACAAGTAAAAGCACCACTATCTATTTCGGACAAACTGGGCCAGTTGTTTCGGTTGATGCTGGGCCAAAAATAACGGAGGTTATTGGGCCACTTTCCAATGCAATAATACTAATTTGACTTAATAAATTATTTAATCCTTCTTTTTTTTCTCAAAGACTCCCCATTATTATGGAAAGCTTTCCATAATAATGGTTATGAATACTATATGATTATGTAAAGCCCTGTGAAAAAAGCCATGCGTGATAACGATTTAGGCATCGACTTTCCATTTGGGCTTTACATAATCGTTTCAGCTATTTCTTCCCGAATTCTTTTAACCACGTAATCAGATTTTTATTATCGACCCATTCCCCGGTTTCCTGAGGAGGCGTAAGGCATTCGGATGCCTTTTCTATAGCCTCTCTTTTCTGCTTTGAGTCAGTTCTTGCATAAACTTCGGTAGTCTGAATCGACGTATGCCCCAGCAGGTCTCTTATCCAAACCAGGTTCACTCCGGACTGTAACAAATGAATTGCGCGGCTATGGCGCAGTTGATGGCAACTGGTAATATCAGGAATAAGGCTAGGATTACACGCCCGGGCCATATCTGCGTATTTTCTTAAGATATAAGCTATTCCAGCTCTGGTGAGTTTGTTTCCTGCGCTATTGCAAAAAACTGGCCTTTTCTTCTCTGTCTCATACTCAATATGATACCTGTCTATGTATTTTTTAAGTATTTCAACGATATGGTCAGAAAGTGGTACAATTCGAACTTTCCTTCCTTTCCCATATATCTTGATCGAGTAGGGCTTATATTGTATTCCTAATGACTCTACGGTCAGGTCGGCCAATTCCTGAACCCTGCAACCAGTATCATACATCAACGCGAGTACTGCAAGGTGCCTCAGCTCCTTATAGGACGTACTATCTGGTTGCTCCAGTAATAGTTTTATACCTTCTTTGGTAAAGTGTGCCGGAACCGGATGCTCCTTTTTCAGGTTTTTAATTGCCATGACTTTTTGCCACTCATTTGAGTATTCTATGCAATCATACTGAAGGTATGATACAAATGAATGAATTGCGGATAGCCTATTATTGCGTGTGGCAACGCTATTTCCGCGCTTTTCTACTAACCACCGCAGGTAATCAATCACACTATCTCTGTTGATGTCTGGCAAGCTTGCCTTTTCAACCTTTATTTTCTTTTCGTCTCTCAGATAGGAAAAGAAGGAAATAAATGAATCTCGGTATGCAGAGATAGTATTTGAGCTAACGTTTCGTTCATGGGGGAGATAAACTCCAAGAAATCCAGTTATATATTTTGCTAAATTATTCGTTTTCATTTTTTTTGGGGGTATATAAAGTTATTTAGTGAAGAACATTTTTCCAGTAATTCAGGATATTCGTTGCAAGTGAGTCTTACGTATCCTTCTGTGGCGTGAAGAGACTTATGCCCCAGACAGGCTGACAACAACGGGAGGGCAGCGTAAATATCTACTCCTTCTCTTATTAATTTTGCAAGAGAGTGGGTTGCCATTGTGTGCCTAAGGTCATGCACACGAGGGCCAAACCGTTCACCTCTATATGCAATTCCACATTTTGTATATATTTTTTTGAACCATCTATATGCATTTTGTGAAGAGACTGCTGTGCCATTTAATTTGATAAAGAATGGCCTTTCGCCATCACTAATACCCTTTATAGGAAGCATACTTCGGTAGTATATAAATCTCTGAAGATTTTCTTTTAAAGTGTTGCATATCGGGACCAAACGTTCCTCACCGTTTTTAGTACCGTTCCATGTTCCAACTTTCAGAATATTCCTTTTAAGATCCACATCCATATTCCTTAATGAAATAGCCTCTGTGATTCTCAGGCCCGTACTGTATAAAAGCCTTATGAGACAGGGAATGGCTATGATTGGGTCATCTTTTCGGTGACTCTCGCGTAGGATTTTGTCAGACTCCCAGAATATCTCCTGCATCTGTTTTTCCGTGAAAATATAGGGCGTAAAGCCTCGGTCGTTGCTATTTTTCGGAAGTGGCATTATATAAGAATTCACACCATGTTCATTCATGTACCTGGCTAACTGTGTGAGTCGAGAGCATTTCCCATAAAATGTTCTGCTACAGTCATTTGTTCTTGACTTCGCCCAATTCTCTATTAGATCTTTAGAAATAACCGGCTCAGATAAGCCATATTGTAAGGTGAACTCATCAAATTCTTTGTAAGTCCATTTTGTAGATATGACGTTAAAACCACAAGATTCCTTAATGCGAATCAAGGCTTTCATATAGGGAGCCAATACGCTTTGATAGTTAAACGGATTAGTCATAGAACCATCCTCCTCTTTGCGTATAAAAATTACGCGCTACTACCGGTACGCCCAGCACGCACCCCATTATATGCAACAAGTCTATTTTTACATAGGTGCTCGTAGTATCTATTTCGGTATGTCCCAGCGTTTCCGAGATAATTGGGATTGGTGTAGATTTATCCAACATTCTTTGTGCCAGACTGAATCTCAATGCGTGCCCTCCATGATGCCTGCCATCTAACTCAATTCCAGAAGACTTAAAAATAGCATGAATCGCTCCATGAATCGCTGCTCCATTAAGTTCGCGATATGGGGGACGACAACTCAAGAATACATTAATAGACTGGGACTTGGGTCGTGCATATCGTAGATAGTCTATAATTGCGTTACCTACTATAGGTAAAAGTGGAAGAGTAAGGGGATTACCGGTCTTATATTGTACTATGTTTATAGCATTGTCATCCCAGCTTATATTATTTAGACCTAGGTTCGCCACGTCAGAGACACGCAGACCTAAGCGGGAGCATAATAAAACCATAGCATAGTTTCGTTTTCCAACATTATCTGAGCGAGATATCGATTGCTCGATTCTCTTTACTTCATTTGGGGTATAAAATGAAGGAGCTTTCACCCGTTTAATGCTGTTGCCAATTGATTTCAGTAAATAAGAATAATCTTTGGGAATGATAGTTTCAGAAAAAAGAAAAGACAGAAATCGCCTTATATGACCGATATACTCGGCCTGTTGGTGTTGGCGATCTTCAATATACTTTACTATCGCCTCCTCGGTAATTCCCGGAACATTGTCTATACCGATTTCGAAAAGATATTCTACGAAGTTGCTTATTCTCTTTTTATATCCATGAAGAGTTTTGCTATTCAGGCACCGGGCTTTCAATGACTCAAAATATTGGTTAGCAGCATCTCCAATTTCACCTCTTAATCGGTATTGTACGAGACAGTGCATTCTGCCACCAAGCTTGTTATTCTGTAACACATTACTTAATACATCAATACTTTTTATAAGATCGCGATGATGGAATGTAACATTGGAACCATCATGACATGTCAGCATAAATTCATTGCCGACATTTTCGTCGTAGTCAATCAAATCTTTCGATAACATATAAGCAAGAATTCCTTTCTTCTGTAAGCTTCCCAAAAATAGAACCTTTAGAGATTAGATTTCTTCCCTCTCCTGGGGAAATTGATTGGGGGCGAGTGTAGCGGAGGCGTAGCCGGAGCGGAACGAGCCCCCAATCAATTTTTGGCCGCTTTCTTCCCGGTACCTCACCGGTGGAAGACCTCCTAATGAGTCGTGTGGCCGATCGTGGTTATAGTCTTTTACAAACTCATCTGTGATATCTCTTACATCATCCAACGATTCAAAGATATAAGCATCCAGTACATTTTCTCTGTAAGTCCTATTAAATCGCTCTATATAGCCATTCTGCATGGGTTTGCCAGGTTGGATGTACTGAAAAGTTATATCGTTTACTGCGCTCCAATGAGTCATTAACCCTGCTATTAATTCCGGGCCATTATCCATACGAATATTCTGTGGTTTACCGTAGCGGTTGATTAGGTGGTTTAACACCCACACTACACGGCTACTTTTTAAGCTGTAATCAACTTCTATGTACAATACTTCACGGTTATAGTCATCAATAACATTAAAACTTCTAAATTTAAGTCCATTGCTCAGAACGTCATTGGTGAAATCTATACTCCAGCTCTGTGTAAAGGTCTCCGGAACAACTAATGGCTGCTTCTCTCTATTGGGCAGGCGGCGCTTACATTTGCGACGAAGAGACAGGCCAGCTTCCCGGTAAATGCGAAAGAGTCGTTTATGATTTACTATGACACCCTGGTTGCGGATGCGGCCATAAGCCTTCCAGAAACCCTCACGAGGATGATCTTCAGCATGCTTACGAAGTAAATCCACGTAAGTGCTGTCATCTTTGATTGATTTATAGTGCAATACGCTTCGACTTAAACCGAGAACCCGACAAGCCTTGCTCACTGATTTTGGCAGTTCCTTACGTATTTCTTCTACCAAAGCCCTTTTGTGGCAAGGCTTTACAACTTTTTTTCGATTATGTATTTAGCGACATCAAGCTCCATTGCCAGATTGGCATACATACGTTTTAAGCGGGTATTTTCCTCCTCCAACTCCTTCACCCGTTTCATCTCACTAGCTTCCATGCCACCGTACTTTTTACGCCAATTATAGAGTGTGGCTTTGCTTACGCCACGTTCTCGACTTATTTCCTCGGCACTTTTGCCGCCATCAAGCTCCTTTAAAATACTAGCGATCTGAGTCGCGCTAAATTGATTCTTCTTCATATTTGAACGGTTTAAAATTAAACAATTTTGTCTAATTCTAACTCGTTCTATTTAAAGGGGAGCTTACACACACAACTATGTTGAGTGCTTAAAAATTTTAAAAAAACCATTAGTACAAGGGCAATCAACAATTTAAACGAATTATACCTGTTTAACAATGGAAACAGCAACCCAATAAGTAGATAAAACTGAAATTCCAATGCTAATGTCCAATATACAATGTTCAACCAAGGTAGCCCTAATATGTCATTGAGATAGAGAAACTGTGAAAAAAAACCTATTAATCCTCCAGAATAATTTACCGTTTGTCCAATTAAGTGTTTGGTATACATACAAAGCAAGACAAGAAAAATAGATGCAATATATGGTGGCTCGATTCTGACGGCTCGTCGATATAGATATCGTGGGAAATTTTTAATCTCATATTCTGATTTATACATAGAATAAGGCAAAACAAAACCAGACACTATAAAAAACAAAGTCACTCCAATATGTCCTAAAGGTAAGGTTGCGCTTGCCAGTCCATCAGATTTGATATCTAAAGCCCTTTCACTAAAAAAATGATTAAGCATAACCAATGCTACCGCAACTCCTCTGATGGCTATTATAGATTTGATTTTCCCCTTCTCTTTCATTCATTAGTTTTTAGTCCGGCATTCACAAACAAAGGCATATAAAATATCAAATTCTGTCAATTAATTGAACTTTCAAATCGCACTCGGAAATGTTTTTTTATTGAAACGAAGACAGTCATATTTAAGCAAGAACTAAAATTAATCTGATCAAAGGTCCTCACCGCCACGAAATCCGAACCGTCATTCGTCAAATATCCGATTATTAAAAAGACGACATACATAATTCTTAGAAAAAGAGAGCAAATAAACACACAAGCGTCAAAATTATATGGGCCCTCAATGTTTTTCTATAATAAAACGAATGAGATTTTATTAATAAAATTTGACACAAGGCAATAAGAAGTACTGCCAGCACATTGATCTTGACAATTTCGCTTCCAGAAATTCCCAAAAAATGATGATAAACAAACAACGCCAATAGCATGGCTACAAGTATGGATAAAAGTAAAGGAATATACTTATATAGTATATTTTCCCTATAGATTATCAGTTCCAATAAAGCCACCGATGTCCAGCATACAGCTTGTAGTATTGTCCAAAAAAATAGGTTACCTGAGTGCAAATAGGCATTTGAAAAGGTAGGTATAATATATGGTGCAAGAGCTGGGATAGTTATATATAATAAAAAACCAGCTCCTAATGCCAGTATAATAAGTGTGGCAAAATAATCATCTAGGTTCGCATGCTTGTCACCGTATATTTTTCTATATAAAATTATTACTACAACCCGGTGAAAAATTATAATGGCAGAAGCGACTCTAATAAATAACGAATAAATACCAACTGAGTTAAAATCGATAAAATATTCAATATAAATTCGTGTACTGGTTGTTAGTAAAGAAGTTAAAAACAAGGTAATAACAATTAAAAAACCGTATTTTAATACTCGTATCCAATCATACTTTTGAATAGACTTAAACTTACCAATATTGTGTAAATGAAAACGTACCACCATCAAAATTGTGTACCCGAGAATACAGTAGGACCATAGGGAAAGTTTATATTCGACATATTTTCTAAAAATCAGAAAAGTGAAGATCAACAGCACAATGTAAATACCGCAATCTATAATTATCGCCAGTAAGTTTCGCCCTTTGAGCTTATAGTAAGTTGCTATAAAAAGTTGATTAGATAAGGCAACTCCTATTAAGACGGCATTAAAAGAAAGACTTTCGAATATATCAGGAAATAGAAATCCCAGGGCAACTAAAATTACTACGATACCTAAATAAATATTATGAAAAATAACATCGAGATCCGCCTCCTTTTCTTTAAATACGAAATATGCGTATGCATATGGTAAACCCAGAGCTATAACAGTTGAGAGTGTCTGGCCTAGATTCAATGAATATTCGAATCTTCCAAATTCATGGACATTTGACAATGTATTGTTTAAAAACAGCGGAGCAAAATAAACGATCGATTTTACAAATCCGTATACAAAGAAAAGAATTAAAAGATGAAAAAATCTTTCTTTTTTGTTCTTTAAACGAACAATCATTTTTACTATGAAATATCGCATTAAAAATTTTATAAAATAATAAAATTGGTTTTCATTTTGCTAGGTTATTCAATGAGAAAATAAAAAAATTGAAAAGCACCTTATAAGATATAGAGTTTAAGTAACTTTTTCACTTACTAAAACGAAATAAATTTATGTATTATGCAATTCTAGTACAAAACAGGTGAAAGACCGCTTTAAATTCGAAAAGTGTTCAAATTCTCCAAATCTATGTATATTTACGTCCTCCTTTGCAAGTAAACGAGCAATACAAATAATTTTTCTTGTTACATAAATCAAAAAGAACCATAAAGAATCCATAATTCAACATTTTCTCGAATTTAAAAATATCACATTACAAAAATGAAACTACGCATAACATTAAATCTAAATCAAAATTTAACGAGTTAGATGCTTTTAAATCTTTAGTGTGATTAGTTTATTAAGAGATTTGATTGGAATAAATTGGACTAAAACCATAATTAATAAAATTTCAAAAGGTGCTTTGTAACGGACAATAGCCCCTAAAAAAGGAACCGTGACTCCAATGATTGAATAATTAATAAGGACCAATAACAATAACATATTATTTCCAACTTTTGATAAAGGAGAAATAATCCTTTTCTTTATAGAATAAAATATCGCTCCACAAAAAAGAAGTTCAACAAAGCAATTTTCTAGGAATACCAAAAAATATAATGGCGATTTTGAAATTTGGTTTAAAGACGGTTTAAATAATAAATTGCGCATTCCGTCTAAGAATGCCATCAAAAACGACATAGGCTCTTTAGATAATCGAGTCATTGGCAATTCAGAATTGCCGTGCAAACTTAAAAATGCCTGTTGTTTTTCTACCAAACTATTCAAAATATTTATACATCTCGATGCATGCCCAAAAAGGAAAAGTAAAAATATTAAAAACAATATACTTAGAGCTATGAAAATCCTTTTCTGTCTAGAATTTATTATAGTGAGCCAAATTATAGCTACAATTAAGGAAGACACTCCCCAAAAGCTTCTCATAAATAACATTAAGCCCACCGATGCAAAAGCAATTAACAAATTTACAACTTTTCGGCTTGAAAGAAACATTTGAAGATTAAATAGAAAAAAACCCAATGCTGAAACCAACAAGCCATCCCTGTGAAAACCGCTTGTCCAAAACACAAATGGTGGGAAAAAAAATAATATCAAAAAAAAAGCAGTTTTGTAACTAGGATTTAAGTTAATAAAAAACAAATATAATCGTAAAATACCTATTAAAGTGATGAAGTTAAAGAATATGACATTCACATAATAACGACTACCTGATAATAAACTTAATATAGCAGATAATGCATCCATTACAACATATCTATAATAATTAAAATATGAATTAGCTGAAAATAAACGAAAGTTCATATTAGAATCAACATTAAAAATATTCTGCCAATTTGACTGGTTTAGTTTTAACCCATTAAAAAAAAAGCTCCAGGTATCAGCATTGGGGATTTGATTTTTGTAAAATGCTCCGTAAATGCACCCCAAAATAACCTTATACAGAAACGCGAAAAATATCCAAAGAAATAAATGCTTTGAAAACAACTTTCTTGATAAATAATATATAAAGTAGCTAATTAAAGCTAAATATGAGGAGAATAGTATTATCTCTGTCATTTAAGTATTTGATAATGAATACTATATATTTAATACCTTTTTCACAAATTCTTCCCAAATAACACGTTGATCAAAGTGTGTTAAGACAAAATTTCGACCATTTTGCCCATGGATTTTTCTGACCTCAGGTTGTTCAATATAAAACGTGATTTTTTTTGCAATATTTTGCGAATTATGGGTGCAAAATAAGCCTGTCACGTTATTAATTATAGCATCTATACATCCTGTGGCCCTTGTTGTTATAACTGGAATCTCCATTGCTGAAGCCTCTAAGGCAACAGTTGGCAAGCCCTCCCTGTATGAAGGCAATATAAAAATATCCAAAAGTGCATAAAGAACCTTTATTTCTTTATAATAGTCAAGAAATATTATCGTAGAATCAGTTTTTATTTTATCTCTAGTCTTTTGTGGAAGACCATCTCGCTCTTCAAATTCACCAGCCAACAACAATTTTACGTTATTAAATTTATTTGTCACCTCCTCCCAAGCCACAATCAATTCATTAATACCTTTATCATTTACCATTCTGCCAAAATAGCCAATCACAATATCTTTTGAATTAATTGAGAAGAGATTCTTAAGCTCCCTGATTTTTAGAGGTGAGATACTCTTCTTACAAAAACTATGGGGGTCAAATGCTCCACAAGAGCCATGGGTACCAAGAAATATATTCTTTTCATAAGCATTTAGGCGATTTTTGATCGCAAAATTCTCGACGGACTTGCTCACATTAATTACACCGGTAGCACATCTAGCTGTTAACCTCTCAAGCTCCTTTAAAATACTCATTTTAAAACCTGAAGCTGTTTGGTATAAGATTCCATGCCGATAGTAAATCCTTACTCTAACCTTTTCTAACTTTGCCGCAATCATTGCAAGTAACGAACCTTTTGGGGTATGTCCTATAACTATATCAAATTTATTTTTCCTAATTAACTTTCTAAGTTTCCTAACAGCAACTAAATCCGCCCAAGGAGTATACGACCTATTAATTCTTACACTCGCAACACTAAAACCACCTGATTTGGCCAAATCAAACAACAATTCATCTGGCGTACAGGCGACGGTAACAACGAAGTTACCCTTATTACAATAGATTATATTATCATAAAGGAAATGGTCAATAAAATCAGCAGTTGAAACTACATGTAGTATCTTTTTAGGGTGCATTAATTTCATTACTTTGTATCCAAAGTAAATATAAAATTATCACAAATCGATCATTTTATATAAGAAAGAATTGATTGCGCCAACTTTGTATTGATTGTACTTCTTTTATACTTATTAATAAATTCCTCTCTATATTGATTTTTATACTCGTATGCCTTTAATTGATTCACCATTTCATCTACTTGCCCTGGGAGAAATAAAATTTTATTGGAAATATTTTCCTCTATAAACCTATTTGCAAAGCCTGCAACCCCAGCAATTAGAGGCTTATCATACGCCCCTAATTCAAACACCTTAGAAGGCAATACCTTTTTAAATGCCTCATAATCATTGAGATGGATAAATAAAAAGTCGGAATTATTATATATTTCTATTAATTGTTGTCGATTTACTGGGTTTCTCAAGTCAACATTTTTAACGCCCAGCTCCTCAACTTTGTCTACTAATTTATATTTAGCCCCTCCATCGCCAATTATTTGAAACAAAAAATCGTTTCCAAGCTTCTTTGCTGCTTGTGGAATAATTTTGTGTAATCCTTGTCCTTCTCCTATATTCCCCGCGTAAGTAATAACTTTAGTCCTATTGGGAATGTCAACTTCATTTGTGCGAGGTAAATCTAAAAAAAGATCATCAATACCATTAGAATATGTCGAGAATACTGGCCCTTTAAACTTTTTGAAATAATCTTTGAAGCCTCCGGATATTAAATTTATATGAGTTGCGTAAGAAAAGACCTTATTTTCGATAATTCTCAAAAGAGGAATAGTTCCGATTTTTATAAATGGATTTTTTAGAACATCTTCCATCGTATCAATGAATATATCCCTGATATCCAAATATAAAGGCAATTTGTTTTTAACCGCTATTTTATATCCCAGGTACGCGGTAAATAATCTTGAAGAAGATGCGACGACCAAATCATAACTTTTTCCCTTAATCTTACTTTGAACATCTGTAAAATAGCGCTTAAATGAATATATTTGATCTTTCATACCGTTCTGATGTTTGGGAATTCGAATACGGTAAATCGATAAATTATTTATGTGCTCTTCGAGTTTAGCTGCTGCTTGGAAAGAACTATACCGATTAGGTAATGTTGTAAAAACATCTATTTCAACATCCCCAATTGATTGATTAGCAATCTCTTTGACGAGGGATGTATTTCTAAAAGACCCAGCAGAAAGATCTGGTTCAAAATAAAATGTCAGATATAATATCTTTTTCATTTAATAATTAAATATTATAATCTTTATAAACTTAAGAGTGATTCGACTATCCTTTCCGCTGCTTTCCCATCCCATTTTTCGGGAATGCTACCTTTCTTCCACTTTCCAGCAAACAGAACCTCAAATGCTGGAGGAATAGATGTTGGGTCCGTACCTAACAACTCATTAGTACCAATTGTACATGTTTCAGGTCTCTCCGTACTGTCTCTTAGCGTCATACAAGGAATTCCCATTACAGTTGCTTCCTCAGTAATTCCCCCAGAGTCCGTTATGATTGCTTTCGAATTCCGAACTAAATAATTAAATTCTAAATAACTCAATGGCGCAATCATGTGTAAATTATCTGCAAAAATCCCAGTCAAGGCAATTTTTTTTGCAGTTCTAGGGTGAACTGGAAAAATTAAAGGAATATCGTTTGAAGATGAGACTATAGTACTTAGGAGTTTCTTTAATTGGCCTTCTGAATCAACATTCGCAGGCCTATGTAAAGTAATAACTAAATACTGTTTTTGACATAAACGGAGTTCACTCCAAACTTTTGGTTTTTTGAAAAATGGCATTTGTTTAAGAAGCGTATCAATCATCGTATTTCCAACAAAGAAAATATTTTTTTGATCAACTCCCGCCTTTAATAAATTAGAATTAGCCAACATTGACGTCGTGAAATAATAATTCGTAATACTATCTGTTACTAATCTATTAATTTCCTCAGGCATGGACCAGTCACCCGACCTAATTCCCGCTTCTACATGTGCAACTTTAACATGCAATTTCTGTGCTACTATAGCGCAGGCCATAGTTGATGTTACATCTCCCACTACAACTACCAGATCGGTCGGATTCTCAATTAATTCTTTTTCGAAGCGAATCATTATTGCTGCTGTCTGCTCCGCTTGGCTGCCACTCCCAGCATTTAAATTAGAATTAGGCTTTGGTATTCCTAATTGCTCAAAAAAGACATCACTCATTATCTTATCATAGTGTTGGCCGGTATGAACTAATCTAAATGAAATATTATGTCCAGAATTACTAAATTTAGTTATTGCATGGACTATCGGAGCAATTTTCATAAAATTGGGTCTTGCACCTGCTACCAATGTTACTCTCATTCTAAATAAAATTATATATATATTTACTTAATCACTATACGCTCCCCAAACCTTTCAAGGGTTGATTGATATTCTTTCCATTCGCCAATATCCATCCATGAACCACTACTTACGGGGTAGACTCCTACTCTACCTCCTTTTGTCTGAATTAAATCAATTAAATCAGTAATGTGAAAAAATTGCTTCGACGGAATTATTTCAAGCAGGCTCGGTTCTAGAATATACATTCCCGCATTTATTAGATAACTATATTCTGGTTTTTCCTCAAGAGACTCAAGTAATCCATTTTCACCTATATTCATTATTCCATATGGTATAGAATAAGATTTAATCGCAGCAACTGCTGTTAAAAGATTCCTGCTTTCTTTATGATAATTTAAAATCTCAGCATAATCGTCATCTATGATAATGTCGCAATTAGAAACAATAAACGTACCGTTTATTGTTTCTTTTAGTAACTTAAGACTTCCTGCAGTCCCCAATGGTTCATCTTCAAAGACATAATTTAAATTATAGCTCCTCTTACAGTCTTCTTCAAAATATTGCTTTATCATCAATGCTTTGTAATTCACTGATAAATTAAAAGACCTGGCACCGTAAGCATAAAATTTCTCGATTATAATTTCAATTATTGGCTTCTCACCAATTGGAATTAATGGTTTTGGAATAATATTTGTTATAGGCTTCAGGCGAGTTCCTTTACCACCAGCCATAATAACAACAGCTACATCCTCTAACTCATTCGAAAAATGGCTTCTTTTCTCAAAAAAATCTTCCCAAAACCAGATATGCTTTACAACTCCATTGTCGTCAACTACTGGAATAAACTCTGCTCTCTTTCCAAGCATCATCTCTTTTATTTCGTCAATATTGTGATAAGATCGAGCAATCATAAAATCCTTGCGAAGTATACTTGAAATGGGGTCACCCATTTCAAATTCTTTAATAATTGCTCTCTGGATGTCTCCGATACTTACCAATCCAATGAACTTTCCTTCATCGCTTAAAACAATAAGTAATTTCCTAACTACAGCATCCATTTTCTTAATAGTCTCAAGCATGGTTGCATTTTCAGAAATCGAAATGTATTCTAAACTTCTTTTATTTACCATTGACGTACTCTTTAATATTTTGAATCACCAAACTAATTCCATCTTCAATTCCCACTATTGGTTCCCAATTAAATACTTCCTTTGCTTTTAAATTTGAACCAATTATTTCATCTACTTCATTTTTTCTATTACTATTTGATGAGATAACATTCTTTTTAATTCCTGAAACCTTTTGACAAATTATTGCAAGCTCCTCAACCGAGTATGACTCTCCACTGCATGCATTTACAATGCATTTTTGCGGTAACAAAATTGTTTTCAATATTAGTGATAATAAATCATCAATATATATGTAATCTCTTCTTGGCTCTAAACTCTTCAGAGAAATATGATTACTATTTGAATAAATTTGATCAATAATTGATCCAATTACAAATCTAGTACCTTGCCCCGGTCCATAAACGTTAAATGGGCGAATTATTGAAATAGTCTGATCGTATACTTCTTGGTAGAATTCACATAACTCTTCGCCAAATATTTTAGTAAGTGAATACGGATTATATGGCGCCCGTGAATGACTTTCGTCAATTGGCAAGAATTGAGGTTGACCATAAACATACGACGACAAAAACGTTAAAGGGGTATTGTTTTTTCTAGCGGAATCCAATATTCTTTGAGTTCCAATAACATTAACTTTAATATAGTCTGAGAAATTCTCCCAACTTTCAACTACTGAAGTCAATGCGGCAAGATGAACAATATGATCTACTTCATTAAAAATGAAATTTGATTCAATCACATCATATTTAGGTCTTGTATATACTTGCACCTGATGGCCTATAGCTATTAATTTTTGCGCCAATTGAGACCCTATATATCCATTAGCTCCTGTAATTGCAATAATCATTCTTTAAATATTATATATATCATGCTTATACGACTTAATATTCTCTTTTATTCTAAACCACTCTACTGTTTTTAACAATCCATCTTCAAGGGAATTATTCTGTTTCCAATTAGTATTTTCTAAAATCTTTTTATTAGAACCATAAAGCCTAAACACTTCCGACTTTTCCGGCCTAAGTCTAATATTATCTTGAACAATTCTCGCCTTCGGGTTTACAAGTTCAATTAAAATTTCAGCCAGCTTTTTAATAGAAACCTCACTTTGGGTTGCTATATTGCAGTCGTGACCAATTAAATTTGAACTCTTAGCAATCTCGATAAAGCCAGCTACAGTGTCTTCTACAAATAGTAAATCCCTTGTCGGATTTACGTCCCCTAATTTAATTTCTTCTACACCATTTAACAACTGAGTAATAATTGTTGGAATCACAGCTCTAGCAGACTGTCTAGGTCCATAAGTATT